>JBOHRL010000128.1:0-26871 GCA_050732695.1 Longimicrobiales bacterium | reverse complement strand
GCGCGAGGCGCCCTCTACCGTGCCTCTGGCTGGCCGGAAGTCAGTGGTGCTTCCTTATTTGCCGGAGTTCGCGTCGCCCGAATCCTCCATCGATTGCAGGACGTTCGATGTCGCGGCGTAGAACGGGGGCGCCTGCCTGTCAAGGAGGCGAAGCTCGAGCAGGGGGCTTCCGTTGCCCGTCTTGCCGCACACGCGGATCACCTCGGCCTTCCCGTCGGTGCAATAGACGAACTCGCCCCTCTTCGGCGTGCGAGTCGCACCGACGTTCCAGCCGGGCCGAGAGGACGAGTCGATCTGGAGGTCGGCGTTCTTGAACCGTCGGCTCGAGTTGGCTGTAGCCATCGTTTCCACCTGTGCACAAGGACACGAATCACGCTTCGCAAGGACAGAAGCGCGGTCAGCGGCGAACTGCCCACCTCGACCACGCCACCGCAGCGCTTGCCGCTGACACGATACGAACACCACATCGAGCGGACGCGAACATGCAATGACGCATACCCAGCCGCTGGCATCCACGAATGCCGCCGTGATACGTGGAATGCTCGAGGCGGGGACTGGGCTGGAGACCGCCTGCAAGCGTTCTGGTTGGACCAACTCCCGTGACAGGAAGGATAACGGGATCGGGGTTCGCCGTCCATTGTTCGGGCCCATGGCAGAGCGCGCCGGATTCAATTGCGCGTCCGCGTTGGCTTGCCGCGTTCGTACCGTTCACGCGATTTCCATGATGCGCCGGAGTGCTCGCATGGGTCGTGGGAGCCAGGCCCATTCGTGCCGGGCGGAACGAGTGACGACATCGGGACGAGTGCGGCTATCGCGCGGGGCAGGTCAGACCCTGACCTGTCACGCTGCACGCCGTCGATTCTTGTGTGACACCAGGGCAACGACGATGTGCGCGATTCGTAGAGGATGGAGCAATGGTGGGTCTCAGGGGGTATCCATGACAGGCTCGCGAGGCTTCGACTCTCACGATCCCGTTCCGAGCGTCCCCCCTGCATGGAGGATTCTGTGGCCAGGATGCGCATCTACCTGAAGGATGGCCGCCCGACCCCGTTCTTCTGGCGTGAGGAGGATGGTACGGACCGCACGAACCAGACCGTCTACAAACGGACCATGAGTGGCGTCAAACGCATGAAGGGTGTGCACTTCAATGTGAAGACCAACGAATTCAAGAAGGAGGTCGGCTGACCTGCCCGATGGGTGAATGCCGCCCACCTTGCGATCGGGGCAGACGGTTCTATTCGCGCTCCGACTCTTCTGACAACCTGTGAACGGCTCGTTACTGCGCATCTGCGGTGCCACGCCGATGCGTCGTTCAGTCATCCTTTCGGCGCTCGCGCAGCGTGCCGACTCCACCCAGCCGGACCTCATCGTTGCTCGTTCGGAGGGCGGTGGATCGGATCGACCCAGGCGACTTCCTCGGGCGGCTCTGCGGGTGCGATGTCCAGATTCACGACCACGGGATCCTGCCCGCTCCGCACCAGCACACACTGCAACGGCTCGTCCCGGCTCGCGTTGATCTCCTGGTGCGGCACGAATGGCGGGACGTAGATGAAATCACCGGGCCCGGCTTCCGCCACGTACTCGAGATGTTCGCCCCAGCGCATGCGCGCACGCCCGGTCACGACGAAGATCACGCTTTCCAACTCGCCGTGATGGTGCGCGCCCGTTTTCGCGTTGGGGTGAATCGTGACCGTTCCTGCCCAGAGCTTGCTCGCGCCGGTCCGGGCGTGCGTGATGGCCGCGGCGCGCGTCATCCCCGGCGTCTGCGGCGTGTTCAGGTCGAGTGCATCGCCCGAGACGATCCTGACTCCGTGATCGCGCCAGTACTCGGGTGGAACGGTGTCGATCGACATTGTCCGTCTCGCGTTTCAACGAGCGAGGGATCGTCGGCGCGCCCGCGGCTTGCCCCGATCGCTGGACCAAGGTGGAACCGCGCGCTCGCGCTGGCCAGAGCCTGCGGCTCGAACCTGAAGCATCGGCGGCTGAACGGCCAGGCAGGACAGCCCGAAGTCAGGGCCGTTCCTTACCGGCGGCGGACCGCCAGAGCATCGTCATCCCATCCGCGAAGGGAACGAGTTCCGGCAGCGCATCGGGCGCGCGCGTAAGCAGTGCGTACACGCGACGCTCCGGGTGCATCGCCATGAATCGCGCATTCTCCTCCGGACCGAGGTCACGCACGAACATCACGCCATCCGCGTTGACTTCAGGTAGATCCGACTTCCAGTAGAGCGTTGCGACCTCGACCGTGCCGCGAGCATCGGCAGCAATCTCGCGCTGACAGGCGGGCGGCATTGCCCGGGACGGAATGATGCGGCTCCCGGGCGAAACGCCGGTGTGGGGCTGAATCGCTGTCGCGCGCGGCGTGAAGTCCAGCTCATTCCGGCGGGCGGTACCATCGAGGTAACGCTGGACGGTGCACGTCGGGTTCTGCCGGATGGCGGTCTCGACCGAGTCCAGGCGCATGCCCGCAGCAGCGAGTCGCATGGCGATGCGTGAGCGCCAGTCTCCGTGCACGAAAACGAGCGCGGGCGTCTCGGCTCGAGCGGCAGCGGCGAGGGCGGGCGAGGGCGGCTGGGCATGGCTGGCCAGACTCGCCGGCGCGAACCAGACCACGCCGGAGAGAATCGCGACAGTGAAGACGGTCACGGCGAACGCACGGGGCGACCATGCACTACGAGCGTCCTGACCGGCAGCCGGCCGGAACGAAACACGCGTGCCCTCGACGAGGCCGGCGATCGCAAGACCCCCGAGCAGCGACCACGCGGGTGCGACATCGGCAAGCATGCGCGGGCCCATGAACAGCCCGTGGTGCCAGTAGAACAGGTTCGCTGCCACGGGCGCGAGCGCCCAGGCGAGCACGATCCGCTCGCCGGCTGCAAGCCGCGGGGCCAACACGAGCCAGAGCCCGATCGCTGCGACGAGCGGGATCGGCGTTTCGAGCAACCGCACGCCCAGCGCGACCAGCTCGGCCGACGTATACGCGATCGCTTCGAGCCCGCCGTAGCGGTTGCCCCATGGGTCGATGCCGAAACCGAGCCCGGCGTCAGGCCCGAGGGCCGCCGTATAACCCCATGTGAACGGTGATCCGAACAGTGCGTTATTCCATGCGAATACGCCGAGCGCGAACGGGAGTCCACCGGCCACCATGCGAATCCACCGCGAAGGCGCGGGCCGCACCGCGAGCAGGACCACGGCACCGATCGCAACGGCGGTGAGCGGCCGGGTCGCGAACAGCGCGCCGAGCGCCGCGCCACTGAGCAGCGCCCAGCCCCATGAACCTCGCCCTGTCGAGGAACCATGCAAAGGAACGACAGAGGTACCGGGCGCCGCGGATGGCCCGGGCAATCGAGTGGAACCAGGCCCGGAGAATGTTTTCTCGCGCGCAACGCCGTAGATGGCCAGAGCGCCGAACGCGGCGGCCGGGGCGTGGCTCATGAATGCGCCGGCCTGGGCAATTCCAAACGCGCTGACCGCCGCGAACAGGGCGCCCAGTCGAGCAGCCACCAGCCGGTGCGGCAGGAGCCGCTCCGCTGCGAGGGTCGTGAAGAATACCGCGATACCCAGCATGAGCGGACCGACCATGCCGGGGACGCCGAGCCGGAGCCCGATAGCAAGCAGCACGATGTGGCCGGGCGGGTACTGCGATGCCCAGCCGTTCTCCGTGTAGAGACTCTGTTGCAGGTGAATGAACGCGCCCGCGTCCGGGCCGTGTCCGGCGAGCTGGCCGGTGGCGATGTATCGAGCGTGCAGGAGCGCGCTCATCGCATCGATCAGATTGGGCTGCCCGGCGAGGACGAAGACGTTGAAGGCGGCGGCGAGTGCGAAAGCGAGGACGGCCAGCACGGCGGCGAAGACCGGAGCGCGCGGCCGCAGCATCGCATCGCACAACATCGTGCCGTACCGAGCGAATACGACGTACGGTACGAGACGCGCCGCCAGAACACCCACCAGAACCACGACAAGGAGGCCGCTCCACGCCAGAGCACGAGTGTGATCGGTCATTGCCACGGTCGCGGCACCGGCGAGACCGGTTTCGGCGGAGAGCAGACGGTGAAGCGGGAGGACGGTCAGGGCGATGAGCAGTGCACCGACCCATCGGCGAGGCAGCCACCACGGACCCCCCTCATCGAGTGAAGACGATGCCTCTGGCGGCTGGACTCGCCGCGGCGTCGCGGCCGCCTCCACTCATTCCGTCCGGGTTCGTGCGGCCGCAGCCGATTCGGGCGGCGGGATCGCTGGCCTCGCCGGCGCCGAGACCTGCGGCGAGGGCTGGCCGGCGCGACGGTACTCCCTGGCGCGGGGACCGGACAGGTTGAAGTGGGCGATGTGCCAGAAGGCGGCGACGCCATCCTTCCAGTTGATCTTCTTGCCCTCAGCGTAGGTTCTGCCGGAATAGCTGATCGGGACCTCGTAGATGCGGGCGCGGGCCTGGGCGAGGCGGGCGGTCAGCTCGGGCTCGATGCCGAAGCGGTTGGCGGTCAGCGGCAGGCTCTTCATCAGGTCCGCGCGGACCATCTTGTAACAGGTTTCCATGTCCGTGAGGTTCAGGTCCGTCAACATGTTGGACATGAGCGTGAGCATGCCGTTGCCGACGCGGTGCCAGAAGTAGAGGACGCGCTGGACCCCGCCGCGGAATCGGCTGCCGAAGACGGCATCGGCGCGGCCGTCGAGCAGGGGGACCATGAGTGCGGGGAGGTCGGCCGGATCGTATTCCAGATCGGCATCCTGTATGACAATGAGGTCGCCGGTCGCGGCCTGAATGCCGCGGCGGACGGCTGCGCCCTTCCCCTGGTTGGGCTCCTGGAGCAGCAGGATGTCGATGTCGCCGCGCTCCTTGATTCTGTGGAGGACATCGCGGGTGCCGTCGGTCGAGCAATCGTCGATGCAGACGAGTTCGATGTCGAGGGGAACGCGACGCAGCCGGGCGATCGAGTATTCGACGGTGGGCGCCTCGTTGTAGACCGGCATCACGACGCTGAGCCTGAGCGACTTCGGGTCGGTTCCATCCGATCGAGAAATCGTCGGGTTCGTGTGGGTCATCAGGTCGTAGCGGCTCCGTATCGATTGAGTTTTCGGTACAGCGTCGATGGATCGATGCCGAGCACTTCGGCGGCCTTTGCCTTGTTCCCGCCTTCGGCCTCGAGGACCCACAGGATATAGGCGCGCTCGATCAGCTCGAGAGTCGGGTTCGCAGGCGCCTTGTCGGAAACAAGGGGCGGCGCGTCAGGCGAGCGGATCCGGCCGGGCAACCCATCGGGCAGGATCTCGGCGCCGGGCGACAGCACGGCCGCGCGTTCGAGCGCGTTCTCGAGTTCCCGAACGTTGCCTGGCCAGTCGTATCCCTGCAAGGCCGCCAGGCCTTCCTCGCTCAGCCGGATGGGACCATTACCGTTCCGCCGTGTCTCGTTCAGCCGGGTCAGGAAGTGCTCGGCGAGGAGCGGAATGTCGTCCATGCGCTCGCGGAGCGGCGGTATATGAAGCGTGATCACGTTCAGCCGATAGTACAGGTCGCTCCGGAATGCACCGCTCCGGATCTCCCGTTCGAGGTCCTGGTTCGTGGCCGCCACGATGCGGACATCGATCCTGATCGGCTCGGTTGCGCCGATGGGCACGACTTCGCGCTCCTGGAGGGCACGCAAGAACTTGACCTGAAGCGCCGGCGACATCTCGGCGACCTCGTCGAGGAAGAAGGTCCCGCCCCGGGCCGCGGCCATCAGACCCTCCTTGTCCTTGACCGCGCCTGTGAAGCTGCCCCTGGTGTGGCCGAACAACTCCGACTCGAGGAGGGTCTCGGGCAGAGCGCCGCAGTTGATCGAGACGAACGGTCCGGATTCCCGCTCCGAAATGCGGTGGATGAAGCGCGCCAGGACCTCCTTGCCCGTGCCGCTCTCGCCGCTGATCAGCACCGTCGAGTCGGTGGGTGCGACGGTCTCGGCCAGCTTGAGGATCTGCTGGAACGAGCGGTTCCGGCCGATCGGCCTGTTCCCCGCACTCTCGTCGCGACGCCGGATCTCCCGCTTCAGCGCCTTGTTCTCGGTCTTGAGCTTGCGCGTTTCGGCCGCGCGCTTCGCGAGCGCGACCAGTTCATCATTGTTGAAGGGTTTCTGGAGATAATAGAACGCCCCCTCGTTCACCGCTTTGACCGCGGATTGGAGCGAGGCCTGTGCGGTCATGAGGATGACGGGCACGAGCGGATCACGCCGGCGCACGGTCTCGAGGACTTCGGTCCCGCTCATCGACGGCATACGGATATCGGACAGCACGAGGTCGGGCTGGATCTCATCGAGCCGATCCATCGCCTCACGGGCGTTCTGGTATGTCTCGGTTGCGAATCCCTCGCTGCGCAGCAGGATGCCGACGGCGTCGAGCATGGACTGTTCGTCGTCGATGATCAGGATCTTCGGAGCCATTCGGTCAGTTCCTCCGCCCGTTGTGGGCCGGCAGATAGATCGTGAAACGGGCCCCGTGGCCCGACTGGCTATCGACAAGGATGGCCCCGCGATGGGCCTCGATGGCCCGGTGTACCATGGCGAGGCCGAGGCCGCTGCCGCCGTTGCGGGTGGTGAAGAAGGGATCGAAGAGGCGCGACAGATCGCATTCCGGAATGCCCGGCCCCGAGTCATGGACGGACAGACTGATGGGCGCCTGGACGGGTACGCTGGCCGGGACATCGAGCGATTCGACGCGGCCCAACTCGACCATCACGCGGCCGCTGGGGCCTGCATGCTGTACACCGTTCAGGACGAGGTTGAAGACGGCGCGATGGAGCAGGTCCTGATCGCCATCGACAATGATCGGATCGGGCGGGCTGCGGAACTCGATGCGGGTACCGGAGCCGGTGTCCGGGTGTTGCGCGACGAGGCCGATCGCGTCAGACGTGACATCGCGGAGATCCAGTGTGCGCCAGCGGCGCAACTCGATCTTGCTGAACTCCATGAACTCGGACAGCATGCGCGTGAGGCGATCCGATTCGGTGAGGATCAGGCGGCGTAGCGTGTTGCGATCGTTGACATCGAGGCGGCCGTTGGCGAGCTGCTCGACGCTGGAGCGAATGGAAGCGAGCGGATTCTTGATCTCGTGGGCGAGCGATGCGCCGAGTTCGGCGACCGCCTGGAGCCGCTCGGCGCGGCGGATCAGGTCGTCGATCTGGCGGGCCTCCGTCGTGTCCTGGATCACGGCGACGACCCACGGCCCGTCCGGTCTGGCAAGCACGGTCGTGCGCACGTTGAAGAACAGCTCACCCTCCGGGCGTGAGGCGCGGATCTCGATCCGTCGCTCCGGTTGGGCGGTGCGGCCGGTCCGCTCGACCGCGGGGCCAAGCCCGGGCGTGCTCCGGTCCAGCTCGTCGAGAATGACGCGCCCTCGCCATTCGTGGGCACGCATGAGGAGCAGTTCTTCGGCCGCTGGATTCATGTGGAGCAGCCGGCCGCTCGCATCGACCGTAACGAGGCCGGTGTCGATGGCGGCGAGGATCTCGTTCGTGTCGAGACGAAGCTGGCGCAACTCGGATTCGAGCGCACCGAGAGCGGTGTTCGATTGGCGCAGCTTGTGGCCCAGCAACGCGGTGACGCCCGCAATGACGACGAAGACGGCGCACTGCTGGAGGGTCGCGAGCAGGATCGGGTACGGCTGGAGCCACAGCATGTCCGCGACATACAGCACGCTCGAGAGGGCGCCGATGGCGAGGCCGCCGGGCATGGGCAACAGCACGGAGCCCGATGCGATCACGAGGACGTAGAGCGGCGAGAAATCGCTGGGCAGTTCGCCGACCGTCGTGACGTGGACGACGGCGGTCACCAGCACCGTATCGAAGATGACGTTGGCGTAGAGGAAAGCCCGGCCCGGCAGCCGGCCCAGTACGTCCGTGTACCAGAGACCAGCTGCCGTCACAGCAAACGAGAGAAGCAGGCCGAGCGACGCGATGAGCGTCGTGTCCGGAGGCGCGTCGACCCACGCCCAGAGCGCCGCGGCGTAAATCGCCGACGCGACGATCAGTCGCCCGACATACAGCCAGCGAAGCAATCGAAGCGTTCTGGGCATTGCATTCTGCGGTGGAAGTGGCGACTCTCCGTCGTCGCCTCAATTCCGCACGCTTCTTGCGTTTCCAAGCCACCATTGCAGCCTGCAAGGCCGCCGATTCGCAGAAGGCGTCTTAACGACGGGTGCGGTCCGGACGTCTTGAAGTATCGGGCGGGGCGGGGTCGAGGGTGAGTCCCCTGCTCGTGCTGGCAAAACGCGTTTCCGGGGCTGGTTTCCGGGCGCCGGGTTCTCCGAACGGCATGGACACCTGGCTGGAAAGCGGTACGGAACAACGGTTTCGCTACGACGGTAGGACGACGGTACAGATGAAGCAGGACGCCGGCATTCTGCGGCGGCAGCGAGTCGTTCCACGCGAGATTCCACGCGCGCAGATCCGAACGCGACTCCCGGTCTGGAGTTCCGGGACGGGATCAACATCATGCAACTTGCAGGGGGGTCGATGTCTCACCTCTCCGGTAGAGGCCTCGGCCTCTTCATCGCCGCGGCGCTCCTGATCGCCGCCCCGGCCTCGCCGGCGTCCGGGCAGTACTTCGGTCGCCAGAAGGTCCAGTACGACGACTTCAACTGGCGCGTCATGATGACGCCTCAGTTCCGCATCCACTATTATCCGCAGGAACTCGAGGTCACTGCCGATGGCGCACGCATGGCGGAACGGTGGTATGCTCGCCTGTCGCGCGTCTTCCAGCACGAATTCGATGAGATCCCGCTGATCTTCTACGCCGATCATCCGGACTTCCAGCAGACGAACGTGATCGGCAGCGCGATCCAGGAAGGAACGGGCGGCGTCACGGAAGGGCTACGCACGCGCGTGATCATGCCATGGACCGGCACGTATGCGGAGAACGATCACGTGCTGGGCCACGAACTCGTGCACGTCTTCCAGTACGACCTCGCCCAGTCGCCGCAGGGCGGCGGGTTGATGGGATTGGGCCGCCTGCCCGACTGGCTCGTCGAGGGAATGGCCGAGTACCTGTCGCTCGGCCGCGTCGATCCGCACACCGCGATGTGGATGCGCGATGCTGCTCTACGCGGCGAGCTGCCATCGATTCAGCAGCTCTCGACCGATCCTCGTTTCTTCCCGTACCGCTACGGCCAGGCGCTGTGGGCGTACGTCGCCGGCCGGTGGGGTGATCGTGCGGTGACGGAGGTTCTGCGCATCGCGACGCACGCCGGCTTCGAGGAAGCCCTTGTGCGTGTGCTGGGTGTCGGCTCACAGCAACTCTCCGAAGACTGGATCGCCGCAATACGCCAGGATTATCTGCCTCTCCTCGAAGGCAAGCAGCGGCCTGGCGATGCCGGCCGGCCCGTGATCTTCGACGAAGGCCCGGGTGCGCAGAACATCTCACCTTCTATCAGCCCGGACGGCCGGTGGGTCGCCTACGTTGGCTACGAGAACCTGCTCACGCCCGACCTCGTCGTTGCGAATGCGGAGACGGGCGAGGTCGTGCGCACGCTGTCGAGCCCGCAGCGCGATCCGCACATGGACGCGATCAGCTTCATCCAGTCGGCCGGCTCGTGGTCACCCGATGGCGAGCACTTCGCGTTCGTGATCTTCAAGGAGGGCGACAACCAGATCGAGATCGTGAACACGCAGAACGGCAATCGCCAGCAGCGCATCGCGACGCCCGGCATCGGTGGAATCCTGCACGTCGCATGGTCGCCGGACGGCCAGAAGATCGCATTCGCTGGACAGTCCGGCGGACAGAGCGACATCTACGTGTACGATCTGGAGGCTCGCTCGGTCCAGCAGCTGACGAACGACAAGTACGCGGACTTCCAGCCGGCCTGGTCGCCGGACGGGCGGACGATCGCGTTCTCGACCGACCGCGGCGAGGGCACCAGCTTCGAGCGGCTCACGTACGGCGAGATGAATCTCGCGCTGCTCGATGTCGCGACGCGGAATGTGCGCGTGCTCGATATCTTCGGCGGGACCAAACACATCGACCCGCATTACACCCCGGACGGCCGCAGCCTGTACTTCCTCTCGGACCGCGAAGGCATCAGCGACATCTACCGCATCGACCTCGAGACGATGCAGACGTTCCAGGTCACACGTCTGGCGACCGGCGTGAGCGGGATCACGGCACTCGCACCAGCCATCACGCTCGCGACCAACGGCCGCATGATGTTCTCGGCGTTCGAGTACGGCGGCAATAACATCTATGCGATGAACTGCGCGCAGCCGTGCGGCACCGAGGTTCCGCGCGCAGCGCAACAGGGCGTCGCCGCGGCAGCCGTGCTCTCGCCCGGTTCCGCCTACGGCGGCGGCTCCGTGCACGCGTACCTCACGGATCATGCGACTGGCCTGCCGCCTGACAGCGTCACGTACGAGACGACGGATTACCACGCGAGCATCGCGCTCGATTACCTCGGCCCGCCATCGTTCGGCGTAGGCGCGTCCGACTACGGCACGTACCTGTCCGGCGGCGTGTCGGCGTACTTCGGTGATATGCTGGGCGACCACTTCATTGCGAGCGCGATCCAGGCGAACGGGACCATCAAGGACATTGGCGGTCAGGCCTTCTACCTGAATGCGCGCCGCCGCCTGAACTGGGGCGCTTCCGCTGGCCACATCCCGTACCAGATCCCATACTACCCGCAATATTTCAGAAACTCGGACGGCACCATCACACTCGAACAGGTCCTCGATCGCATCTACGTAGACCAGATTGGCGTCCTGACCCGGTATCCGCTGTCGATGACGCGGCGCTTCGAGTTGAACGCGACCGGCACACGGTACTCGTTCGACCGCGAGATTGCACGCGTCACGTATAACCCGGTCGGCCAGCAGATCACGCCGTTCGAGCGCGTCGACACGACCGGACCCGATCCGATCAACCAGATCGAGTTCGCGGGCGCCTGGGTCGGCGACAACTCCTACTTCGCGATCTGGTCGCCCATCTCCGGGTCGCGCTTCCGGTTCGAGGTTGCGCCCACGTTCGGGACACTCGACTACACCGCCCTGACGGCGGACTACCGGACCTACAAGTTCATGAACCCGTTCACCCTCGCCTTCCGCGTCCTGCACTTCGGTCGCTGGGGCGGCGATTCGGACGGCCTCTCGGCCGACAGCCTGCAAGTGGTTCGCCCTATCTTCCTCGGCCAGGAATCGTTCGTGCGCGGCTATGATTACGGCTCGATCAGCGACAACGCCGGCATCGAGTGCCGGCCCGATGAGAGCACGCCCGGCTCGTGCCCCGTGTTCGATCGACTGCTCGGCTCGCGCATTGCCGTCATGAGCCTCGAGTTCCGCATTCCGTTGCTGGGTGTGTCGCAGTACGGCCTGTTCAACTTCCCGTTCATCCCGACACAGGTCTCGCCGTTCATCGATGCCGGACTTGCATGGGGCTCCGGCGATGAGGTCTCGTTCGAGTTCTCTCGCAACAGCCAGGAACGCGTTCCCGTGTTCAGTGCCGGGATCTCGGCGCGATTCAACCTCCTCGGGTTTGCCGTACTCGAGAGTTATTATGCGTATCCGTTCCAGCGCCCGGATAAGGGATGGCACTGGGGATTCCAGTTGTATCCGGGATGGTAGGGCACTGCACCGCAATGACGGCGGGTGCGGGTGTGGGCTGCACTGCATGACGGCGGGTGACGGGTGTGGGCGATACGAATGACGGCGGGTGAGGGTGTGGGCGAGGGTGGTACGAGGTGAGGGTGGGGAAACATCGGGTTGAGAACGGGTGGGGAACGGCACGGTCCCGCCGGGAGCGATGCCAGTGGCCCTCGATCGTTCACACCCCGCGCCCGTGAACGACGTCAAGGCATTCGTGGACTGCGTCGGAGCCGGGCGTGCTCTCGTACGCAGGAGCGACCCAACCGCAGAACGGCGCCAGCGCCGGCCGTTCGCTTCGTGACGCTGCTTCCTAAACGATTGGTTGCCTTCCGCTGTACTGTACTTCACCACCGATGACCGGGTCTTCATTTCCAGGGAGTGCGCGGAGCGCACGAGTTCCGAGCCGTCTCGACGCGTTCGAGGACGGTAGCGGCGAATCGGATCGCAGGCCGAATGCAGACCCGACCGATGAGGCGCTCGTGTGCGCGGCGCGAGCGGGTGAGGAGAGCGCGTTTGCGCTTCTGGTTCGGCGCTATCTGAGGCAGGCCATGGCGGTCGCAATCGAATATGCCCGGACGCGAGACGATGCCGAGGATATCGTGCAGGACGCGTTCCGTCGTGTGTACGAGGCACTCGACAGGTTCGAAACGACGAGGTCCTTCCGGCCGTGGTTCTTCACGATTCTGCGCAACACGGCGAGGAACGCGGCCAAGAAGGAACGCAGGATGGAAACGGACCCGCCGCCGGCGGCTGTGGGACCGTTCGAAGACGCGCGGCGGGCCGAGCTGAGGCGCAGCATCGTGATGGCGATGGATCAGCTTTCGCCCATGCAGGCACGGTGTTTCCGCCTGTGCGTGATCGAGGGACTGACGAGCGCGGAAGCATCGCTTGCTCTCGGCGTGAGTGAGAGCACGGTCCGGGTGCACGTGTTCCACGCGCGACGAGCGCTTCAGAGAATGTTGGAGGCCTGGCGAGGCGAGGTGTCGAGCGAATGAGCGATCTGCGCGATCTGTCGAGTCTGCCGCACGACCGTGCGTACTGGGACGATCTCGAAGCCCGCGTGCTCGCGGGTGTTGGAGCCGGTGCAGGCGGCATTGAAGGACCGGCGTGGTGGATGCCGCTCGCGCGCCGGGCGTGGACGCTGAGCGGGCTTGCGGCCGCGAGCCTGGTCGCGCTGCTTCTGGTTTCGCGCGCGGACAGGGACCACCTCGATCCGGCGGGTCTCTTGCGCGTGCCCGAAGGAGATCCGCGTGTTGCCGCGTTCCTGTTGTCGCCGGCGCCTCCGCCCATCGTATCGATCGTGCTCCCGACTCCGGCCGCGAGCGAGGGCCAATGACGGGTCACATTCCTGGCCTCAGCGGGTGAGTTAGGGCGAATGACGATTCTCTACGTCGCGACTTCAACCTGTGAGTGAGGGCGAATGACGAGTTCACGTTCCCGACTTCAAACGGCGTTGGCGATCGCGGCGCTGCTGGTGCTCGGTGCGGTGATCGGCGTGAGTGCGGACCGCCTGCACAATCGTGGTGCAGCCGGCATCCCCGCCGCGTCGATCGATCAGCACGAGGCGCTCGATGAACTCGATCGCCTGGTCACGCTGCGGCCGGAGCAACGAACCCGCATTGAAAGCATTCTCGCGACGCGCCAGGCGGATATCGACGAGGCATGGCGCAATGCGCGTTCGCACATCGAGGCGACCATCAATCAGGTCATGGCAGAGATCGAGGCCGTGCTCGATCCGGATCAGGTTGCGCCGTTCCGTGCGTTGGTCGAAAGACTGCACGGGCCGGACCATCTGCCGATTCGTCACTGAGGCGGGGACATCGAGCGATGAACGCGGCATGGGTGACGGGCGTGGTCTGCCTCGCGGCAGGCGTTGGACTGGGATGGGGCAGCGCGAACAGGACGTCACTCGAGCGCGCCTCGATCGGGCCAGACCCGTGGGAGACCGTGCCGGTTTCACACCGTGACATCGGCGCGAGCGTGCTTGCGACCGGCGTCGTGAGACCGGCCGTCGGCGCGCAAGTCGCGGTGGGCTCGCGCGTGTCCGGCGTTCTGCGCAGCCTGCACGTCACTGTCGGGGATCGCGTCGAGGCCGGCCAGTTGCTGGCAGAGCTGGATCCCACGGAATTCGAGGCACAGGTCCGCCGCGCGGCTGCGAGCCTCGCCAATGCAGTGGCGGAGCGCACCTTCGCGGACGCCGAGCTGGAGCGCGTCACCAGAATGCACGAACCCGGTGTCGTGACCGATGTCGAGCTGGCACAGGCGACGCGCGCTGCCGCAACCGCACGCGCGAAGGAACAGGAGGCTCAGGCCGGCCTCGACGGCGCCCGCGTACAACTCGGTTATACGCGCATCCGGTCCCCGATCCGCGGAATCATCGGGTCTGTCACCACACAGGAGGGCGAAACCGTGGCGGCCAGTTTCGCATCGCCCACCTTCGTCACGATCGTCGATCTGACTCGCCTCGAGGTCCAGGCCTATGTCGATGAGACGGACATCGGCCGGATCGAAATCGGACAGCACGCGCGCTTCACGGTGGATACGTGGCCAGGTGATGCGTTCGCCGGCCGTGTCACTGCCATCCGGCCGACGGCCGAACTGCGCGACAATGTCGTCAACTATGTGACGCTCATCCAGATCGACGATCGAAGTGGCCGCGCACTGCGACCGGAGATGACCGCGACCATCGAGATCCTGCTCGCAGGCCGGACCGGCGCCGTCGCAATTCCGAATGACGCACTCCGCCGCGATGCCGATGGCAGCTGGGTCCTCGTCCCCGCCGACACGGGTGTCGAACGACGCTACGTGGAAATCGGCCTGCGCGGCGCCGCGTTCACCGAGGTCCTGTCCGGCGTCGAGGCGGGCGAACACGTCGTCCTGGGCCGTGCGCTCCCTTGTGAGAGTGCTGCCGAAACATCATGATCGAACTCGAGGACGTGAGGCGCACGTGGCGAAAGGGGGCGGCAGAGATTCGTGCCCTCGATGGGGTCTCACTCTCCATCGCGCCTGGTGAGTTCGTGGCCATCACTGGCCCATCCGGTTCCGGAAAGTCGACGCTCATGAACATCGTCGGGCTGCTGGATCGGCCCGACTCCGGAACGTACCGACTGCATGGAACCGATGCCGGCACTCTGTCGGCCGACGAACGGGCTGTGCTCCGCAACGAGCGCATCGGCTTCGTCTTCCAACTGTTCCACCTGCTGCCGAAGACGAGCGCGGCCGAGAACGTCGAACTGCCTCTGCTTTACGCGCGGCGGCGCCCAGGCCGAACCCTCGCCATGCGCGCGCTCGAGCGTGTCGGCCTCGGCGACCGCGCCACACATATGCCGCATGAGTTGTCCGGCGGACAGCAACAACGCGTCGCGATCGCGCGGGCACTCGTCCAGGATCCCGACCTGTTGCTGGCCGATGAGCCGACCGGCAACCTCGACGCAGTGGCCAGCGCCGGCATCATGGACCTGTTCGGAACGCTCAACGCCGGCGGCACAACGATCGTCATGGTGACGCACGATCCGGACGTGTCGCGGCACGCGGGGCGATGTGTCCAGATCCTCGACGGCTGCATCCGAGCCGATACACAGACCTCCCGAAGATCTTGAACGCGATGGTGCGATCACGCTGACGTACCCGGTCGGATGTGCCTTTCGGCGCCGTCGCGCTCTGTTTGAAGGAACTGTTGGTGGGCCTTGTTTGAAGGAACTGTTGGTGGCCTTGTTTGAAGGAATTGTTGGTGGGGGTCGTGTCAGGAATGATGGATGCCAGGTGTCGCTGTCGGCGACTGCGGAGGTCCACTCCATGTCAAGAACGGCCAGGATCGTGGCAAGCGGAGTACGCGCGCTGGCAAGGACGCCGCTGCGCACGGTTCTCATGATGCTCGGCACATTCGCCGGAGTGACCGCGCTCACGGTCATCCTGGCGATCGGCCGTGGAACGCAGCAGGACGTGATGGACCGGGTCCAGCAAATGCTCGGCGGGTCGAGCGTCCTGTTGCATGCGGGCGGGAATCGTATCGTGGGCCGACCGCATGGCGCTGGCCCGACCACAACGCTGTCCATCGCAGATCTCGAGGTCATCCGCAGCGCCATCCCTGCGGTGCGCTTCACCGACCCGATGCTCATGAGCAGCAGAGAAGTGAGCCACGCAGGCCGGACCACGGAGACGCAGGTTCTCGGTCATTCGGATGCGGCCGAGATCGTGTGGTCACGGGGCGTGACCAGCGGCACCTTTATCTCGGCTGCGGACGTTGCGAGCACCGCGCGGGTAGCCCTCATCGGCGCGACTCTCGCGCGTGAACTCTTCGATAGGCGGGACCCTGTCGGCGAACAGGTTCGTATCGCCGGCATCCCGTTTCGCGTGATTGGCATTCTCGAAACGGTGGGTGCCGATCCGCACGGGATCGACAAGGACAGGGACGTGATCATCCCGGTCTCGACGATGATGCGTCGCGTCCTCAATATCGACTACATAATGGGGGCGAAGATCCTGTTCGCGGATGGCACCGATCTGGAAGAAGCCGTGCTCGCGATCGGCGATGTTCTCCGAGACCAGCATGCTCTGGGACCCGATGAACCCGATGATTTCGCGATGTTCACACCAGTCCAGGTCCAGCAGGTCGTCCATTCGACGAACCGCGTGTTCACGGTGTTCCTGCCCATGGCCGCCGCACTTTCGCTCGCCATCGGCGGACTCATCGTCGCCAACCTGATGCTGATGGCTGTCAGCCAACGTAGCGCGGAGATCGGGCTGCGAAAGGCGGTCGGCGCGCGCTCCCGTGATATCCGCATTCAGTTCCTCACCGAAGCGGCGGCCGTGACCACGCTTGCCGGGCTTCTCGGTCTTGCCGCGAGCGTCGGCATCCTGTGGATCATCGCGAGCCACGGCGGGCCGACGGCGGCGGGCATGCCATGGAGCATTGCCGGAATCGGACTCGGCGCAGCCATCGCAGTGGGCATCGTGTCCGGTGTTGCACCAGCACACCGCGCGGCAGCGCTCGATCCAATTCATACATTACGATGAGCATTTGCAGTTGACACATACCAACTCGTTACATTTTTGCATCGCTCATCTACGATCGACCCTGTGTGTCGCGGTGACCTCCATGCGTGTGTTACGCAACCTGGCACTCTCTGTTCGGGCACTTACGAAGCACGGGCTCCGCACCGCGCTTGCCGCGGCTGCGGCTGCGGTCGGGATCGCGGGTGTGTTGGTTCTGACCGCCGTCGGCGAAGGTGCGCGCACGGAGGTGGTGCGCCGTATCGAGCGACTGGGCAGCAATACGCTGGTGATCGCGGCAGCGCGCGTGGAGCCGGCAGGCGTCAGAGCGCGTACTGGTGATCGCCTCACGAACACGCTCCGATCTGGCGATGCGGAGGCCATTCTGTACGGCGCCCGAGGCATCGTGCGTGCGGCTCCGGCACAGGACCGGGAAATGCTTGCGCGATGGGGCCGCACCAGCACGCCTGCAAGCATTCTCGGCACGACCAGCGCCTGGTTCGCCATTCGCGACTTCGACATGGCCGCAGGCCGAACGTTCACCGCCGCGGAGAGCCAGACCCGAGCGCGCGTCGCGGTCCTTGGTGCAGACATACGATCCAGCCTGTTCCCTGACTCCGCCGATGTCGTTGGCCGGACCATTCGCATTGGCCGCGTCCCGTTCGTTGTCATCGGCGTGTTACGTGCAAAAGGTGTGAGCGTTGATGGAGGCACGCCCGAAGACGATCGCATCGTCATACCACTCGAGACTGCGCAGCGGCGGTTGTTCAACATCGATTACCTGAAGATGATTTACCTCGAAGTCGGGTCTGCCGCTGCGATGGCATCTGCCGAACAGGCAGCCGGTGCGATACTGCGGGCACGCCACGACCTGCCAGCAGATCAGGAAGATGATTTCGAGATCCTCAACCCGCAGCGGCTGCTCGCGACAGAACTCGCTGCACAGCGCTCCCTCCAACGAATGGTGACCGGACTCGGCGCGATGTCACTTGCAGTCGGCGCCACGGCCATTCTCGCGACCATGCTGCTCAGTGTCCGTGAGCGAAGAGTCGAGATCGGACTTCGCATCACCGTCGGCGCACGCCGCCGCGACGTCGCAACGCAGTTCCTCGTTGAATCGATGCTCATTGCCGTTGGCGGCGGACTGTTCGGGATTCCGCTCGGCCTCGGTGCGGCCTTCCTGATATCGGGAATGACAGAATGGGATGTTCACGCGTCCCGATCGACGATCGGAATGGCCACTCTCTGTGTTGCTGGGCTCGGAATCGTGGCCGGCTTCCTGCCGGCCTGGCGTGCCTCGTGCCTCCAGCCGATCGATGCGCTCCGGCCGGCCTGAGGGTCTGGCGTTCAGATTCCGTCGAACAGCTGCGTCGAGATGTAACGCTCCGCGAACGATGGTATGATCGTAACGATCGTGCGTCCCTCCATCTCGGGCCTCGCGGCGACCCGATACGCCGCAACGAGAGCGGCGCCGGATGAAATGCCGCCGGGGATCCCCGCGAGTCGCGCCATGTCGCGGGCCATCGCGAACGCTTCCGCATTGCTGACCGTGATGACTTCGTCGATCATCGCGGTGTTGAGGACATCCGGGATGAAGCCGGCGCCGATGCCCTGAATCATGTTGCCGGGACCGGGCTGACCACCGGACAGTACAGGGCTGACGTCGGGTTCGACGGCGACCATGCGAAGGCCGCGAATGCGCCGTTGATGCCTTGCTCCTTCGGCGTGAGCACGACCTCGGCGCTGAGGAAGGCGAGGATCTTCTTGCGCTCGGCAGACATGTGCTCGGGCATGGTGAGCACGCATCGGTAGCCCCTGGCTGCGCACACAAACGCCAGTGCGATGCCCGTGTTCCCGGACGTCGGCTCGACAATGGTCGTGCCTTCGCGGATGCGGCCGTCGCGCTCGAGCGCCTCGATCATCCCAACGCCGATGCGGTCCTTCACGCTGGCGATCGGATTGAAGAATTCGAGTTTGAGCAGCACGTCGGCGCGCGCGCCCTGTACCTGACTGAGCCGACTTGCGCGTACGAGCGGCGTATCGCCGATCGTTCGTCACAGCCGAGCAGCGCCGCCGCCCACGCCGACAACACGGTCAGGAGGACGCCATCGCCCGCCAACGACGCAGTGCACGGTAACAGAGTGAATGGGTCGATCATCTCTCGTTTCCGAGCGAGGCGTAGTATGCGGCGATGGCATCGATCTCACGATCGGTCAACTTCGGCGCGATGACAAGCATGATGTGCGCGTACTCGGAACCGCCGCGCCGGTTCTCGCGGAAGAGGCGCAGCTGTTGAGCGATGTACGGGGCATTCTGGCCCTCGAGGATCGGATAACGTGGATTGCGCGGCCATGGCGTCGGGCCGTGGCACGGACCGCAGGCGGGGACCTTTCGCTCCGGGATTCCCGTGTTGGCGATCGCGCCACCGCGAGCGATCGCGTCACCGCGGGCGATCGTGTCGCCAGCGACCATGGTGTCACCAGCAACAACCATCTCATGGCTGGCAACCGCGGTATCGCCGGCGGACGGATCGAGCCCGGCGATGGATTGGGGATCGGGCTCGAGGGATGCGAAGTAGTTGGCCAGTTCGCGCACCGATCCTGGATCGAGCGAGGCGACGGCGGTCTGCATGAAGCCACTGTGACGCGCACCGGAGACGAAGGCGTCGAGTGACGCTGCGAGATACGCGGCACTCTGGCCGGCAAGGCGCGGGAACGCGGCGATCGAGCGGCCGCGACCCGTTCGTCCGTGGCAGCGGCGGCAGCCTTCGAGCGCGAGTTCGAGCGATTCACCGACGGCCGGCGTTGGCGCACCGGCGAGCGTAGCGGCGGCCTCGTGGGCATCCGTCTGCGAATCCGATTGGATGATCGAAACGTCCGGATCTGCCACTTCGCCGAAGGCGAGTGCGTGATAGGCAAGGGAGTCGAGGCGAGGCAACGCGAGCATGAACGCGACTTCATCCCAGACCTCATCATCACGCTGTTGCGCCGGCCATGCGGGCATGCCGGTGAACTTGAGTCCGTGCCTGGTGATGTAGAAGAGTTCTTCGGGCTCCCATTCGGCCACGGCGAGATCGAGGCCGGGCGGGTTCGGCGCCATGCGGTCCGCGCTCTTCCATCGATCGCCACCGGGTGCGCCGTGACACGGCCTGCACCCGGTCTCGTAGTGGGCGGCGCCGCGCACGATCTGCGCCGAATCGCCAAGCGGCGGAACGTCAATCCCGATGCTGTGCGTTGCAATCGAGCGGTGCTTCGAAAAATCGAGGAACCAGCGCGTGATCGCCCAGTGGCCAGAGCTGGCACCAATGGGAACAAGCCCGGATGCTGCGATCATGAAGCCGAGCACCGCGAATGAAGCGGCAGCGAACAGGCCGGCCAACATGACACGCTTCATGCCCGGGCTCCGCATCAGCGGCACGACGCGTTGAAGAATGCCGATAGTGCAACGAATACGGCCGCGACCGCGCTCAGTGCGCAGAGCAACATCGTCGCGTAACCGAGCTGGCGCGTGCGATCCTCAGGCGTATCGCCGGCGTGCGTGCGATGCTTCGATGCATCGCCGCCGATTGCCCGATCTCCCGGCACAGCGCCGGCGCTTGTTCGATCGACCGGTGGATCGCCAGCGATTGTTCCATCCCCCGGCACAGCGCCAGCGCTGGTTCGATCGCCCGGTTTATCGCCAGCATGAGGCGACGCGCGCTCGACGAAGCGGTGGCGCCTGTAGCCTCGCCAGCCGGTCGCGACAATGCCGATCAACGCGACTGCGGTGTATGTCCCGATCGCCATCCGGGCACCGGCAAGGGACCCGCCCTGTGCCGCGATCTTCGCGCACCACACCGATGCAGTGGCATAGGAAAGCAGAAAATGCAGGAGCCAGATGGCCGGGCCGATCGCGAGCCACCACAATCTCTCGTCCCGCTCCGCGACCGCCTTCATACCGGCTTCACAGGACCAGCGGGAAGGCCGTGACGACGGCTACGGCCGCAACGGCTGTGATCGCGACGAAGTGCCAGTACAGCGTCACGTTCGCCATATCGATGTCATACCGTGGTGTTATGCGACGTGCGAATGTCCGTGCGATGCAGTAGAGAAGCATGATGATGCCGATCGCGACGTGCAGAGCCAGCCAGATGACGAGCAGCCAGACCATGGCCGGATACGCGTGCGTTGTGGGATCCATTTCGTTCTGCCATGGTCCGGCGATCAATGCGATGGCACCGCCACCCGCTATCGCAACGGCGGCCAGCAACGAGCCGAGAAAGGCGATGCTGCGGCCCGCGCGATTCCAGCGCCTGGCCAGGACGGTGAGCGACCACGCGCCGAGCACGAGTGCGAGAGCGATCAGCGGCCAGCGCAGTCCGGGGCCGGTCGCGTCGCTCAGCGGAAAGTCGTCTCCGGCCAGCCAGTAGAAGGCGTAGCCGCCAATGAGCGCGGCTGTTGCGACGAGGTCGGCGGTCATCGTGATGAACATCGCCCACCATCCGACCGACGGACGCCCCGACATGTAGAGGGGCAGAGTCGACCCGAGGCCGACGTCCTTTTCAGGCTTCTCCGGAATGACTCCGGTTCCGGTCCACAACCAGATCAGGATCGTCGCGAGTGCGACCGCACCACTTGCCGCAGCGGGCCACCACCAGTGAAACGTCGCGAGGATGAAGAGTCCGCCGGTCGCGACAGCGGCGGCCATGGGCAGGAACGAGTTGCCAGGAACACGCAGACACTGGAGCGGTTCTGCATCGATCGTGGTCGTGACCAGCGTCTCGCGCTTTCCTTCTTCGGCGTCCGGCAGATAGAAGCGACCCGCGTCGACATCGTTCATCAGATTCGGCTGATCCCAGAGCGGGTAGCGACCATCGATTTCCGGGATGGATCGCACACCCCACGCCTCACCGGGCATGCGGCACAGCCATTCGAGCGTTCCGGCATTCCACGGATTACGCGGCGCGAACGGCTGGCGTGACCGCGGTCGTAACAGGTCGAACACGAAAACCAGGAAGCCGGCGGCGAGCACGGAAGCCCCGATCGTAGACACGAGATTGAGCCCATCGAAGCCGATCCCTTGAGCGTACGTGAACACCCGGCGAGGCATGCCACGCAGGCCAGTCAGGTGCATGGGCAGGAATGCGACGTTGAAGCCAATGAACAGGAGCCAGAATGCGATGCGGCCGAGGCGGGCCGACAATAACTTGCCGGTAGCAAACGGGAAGTAGTAATGGGCGCCGGCGAGGATCGGGAACACGACACCACCGACGAGCACGTAATGCAGGTGGGCGACGATGAAATAGGTATCGTGGGCCTGAAAGTCGAAGGGCGCGAGCGCAACCATTACACCGCTGAGTCCGCCCATGATGAAGATGACGAGCCCGCCCATTGCATACAGTAGAGGTATCGAGCGCGTGACTCTGGCTGCGAGCATGGTCGCGATGAAGCAGAGGATCTGAACTCCCGTCGGAATTGCGACGGCGACGGAGGCTGCCGAGAAGAAGCCGAGCGTGATGCCGGGCAGCCCGGTTGTGTACATGTGGTGGACCCAGAGCCCGAAGCTCAGGAATCCGGTGCCCACGGCCGCGAGCACGATCCAACTGTATCCGACGACAGGCCGTTGCGCGAAGGTCGGCACGATCATCGCCACGAGTGCGATCGAGGGCAGGAAGACGATGTAGACCTCCGGATGGCCGAAGACCCAGAACAGGTGCTGCCAGAGCAGCGGATCGCCGCCTCGAGCTGCATCGAAGAATGGCCAGCCGAAGGCGCGCTCGAGCTCGAGCAGAACATCGCCGATGATGAGTGGCGGGAATGCGAACAGGATCATCCCGGCGACAACCATCATGTACCAGGTGTAGAGTGGGATCAGGTTGAGCCGCATGCCAGGCGACCGGCAGCGGAGGATGCCGACGAGCAACTCGACCGCGGCAGCGATCGATGCGATTTCGATGAAGCTCAGGCCGAGCAGCCAGATGTCGGCGCCCACACCGGGCTGTGCTTCGGTCGTGAGCGGCGGGTACATGAACCAGCCACCCTTGGGTGCGGCATTGAAGAAGATCGAGCCGCACACGAACACGCCACCCACCACGAAGCACCAGAAGCCGTAGGCCGAAAGGCGCGGGAACGGCAGGTCGCGCGTCCCCAGCATTTCCGGCAGGATCAGAATCGAGAACGCTTCGAGGATCGGTACGGCAAACAGGAACATCATCACCGAACCGTGCAACGTGAACAGCTGGTTATAGAAGTCGGCGGATACGACATCGTTATCCGGTACGGCCAGCTGGGTTCGCATGAGGAGCGCGAGCATGCCGCCGAACATGAAGAACGCGAATGAGGCCGTGATGTACCACTTGCCGACGACTGCATTGTTCACTGCGGACCAGTAACGCCAGCCGGGCGGCGTAGCCCAGACGCGACGCAGCCGGTCCTCCTGCTCGCGGGTCAGGGCATCTTCGCCGGCGTGCGTGGCGGGTGTCGGCGTCGGTGCGTTCATTCGAGGGTCCTCAGCCATGCGACGATCGCCTCGAGGTCGGGGCCGGGGAGCATGCCGAAGGCGGGCATACGCGCGTCTGGCTTGACGCTTGCCGGCGCAATGAGCCAGTGCATCATCGATGGTGCATCGTTCGGCAGAGCGCCGGCCGCCAGACGCGAGCGGCTGGCGACGTGCGTCAGGTCCGGACCGATCACACCGCGTGCCGGTGTGCCGCGCACCGCGTGACACGCGCCGCAGCCATTGCTCAGAAAGCGATCGCGACCGGTGCGGACCGCTGCGGTTGCGGGTGGCGACGCATCCGCCGCCTGCTGCGCGAGCCACGTATCGAAGGCGGCCGGTTCCATGACGATCGCAGTCAATCCCATCCATGCGTGCGAAGTGCCGCAGAACTCGGCGCACACGCCACGGAACTCGCCCATCCGCGTTGGCTCGAGGACCAAGTGGTTCACGCGCCCGGGAATCATGTCCATCTTGCCGCCGAGCGATGGTATCCAGAAGGAGTGGATCACGTCGGCGCTGAGCAGCGTGAACTCCACCGTGCGACCGAGAGGCAGGCGAATCTCGTTCGCGGTCTCGATCACGCTGCCACCCGGTCCCGGGTAACGCACGCGCCACCACCATTCCTCGCCGACGACTTCGACGGCGAGATCCGGGCTCTGACCGCGAGCCAGCAGGCCCGGTGTGATGGAAAGACTCAGGGACAGCAGTGCCGCGAGGACCAGCGCGGGGAAGACGGCGCCGCCAAGAAGGATCAATCGCGCCGCGCGTCGCTCCTCCTTTGGTTCGGTGTGGAGCGCATACAGGGCGAGTCCGACCATGAGCCCCCACACGAACAGCGCACCACCCGCCATCCACCACCAGAGAGTCGCGATCTGCGCCGCGCCGCGGCCCGCCGTAACGAGGGCGGACTGTGGTCCATCGCAACCCACCGCAAGAAAGACGGTTGGCTCGAATCGCCGGATGATCGCGCGGCAGCGACTGCACTTGGGCGATCCCTGGGTCATACGCGCTCCCCTGATCGACGGACAATTGGAGGAGAAGCAGGAATCGTGCAGGAGACGAATCAGAGGGCCAGTGGTCGCCATGAGAAGGCAATGCCGGCGGAAGGCTTGCGGATTCGAGTCAAGGGGAACGTCTTGCCGGATCTCTATCCATCCGTTCGTTTCACGGCATCGTTGACCCTCGACCGGAGCCACCATGTACGCCGGCACCCGTTACAGCACGATCGGCTGGATGCTTTCGCTGCTCGCGATCTCCATCCTGCACACGCCCGGAGCAACGGCACAGACGCTGACGCCCGAGCTGTTGTCGGCATTCGAGTACCGGAGCATCGGGCCGACCAGGCAGAGTGGCCGGTTCGTGGATATCGCGGTCCCGCGCCAGCGGCCGTACACGTTCTATATCGCAACGGCATCCGGCCATCTATGGAAGACGGAGAACAACGGGATCACGTTCGATGTGCTGTTCGACAATGAGGCCGTGTTCTCGATTGGCGCGATCGCAGTCGCCCCATCGAATCCGGACATTCTGTATCTCGGCTCAGGCGAGGCGAACAACTCGCGCAGCAGCTACTGGGGCGATGGCGTGTACAGATCGACGGACGCAGGTGAAACCTGGACGAACGTCGGGCTGCCGGAATCGCATCACATCGGCCGCATCGTCATCCATCCGGCGAACCCGGACATCGTGTACGTCGCAGCGCTCGGCCATCTCTACTCGGAGAACGAGGAGCGCGGACTGTACAGGACAATGAACGGCGGCCGCTCATGGCAGAAGGTGCTCGGCCCGGTCGTGCGCGGCAAGAACATCGGCGTCGTTGATGTGAAGATGGATCCATCCAATCCGGATGTGCTGTACGCGGCCACGTTCGACAAGGTGCGGACACCGTTCTCGTACGATCTGGGCGGACCGGGCAGCCGCGTCTACAAGACGACGGACGGCGGCGCGAACTGGACCATGCTCGAGAACGGACTGCCCGGCGGCATGCTCGGCCGCATCGGCATCGACATCTACCTGCGTGATCCTCGCATCCTGTACCTCACGATCGAGAACGCGAACAAGCCGGACATGTCCGACGAAGATCGCTACGAGGAGCTTCAGAACCACGAGTCGAGTGATGGCATGATCGGTGGCGAAGTCTACCGCTCGAACGACGGCGGCGAGAACTGGCAGAAGGTGAATGCCGACAGTCTGAACGTCGGCGGCGGGCCCGCCTACTACTACGGCCAGATCATCATCGACCCGAACGATCCCGATGTCGTACACGTGTTGTCGGCTTCCTCGTGGGGCACAAGGAACGGCGGCCAGACGTGGGAACGCAGACCACTCGGCTTCGGCGGCGATGACCACACGCTCTGGATCGATCCTGACGATTCGAACCACATCATCCTCGGCTACGACCACGGTATGGGCATCTCGTACGATGGCGGCGAGAACTGGTACCACCCCGATTTCCAATCTCTCGCCCAGTTCTATGCCGTCGGTTACGACATGTCGTACCCGTACCGCGTCGCGGGCGGACTGCAGGACAATGGCTCGCACATGGCGCCACACACGAATCCCGCAGGCGGGCCCCTCTTCTTCGAGATGTGGGAACGGGTGGGCGGCGGCGATGGCATGTACAACGTCTTCGAAACCTGCACGAACCGCTACCTGTACAATGAATCGCAGTTCGGCCCCATCTCGCGACTCGACCTCTGGACCGGTGACCGCAAAGCGATCCGCTTCGATGACGATTCCCTGCGCTGGAACTGGAACGCGCCGATCCTGATCTCGCCACATGATTGCGATGTCGTCTATCACGCCGCAAACAAGCTGCTCCGCTCGCCGTTCCGTGGCGAGAGCTGGGAAGTCATCAGCCCCGATCTGACGAAAGCCGATCCCGCTACGCTGACCACCGGCAAGGGCGGCGATGGCAACATCCAGTACGCGACAATTACGACGATCGACGAATCGACACTCGTGCCGGGCCTGCTCTGGGTTGGTACCGATGACGGCAACGTGCAGGTCTCACGCGACGGCGGCGAGAACTGGACTCTGGTAAGCACGAACATCTCGAACAACCCCAACTACTGGGTCAGCCGCGTCGAAGCATCGCACCACCAGCCGGGCACCGCCTACGTGAGCTATACGGGCTACCGCAATGACGACTTCCGGCCCTTCGTCTACAAGACTACCGATTACGGCCAGACGTGGACATCGATCGCCGCCAACCTGCCGCCCGGGCCCATCAATGTCGTCCGCGAACATCACTCCAATCCCAACCTTCTGTTCGTCGCGACGGAATTCCAGGTGTTCGCGTCCATTGACGGCGGCACCACCTGGACGAGCATGAAGAACAGCATGCCGACACAGCCCGTGCACGACATGCAGATTCACCCGCGCGAGAACGACCTCATCGTCGCGACACACGGGCGCGGCATCTACATCGCCGACATCAGCCCGCTCGCCCGCATGACACCCGAGGTACTGGCCAGCGACGTGCACTTCTTCCAGCCCGAATCGAAGACCCGCTGGATCGCCGATGACCGCACGAACTACTCGTCTTCCAATTTCGAGGGCGAAAGCGAGCCGGACGCGATCCTGCTCTACTACAACCTTCGCAACGGCGCAGCGGACAGCATCACGTTCACCATCTACCAGGGCGATTTCCAGATCGCCGAGGTCAAGGGCACCGGCACCGCCGGCCTGCACTCGGCCGAGTGGGACATGAGCAAACGGATCGAGCGAAGCCCGGAGGAGATCCGGCGCATCATGGCGGAACGTGGCGGCCGCGGCGGCCGCGGCGGCGGGGGCGGCCGCGGCGG
>JBOHRL010000127.1:0-5508 GCA_050732695.1 Longimicrobiales bacterium | reverse complement strand
GTCGATTCGTTCTGCGTCACGCGCCTGAGCGCCGCCAAGGTCGAACGGTACGCATCCTGCTCCTGCTCGCCGCACTTCCACACCCTGCGCTGGCCCAGACGGATTACTACAACACGGATGCCGGCCGGCCCGTACGCATCGAAGATGCGTATGCCACGGAGCGCTACGCCTTCGAGCTGAAGCTCGCGCCCGTGCGACTCGAGCGAACACGCGGCGGCGTGTACAGATGGGGTTTCGAGCCGGAGATCGCCTACGGCCTGTTCCCTCGAACGCACATCGAGGTGGGGTTGCCCGTGGCCGTGATCGACGGCGGCGGCACGTCGAGCCAGGCCGGTATCGCCGGCCTCGAGATCTCCGTGTTGCACAACCTGAACACCGAAACCCAGACTCTGCCCGCGCTCGGGTTGCGTGGCGATGTGCTGTTGCCCGCCGGCCGTTTCGCGCCCGAGCGAACCTACGCCTCCCTCACGGCCCTGCTCACCCGAACCTGGCGGTTCGCGCGATTGCACATCAACGGGCGCTACACTGCCGGCGCAGCGCCGGACGAGCCGACCGGTGAATCCGGTATCTCTCCGTTACAGCACGGCACGGAAACCGATCGTTGGCTCGCCGGAGTGGCTGTCGATCGCGCCTTCCCGCTCGCCGCCATGCTGCTGATCGCGGACGTGTACGCACGCCGGCCGATCGACGCCGACGCGGACGTCGAGTGGCACACGGGCGCCGGCATCCGCTACCAGTTCAGCCCGCGGCTCGCCCTGGACGCCGGCATCGGCCGCCGCCTCACCGGCGACCCCGCATGGTACGTGACCTTCGGAACCGCGTACGCATTCGCGCTGCGCGGCCTCATCCACGGAATCGGATATTGATGCCCGGGCTGCGCATGAGAAAGCGATGAGATACACGGTGCTGATACCGACTCGAACGATTCGCTCGCTGCCCGCGTGCTGCGCCGTGCTCGTCGCGGTCGCGGCATCCGCCGTGCCGGCAGCGGCACAGTGGAGCGGCGCGTACGAGCAGTTCTATCTGCCGGCCAGCCACAACTGGGAGTTCCGGCGCAACTACTCGGGTGCGGACAGGCTGTTCAACGCCTTCGATTACGGCCACGCGATCCTGTACGAAACGCTCTACACGAAGCCGGACGCGCCGCCTTCGTTGCTCGAGGACGACATCTTCCGGCGATTGACGCAGCGGATCCTGGTGAACCCGCCGCGCGTGCCGCTCGAGGAAGCCGCCATCGAGATCGAGTATGCGAAGCTCGCGCCCGAAGCCAGGGTCATGTTCGACTGGGCGCACATCCTGCACCGCCAGATCTACGATGTCTGGGCCGATGAACGCATCCCGGTCGAGCAGAAGGATGCTCGCATCGCCGAGTTACTCCGTTATTACCGCTCACGACCCGACGTGGCGTTCAGTTCACAGCCGAAGACGATGGAGTTGATGGAGGGCCAGTACTACTCGACCGTCTTCCGCGAGCGATACCCGAAGTTCAACGGCCTGATCTGGGCGTATCACTGGCTCCAGGTCGGCCTGTACGAACCGTTGGTCACGGCACGAACGCCGGACGAGCGGAAGACCGGTGTGACCGCCGCTGTTGCGCGCTTCTGGTCGATGGTCGAGGCCGCGCCCGACAACATGCCGCGCCTCATGCCGATGACCGCCGCCGTCGCACCGGCGTTTGCTGCGCGCTACCCCGAGCTTGCGATCATCTTCGACAACCTCCACTCCATGCATGATGTGATCTCGGACATCCTCGCATCTCATGATGTTCCTCGTGATCGGAAGCGCGCCGAGATCCTGCGCGCCGCGGAGCGTTATCGCGATGACCGCTCCTTCCTCATGACCCAGGACGAATGGCGTGCGATGTCGGTTGGCATGGGCGTCCACAACATGGGCGGACCCGCCGTCGGTTTCCTCGGCGCGCTCCCGGACGCCACTGTGCCACGCGGCGCCGTCATGGCCGGCGGCGAACATGCGGCCCACGGGCGACAGGCCGCCGCCGACACCATGGCGGCCATGCGCCAGCACGAGATGACACCGCCGCAGACCGACACGACGCTCGCAGCGGCCGTAAGGCTGCTTGTTCCACTGCTCGGGGACAGCGTGATTCGCCAGCGCATCATCGCCGACTCGGCCTTGCACGCGAACGTGCTCGAGCTGATCGAGCGACTGCCGGCGGAGCATCGCGAACGCCTGCGCACGCTTTTGCACGGCGACCGTGGTGATGGCGAGACCTCGGCCCAGCCAGCGGCAACAGTGCACCGCCGCCCGGAGACCTGGCCGCCTTGAACCGATTGATCCCGGGCCAGGGGTCATGCTTCGACGTGCTCCCCCCTGAGGTTACCGGCTACGCTCCGGCTCACCGGTCGCCGTAGTTCCACGCTCGGAACACGATTGTCCAGGTTCAGCGGGCATGGGCGATCTCATTCCGATCGCTCGGCCGCACCTCATCGGCCTCGAGTCTCGACCGACTCCTTGACAGCTCATCCCTACATCATCAGGTTGAAGCAACCCCAGTATGTAGAAAAGCTCTCTGAGGGAGTCGGATTCATGACGGAACGAGCGTTTCTCGGCGAGTTCGAGCACCTGGTGCTTGCGACGGCGTTGCGGCTGAAAGCCGGGTACGGGGCAGAGCTTGTGAGGGAGCTTGAGGAGCGAGCGGGCAGGCAGGTACAGGGCGGAGCGCTCTACGTGACGTTGGACCGTCTGGAGCGCAAGGGCTACCTGGTCAGTCGGATGGGGGAGCCGGATGCCCGGCGAGGCGGACGGCCCAAACGGTTCGTCAAGGTAACGCCGGAGGGCGTGCGGGCGCTGGCCGAGCATCGCGATACGCTGCTCCGAGTCTGGGAAGGACTCGAGACCACGCTCGAGGACGCGTGAATTTCCGTCCACCGCCGATTCTGCGTCAGCTGCTGACCTGGGTGCTTCCGGCGGGACAGGTTCGGGACGGCCTGCTCGGGGATATCGACGAGTTATACGTGGATCGGCTCGTGAAGGGCCGTCTTCGGGCGAACGTCTGGTACGCGCGCCAGCTTTTCTCTGCGGCATTTCACTACCCGGTGCGGCGCGTGTGGGCGCGGGGACATCACAGCAAGGGGTTGGGGACGATGAAAGACCTCGGGAGAGATCTGGGTTACGCGTTCCGGATGATGGGACGCAGGCCGGGATTCACGGCGGTGATCGTTCTGACGCTCGCGCTCGGCATCGGCGCGAACACGGCAATCTTCAGCGTGGTCAACGCGGTGCTTCTGCTACCGCTGCCGTATGCGGAGCCGGACCGGCTCGTGCAGGTGCTGCACCACCTTCGAGGCGATGAAGACATCACGTACGGAGTGTTTTCGCGGGAGGATTTCGCGGACCTGAAGCGCGACAACACAGTGTACGCGCATCTCGCGGCATACACGTCGGGAAGCCGGGTCCTGACTGGCGGCGAGCCGCAGGAACTGGGCGCCGCGTACGTCTCGGCGGACTTCTTCCGGGCGCTGGGTGTCGGGGCGGCACTCGGTCGAACGCTGGGAACCGGGGAAAGCGTTCCGGGCGCGGACCGGGCCGCAGTTCTGAGCGACGGTTTCTGGCGTAGCCGGTTCGGTTCGGACAGGACCGTCATCGGCAAGACGATGACGCTCGACGGCGAAGCGTTCACGATCGTGGGCGTGATGCCGCCGCCATTCGACTTCCCATCCACGGAAGCAGACGTCTGGGTCCCGATCTCGCTACTCGGCTGTGACAATGTCCCCTGTGGCCGTGGCAGCCGTTTCATGAATGTCGTGGCTCGGCTTGCGCCCGGTGCGACGTTGGCGACGACAAGAGCGGAAACGAACACCATCCTCGAGCGACTCGAGTCAGCGTACCCGGAGACGAACGAGAGGCGCGGCGTTGCGACAGTGATCCCGCTCCAGGAGTCCGTAGTGGGCGATGTGCGTCCCGCGCTGCTGATCCTGCTCGGCGCGGTCGCGCTCGTGCTCCTCATCGCGTGCGTGAACGTGGCCAACCTGTTACTCGCTCGTGGAGCGATGCGCGGCCGGGAGTTCGCAATCCGCGCGGCGCTCGGCGCCGGCCGGTCTCGCGTGGTGCGTCAGCTCCTTACCGAGAGCATCACGCTTGCGCTGGCCGGCGGCGCATTGGGTTTCGTGCTGGCTTTCCGCGGCATCGATGTGATCGTGGCCCTCAGCGCCGGAAGCATACCGCGGTGGTACGAGATCCAACCGGACGTTCGTGTCGCCGCCTTCGCTTTGGCGGCTTCCATATTGACGGGTGTGTTGTTCGGCCTGCTCCCTTCGCTTTCAGCCTCGCGCATCGATGTCCACGACAGTCTCAACGCAGGCGGGCGCAGCGGCGCCGAAGGCGGACGTCCTGCGCATACACGGGGTCTGCTCATCGTCGCGGAAATGGCCCTCGCGGTCGTGCTGCTTACGGGTGCGGGCCTGTTCATCAGGACCTTCTGGAACCTGACGCGGGTCGATACCGGATTCAGAGCCGAGAACGTGCTGTCACTCAGCATCAACATGTCAGCGGACGTCATGGGCGGCGAGCAACGCAACGCGTACAGACGGGAAATCATCCGTCGTATCGAGAACCTTCGAGGCGTTCTTGCCGCGGGTGGCAGCACAATGATCCCGCTCCATGGCGTCGGTGAGTACTATTCGTTCTCCCTGCCCGAGGACGTGGCTCCGATCACCCCGGAAACACACATCGTAACGGGCGATTACTTCCGCGCACTCGGGATTCCACTGCTCGAGGGCAGGCTCTTCACGGAGGCGGACGAGAATGACGAGGCGCTGGTCCTGATCATGAACCAGGTGTTGGCCCGGCGCTACTGGCCCGATCAAAGCCCGGTCGGCGAAATTCTCAGGTTGTTCGGCGAAGATGAGGTCCGCATCGTGGGTGTGGTCGGGAATGTGAGACACAACGGGATCGCGCAGGCAGCCGGCCCTGCGGTCTACGTTCTGCCGCATTTCGGCGGACGCCGCAGCATGAACCTCTTTGTCCGCACCGCGTCCGACCCATTGCCCATGGCCAACGCGATTCAGCAAGCGATCTGGGACGTGAATCCGAATCAGCCGGTCTCTCGAATCACGACCATGCGGCAAGTCATTTCCGGCACGGTTCGTGAGCCACGGTTCCTCACACTCCTGCTCGCCGGCTTTGCGGCCCTTGCCGTCGTGCTTGCCGCGCTCGGCGTCTACGGTGTGACCGCGTATGAAGTGAGCCGCCGCACGTACGAGGTCGGCGTCCGCATGGCACTCGGTGCGCGAGCGGGAGACGTGCTGCGCCAGATCATCACGCAAGGCATCGCGCCCGCGCTCGCCGGTCTGGCCATCGGACTCATTGCGGCGCGCGCCCTGTCGCGCGTGCTTTCCAGCCTGCTCTACGGCGTGGACGCCGCGGATCCCATCACCTTCGCAAGCGTTGCTCTGCTGCTCGTCGCCGTGGCCCTGCTCGCCGTCTACATCCCGGCGCGCCGCGCGGCACGAGTGGATCCGATGCTTGCGTTGCGCTCCCAATGACCGG
>JBOHRL010000126.1:0-9019 GCA_050732695.1 Longimicrobiales bacterium | reverse complement strand
GTTAATAGCGTGATACGAAGGCGCGCGACAGCGATCCGGGGGGTACCGGAACCCTTGCCCTGCAGCCGAACCTCGCTCTCAGGCGATCTCAGCGGGTCGCCGGAGACGGGCAACCCCCGCGTCTCTCGGTGGACGACGACCTTTACCGCCGCGCGCGCTACGATCGCGCATTCCACCTCTTGCTCAGGGTTCGACCACTCTAGGATTGTTGCCAATACCGAATCCGGCAAGATTCCCAAGCTAAACGGCATAAGCGGTGGTGGAGTATGGCGCGTGCACCCGCGCGAGCAGCGGGCAGGATTGCGGCCAAGGCTCGTGGGCATTGTCTTGGAGCATCCGGCTCGGCTCAAGAAGTCGATCCTGGCCATCCGCATCGAGTTGCTCCTGATGGCCATTCGGCATCAGTTTCCCGAGCTCACGACCGAGATTCCGCCAAGTCCACGCCTTTCCACACGTGTGACGTGACCACGATCTGAGGTTGACTTCTCGCACTTCGCCACCTCGGATCGAGCGGCGCCTAACACGCTTTTGCCGCGTCGCGGCCTTCGGCCGCTGGCCACCGCGGGCGGGGGAGTCGGCCTCGAGTGAAAGGCGGTGGACAGCCCTTCGCCGGCCTTGCGGTCGGCTCTCGGGGCGTCGGAAAACACTGACGTTAGCTGAAACCAAGACCGCCCGCTGCTATTCTTCCGACTCAGCCTCGGCCGACCCAATCAAGGCGAGAAATTCCGCAGGAGTGAGCGCTGGTATCGACAGGCCGTCGAACACACCCGCGTCACGAGTGATGATGTAGTCAGCGCCCGCATCTAATGCGCACACACCCTGGACGGCGTCCTCAAAGTCATTCCACCCGAGCGAAAGGGCTTTCAACAGAACATCCTGCGTAACCGGCGCCACCGACACAAGCTTCAGCAAGTCAACAATCGAAGCGGTTGCCCTCTTCCGCGTCAGGTGTTTCGTCGTCAGGTAGTACAATGTGGTGATCGAGTGGGCAGCCACCACGCCCTCAAGGCCATCCAGTTCGAGAAGCGACAGAACCGCTGCCGAATCCTCGACCCACGGCTCCCGGTCCGCGAGGACATCCAGAATGACGTTGACGTCAACGAAGATCTTCACCGATTGTGCTTTTTCTCAAGATACTCCTTATACTCATCCACCGAAGCGTCCTGAGGCAGGATGCCGCGCAAGCGCTTCACAGTTTTCGAGACACTGCGTGCATGGTCCGACTCGCCCAGCCCGGCCAAGTATCGAGTCACGAGCTGCGATATGCTCACCTTGTGGCGCAGGCTATACCGCCGCGCGCGACTGATTACCTGCTCATCAATGCTGAGCGTGAGCTTTCGCAAGGTTGTCATTTCGTCCTCCATATCGTACGTATTCACCCTCCAACATAATACGTACGCCCGTTCAGGGCAAGCCGGGTCTGGCATCGTCCTGAGGGAACCGCGAAGGTACTATTGTGCCACCTGCGGTCTTGGCATCAGCTAACACGCTCTTTCCGCGTCGCGGCCTGCGGCCGCTGGCCACCGCGGTCGAGGTAGTCGGTCTCGCGTGAAGGGCAGTGGACAGCCCTCCGCCGCCCTGACGGTCGGCTCCCGGGCCGTCGGAAAGCGCTAAACGTTAGGCGAAATGCGCTGGCGGAGAATACTCGGATGGCGGATTATCTATTATGAAGCCGAGTTGGATCGGTTTGGCAGCCTGGTTCGCGCTCGCCGCTTGCGACGGAGAGACGCTCTACTCGACCGATGATGAGACGGAAGATCAGGCGCCGGCGAACAATCGCGCTCCTATCGCCAATCTCTCAGTGTCGCAGCAGATCCTCATGGCCCCGGTGGTCGCTCAAATAAACCTGATGTGTTCCGATGCCGACGGAGATCGCCTCACATACCTGATCGCTTTCGGCGCGACCGCAGACTACGAGATTTCTCAATCCCAAGCAGTCCAGGTGTCGCGATCCTTCTCATCGTCAACAGAGATTCGTGGAGCCTGTCGCGATGAGCATGGTGCCATGAGTGCGGTTGCTCGCCGAGACGTAGCCGTAATCAATGCAACGCTCCAACGCGACACGATCCTCAATCTGAGCAACGCGGCGCGAAGCCAGACAGGTGCAGCTGCCCTGATGCTGAATTCACAGCTCACCCAAGTTGCGCAGGCTCACGCGAAGGATATGGCGGAGCGCCGATATTTCAGCCACACGACGCCGGAGGGCATCACATTCATCCAGCGGCTTCAGCGAGCGGGCATCACCAATTCGTACGCCGGGGAGAATATTGCAGGCAACTCTTCGGCGGCCGGCGCGATTCAGGCGTGGCTGAACTCCTCTGGTCATCGCGCGAACATGCTCAACGGTGCATTCCGACACCTGGGAGTCGGCGTGTACCGAACCCCGACCAGTCCGTACACTTACTACGTTCAAGTCTTCACTAACTGAAGCATGCCTCTGCTGCGCGCAGCCTTGACGGCATGAGTTCGTACCGGTACTCTGAGGTGGTTCCGGGCACCGCCATCGCACTTCACCTCTAAAACGCCCCAGCTAAAACCTGCGAGCGAAGCGAGCTTCCGAAAATCGCTCGTCAGGTTCAGCGCACGTAAGGCGGCGAGTTTCGGGCGATCACACGCCAGCCGCGCCGGACCCGTGCGCCGCGCCCGCCTCCCGCAAGATATCCGCGATGCGGCCGTGGCCCTTCTTTCGTGCCCATGCAAGAGGGACCGCCCACGAAGCGCCCGCGGCGACCGGGTCGGCGCCGCTGTCGAGCAATAGCTCGACAATCGCGCTTTGACCGCATCGAGCCGCTACGCCGAGGGGAGTGGACCTGTACTCGTCGTCGATGGCATCAAGGTCCGCGCCGTGCGCCAGCAGCAGTTTCGCTTTGGCCAGCTCGCCCTCAGCGGCCATGTGGTGGAGCAGCGTGAACCGGTGCCAGTTGATGTGATTGGGGTCCATCCCGTGCTCCAGCAGGAATGCCGCCGTCCCCTCGTGCTTGAAGTAGTAGTACGGCGCCCACTTCGACACCGGGGGCACCTTCGCGCCGAGTCGTATGAGCATCGCGATGATGTCGTTGCGACCGTCGCGGGCCGGGCCGGCGAGTACGCCGTCCCCCCAGCCGGCCTCGTCGTCCATGATCCAGTGAAGGTTGGCGCGCAGCAGTCGCTCCGCCTCGTCCAGCTTTCCGTCCTGCACCAGCCGCGCGACGCGATCGCGCTCCGACGGCTGCTGTTGGTGGCCGCCTGCCGCGCGCAGCATCTCGGTCAGCCTGGCGTCACCCGCGGCCCGTGATATGGGCGTCCCGGAGGAGTCCACTTCCGCGTTGGGGTCCGCCCCGTGCTCCAGCAGCAGGCGCACGATCTCGCGCTCACGGTCGCTCACTGCGATCAAGAGCGACGCTCCGCGTGGCGCGCCTTCCTCCGGCAGGTTGGGATCCGCGCCGTGCTCGAGCAGCAGGCGAGTCATCGCCAGGTCGCCGCGACGCACGGCCGCCGAGAGCACGCGGTGTTGGCAGGTGTCCTCGAAGTTGGCGACGGCGCGGTCGCGCGCCAGCGCGTCGCGCACGAACGCCGTGTCGCCCCGAAGGGCGGCGATGAAGATCGTGTACCGTGCGCCGCGCGAGAGCAGGAGCTCGACGATCTCCCCGCGTCGTCCCAACTCGACGTGCATGAACCAGTTTGGCATCAGCGCGCAATGCACCGGGCGATATCCGTCGCCGCGCACCGCGTCCACATTCGCGCCCGCGGCAAGCAGTGCCCGGACGACCTTCAGGTGCCCGTTCTTCGCCGCGTGATGGAGCGCGGTGTCGCCCGTTTCGTTGCCAGCGCGCGCGAGGCCGGGGTCGCGGGCGAGCTCGGTCTTGACCGCCCCAAGGTCGCCACGACCCGCCGCCGCGATGATTGCCTGCGTTCCCGACGAGATGTTGAACCGACGCGACAGCCGGCCGCGCAACAGGTCGGCGAGCTCCTCGTGGCCGCGATCCTCCGCGAACGTCAGCAGCGCTTCCTGGAACGGATAGCTGCGGTAGCCCGCATCCGCACCGTGATTCAGCAGGAACTCAGCGATGTCGCGGTGCCCCTCACGCACCGCGAAATGGATTGGCGGCGTGTAGTTGTACTCGACGGTCGCGAGGGAAGGAGTGCGCTCCACGAGTCGTTTCACCGTCCCGATGTCGCCGTCACGGGACGCGGCGAACATGGCGAAGACGTCGTCCGTCGGCGCGTCGGTGCCATCGGCGAGCTTCCACTGCCGGCCGGGCGAGAGCTCCACCGGACGAATGAGCGGCCGCAACACGAACCCGCCGCCGCTGACAGCCTCCACGTGGCGTACCAGCTTCGGCCAGCTCGGGAAACCGTACTCGCGCGCGATTGCGAGGTGTGCGTCCGCGAGGGTGATTCGAGCGCCAGGAGCGCTGCGCCCGGTCGTCGTTATGCGCGCGAGCGCAGTCGCGTTTCCGCTGCGCGCATCACGCAACAGGTCTTTGGCTTGCTTCCGGAGCTGCTCGAGTGACGGGCGCTCGGGGAGCAGGCGGCGCGGAGCGGGCGTGCTGGCATCGCCGCCGGGCGAGGAAGAGAGGGACATGAGATCTCCTTTCAATGCGCCCGTGTCCGCACGTCGGGCTGAAAGAAGATCGACGCTGTCATGACCGACTTTACTCAGGTGGGCTCTGCCCTACCCGCGGACGGGGTGCGCCCTGAAGCGCGTCCCCATCCTAGAATGGAAGGCGGTCGGCGTCAAGCGACCGTGCGCCTACCGCATTGCGACACGTTCCAACCCCACGCACTGAGCGCTCGACACCGCCTTTACATTCGTTGAAAGTCCAAGAGATGCGGTTCGACGCGCTCCCCACGGCGGATCGAGTTCAACATCTCTACTTCGAGACCGAACGTTTCTTCTGTTTCTTGGTCGCGGCGCGTTTCGCGATCGGGGCGAGGCTTCGCAGGGCTTCGTTAACCGTCTCGGATGTCGGGAGTCATTTCGTTTGCGCCTGCTGGCTTCGCGCGCAGTTATGATTCGGGTTCCGTCGCCGCGTTCGGCGTAGGCCACCACAAGAAGAGTTTGACGGCGCGACATGCCGAGTAACAGGCAACGCTCTTCGAACTCTGAATGGTCCGGGTCGGCATGTTCACGGCCAACGAATCCCCGAACACGGTGACCGCCTCTTCGAACGTGACGCCGTGTTTCCGGATTTGGCCGCTGCCTTTGCGGCGTCCCACTCGAACTGTTAACTCACCCGGACAATCTACGTGGATCATGGGAGTCGGGAAACACCTTGGGCGAATCGCTGCCAGGTAGGCCGGAACAGGTGCATTCGCCGCCGTCAAAGAGTGCGACGCTCGATTTCGGCCTTAACGCCTCGGCCGTAGCTGCGCGGGCTTCTCGCAGCGGTCAGATCCTCACGCCAACCCGCGTCAGCTTCACCCGCTCTGTTAGCCAGCGGGAAGAGTGTTCAGGCAGTGCGTGCGAGTAGAAGAAACGCCGCGCTCGCGTCGGCTACGAAGCTCGACACATCCGCGTACCTGGCACGCAACAGCGCCTCGACATCGGCTGTTGTGCAGTTCCCCAGGCGCACCCAGATCACTTTTGGAGGTGGACCGAAAGGAAACTGAGCTGCCGGAAGTCATCATCCTTTGTGACGATGATGAAGCCGTCCAGCTTCGCATGCGTCCAGACAGGCCTTTCGCAAGGAGAAGTAGATGGCGTTTCGGTGCGCGAGTTCGGCCATCCCCGTGGATGTTCCGAGTGCAATCCGCGCGGGTATTTTGCGGGGGGTGTCGGAATCCGGGTCCGGTGCGCCGAACAACACCATGGGCCACGCAAGCGGGTCGAGCACCACGGGCGAGGAGCAGGCAAGGGCCAATCCGTGGGAGGCGCGTCCGTCGCTAGGATGCTGGGGCCTCCACTCGAATCGACATGGCACTCCGACCGTTCGGGGCAATCGCATGATCCGCCCTCGCAGCCCGCTCTCGTCGAGGAGCGGCGAGCGATCCACTCGCAGTCGATTCTGTGGCGACGTCGTGCTGAACTGATTTCGAAAGGTGTGGAAATGAAACGCGGTGACTATCTTCCGGGTGAGCCCAATCACCTGGGCATGCGCAGGTGCCTGTATGGTGTTCCGCGGTTTGCTGGACGTGGAAGTGACCGCGGGCGGGCATGACCGATACTGACGAGCCCCTCGATTACGCCGGGCACATTGCAGCGGCGCTGCACGATCTGACGAAGCACGATGCGGCGTCGCTGCGAAACGTGCGCCGCTCCGTCTCCCTGCAAATCGAAACGCACGCGCCACGTGCTGTCATCGCGATCTCGCTCGAGCTGCTGCGTACGAGAGCGCCGGGAAGTCACGTCGTCGCGTATGAGCTGATTCTGCATCATCCGACAGCACTGGCAGCAATTCGCCGGGCCGACCTCCGCCGTCTCGGTCAGACCATGAACAGCTGGGGCGAAGTCGACACCTTCGCCTGCTATGTAGCGGGCCGCGCATGGCGAGCCGGCCAGATTCGCGATGACGTCATTATCCAATGGACACGCTCGCGGAACCACTGGTGGCGGCGCGCTGCATTGGTGAGCACGGTCCCGCTCAACGTCCGGGCGCAGGGTGGAGGCGGGGACCCGGATCGAACCCTGGCAATCTGCGACCTGCTCGCGGAAGACCGGCACCCCATGGTCAGCAAGGCGTTGTCCTGGGCGTTGCGTGAGCTGGCCGTGCGCGACGCGGCGGCAGTCAGATCCTTCCTCGACGACGCGCAGGACCGTCTACCGGCGAGCGTCATCCGGGAAGTACGCAGCAAGCTCACCATCGCTCCGTGACCACGAGCCGAGAAACGCATGCCCTGTCTCTTGCAAGCCCTGTCTCTTGACGGATGTGTCGGTTGCGGAGTAGGTCAGACTCTTCTGCTCGAGAGTTGGGGCTGGTCGGTCGGGAGAAGATCGCTGATGAGCGCACATCGCCGGATCACACGCTGGGCTGCCGTACTCGTCATCGCGGCAGTGCCGGCCGCTTGTGAGCGAGCCGAGCCATACGATCTCGTGATTGCCGGCGGCACGGTCGTCGACGGCAGCGGCACGCCCGGATACCGCGCCGAGATCGGCGTGCGCGGCGACAGCATCGCCATCATCTCGCGTGATTCGCTGGACGCCACGGCTGCCACGCGCGTCATCGATGCGAGAGGCCTGGTCGTTGCGCCTGGCTTCATCGACCTGCATGCGCACCTCGATCCGCTGCTCCGCCTGCCGGATGCGGAGAGCCACGTCCGGCAGGGCGTGACGACGGCGCTCGGCGGACCCGACGGGACCTCGCCCTGGCCGCTTGCCGCGTACCTCGATTCGGCACAGAACGCGGGCCTCGGCATGAACGTCGCCTTCCTGGTGGGGCACAACACGATCCGTCGTGAAATCATCGGCATGGACGACCGCGCACCGACGCCGGCCGAGCTCGAGCGTATGAAGGAAATGGTGGCCGCCGGGATGACGGACGGCGCGTTCGGCCTGTCCACCGGGCTGCGTTACTTGCCCGGGGCGTTTGCCGATATCGATGAGATCGCCGACCTCGCGACGGTCGCAGCCGAACACGGTGGTATCTACACATCGCACCTGCGCGACGAGGGCATCCATCTGCTCGATGGTGTGGCGGAAGCGCTCGAGATCGGCCGGCGCGCCGGGATCCCCGTCGTGTTGACGCACCACAAAGTCGTCGGCCGGCCGATGTGGGGTTCGAGTGAGCGGACGCTCGCCATGATCGATTCGGCGCGCGCCGCCGGCACCGATGCCATGGCGGATCAGTACCCGTACACCGCATCGTACACAAGTATTAGCGTGCTCGTCCCACCCTGGGCGCTCGCCGGCGGTGACAGTGAATTCCTGAGCCGTCTCGGTGACAGCGCGCTCCACGACAGCGTCATTGCAGGCATCCTGTGGAACATCGAGAATGATCGAGGCGGTGGCGACATCGCACGCGTTCAGCTCGCGCGCGTCGAATGGGACACGACACTCGAGGGAAAGACGCTGGCCGACTGGGCAAGACGAGAGGGCATGCCGGTTACGGACCTGAGCGGCGCGCAGCTCGTCATCGAAGCCATCCGGAATGGCGGCGCGAGCGCCATCTACCACGTCATGGATGAGGCCGATGTCGAACGCATCATGCGCCACCCGCATGTCGCGATCGCATCCGACGGCCGTCTCGTCCGGCCCGGGGAAGGGCAGCCTCACCCGCGCTGGTACGGCACATTTCCGCGCGTACTCGGCGTCTATGTCCGTGAAAAGGGCGTCCTCTCCCTCGAGGAGGCCGTGCGCAAGATGACTTCGCTTCCGGCCGGCCGGCTCGGACTCCAGGACCGAGGTCGCATTGATGTCGGTGCGCGCGCCGATCTCGTGGTCTTCGATCCCGCAACCGTGATCGATGCAGCAACGTTCGACGAGCCGCACCAGTATCCACAGGGCATACCGTATGTCATCGTGAACGGCAATATCACGGTCGATCGCGGAGCATTCACGGAGACGAGATCCGGCCGCGTGCTGCGCCACGCACGTTGAAGGCTGGATCGCGAGCGAGAGTCAGCGGTACGTACGGATCGCCGTAATACGACCGCCGGGGCCGACAGCCCAGCCGCGCTTCGGCGATGCGAAGCCGACGCTCCAGTGGTTGAGCGTGTCCAGCACCGTCCACGTCCCTGCCGCATCTGTCGTTATGGCGACGCCGCCCGGTCCGACGGCAACGAGGGTCGGCTCGGGCGCACCCGGAACCCATGCGGCGCTGTAAACCGCGCCCGGGAATGGCGTACGCGCGGCGAGCGTCCACGAGAGTCCGCCATCGCTCGAGAGCGCGACATTCTCGGTTGTGGAATCCGGTTGTGCGATGTCGCCGCCGAGCGCGGCGAGATGATCGCCATCACGAACAGCGAGCGAGGTGATGCCAGCCGATGCGCCGCGCACGATCGGCGTCGAAGCGACGCTCCATGTCGTACCGCGGTCCATCGTGCGCAACACGCGCGCACCGCCATCGCTTGCACCCGTACCGATCCACGCAGTGCTGTCACC
>JBOHRL010000125.1:0-31421 GCA_050732695.1 Longimicrobiales bacterium | reverse complement strand
TTGGCGAGTGGGACGATCGAAGTGAAGCGGCCGAGAGTGCGGGGTATGGAAGAGCGGCTGGAGAGTCAGATTCTCCCGCTGTTCAAGCGTCGGTCGGAAGAAGTGAAGGCACTGTTGCCGCAGCTGTGCCCCGGCTGATTCCGGGTGGTAGCAGTGGCGGTCTCGACGACTGGCTGGACCGCAAGCCGGCCGCGATTGCGCAGTTCCTCGTCGCAGAGAACGCGTTCCGCAGGCTCCATTTCGCGGATGCGCTCGAGCATTACCGTGGCGCGGTTGCTTCCGACTCGACGTTCGCGCTGGCCGCGATCCGTGGGGCGCAGGCCGCTTCGTGGAATCACCGGCCACCCGCCGAAGTCGCCTCCCTGATCGAGGCCGCCCTCACGGAGTCGTTGCCTCCCCGCTATGCCCATTTCGCGCGCGGCTACCAGGCTTATATCGGCGGTACGCGGACTCGGCCGTGGCCGAATTCGAGCAGGCGCTCGCGATCGACCCGGAAATGGTGCCGGCGTGGGTTCAGGTGGGCGAGATCCATGTCCACCTGCTGCCGCTCGAGGGCACGCCCGATTCGCTCGCCGCGATTGCCTTCGAGCGCGCTCACGCACTGGACTCGACAGCGACCTACGTTCTCTATCATCTGCTCGAGATCCGTTTGCGACAGGGCAGCGCCGAGGAGGTTGGCGACCTGGTTCACCAGTTCCTGACGACGGGCGACGACCCGACGCTGGTCGACAAGATTCGCATCGGGCGTTCGCCGCGTTGCTCCGGGTCGATACGGCACGCGATGCGAGCAATCGTCAGTGGAGCGCCCTCGTCGGCCTGCACGCCCTGCTCCTTGCCCGCGGCGCAGATGATGAGGCGATGGCAACGATCGACGCGACCGATGCGCGTTTCGACTTCGGCAACTCGCTCTACCTCCTGGGCGCCCCGTTCATACCTGCATTCGTTGAACGAGCCGAGACCATGGCGAGAATCGAGGCGCGTGAGTACGGTAATGACTACGGCGGCGTCGCGTTCAATACGCGGCTCTGGGAACTCGGGCTCGTACGGGCCGCGGCCGGTCACATCGAAGCAGCCGAAGCAGTCGCAATCGAAATGGAGGCGCGCCCGACGCGATGGCGACCCGCGAGACCGGCTCATGGCCCGCAGCCTCGACGCCCACGTTGCACTCGCGCGAGGCGACCGCGACGCGGCGTTCGAGCAGCTCGAGGATCTCGTGAACGCGCCCGTCAACGTCGATCTGCTGAAGTGGGATGAAGTGACGCCCATGGGCCTCGAACGCCTCAACTACGCGCGATTGCTCGGGGAACGAGGTGAATGGCGGCGCGCCATCGAGGTGGCCAACGTGTTCGACTCTTCGTGGCCGAGTATCTTTCCGCTCTACGTTCCGGCCAGTCTGGAACTGCGCGCTACGGCCGCGGCCGCACTGGGCGATCGCCGCCTGACAGCCCGGTTCCGGGATCGACTCGAACGGATGCAGAACCGGTCGCCAGACGCCAGTCAGTGATTCGGATCCACGTCAACGGAGGATGGAGATGACGGCGAAGAAAGCAGCGAAGAAAGTTGCTGCGGCAAAGAAAAGCGCCGCGAAGAAGTCGGCCGGCGCCAGGAAGGTCGCACGCGGGAAGACGGCCGCGAAGCCGGCGAAGAAGGCAGGCGCCAGGTCTGCTGCCAAGAAGCCGGCGAAGAAGCCAGTCAGGAAGGCGACCGTCAAGAAAGCGCCCGCCAGGAAAGCGCCTGCGAAGACGTCGCCGCCAATGAAGGCGAAGCCGATGAAGGCGGTCGCGAAGGCAGGTGCGACGAAGAAATTGGCTCCGGAGCGAGCCGCACCGAAGACGCCGGAACCGAAGAAGCCGGTGGCCAGGGTCACATCGGGCGAGACGCCGCCGCCTCCGCCGGGAGGTGGGCGAATCGCGGCAAAGCCGAAGCCGCCAGCGCCCGCGCCTTCAACGAAGGCGCCCAGCACGAGCAAGGCCGAAAGTGAAGCCGCGACGGCGACGCCGGACGATGCCCGGCCCAGGACCCCGCCGAAGCCACCGGATCGGGGAGCGCCGTGGCCGATTCCGCGAAAGCGAGGCCGGGGCGGACTCACCGCGTTCAGCGAGTCCGGCGAGCAGCCGCCGCCGACGCCCGGGGGCGGACGGTAGGTACCACGGGGGTACGCCGCACCGGGCGGTGTGCCCCCAGCCGCCGATGCCAGTCTCCCGCCGGGATGAGGGCGCGACATTGCGGCACGGGAGCGAAGCATGATTCAGGTTGACCACACCGCGTTCTGCTGCGATTACAAGAACGCACGCCGCATCATCAATGGGCTGGACCAATGGTTGTTCATCAGGCAGTACGCAGAGACCATTGAGCCAGTACTGAGAGCCGCGCTCATGTCATCGAACCGAAAGGATTCTCGAGCGACGGGCTCTGCGGAGTCATGAGTTCGGCGCCCGTCTCGGTGATGACCATGTCATCTTCGAGCCGAACACCGAATTCGCCTGTGATGTAGATGCCTGGCTCATCACTGAACGTCATTCCGGCCGCGAGCGGAAGCGTGTTGCCCTTCACGAGATAAGGCCATTCGTGGCCGTCCATGCCAATGCCGTGGCCGACGCGGTGCGTGAAGTAGGTGTAATCGGGGCCGAAGCCGGCGTCCGTGATGACCTTCCTCGCCGCGGCGTCCACGGCCTGGCACTCGACGCCGGGGCTGGCCGCCTCGAGTGCAGCCGTCTGGGCGCGCAGCTCGATGTCGAAGATTTCCTTCATGCGATCCGTGGGCGGGCCGAGCACGAACGTGCGGCTGATATCGGACTGATAACCTTCGACCGTGCACCCGCCATCGATGAGCAGAATCGTGCCTTCGGAAATCGTCTGTGAAACGACGGACCCGTGTGGCAGGGCCGAGTACTGGCCGGTCTGAACACTGGCGCCGCCGGAAAAGCCGAGCTGCTGGTGCGCGGTCGAGACGAGGCGGCCAAAATCGTTCTGCGTCATTCCCTCCTCGAGTGAACGGTACGCGGCCTCGTACGCCCTGAGTGTGACCCGTGAAGCGAGCCGCATCAGGGCGAGTTCGCTGGCCGACTTGATGGTCCGGCAGCCAGCAGTGACCGGCGTGCCACTGACGACTTCGAGTGCAGGTGCGGCCATGGCAACGCCGTTACTGAACACGAAGCGGACGGTCTCTTCGGCGCCCAGCTTGCCGGTTACCATGCCGCGATCACGGAGTCCGCGGGCGACGAGGGCGTAGGGGTCCTCATCTTCCTGCCACGTGAGTACAGTCGTCGAAGCAGCGAGCGGACCCTGTGCGAGCTGCTCGCCTGCACGATCTTCCTCGAACGCCGGACATACGACGAATGCCTCGCCGCGCAGCGGGATCACGACGGCAAAGAGTCGTTCGGAGAGGCCCCACCGGATGTTCGTGAAATAGTTGAGTGATGTTCCGCCGGTCAGGAGCAGGCCGGCAATGCCGGTCTCGCGCATCAGCTCACGTACACGTTCGATGCGCGTGAGCCGTTCCTCGAGCGGGATCGGCGTGGCCTGCTCACGCATCGGTGTCAGAGCCGCAATCGCGGGCGGCAATGCCTCGCTTGCCTGCTGGGCGGTCACATCGGCGGGATCCGGCCGGCAGGCGGTGCCGGCCAGGGCAAGCGAAGAGACACCAACGAAATCGCGACGCGTGATCATGCAAGGCTCCGTGCGGCAGAGGTGTTCACCGCACCGCGCGGACTCCGCTGCGGACTCCGCTTCGGTGCGGTCGCGCGCGAGACGCAGCGCACTCGTTGGAAAGTGGCGGCCAGCGATCCGCGCGCAAGGGTGAGCCGCCTTCACGGTTCGACGATCGGATCATCGAATGACCGCTGATCATCGTTCGGGCCGAGCGATCGTGCGCCATGCGATCAATGCGCTGGTCGCGGCCAGGCACGCGGCCAGAATCATGACTATGCGGAATCCGGCGACGAATGCAGACTGGATCGCCTGCTCGACGGCGATGCGGACCGATTCCGGCAGGTCGGCCGGGATGTCGATCGCGGCAAGTCCGTTCGCGTTCGCGAGCAGCTCGGTGCGCGCACCGGACGGCAGGTCGATCGAATCGAGGCCAGCCTCGAAACGATCGCTGAACACGGCCAGCATCACAATGCCGAACAACGCCACAGCGAGCAGGCCGGCCGTGCGGGAGACGGCGTTGTTGATGCCCGATGCGGTTCCGGCGTGGCGCACGGGCACTGCGTTCATGACCGTGGTCGTGAGCGGGGCGACGCTCACAGCCATGCCCAGCCCGAGCACGACCACGGCAGGCATGAACGTAGTAAGGTAACCGCCACCGATGCCGGGCAGGGCGAACAGCGCGAAACCGGCCGCGACGATGAGCGGGCCCACAGTGAGCGGCAGCTTTCCGCCATAACGCGCTATCAGGCCGCCCGACCAGCGCGACAGAAGACTCAGCAGAAGAATGAACGGAAGCAGCGCCGCTCCCGCAGCCGTCGCGGAGTAACCCTGCACCTGTACGAGATTGATCGGGAAGAAGAACAGCGCGCCGGCGAGCGCGGCGTAGAGACAGAGAGTGAGCAGATTCGCGCCGCGGAACGACGGCGAGCGGAACAGCTCGAGTGGCATCATCGGCGCAGTGCTGTGCTTCTCGACGAGTACGAAACGGATCAGCAGCAGCACTCCCGTGATGAGCGCCGCAACCACGAATGCATCGCCGAAGCCGCGATTGGATGACTCGAGTGCACCCCACGTGATTGCGGCAAGGCCAGTCGTGGCGAGAACGGCGCCACGCAGGTCCAGCTCGCCCTGTGCAGCATCACCGCGACTCTCGGGCACGAAGCGCAGCGAGATGGCCATGACGATGATGGCAATGGGCACGTTCAGGAAGAAGATCCAGCGCCAGGACAGTGTATCGATGAGCCAGCCGCCGAGGACCGGCCCGATGGCGGCGGTCATTGCCGAGAAGCCCGACCACAGACCGATTGCGTGGCCGCGTTCGTCCTCCGGAAACGTCGCGCTCAGGATGGCGAGACTGCCGGGCGTCAGCAGTGCGCCGCCGATCCCTTGAATCCCTCGCGTGATGATGAGCTGCGTCGTGTTCGCGGCAAGACCGCATGCCACGGAAGCAAGCGTGAAGAGAGTGGTGCCGATCAGAAAGATGCGGCGGCGGCCGAACCGGTCACCGAGCGAGCCGCCGAGCAGGATGAGTGCAGCCAGAAACAGCGTGTACGAATTGACGATCCACTGGATGTCGACAACCGTCGCGCCGAGCGCGCGCTGGAATGCAGGCAGCGCGACATTGACGGCGGATCCTTCGATGAAGACCATCGCAGAACCAAGAACGGTCGCGGCGAGGATCCACGGTCGCGCGTGCGGCGGACCAATGTCGGCAGGTGGCCGGCCGCGGACCACACCTTCGTCGCATGGAGCGCGAGCGATGGTCGTCAGGCGGCCTCCGTTCAGTCGGGCCGGCGCAGAAAGGACCACCAGTGGCGGTCCCGGTGCCGGTCACTGCCCAGTGCGCGCTCGAGGTCGTCCAGCATGTGATCGACCGTCGCGTATCGATCGGACGGCAGCTTGCGAAGCGCCTTCATCACGGTTGCGTCGAGTCCGCCGCGCAGCGTGCGTTGCAGGGATTTCGGGTCCGTCGACCGCGCGAGAGCCGCGAGTGGCTGGCGCTCGATGACCACGCTGGGCGGGTCAGGGTCCTGCTCACAGATGACGCGCACAACGTCCCCAGGCCGGTCCGCTGCAACACTCTGGGCCCGCTGGCCGGTCAACAGCTCGTACAGTACGATGCCCAGAGCGTAGATGTCGGTGGCGCGTGACGTGACCTCACCGCGGACCTGCTCCGGCGATGCGTATTCTGGTGTTAACATGCGTTGCCACACGCCGGTCAACGTGACGTCCGTCCCGTCGGAAGGAAGCTGCTTCGAGATCCCGAAATCGAGGAGCTGGACGTGGCCATCGCGCGTGATGAGGATGTTGGATGGCTTGATATCGCGATGGATCACATGAGCGCGATGCGCGGCACGGACCGCATCGCAGACGTGTTTGAAGAGCCGAATGCGCTCATCAATGCCGAGGCGGCGAACATCGCAATACGTCGTGATCGGATCGCCCTCGACGAGTTCCATGGCGAACCACGGCCGGCCATCCGCCGCCTGGCCGCCATCGACGAGTCCGGCAATGGAAGGGTGACGGAGGTTCGCAAGGATCTGCCGTTCGGCGATGAAGCGGCGCAGGATATCGCCGGAATCCATGCCATGGCGAACGATCTTGAGAGCGACCTGCTGCTGGAAGCTGCCGTCTGCGCGTTCGGCGAGGTAAACGGCGCCCATACCGCCGCGGCCGAGCATGGACACGACTTTCCACGGACCGAAGCGCGCGCCGAGCGCGGTCGTGTCATCGCCGGACGGTTTGCGTTGCTTTTCGCCAGTCACCGCGGCATGCGCGCGTTCGACAGCCCCGGACCACGGCGGTTCCTCGAGGAAGTTACCGGCGCGCGCTTCGGCAGCCAGCAACTTCTCGACATCGGCACGCAAGGCTGGATCGTCGCAGGTCGACTCGAGCCAGGCGATGCGCTGGGCGGGCGGCAGTTCCAGAACCTGGTCGAGCACGGCTTCGATGCGTTGCCAGCGTTCGCGGGTCAGATCCTTCATTCTGCTTCGGTGCAGGAAAGCGAGGTTGCGACGTGACGGCGGCGCATCAGTCCTTTTCGCTCATCCGTTGAAAAAGGAACGCACGAGCCTTGCTCCAGTCGCGCTTGACGGTGCGTGCCGAGATGCCGAGCGCTTCTGCCGTTTCTTCGATCGTGAAGCCGGCGAAGAATCGCAACTCGACGAGTTGGGCAAGTCGTTGATCGAGCTTCGCAAGTTCATCGAGCGCATCGTCGAGAGCCAACAGCGTCGGCGCAGTGGTTGGCCCGGGCAGTGCATCAATCGTGATCCCGGTCAGGACGCCGCCAGCGCCGCGCTTCTTTGCGTGCGTACGACGGGCGTGATCGATGATGATCTGGCGCATGGCGCGGGCTGCGAGCGCAAAGAAATGGCCGCGGTCCGAAGGTGCGATGCGCACACCATCCGGTCCGGCGAAGCGTAGCCATGTCTCGTGTACGAGCACGGTCGTGTTCAACGTCTCGCCGGAGGCTGCGCGCCTCAGTTGAGAGTGGGCGCGCTCGTGCAGCTGTTCATAGAGTCGCGAGAACAGCCGATCGAGAGCTTCGCGGTCACCACTGCGAAGCGCAGCAACGAGGTCCGTGATGTCCGGGTCCACCGCCTCGAATGCTTGAAACGGCCCTGCGGCACTGCCGGCGCGGCAATGCCATCCCATGATATACCCGCAAACCCGGGGGCCGGGCAACGATGATGCGTCTCTGGTCCTGAGCCCGTTGCGAGCCGTCGTGGCTGCTTGCACCTTTCCGGATCATGGTTGGAGAACGGATCGCCCTGCACGCGGCCGGCGCCACCTTGCAGCAGTGCCGGATCGCACTGCTGCTTCTCGTTGCCGGTTGTGGCGGCACAACTCCGGACTCGCCGGAATCGACCGGACCCCCTGGGTCGGCGCTGCCTGGCCTCGATTCCGCACGAATCGCGGTGTTCGAGGAAGGGAAAGCGCTCTTTGACCGGGAATTCACACCCGAAGAGGGTCTCGGCCCGCTGTTCAATCAGAAGCGGTGCAGCTCGTGTCACGACCTGCCGACGTTGGGCGGAGAAGGCGCCGAGCCGATCACGAAGGTAACACGATACGATGGGCCGGACCGCTGTGACCTTCTGGTCGATTTCGGCGGTGACAACATCCAGGAGAGTGCGACACCGTTGTTACGCGAGTTCGGCATCCCGTACGAGAGCATTCCGGCCACCGCCAACGCGGTAGGTGCGATCATCCCGCCGCCGCTCTACGGCGTTGGTCTGATCGAAGCGATTCCCGAAGCGCAGATCACCCGTCGTGCGGATCCCGATGATCAGGATGGCGACGGCATTTCTGGACGTGTCGGGCGAACAACGGATGGACGGGTGGGCCGGTTCGGCAGGAAAGCTGATATCGCCAACCTGCCCGACTTTGTCGATGGCGCCATTCGTTTCGAACAGGGCATCACGACGCCAGCGCATCCGGTCGAGGAGATGATCAACGGCAAACCGATTCCACCGGGAACGGATCCGGCGAGGGACCCGGAGATCGATGCTCGCCGGCTTGGCCTGCTCATCGACTACGTACGCTACCTTGCGGCGCCCGAACGGGAGGTCGCGACAGCGGCGGCAGCAGACACGATCGCCGTTGGTGAGCGGATCTTCGCCGATGCCGGCTGCGCCGGCTGTCATACGCCGGCGCTGCAAACCGGTTCGGGCCCGGTCGAGGCGCTCGCAGGGAAGACCGTGCGGCTCTATTCGGATCTGCTGCTGCACGACATGGGTGAGGATCTCGCGAGCGTGTGCGGCGTCGGTGCGTCACCGTCGGAGTGGCGGACGCCGCCACTCATGGGGCTCCGCTCGAGGCTCAGCTTTCTGCACGACGGCAGTGCCGGCAGCTATGACCAGGCGCTCCGGCGGCACGGTGGAGAAGCGGCCGCGGCGCGTGCAGCGTACCATCGCCTGAGCGAGGCGGACCGCACGGCGCTGTTCCGCTTCCTGCTCTCGCTCTGAACGATCGATCATGACGAACGACGCGCTGCGGCCGACTCGCTGGATCGCGCTCCAGAATGCGTTGACCGGGGCGCGCGCGACGTACGCTCGCTTCCCGGTCGTCGTGATTGCGGCGATCGCCTGCGCCATCGTCGCGTTGATCATGGTCGACTCACCGGGCGGGGACAGGTGGGATCGGCGGCTCGCAGCGCTCACACTGGCGCTGCCGCTCTGCTTTGCGCTCACGCTGCTCGGCGAGCGTTGGGCCCTGACGCGAGGCAGACGCATCGCCCTGAGCGCGCTCGGTCTGCTCCCTGTCCTTCTGTTCTACCTCGCCCTGCGCAACTGGTCCGATGCGATTGCGTTCACGCGCTACGCGCATTTCAACCTTTCATTGCACCTGCTGGTCGCGTTCATCCCGTTCGTATTTGCGGGTACGCTGCGCGGGTTCTGGCAGTACAATCGCAGTCTGTTCCTGCGCTTCCTGCTGGCAACGTTGTACACGCTCGTGCTGTTTGCCGGCCTGTCCGTCGCTCTTCTTGCGCTCGACAACCTGTTCGGCGTGAGCGTGAGAGGCCGGATGTACGAGCAGCTGTTCATCGTGCTGGGCTTCGTGTTCCATCCATGGTTCTTCCTGGCTGGTGTTCCAGCGGACATCGAGGCGCTCGACAGGCTCGACGACTACCCGATCGGCCTCAAGGTTTTTGCGCAGTTCGTACTCATCCCCCTCGTCACCGTGTACCTGCTGATTCTGACTGCGTACCTCGTCCGTGTCGTGATCACGACGACGTGGCCGGGCGGATGGATCGGCTGGCTGGTTTCGAGTGTTGCGGCAGCAGGGACGCTGGCTCTGCTGCTGGTGCACCCGACGCGCGAGCGAGAGGACAGTCGCTGGGTCGACGCGTTCGGCCGCTGGTTCTATGTCGCGTTGCTGCCGTCCATCGCCATGCTTCTGATGGCGGTGTGGTTGCGCATCGACCAGTACGGGTTCACCGAGCAACGCTATCTGCTCGCCGTGCTGGCCCTCTGGCTGGCCGGCATCGCTGTCTACTTCGGTGTGACGGGCTCAAGGAACATCAAGGCGATCCCGCTCACGCTCTGTATTGTCGGGCTGGCGACGCTCGTGGGGCCGTGGTCGGCGTATGCCGTGTCCGCGCGCAGCCAGGTGCATCGCTTTCAGGATATTCTCGAGCGCAACGAGATGCTGGTGGATGGACGAGTGCGTGCGGCCGATGGCACCAATGTATCGTTGGAGGATGGGCGCGAGCTGAGTGCGGTCCTGCGCTATCTCGTGCGCACGCACGGCGCGAAATCACTCGCGCGTATCGATCCGATGTTCGCCGATACGACTGTCATCGCCGTGGCCGACCCGACCCGCATCGTTGTCGATGAGCCTCACGCCAGTCGCGTGATGGAACGCCTCGGTCTCTCCTATGTGAACCAGTGGCAGACATCCGCCGTCACACCGTTCTACCATCAGGCCGAGCCGTTCGGGCAGAGCATCGATATCGAAGGGTTCGAGAGCATGATGCACGCCGATATCCGGAACCGTACGGCAATCGCCGTCGATCCGGACAGCCTTGTGGTGGGACCACTCGAGACGGACACATTGCGCGTCCGCTGGCAGGGGCAGACGATCGACATCGCATCGGTCGACTCGATGCGCGCGCGCATCGACCGTGCGGGCCCCGCCGGGCCGGCATCGTACGGCCTGCTTCAGTCGTTGCTCACCGTCGATGCGGAGCTGGACGGTCTTCGCATGCGAATCCTGTTTCGTACGCTGGCGGGGCAGGTCGAAGATGGCCGGGTCCAGGTTCATACGGCACTCGCCGACATCCTGCTCGACCGCCGCTGACCGCGTTTCCGGAAGCGGACGGGGCTCTCGACATGCTTCCGTGAGGACGATTGACCGATACCAGCATCCATCGAATCGCGGTCCGGCGCGCGTGCACGTTTGCGTTGGTGGTGCTGCGGGCGATCGCATGGGCGGAGCCGGCCGGTGCGCAGGTCCGTGGCATGCCTGTCTTCTTCGAACCGACGTACCCATACGATGCGCGAGCCGGCGTCGATCTTGGTCATGGCGGCGAGACCGGCGGTTTGACGCTCGTCGCGGGCGGGTCCATCCATTTCGCGCCCGGCAATTGCAACCGTTTTTCGGTTGCGGGCGCGGCCGGATTCTGGAATCCGCCAGGTCCGGCTGATGCCCGCCTTACAACTGGCTTCGGTGCGCAGCTGTTGCTCAATCCGTGTCCCGATCCGCTCACGGTTTCCGCCATCACGTTCCGATTCGTGACCGGAGCCGGGCTGGTCCGGCACGAGGATGAGGTGGCATGGAGCGCGCCGATCGGCATTGCGGCGGGCTGGAAGCTGCCCATCCCGATCATCCACCTCGAACCATGGATCGTGCCGCACGCGCTGTATCGCGAGCGCATCGCGACCGGCCGCGGCGTGTGGGTTGGCGCGCTGTCCGCCGGTGTGAACCTCGGAATCGGCGAACTGTTCGGGTTGCGCGCCGGCGTGCAGTGCTGTGCCGGTGGCGTTGCCGGCGGTTATGGTCTGAGTCTCTGGTTCTGAAGCGGAGCTGCGATGGAACGGCGCTTTCTGCACGATGTCGCGAAACAGTTTCGCTCGCTGTGCCCGAGTGGCGAACACATCGCGATCAGGACCGGGTTCCCGAAAGACTTCCGCGACAAACGCTACAGTACGTTCCACAAGAAGGGCGGATTACACAACCATTTTCAGGGCATCGGCCGGTCCGGTCATCATCTGTTCGTGACGGGCAGTCAACCGCACGGGACGGCGAGGTCGGACCTGTTCGCGTTCCGGCTGGGCTCGCGAACTGCGGATCCGGGGCCGTGGGGCTCGAACCTGATGCGCAGCCGCGATCCATCGCAGAACGACAGGCTGGTCAGCTACCACTCGATCGATGACACACTCTGGCATGCCGGCTCGTTCGCGCTCTGCGGCTCGACCATGATCGTGCCACTCGAAGGGTCCGGTGCAGGCTCGAGGATCGCGTTCATCGATGTGAACGATGCGGAGCAGCCTGTCCGTATCCACGGCCACGATATCGTGCGGGCCGAGAACAAGGCGGGCGTGTGCGCGGCCACGGCGCTCCCGGGCGGCCGCACCCTCCTCGCGATCTGGACGGACAGCGATGAGCCCGGCGCAGGTGGTGTGGCATCGGGGTTCCACCTCGACATCCTCGTTTCGGATGCGGCAGAATCGATCGACCGGTTTACCCTTGCGGGCCGCTACGAGCCACCACATGACCACGGCTTTCACCGCCAGTTTCAGGGTCTCGACTTCGTCTGGGAGAATGGGCTGGCCGGGGAGCGTCTGTTCCTGATCGGTTTCGAGAACGTCTCGCCCGTGCAGCCGCATCCGACGGACCCCGGCGAGAACCGGGCGTACCTGTTCAAGCTCGCACTGCCCGAGGAATGGCTCGAACCCTCGCCTGTCCCGGTGCCCAGTCTGCCGCCCGATTTCGCGACGTTCGTGTCCGCTCGCGTCTTCGACAACGACGGCGACTGGTTCAACATGGACGCAGGCGCGAGTGCGTACGTCGACAGCAACCAGCAGCTCATCGTGTACGCCGTCCATCACTTCCTGACGCCACTTCGCGGAAAGAAGACCGGCGACACGCTCGGCTTCAAGTGTGTCGAGTTCCGCGCGACCGAGTTCATCGAGGTCGTCGACCGCATCGAGGATGCGTGGGTCGAGTTGTACGAAGACGGCAATTGCAATGGACGCAGACTGGCGCTCATCGGACCGTGGGACTCCTCGATCGAGAACACACGGCAATGCTTCGCAGACGACGAACCCTTCGAACAGCCGATCTCCGTACGCTTTCAGATTCCGGCCGACCGCGCCTTCGTGCTGTACCCGGAACAGCGGTTCGAAGGGCATGGCGCGATCGTACTGCGTGGTGACGGGCGCGTTCGTGAAGTCGAACTGGCCGCCGTCGCTTCGCTGGACATCATGCGCTCATGCCGCTTCATTCCCCTCTCCGCCGCCGCGTCCATCGCGGGCGCGAACATGGCCTGATCGATCCACGTATCGAGTCGCGGAATGCGCCCGTCCACCTGCTCATCCGCCGCTGGCCTGGTATCAATGCCGGGGCTCACTCTCGGAGGAGGAGTGCGATGCCGCCGAGGCACGCGCCCTGATCGTGTTTTCAACCGTATGGTGCGATCCCGGCCGGCCGAAGATCGAACGCGGCGAGCAGACGGATGGCGTCAGGTGGTTCGCTACGCGGGGCAACGTCGAGCAGCGCTTCGATCCGCTCCAGCATCTCGCAGAACGAAGCGTGTGTTCGCTTCGCATCCGGAACGGAACGTCGGAATACGATGCCCGCCAGTTCGGCTTCGAGACCGGTACGCAGACCGCCGCGCAACACGCGAAGAATGCGATCGACGCGCGTGCAGGATACGGGATCGAGACCGCCCGGTACATTCGCGGCAAGACGGGAGAGTCGCTTCGCGATCCGTACGACGAGCGGCCCTGCGACGGGAGCGCGCAGTTTCTCTTCTGTGACACGGATCGATCGCTCGAGTGAAAAGTGATCGAAGCGCGGTGGCTTCGCATCGTCATCGGCCGGGAGCGATCGTGCGAGTGACGCGTCGCCCTCCCGGCGCGAATCATCTCCGGACCTGAGCGAGTGAAGCAGCCCGACCCCGTCGATGGTGTCGATCCTTGTGTTACCAGTCCGGTCACAGAGCGCGAACCGGACCATACCGCCGCACGACAGAACCAGCAGAAACTGCGCTTCGGTGATGGCGTGCGAGAAGGCGACAGCAGCGAGGGGCGACGGGGGATCCTCATTCCCTGCATCACCGTCGTCGGCCTGACCGGGTATGGAGGCGCCCCTTGCACGCGCGCCAGGATCGTGCGTTCCCGGGTGCAGATCGCCCGCGAGTCCGGTCTCGTGCGCGCGCTCGATCCGGTCCAGGAGATCTGCGTCGCCACGTGCGAGGCCTGCGACGACTTGCGAAAGAGCGGCGCGCGGTTCGAGCGCAAGGCCGGTGTGGTTGTCGCCGGGGCCGAGACCGGTTCGGATCGCGGCGAGCTTCGTCTCGATTCGATCGAGCAGGCCGAGCATGGATTCGAGGGCGCCTCCCGGAAGAAAACTGAACGTGCGGATCACATCATGCGGTGAGCCGAGACGATCGATGCGCCCGGTCCGCTGGATCAGACGCACGGGGTTCCATGGCAGATCGTAATTGATCACGACACTCGCATCCTGAAGATTCAGGCCTTCCGACAGGACATCGGTCGCGATCAGTACATCGACACGCTCTCGCTCCGGCGGCGGACGGACCTGGTTCGACAGTGGCGAGAACAGCGCAATAACCGCACCTCGCGACGCGCGGCCCGATGCGAGCCACGCGCCCGAACCGTCGATGAGCGCGACGCCCGAACGTCTGCCCAATGCATTGAACAACTGGCGCGCGGTCTCGCGGAATTCCGTGAACACGAGAACCTTTGCGTTCGACAATCGGCCGTCGAGCAATCCCTTCAGCTGCTCCACCTTCGGGTCGGGACCAGCCGCCCGAAGTTCGATGTCCAGTCCGCGCAGATGCGCAAGATCGGTCCGCGCCGAATCAAGCCACGGCCCCGCAGCGACACCCGGTGGCCATGCGCCACTCAGGAGCGGTGCAAGCGTCAACTGATCACCCTGCGAACCGCCATCGGCTCGATGCGCCCTCGCCGTCAGCAGGCGCCCCTCGGCAGCAGCCCGTTCGAATGCCTCCAGAAACCGGATCAGCCGGCGAACACTCGCTGAAAATGCCGACCGCCCGGATTCGATGCGTTTGAGCAGCACGTAGCGCAACAACTCCGGATTGGCGCCATGGATCGCGACACGGCCACCACTCGCTGGCCGGAGTCTGAACGGCGCGAGATCGAGGCGCGCCAGGACGGCCAGCGCATGGGCATTCAGCGCAGCGTCATACGTGATCGGGACAGGTGCCGCCCGCCGTGGGAACCGGACCGCAGGGTCGGCACCAAAACGGGCGACCAGCTCGGCACGCGTTCGACGGACCGTCACGGCTCGAATCGCTACCGCGAGTGACGGCACGCGCTGGCCTGCGCGGATGGATTGGAACATCTGCCGCAGGTCCGGGACGCCGAGGTCGGCAAGCGCGCCATCGCCGAGGAACAGCCGGATCTGGGAGTACAGATCCATCAGGGAATTGTTGATTGGCGTTGCCGACAGGAGCACGACTCTGGCGTGACGGCAAAGACGAGCGAGCGCGCGTGCGCGGTGCGTGCGTGGGTTGCGGAACGCGTGAGACTCATCGACGATGATCAGGGCGGACTCGATACATTCCGCTTCTGGCCCGAGCAGGGCGAGCGCACTGTGCGAGAGGAATGCGATCCACGGACCAGTGCCGGGCGCATGGCGCAGGTTGGTGAAGTCGATCCGCCTCGACGCAGCGAGTGACCCGAGCGGCCGGACCCAGTGACTGCGGAGAGCGGCCGGCGCAGTGACGATCACATGGCGGGTATCGCGAGCCATGCACCGGTCGATCAGTCCGAGCGCGATCACGGTCTTTCCGAGGCCGACCGAATCCGCGATCAGGACACCGCCGCGCGCGCGCAGGATGTGATCCGCGCGGTCGAGTGCCTCGTGCTGGAACGAGGACAGGGTGAATCCTGCGATCGGGCGACCCGCTGGCGGGTTCACGCCAGCGTTCGTCATGCCGGGAGGGGCCGAACCGAAGGGAACGCGCGGCAAGCCCGGCAGCGCCGTTACGGCACCACCGTAACCGCTTGTTATCATGGCGAGAACGCGGGCGGCTGCGATGTCCGATGGAACAAGGGCGATCGAGCCCGTACCGCCATCGTCCGACACGGCTGAACTCTTTTCTATGCACGTGGCGCGTTGCGTGCACCGGCGATGGCGTGTCGAGGATCGGACTCGCCGAACGCATCGAGGATGAAGGGCAGCACATCATACGCGTCCGCCCAGAGAGCTTCGAACCGATGAGTTGCGGCTGCGGCCGCAGTTGGCCCCGCGACGATGGAGGTGAGCAGGGTGGTGGTGCTTTCAGGCCGTGTGTCGAGGCCGAGCCATCCGGCGAGACAGGCCGCGCCGCCGGGCACGGGTCCATCGGCGGGGAGTCCACGAAGCACGGCGAAATCGGGGATCCACCTGCACGTCCCGGCGGAGCGGATCTCGGCTCGGCCGCTCGAGAGGAACGCGGTGAGTGCGGCGACGGCGCGCTGGCGGCCAGGATCCGCATTGGCCGCAACGGCGGCTTCGGCGAGAGCGGCCGCATCGAGGCCGCCCAGGAGAACGCGGCACCGGCCCACGGCGCGCAGCTCGCTGGCCGAGAAATCGAGTGCAGCGAGGCGGGCGCGCCGGACGGCGAAATCGGCGGCGCCGGCACGCGCCAGAAGGTACCCGAGCACCGCACGCACGCCGGGTGTTCGTTCATCGTCGAGCAGGAAACCGCGACCGCCGGCCGGGCCCGTCATCCGCTCAACCATCGGTCGAAATCAGCGAGTGCCGCAACGTCCTCGTCGCCGAGGCCGAACAATGACGCGACGATCCGATCCAGTTCGGCCTGTTCGGGCGGTGACAGGCAGCGCGCAGCGTGCGCGCGATGGGCGATGCTGGTCAGTGCGGTAGCCGCTGGCGATTGGCGCCAGCGGGCTGGCAATGGAAGCGCACCGACAGTCCACGCGAAGAACCGGAATCGCGCATCCTTCGCCCGTTCTGCAATGGTTCGCGCGAATACGCGGACGGGTAACGAGTTGAGATACGCGGACAGAAGCAGCGATTCGTTCCGGTCAGCAGTCGCGATGAAGTAGACCGTGTTGAGCGGAACGATTTCGGCTTCGAAGCCCATCGCATTCCGCAACGTTGCCGGCACCGCGACGGCCTCGAGTGTGCGCGCGAGGTCGTGCCAGACGACCTTGTGCCCGAGTGCCGCGCGTGTCACGCGGAATACGGCGCCGGGCGGCTGGTTGCGGCGAACGCCCGTCCGGCGATCGAGCTTCTCGCGATGACGGTCGAGATAGCGGGCGAGTCTCACGGGTGGCTGTCGAGCGATGCCTCGCTCATCATGCGTCCAGACAATCCATCGCTCGAGAGCGAACCCCCACGCATCGATATCCGATCCACGCAGGACGGGCCGCATCGTCCTCGCCTCGATCACGGCTTCGTACTTCGATCGTTGCACTCGATCCGTCGCGCGGTTGGCGCCGCCAGGGAACCAGCCTTCGGCACGAACGGAGGCCAGTTCGCCAAGGCGGGCCCGTGCGTCGCGAATCAGTAACGCGTCGTTCGCACCCGTGAAGACGCCTCGCCGGACGCGCATGTCACTGGAAAGCCCGATGGGTGAGCCGGCCGCCTGCATGCGACGCAGTGCAGCGCGCACCCGTTCCGGCGCAAGCAGCCACGGCGCCCGCTCATCGCCAGGGAAGAGGGGAAGCTCCGCGAGCGGAACATCGAACTCGAGCGCTGGAGCCGAGCGGCGAATCAGGCGGACGCGCACGGAGGAAGCGGATTCGGCACTCGCCGCAATCTCATGGGCGGGCCGCTTCTTCGTGGCCACGATGGCGACCGTGAACGCATCGGCTCGAAACACGGACCGCTGATCGAGCCCGTGGTCCTCGATCGAACGAACCCTTGCCTCGCTGGACAACAGCCACCGCGCCGATCCGCCATAGAGCGAGCGCAGCAGTTTGGCGGGAAGCAGCATGCCAAGGGTGCCCGACGGCGCAAGCAGCGCCAGTGCGCGCTCGAGGAAGAGCATGGCCAGATCGACCTGTGAAGTCGCCGCCGAAGGCGCACCAGCCAGACGCGCGCCCAGCGCCCAACCGGAATCGCGACACACCGCATAACGCGTCCGCACCAGCCGTGCGAGTGCCGGAGGCCAGCGGTGGACGCGCACCCATGGCGGATTCGACAGAACCACATCGAAGCCATTCATCGCCGCTTCCGCGAAGTGAACGCTGAAGCTGAAGAACGGCAACGCGCGCGTGTCATCGAGACTTGTGCGAATGCTCTGCATCTCGGCGCGACGCACCTGCACTCGCTCGAGCGCCACACCCGCACTCCGTGATGCGGCCGTCGGCTGATCGAAGAGGTCCCGCTCTCCCCGGACTGCCTCGAGTTTGCGTTGCTCGTACGCGAGACGCCCATCGATCGCCGCGATCCATGCCCGCGCCAGCGCAGCTTCACCTTCCGCCAACTCACGCTGAAGCACGGGCCTGTGCTGCGGCTCCGCCGATGTATAGGCACGCGCGGCTGGAGCGAGCGCACGGACCGCTGCACGGACTGAGGCATCGACAGCTGCGGCACAATCGAGCGGCGCCAATCCCACACACGGCATTGCCAGATCCAGCGGGTCCAGCAACGCATCGCCCTGGCGAATCCGACGGTCGAGATTCGGCAACGGCTCGATCGCACCATTGCCGGCCGGCAGTGTCAGCGCAAGCCACAGGCGAAGCGCACAGAGGAGCGCCGCATCGGATTGGACATCGACGCCGTGAAGCGCGTTCGCAACGAGTTCGCGCCGAATGCCGGCCTCGTCACACTCGCCCAGCGACGCAAGCGCCGACGAGACACGCGACAGCGCGCCGAGCAGAAACGCTCCCGACCCACAGGCCGGATCGACGATCCGCAGATCGCGCAGCGTTCCCGCTGCCCTACCCGCGATGCTGCCGGCCATGACTCCGCCGCGCGCTGTCACGATCGAGCGCGCTTCCGCGACCGCGATGCCGATTCGAGACGACACGTGTTCCGCGATCGTTTCCGTGACCAGCCCATCGACGGTCGCGGCCGGCGTGAAGAACGTTCCAGTATCGCCTCGCCGGTCTTCACTCATCAGAGCTTCGAAGACACGACCCAGCATCTCGGGATCAATGCCCGATTCGTGTGTTCCGGCGACCATCCCGTCCGACGCATCGCGCACCGCGAAACGGTAGCGCTCGAGCAGATCCGAAAAGAGGCCGGACACTATGCCATCCGGCAGATCGAGATCCGGGTACCGGCGCTCGACGGCACTACACTCGAACAGACCTCCGTTCAGATACGGCAGCCCGCCCAGTGCCCTCGCCGCCGCGCCTCTCGCCTCCGGCCGCGTGTTCAGTGCACCGAAGAAGAGCGGGACGAGCACGGACCGGTAGAACGTCGCCGCGCGACTCTCCGAGCGATGCCACCGCTCGAGCAGGTCGGGCAGGTATGCCGCATCCCCCGCAAGGTGGCCCCGCCGCTGGAGGAAGTACAGGAACATCAGGCGGCATAACAGAAGCAGAGCCATCTGATCCCGCTCCGCTCGCAGCCGGGCCGACAGTCCGCGCCACGAATTCGAGATGCGCGCCCGCTGCACTCGCACGTCGGCGAAGAAGCGCTCCGTCACACGCGACCGGTCCAATGCACGAGCATAGCGCAACGCCAGTGCTGTCCCGCCCTCGCCCGCAGCCGCGACCATCTCCGCGAGCGTATCGATATCCGATGATTGCGGCCGCTGCCGATCCAGCACCAGGTCCCGCACCGTGTCGTCCAGACCGATGCTCGCCACCGCAATTGATCGACCTCGCGGCCGCGCAAGAATCAGCAGATGCCGGCGCAGCGCATCAGCCGCACGTACGCGACGCGCGATCCGGGCAATCACTCGAGCCACCGGTTCTGCCTTCAACTCGATGAGGACAACCTCGAGACCATCACGCCGGGCCAGCCGCACCACGTTCGCAGCCTCCGGCACATCCGCCAACCCGTACTCCGAGCGCGCGACCGGCGACGGCGATGTGTCTTCGAAACCGAGCGCGGCAACGAATGCCGCCTCGCCTCCCGGTCCACCAAACTTCCGCACCGCTCGCTCCAGGTCCGCCGTTCGATTCGACATGAGCACACGAAGGCGGTCCAGGCGGGGCGCTGGAATGGCATTCTGAGCCGAGATGTGCGGGGAGTTGACTTGTGGGCTCGCGCCCGGCGCCGCGTACGGCCGGATTACGTGCCCGCTCTGGCGTGGCCTGTTCGATCGTCGATCGCCGGGTCTTCAGCCCACACGAGCCAGGTAGTTGCTCGCCTCCAGGCTGAAACGCTCATGAAGAGCACCGGCTACGGTGTATATCTCGGGCCTTGGTCCGAACGAGTAGACCCGGTACAGGTGATACTGCTCCGCCGACTTCATGGAAACATCGAGCTCGTTTCGCGAGACGTAGAACGGGGTGTACTCGCCGAATCTGGTGGTCTTCACCTCGATCAGCCGCTCGCGAGTGTCTTCGTCGAATGAGAGGATATCGAATCCCAGGCCGTCACCGCGCTCGACCGAAACGTGGGCGACCTGAGCTGCCAGCCCACCATGACCGGAGGCCTCCAGGCGGGCTTGCTCCAGGTCCATCACGAACTTCTCGCCAGCCAGACCAAGCGCAGTGTTCCTGGCTTCCATGAGCAGGTAATCAACCGGCGAACGGGGAACCACAACGTCACGGCCTGGTCGCCGCTCCATTCCCGGCCGAGGCCTCGGTGGCGCCCTGAGGATGCTCAGGATATCATCGACGGTCGGAACATCAGGGACTCGCCGAACTTCAGCTTCGATGAGCGCGCGAGTCTCTACACGAACGGCCAGCTGCTCCAGCACAGCGTCACGGAGAAGGCGCTGGTAATTGCCGAGAGGCTTGTAGCCGGAGATGTAAGGGACCTTCTCCTCAATGAGGATCGCGCTGATGTTCTGGTGCTTCCGTTCAACTGCACCATGTGAGCGGTCGTCAAGCAACGGAATAAGCGCGTTCCGGTGCTCAGTCTTGCTGAATGAATAGCCTCGCAAACCAAGCTCGAGCATGCGGAAATACGAGGCTACCGTCGCCTCGACCTCGGCTCGTGACCACGAGGGCCCGCGGTTCGGCATCTGCGGGTACCTGTTCGCTTCGGTGGACGTGCGTGTGCTTCGTGAAACGTTCCGTGCGTTCACGGAGCCCGGAGCCGACGGAAGTGCGACGTAGGGGTTTCCACGCCTCCATGATCTATCACTCTCACGGGCCTGCGTGGCAAGCGGGCGAAGCGCTGCGCTGCATGAACCTGGTGTTAGAGAGAGTGTGCGGACTGCGCGCACTCCTGCACATCGCATCCGCTCGGCGATACTGCCCAATGCATTCTCTGCTCAAATCTCCGCCGACCTGGTTGTCCACCCGGAAGGCCATGTGATCGCCGCCCACGAGCGACGCCACCTGTGGCAGGCGGGACGCGTCCGTCAGGCGCTCGAAGCCGCAGGTGCGTCCGTCGGCCATTGAGCAGGAAGGAAGCGGCGTAACCCGTTACGATTCCCACCAGCCAGGCCGGGGGTCCTGTCTTCGTCGGGAGGTCGAGATTGCAGCAGACTTGCGCCAGACTCGAACGCAGTCCAATGAGAAAGGTGGTAACCCGATGAACGTTCTGTTAGCGGTCTGGTTTCTTCAGGCGCAGGCAGTCGTGCTCGAGAACGACTACGTGCGCGTGGCGAGGGATACGGCACCGTGTGCTTCGGCCAGCACACCTGGCTGTGCGCATCGCGTGGTCGTCGCGCTCGGCGACCTCGAGCTGCGGTCCGCGAACATGCGGCGGACGCTCGCGCGCGGGGACATCGCGGTCTTTGCGCCGGGCGAGGCCTACGCGCTGCTGAGCGGTGGTGCTTTCTTCGAGGTCACCATCAAGCCCGACCACCCACGCGGCCAGTCGGCAGGTGAGTTCATAGCGCCGGAGAAGAACGCGCTGTTGCACGACGGCCAGCGGTTTTTCGTCTTCGAGGAACGGCTGGCGGTCAGCGATACGCGTGCGCGCCACAGTCACGGACCGCGTGTCGTGATCCAGCTGAATCCAACCCGGCTTCAGCAATGGCCCGACGGACAACAGGAGATCGTTCGCGACATCGTGCCGGACCGCGTCGGCTTCAACGAACCTGTGATCCACATCGTGAAGAACGTCGGTACCATGCCACTGCACGGCATCGTGATCGAGTTCAAGCCCGGCAGGGCGAGAGGAGCGCAACGGGCGCATCTGCCGTGTAATAGCGGCCTTGCCTTCTCCCCCTCATGCTTGACGTCGTCGAGCAGCACGCGTACCGTCCCGATAGCGTTGAATGGCAGTTGGCATTGCTTCGGGTCACGGAGGACATACCTGTCGATCACCGTCAAACCGGATGGATGAGCCATGAAGCCCTCAGCTATGCGATGCGGCATCGAGTTCGTCGCCGCGGCATTCACAGTCCTGAGCCTGGCCGGGTGTGGCGAGGCGCCCGCCGTCGAGGAAGACATGGCGCCGGCCGGAGCGGAGGACTCGGCAGGCGGCGCGAATCCGCACATCGATGCGGCCGACCTGTGCGCGCTCGTGCCGCTCGCCGACGTCGCGCAGGCAGCCGGCGGGACCGAGCCGCTGCGCAGTGAGACGGGCGAGCGAGCGCCTGCGAGCTGTCGATACTTCTACGACGTAGCGGACCCGTACGGCGCGCGACAGGCATCGGCGACCGTGCAGATGCTCGATGGCTACAGTCTCGAGAGAATGGGCGCAGGCAACGCCGCCATCGACGTCGCAGGCGTCGGGGACGAAGCGTGGGCGAGGTCACATACGGACACCTATCTCCTGTACACCCGGCGTGGTCCGCTCACCTTTTCGGTGAACGTCGCGGGTGGCAACAGCGACAACTGGCCGCAGATGGCGCGGGCGGTTGCAGAGGTGGTTCTCGAGCACCTGTAGGCGCCGTAACCGATCCTCGGCATGAAGCAGGCAGACGGTAGCTGGCTCATCAACGAATGGGACGTCAGCGCCAGCGGGGCAGCCTTCGCCGCAGATCGACCACGCTGAGTCGACCGGCTGCGTTGATGGTGTGGATGCCGGTGAGATCTGCTGACCAGTCCGGAAAGATCGTGGAGACCTCGCGTTCCTCGAAATGCTCCGCGTCGATGCGCATGATCTCGTTGATCGTGATCCCCGAGCCGTAGCTCGGCGCCCCGTTCTGGGCCGGGCGGTAGGACCGCCCATCAAGGTGGAACAGGCGACCAGCAGAGCGCGAGCAGCGTACGTCGGATTTCACGGGATTCAGAGCGTGTGGCTCCCACGGTCCGAAAGGCGTATCAGCGTGGTAGATCATCAGTTCGTCCCAGCTTACACCGGTGCCCCCGTCAGCGGTGAGAAACAACCACCAGCGGCCGTCCCGCTGGGCGATGATGGGATCGGCGGCCGCGATATCCTCGAGAAGGACCGCAGCCGTCTCCCACCGATCGGGATAGTTCACGCATCCAAGTAGTTCGACGCGCGCGACGTCCAGCGATTCGGGAAGCATGTAGAGGTCGTCGCCGATCGGGAACACGTTCGGAAAAGAGAGATGAGATTCGCGGACGAGCACGGGCCTGGGCTCGTCCACGGGTCCATTCGGCCCGAATTCCTGCACACTGATGTGTCCCCTGCCGCGTTCGTAGATGTACTCTTCGAGAAAGACGTGATACACGCCGTCCCTGAAGACCGGGAATGGATCCGCCCAGAAACGGTCCTTCGGCGGAATGACGGGTTTGTAGTTGTAGAAGCTCGCGTCGGGGACATCCGGCGTACCCCGACCTTCGGGCTTCAACTTGTACGCGAGCTGCCACTGTTCATGCGTCGTCCGCTGCCGGACCTTGCGAGTCAAGAGCTGGCGTCCCACGCGAGCAAGCGCGCCGGCCATTTCGACATTGTTCGGCTGGCGGTAGAGGCGCTGCGCATAAGGTCTGAACGCAGATCCCAGTGGATCTTCGAGCGCAGCCGGGCCCTTACGATGAAGGTCTCTCAGCTTTCTTGCCGCCATGGAGGAGGACGCGTTGTAGTATTGAGCGCGATTCATCCTCACCGACGTGGGATGCGTGGCGGTCCACGTGCGGGCGATCGCCCTGCCGTTGTCCAGCTCCTCGGTCAGTATCTGAAGAATGGATCCCGTGACGGGGTGCCGTTCGACGACTTCCCAGAACCCCGGCGGGCCGCCCCGATTGACCAGATTGTCGCCGTGGTGGTAGGACCACACGCCGTGCCTGGCAATAAGAAGCGATTTCCCCTTGAGGATCCGAAACCCGAATCGAAGCGCCACGTCGAGGTCATGGGCGAGGATGGCCTCGACATCCGTATCGTCGAAGTAGTCCGCGAAGCGGGTCATGCGCGGAAGGATGTCCAGAACGGGAACACCCGCGAGGCGGGACTCGACGTCGCTCGCCGTAAACGGATCTCGTTCGACCCGATAGCGTCGCATTTCCCATCGCTCATAGTTGGAATACAGGAACCCCCGCGCATAGCGCCGAAGCTTGTCCGCGAAGTTGGCGGGCGGCGGTACCGGGTTGCCGCGGTTTCGCACGACCAGGGTGATGCGCGCGAAATCAGACGAGGCGATCTCATCGATGATTCGCACAATCCATTCGGGCTGAGAGAACGAGTCGAGCAGAAGCCCGACCCGTAGCGGCGGCGTTGGCGGATTCATGACTCGTTTCCGGATCCGGAAGCGGATTCCATTTCACGGGTGAGCACGGCCGTCCGCAGCCCTGGTAGGGCGCCGCCGGCCACGGCCTTGACCGCTTTTCTCGCGTTCCACAACAGCCACTGCCGAACCCTGGACGGTAGATCTCGGGCGGCCAGCGCGGCGGCGAGGCGGGGGGCGTCGACCGGATGCCCGAGAAGCGCCCGACGAGTTGCAGTCGGCTCGACGGCGTCGAGCATCAGTTCGAGCCGCAGGCGGTACGCGTGCAGGTTCAGCAGCGACGATCAGTGCCATCACAAGGAAACCGACGCCGTACACCGCAAAGGAGCTGATCGAAACTCTCGATCCCCACGTTGGCCGGTTCAACGCCCGCGCCGGGCGCGATGCGGAATCTCGAGAGCCAGAGGGGTGGGAAATTCAAACGTCGTTTCCGACGCCGATTCTGCGCTCGCGGCACAGTACGAGCAGGTGAGGCGCGGAGTCAAGATTGAGCGTTCTCGAGGATGGATAGCCGGAGGTGGCCAGGTGCAGGGCCCGCCGGGCTGGCCGGAGCCGGTCGGCGGGCACCGTCGTCGGGCGAATGGGTGGCGGCACCGCCGGCGTGCGCGCCGGCCTCGGCTGACCGGTTTGACGTGTAGATTGACCTCGATAGGAGGGCCGCACAGCTTAGCCGCAGTCGAGTTCGGCGGACGGCGAAGCGTTTCTGGATCGCGATCAAGCTCTGAACTGGCTGGGAGGTCGTCGCATGGGCAAGCTCGCTGCGCGAGTTCTCATCGGGATCAGCGTTCTCCACCTGCTGCTGTTTCTGTGGCTCGGTCGCAATGTAGTCGTCGCGATAGCCCACGAAGGTTTCTGGAATACCGTCGATCCGATCCGCGACCGTCAGATGATCTTCTGGGCTCTCATGACTGGTGTATTCGCCCTGCTTCTTGGCGAATTGGCGCTCTGGGTCGAGGCGCACGGGAAGCGACTTCCGAGTTTCGTTGGCTGGCAGATCATCGCCGTCGCGCTGGTCTGTGGCGTGCTCATGCCGGAATCAGGCGGGTGGCTTTTTCTGATCCCGGGGGTTCTCGTAGTGATCGGAGCGAGACAGGTTCATGCCAGGGCGATATGAGCGAGCCTTTCACTTGCTCGCGGAATCGCGCCTTCCGTGATCTCCAAGGTCGCGGCGCATGCATCGAGGAGCCAACAGTGAACAGTGGAGTCGAGGAAGACCTCATCGGTGTTGCCCACGCGTGGGACCGGGCGATGGTCGCAAACGACCCGGACGCGATCGGGACGTACATGGCTGACGACTGGACGATCATCGGGCCCGATGGCAACGTCGGGGACAAGGCGGCCTTTCTCGAACTCGTGCGATCAGGGAAACTGACTCACGATGTGATGGAGTCCCATGACGTCAAGGTCCGCGTTTACGGCGACACCGCCGTCATGACCGCGCAGGGGGTGTCCGGCGGGCACTACCGCGGGGAGCCTTTCCACCTGGTAGAGCGCGCATCCTGCGTCTTCGTCAGGCAGCAGGGTCGCTGGAGATGTGTCCTGACGCACCTATCCCAGATTGCACCCGCGTAAAACGCCTGATGCCGGACAGGCCGATGAGGTTGACGGTCGAGGCAGAACCGGGACGCACCATGATCCGTGCGCTGGAGACCCGTATGAGGTTCAGAGCCTCTGCCCTGACCGCGACGCTTACGACTCTATTTGCCCCACAGTTCGAAGGACCTCGCCCCACTCATGCGTCAGCTTGGGCTTGAGGTGGACATCATCGGCTACTCGATGGGGTCTTCCGTTGCGACTGACTTTGTCCTCACACATCCGGAGAGGCATGCCACCTGATCCTGCTCCTCAAGACGCAGCCACGTTGACCAGGACGTGGCCACAACTCGTGCGTGTCGTTCTCGAACTCGCCGTCGTGTTCATCGGAGTGTATGCCGCCTTCGCGCTCTCCGAGTACCAAAGCCGCAAGGAGGCCGAGGCGCGTCGCCAGCAGATCCAGGAAGCATTGGTACGCGAGATCAGAGATATCACGTCAAATACGCGGCGTGTGGCAACCAGCCTTCCAGCGCAGCTGACGCAGTTCGACTCTGCGGTCGCAGCCGGCGCTCGGCCACCGCTACAGCCGTGGATCGAGCCGGTCCGTGTCCAGAATCACATGTGGGAAGCTACGCTCCAGTCCGGAGCGCTGGATCTGTTTCATGTACGCACGGTTCATAAGCTGCGCAATTCTACAACGGGCTCAAGGCCGGATTCGAACGGACGATCCCGTACCTGATCGGAGATCAGCCACAGTGAACCACAGCGAGATCGTCAGCTTTCTATGGGGCGTTGCGGACCTCATCCGCGACACCTTCAAGCGCGGCAAGTACCAGGACGTGATCCTGCCGCTCACCGTCCTGCGGCGTCTCGACTGCGTGCTGGCTGGCACCAAGGAACGGGTCCTGAAGCGCCAGGCCGAGCTGAAGGGCAAGGGGCTCGAGGATCTCGACGCGCAGCTCCGGCGAGCTTCCGGGTTCGCCTTCTACAACACCGCCCGCTACGACTTCGAGAAACTGCTCGGCGACGCGCAGCACCTCGCCGCAAACCTGCGCAACTACATCGCCGGCTTCAGCTCGAACATGCGCGAGGTGCTCGAGAAGTTCGACTTCGACAACACCATCAGCAAGCTCGATGAGGCTGGGCTTCTCTTCCAGGTGCTCGAGCGCTTCAAGAACGTGGACCTGCACCCGGACAGGGTCGACAACCCGACGATGGGCACGATCTTCGAGGAGCTGATCCGGAAGTTCAACGAGGCGCTCAACGAGAACCCGGGCGAGCATTTCACGCCGCGCGACGTCGTGCACCTGATGGTGGACCTCATGCTGGCCGGCGACGAGGGCCGCATCCGGCGCAAGGGTGTCGTGTGCACCGTCTACGATCCGTGCTGCGGCTCGGGCGGCATGCTGATGATCACGAAGGAGCACATCACTGTCGGCCTGCGCAGGAACGGTGGCCTGCTGCGACCCGCAATCAATGAGGCCGCGGAGATCCACCTCTTCGGGCAGGAGGTGAACCCCGAGACGTGGTCGGTCTCGAAGTCGGACCTCTTCATGAAGGACCCGACCGGACGCGACGCCGACAACATCACGTACGGCAGCACGCTCTCCAACGACCGGCACGCGCGCTCAACGTTCGACTACCTGATCGCGAATCCACCCTACGGCAAGGACTGGAAACGCGACGAGGACGCCGTGCGGGCCGAGTACGACCGCGGCACGGCAGGCCGCTTCGGCCCGGGACTGCCCCGTATCAGCGACGGCCAGCTTCTATTCCTGCTGCACATGCTTGCGCACGCGAAGGAGTCGAAGGAAGGAGGATCGCGCATCGCCATCATCATGAACGGCTCGCCGCTCTTCACCGGTGATGCCGGCAGCGGCGAAAGCGAGATCCGCCGGTTCATTCTCGAGCACGACCTGCTCGAGGCCCTCGTCGCGCTGCCGGAGCAACTCTTCTACAACACCGGCATTGCCACCTACGTGTGGGTGGTGACCAATCGCAAGGCGGCGGCGCGCAAGGGCAAGGTGCAGCTCATCGACGCGACCTCGTTCTGGCTACCGATGCGGAAAAGTCTCGGCGACAAGCGGCGCGAGATCCCGCTGGTACGCGCGCAGGACGTTGTGAAGATCCTCGCGAAGTTCGAGGACGGCGACACGCGCGGAATAACTAAAGTTGGAAAGGAGGGAGATGTAGTCGTCAGCCGGATCTTCCCGACGACGCACTTCGGCTTCCGCAAGATCACCGTCGAGCGCCCGTTGCGGCTGAACTTCCAGGCAAGCCCAGACCGGATTGCCCGACTCGACGAGGAGAAGAGCTTCCAGAAGCTCGTGGAGTCGAGGAAGAAGGGCGCCGCTGCCGCGAAAGAGCAGGCCGAGCGCCGCGCGCTCCAGGACGCCGTCCGCAAACTGCTGCGCGGACTGCCGGACACGCTAGTCAAGGACCGCGACGAGTTCGAACGCATGGTCGATGCCGCCGTGAAGAAGGCAGGCCTCAAACTCCCTGCCCCGGCGCGCAAGGCAATCCTCTCGGCGCTGTCCGAACGCGACGAGACTGCCGCCATCTGCCGCGACACGCACGGCAATCCCGAGCCCGATCCGGAACTGCGCGACACCGAAAGCGTGCCGCTTCCCGCCGGCGTCGACCCTGCGGATGCCGATGGGGTCCCGGTCAGCGTGCGCGCGTTCTTCCAGCGCGAGGTGAAGCCTCACATCCCGGACGCATGGATTGACACCGCGAAGCGCGACCTGATGGACGGCCGCGTCGGCCTGATCGGCTATGAGATCAACTTCAACCGCTACTTCTACCGCTACACGCCGCCTCGCCCGCTGGAGGAGATCGAGGCCGATATCCGCGGCATCGAGGGCGACATCCTACGGATGCTGGCGGAGGTGACGGGGGGGCCGGCCTGACACGAAGGCTCGGCAGGTCCAGCCAACTGCCGAGGTCTTGTTCCGCTCGACGCTGGTGACTGAAAAATGTCGGTACCGTGTGAGTATGTGCCGACAATCCACGCCTGATGTGTGAAACTGTTGACAAAAAACATAACAATGTACGTTTTCACACATGTCGCGGACCGACCGCGCGCACCTCATCGCCCTGGTCAAGTGCAGGGCACGATCACGGCCGCCGACGCAGCCAGCGCCGGTATTCACAGCCAGCAACTCACCCGGCTGGTGCAGCAGGGGATCCTCGAGCGCGTCACACGCGGCCACTACCGGCTTGCCGAGCGCCCCATCACCGAGCACCACGGCCTGCTCACGGCGTGGCGAGAACGAAGGTTCACGATGGACGCGCTCGACCGCGCGGCCCGCATCTGCCGCGTCGAGCGCGTCATGCGTCCCTACGTGGAGGCGCTGGTGGCATGAGCCCAGGCCTCGCACAGTCGTTGCAGACGCGCCTGGTGCAGCACGCTAAGACGCTGGGCGTGGACCCGAACCTCGTCCTCGCCCGCTACGCGACCGAGCGGCTACTCTATCGGCTGACGCGCTCGCCGCACGCGGACCGCTTTGTCCTCAAAGGAGCCCTGCTCCTCCTCGTCTGGCTTGGCGAGACCATTCGGCCCACTCGCGACGCCGACCTTCTCGGCTTCGGTGAGCTCGACGCCGACACCCTAGCCCTAGCCCTAGCGTCCCTGTTCGCCGAGGTGTGCGTCATTCCGGTGGAGCCAGACGGCCTCGTGTTCGACACCGCCTCGATCTGCGTCGCCGCCATCCGTCCGGAAGAGGCCTATGGCGGGCAGCGGGTGACCTTGGTCGCGCGGCTGGGCCGAGACCGCCTGCAAGTGCAGGTGGACGTGGGAATCGGCGACGCGGTGACGCCGGCGCCCGAGTGGCTCGACTACCCGAGCCTGCTCGACCTGCCACGTCCGTGCCTTCGCGCATACCGTCCCGAGACCGCCATCGCCGAGAGAGTTCACGCGATGGTGACGCTCGGCAGCAAGAACAACCGCATGCGCGACTTCTTCGACATCCATGTGTTGGCCGCGCAGATGTCGTTCGAGGGCGAGCTGCTTGCCCGAGCATTACATTTAACGTTCGAACGCCGCCGGACGCCGATCCCCGCTGATGCTCCGATCGCACTGACAGCAGGGTTCGCGGACATTGAGGGGAAGGACGCGCAGCGGACCGCTTTCGTGCGCCGCAACCGGCTCACGACCGCCCCGTGTCCTACCCCTCTCGACAAGACGGTGGAGATGGAGGAAGTGTGGTCGGAGTACCAGAGAGGACAGCGTCGGAAGGCGCGGCCATGACGTCGCAGCTCCCGCCGCGCGAACCGACGCGGTTCAATCCGTATCCCGCGTATAAGGACTCCGGCGTCGAGTGGCTGGGGGAGATCCCGGCCCATTGGGAGGTGAAGCGACTGAAGGCGCTTGCGTCGGTGGAGCTCAGCAACGTCGACAAGAAGTTCGTCGAAGGCCAGGAGGCCGTCCAACTCTGCAACTACACCGACGTGTACTACAACGAGCGCATCACACGGGACCTCGAGTTCATGCCGGCGACCGCGACACGTGAACAAGTCCGCCGCTTCTCGCTTCGAGCTGGCGATGTGCTCATCACAAAGGACTCAGAGTCCTGGACGGACATCGCTGTTCCTGCGGTCGTCGTCCAGGACCTACCGGGAGTGCTTTGCGGTTATCACTTGGCGTTGATTCGTCCCGCCGCCGACTACGATGGTGCATTCCTGGGTCGAGCATTCGCAGCCGACGGACCCCGCGATCAGTTCCAGATCGCAGCGAACGGTATCACGCGGTTCGGGCTCGGCGGCGACGCGATCCGAACCGGCCTGTTCGCCATGCCTCCGATCCTCGAGCAACGCTCCATCGCCGCCTTCCTCGACCGGGAGACGGCGCGGATCGATGGCTTGGTGGCGCGGAAGGAGCGGCTGATCGAGCTGCTCCAGGAGAAGCGTACCGCCCTCATCACCCGCGCCGCCACGAAGGGTCTCGCCCCGAACGTCCCTATGAAGGACTCCGGCGTCGAGTGGTTGGGGGAGATTGCGGCACATTGGAACGGTGCGAAGATGTGGCGAATCAGTCGCGCGATGAGCGGAGGTACGCCTGCGCGAGAAGAGCGGGCCTACTGGGACGGAGATATCCCTTGGGTTTCCCCGAAGGATATGAAGCGCAGAGTCATCGACTCCTCAGAGGACGCCGTAACGAAACGCGCGATAGAGGAGACGGGTATCCATCTCATTCCACCACCAGTCGTACTTATCGTTGTCAGGGGAATGATCCTCGCTCACAGCTTTCCGGTCGCTATCACAGCCGTTCCCGTGACGATCAACCAAGACATGAAGGCGCTTACGTTCCGAAGCGGAATCCATCCCACTTTCATGATGTGGTTGTTCGAGGGAGTCGGGAAGCCCCTACTGGCGGCGATTGTCGAGGAGGCTGCACACGGCACCAGAGCGATCCGAATGGACAAATGGCGATCCGTAACGGTTCCCGTTCCCCCCGAACCCGAGCAACGCGCCATCGCCGCCTTCCTCGATCGCGAGACGGCGCGCATCGACGCCCTCGTCGCCACGGTCCGCGAGGCCATCGAGCGCCTGAAAGAACTCCGCATCGCCCTCACCTCCGCCGCGGTGACGGGCAAGATCGACGTGCGGGAGGAGGTCCCGTGAGCCGGTTCTGCGCCACGGTCGAGCCCCAGCCGAGCCGGGGTGGGCAGAGGGATGTGCGGACGGATCGGCCGGACGGGGACAGCGGTGTTTTCGAATCGGCCCGTCGCCGCAATTAACGGAACCTTGCTTGTCGCCGAAAAACTTGCGCCCCGTTCCCGCCCCGCCGCGCCCGTCATCCCGGTGCTTGGCCCTATCCCCGCTTGGACATGTTGTTTATACTTAGCGCCTAAGTATTAATAGCCCGCCT
>JBOHRL010000124.1:0-6844 GCA_050732695.1 Longimicrobiales bacterium | reverse complement strand
GCTGCTCCGTCCTGTAGCCGATGAACACCACCTCCACCGTGTGCTGCCCCGCTGGCACACCCGGAATCGTGAACTGGCCCCGGCCATCCGTCAGTCCGCCCCGGTTCGTGCCCTCCACCGACACCTGTACGCCATTCAGCGGCTGCCGCGTCGCCTGGTCCACTACCGTTCCCGTCACCGTCCCGGTCTGCCCAGCGACCGGCGCCGAAAGAACCGCCAACACGAATCCGACGCCCAACGCTGCGACGAGCCGCTGCACGCCTCCCCCAGTCCGTACTGGATGGCCTGGCATGTGCCGCTTCTCCTTCAAGGGTGCACGGATAACTGCCAATATCCAGTTCGCCGGTGACCTCTCCCTCGGGTCGCCCGCGCGAATCGCCTTTTTTCGACGCTGCTGCGGCGGGGTCCCAATCCCCGCCAGGCCCTTCCGGGGCCCATGACGTGAACCACTCGTGCGTCGGGCCGGTTTTGCGAGCCGCCCGTGCACACAAACGAGGATACTTCGAGGTGGACCCGTCCATGATGAACGGCCCGCGACCCCTCCGCAAGGGGGGTCACGTATCGTCAGACAATCACGGCCTCGCGCGTTTCTCTATCTCTCGTGTCGAATCCCGCCGAACGAAGCCGCAGCCGCGTATTCGATCCTGGTTCCTGGTCTCGCCGTCGCGCTCGTTCCACGACCATGCTCGCCTTGCGCTCGCCGGCTGCACCGTCTACAATTAAACATTGTTTAACCAAGCAACGGACGAACGACATGAGCGGACGCGAGTATCTCGGCGAATTCGAGCAGGTCGTGCTGCTTGCGCTCTTGCGCCTTGGCAAGGGCGCGTATGGAGCGACGATTCACGAGGCGATCCTGGAAACGACGGGGCGTGACGTATCGATTCCAGCCGTGTACGTGACGCTGAAGCGGTTGGAGAAGAAGGGCCTGGTGAGGTCGAAGGTGCAGTCATCGGGGAACAGTGGAGGCCGGGCGACGCGGAACTACTTCCTGCGTGCGGAAGGGGAACGCGCATTGGGTCGATCCCGTGAGATGCTCGAGCGCCTCTGGACGGGAGTGGTGGCGGGTCCGCGCGGCACGCGAAATGAGTGAGCGCGGTCCGAAGTTGGCAAGGTGGCTTGTCACGGTGCTGACGGCGGAGGAAGACCGGCCATACGTGCTCTGGGACCTCGAGGAAGGGTACCGGCGCGGGTTGGCACGAATGAGCCGCGGACAGGCAGTGCGGTGGTACTGGTGGCAGGCGCTGCGGGCCATTCCGGCGTGGTGGGCGTCGCGCCGGGACGACCGGGGCGATAGAGCTATGACGAAGCCGGCAGGACACTTGGGGCTGACACGCGAACTACGTGTTGCGGTTCGGTCCTTGCTGCGGCGGCGGTTGTACGCAGGAGGTGTGATTGGCACGCTTGGGCTCGGTCTTGGAGCGGCGGCGGCGATCGTGGCAGTTGCATGGGGCGTGTGGTTTTCGGCGCTGCCGTTTGCGGACGCGGATCGTGTCGTGCGCGTTTACGAGGTGAATCTGCGACCGGAAGGCGATGAAGCTTCGAATCGAACACGCGTCCCTGGAGAATCTGGAGCGAGCGAGTTCGTCACGACTGCGGTGGCGGTGTCGACGCCATCTCGCTGGAATGCATTGTCGCCGCCGTTGGTGACTGATCTGGAGCGGGCGAAGTTGTCGACCATTGCTGGAGTGGCGGCAGTGGCGGCGGGCGAATTCGACTGGACGCGGGGCGACGTTGTGCGTCGCGTGTCGGCGCAGATCGTGTCGGTCCAACTGTTCGCGCTGTTCGGCGTTCGCACCCTGCACGGCCGGGTTCCGGGGGCTGAGCCGGGCGTGCGTGAAGTCGCGCTGACGAGGGAGTTCTGGGAGGATGCGTTCGGAAGCGATGCGCGTGTGATTGGCCGGAATGCGATGGTGCTGGATGGTGAGTCGTACGCGATCGTGGGAGTGATCGAGGCGCCGTACGGCTACCCGCCGCCTGCTGACATCTGGGTACCGCTCGTGTTTCAGGCGGGCGCGCTCGAAGAGGGGATGCGAGGTGCGCGCTATCTGGAGGCGGTCGCGCGCGTGCGCACGGGTCACTCGGTCGAGGATGCGGCTGCCGAGCTCGACGGCTTCGTAAAGCATCTGGCGGAAGCGCATCCGAATCACCGCGGGTGGGGCGCTCATGCCGTGCGGCTGCGCGAGGATCTCGTCCGTCCGTTCCGGAGCGTACTGTTGGTGCTGCTGGCCGCGGCGGCGGCGTTCGTGCTGCTCGCGACCGTCAACGTTGCGGGGCTGGTCGCTGCGCGACGCGTCGAGAATCGTCATGCGCGCGCGGTCCGCATGGCTCTGGGGGCATCGCGAGGGCAGGTCCTGCGGGAAGGCATCGTCGAGAGCACGCTGCTCGGACTGGCTGCGGCGCTTCTTGCCGCGCTCGGAGCGTACTGGGTTCTGGCGTCGATCAAGCGTCTCATGCCTGCCGATGTGCCGCGGTTGTCGAATGTGGCGATCGGTGGCGGGCTGGTGGGCAGCCTCCTCGCGGCCGGCGTTGTTGCGGGTCTGCTGGTCGGCCTGCTCGGTCATTTGATGTCCGGCATCCGCGATCGTCCCGCCATCGGCCGAAACCGCGATGCGGAGCGGCCGGGTGTGCGGGGCCGTCGCGCGCTTCTCATCACGCAGATCGCACTCACGACGTGGATGCTGCTGGCCGGCGTCGCGCTGATTCGCCACGTGAACGCGCTGCGATCCGTGGATGTCGGATTCGAAGCGGACGCCGTTCTGGCGGCTCCCGTGACGCTGAGCCACCTGCGTCAAGGTGCGAGCCCCGAGCGATCGCTGCTCTTCTGGGAGGCCGTGCTGCGTGGGCTTGAAGCTCGCAGCGTCACGGCCGCGGTAGCGACCAACCCGCCGATCAGCGGATCGACGATGCGGTACGGCTATGCGTTGCAGGGCGACAGGTCGGAATACTGGGGTCAGTACCACGCCGTTACAGGCGCCTACTTCGAGGTACTGGGCATCGATCTCGTTGCCGGGCGTGCATTCACGCAGGTCGATGGCCCTGGCGCGGCGCCGGTCGTGATTGTAAACGAGGAACTCGCTCGGCTGCATTTCCGCAGCACCGATCCGATCGGACGAAGCATCATGCTGGTGGGAACGCGCCGAACCATTGTCGGCGTCGTGCGCTCGACACGGCATTTCGGACCGGATCGGGCATCCCCAGCCGAGCTGTACGTGCCACTGGCCCAGGACCCATCCCCGTTCGCGCACGTGCTGGTCCGCACAGCCGGTGCGGCCGCCGGCATGCTGAGCGATGTGATCGCGCCAATCGATCCACAGCTGGTTACGGCGCCACTGGCTCCCTTCAAGCGCTACTTGACGACGTGGTTCGCGCCGTTTCGGCTTCAGCTCGTGGTGCTGGGTGTGCTGGCGTCTGTCGGGGCAATCCTGGCCGCGCTGGGCATCTATGCGCTCGTCGCGTACATCGTGTCGAGCAGTGCACGTGAGATCGGAATCCGGATTGCGCTCGGGGAACGGAGTGACGCTGTCTTCCGCCGTACGCTCGGCCACGGTCTCGTGATGGCAGCGATCGGTGCGATCGCCGGGATCGCGGGCACACTGGCTACGCGCGAGGCCATCCGCCTCCTCATCCGCGGTGTCGAACCGCTCGATCCGGTCGTGATGCTCGTCGTCGTCGCCGTCGTCTCAGCGATCGCGCTGCTGGCCTCGATCGTGCCCGCCCAGCGAGCGTTGCGCATGGATCCGATCATCGTGCTGCGCGCGGAGTGAAAATGGTCGATTCAGATCGTGCGGTGTGACTTGATCGTCAGCGTTTGACAACCGTGTCCAACGTGTCTGACGAAAACGGGCCGCCGGCGCACAATGTTGCCGGCGGCCCGTACAGTTCGGACGAGTTGGATCAGCTGGTCGGCCGTCTGATCTCGTATTCGGGCGGCGGCTTCAACCCGAGCAGGTTCTCGACGAAATAGTCCCAACGGCGGCGCACGAAGTACGGCTCATTGAGGCCATGCGCGCGGTCCGGCGCCCAGATCAGGTCGAAGTCCTGGTTCGCCTTGATCAGCTCGTTCACGACCTGGATGGTCATTGCCGGGTGCACGTTGTCGTCCATATCGCCGTGCATGAGCAGCAATTTGCCTTTCAGGTTCGCGGCCATGGTCTTGTTTGCCGAGGTATCGAAGTTATCCTTGCCGCTGACCGAGTCCTTGGTCAGGAGTCCCTGGTATTTCTCTGCCCAGTAGATGTTGTAGCTGCGGTTGTCGTGGTTGCCTGCGCCTGACACGGCGACCCTGAAGAAATCCGGATAACGCAGGATGGCATCGGTCGAGGCGAAGCCGCCGCCGGAGTGGCCATAGATGCCGACGCGGTCGATGTCAATGAAGTGGTGTCTCGCGGCAAGCTGCTGGATGGCCGTGATGTGGTCGGGCAGACCGTTGTCGCCGAAGTTGCCGTAGTAGTTGTCGTGGAAGGCCTTCGAGCGGAGCGGCGTTCCGAGGTGGTCGATCTCGACGACAACGAAGCCGAGTTCGGCGATGGCGCGTTCCTCGCCGCCGGTTCCCCAGCGCCACTGACCGACGCTGCCGACCTGTGGACCGGGATAGATGTGATCGATGACCGGATAGGTCTTCGTCGAATCGAAGTCGCTGGGCAGGAACATCATGCCGTAGATGTCCGTGATGCCGTCCCTTGCCTTTACGGAGAAGACGGTGGGCGGTGTCCAGCCGATCTCCTCGATCTGCGAGATATCCGCTTCCTCGAGCGTACGGATGACACGACCGTCAACGGTCGAACGCAATACCGTGACCGGCGGCGTATCAATGCGCGAGTATGAATCGACGATGAAGCGGCCATCGGGTGAGAAGCTGACCTGATGATTGGCGTCTTCCGGCGTCAACAGTGTCAGGCCGGTTCCATCGAGATTCGTGCGATAGAGGTGAGCGTAGTAGATGTTGCGTCCTTCTTCTCTGCCCCGCCCCGTGAGATACAGCTGATTCTTCGACTCGTCGACGAAGAGGACGTCGCCGGCCGCCCATGCGCCGGACGTGATCTGATTCTTGAGGACGGGATCGGCCGCGACGGTCGGCAGAGCGATCCAGAATGCGCCGTTTTCACTCCGGGTCAGACCTTCGACGGGTGCGGCCGCACTCGGTCCGGCGGTGCCGTTCGTTTCCGTTGCAATGGCCGTGGCCGAGCCGGTGCCAGAGTCGAAGCGCCAGAGGTGCGGCCAGCCGTCGCGTTCCGACCACCAGATCACGTCACCGGCCGCCGTCACGGTCCAGCTCGGGCGGCCTTGCGGGTTGGTTTCGACCCATGTCTTCGATTCATCCTCTGCGAGAATACGGGTCGCACCGGTTTCCGCGTTCGCCTCGACGAGGTAGAGCCCCTTCGAGGCACGCGTCTCGTAGTGGAACCGGAACGTCCTGGAATCCGCCGCCCACATCGAATCGATGGGTGAACCGCTCAACGAGAAGCGATTGGGCACGGGATCCAGATTCAGCGCGATGTTCTGCTTCGTGGCCACATCGATCACGTGGATGTTCGGCTTCGGTACTACCGAATCGCCCGGCAACGCGTACGGCTGAGAAAAGTGTTGCGGCCGCTGCGATGTGTACGAGATGTAATGATGGTGTGCGACGTTGCGTTCATCCGTGCGATAGACGATCAGCTTCTTCGAGTCGGGCGACCAGCGCGCCTGCGCCCGAGGCGGCGAGGGTTTGCCTTTGCTCTGGAGCAACTGATACGGCCTCGGTTCACCCGCGCCGTAGCTCCAGTACTCGATACCATCCGTCGTAAGCTGAGTCGAGTCCGTGCCTCCCCTGGACCGGACCCAGAGGTTGTGGCCGCTGTAGAATGCCTCCCATGCCGAGTCCGGTGACAACACGTACCGATCGACATCCGGGAGCGTATCGCCGACCGTGCATTGATAATTCGCGAGCGCACACGTGAAGCGCCGTTTCCGTGCATCGAACTCGATGGCTCGTTCGCCGTCCTTGAACTCGAATGTTTCGAAAGGGAGCTTGTGCGGCTCGAACGCGGTGTCCGCGGCGAGACTCATGGCCGCGGCAAGGCGAGCATGATCGAAGACCGGCCGCTTCGTATTGCGGACCGGATCGACAATCGTGAACTCGTGACCGCTGCCCGTGCTGTTCCGGTACCAGAACCTCGCCCCGTCGGGAAGCCAGTTGGCATCCACGGCGTTCCCGGCGATCCTGTCTTCCGTGTGCCAGCTCAGGAACCGTTCGGCTCGCTGATAGCGCTCGATCGGGAGAGTCCCCTGTTGTGCGGCGGCGCCGGTTGCGTTTGCGCCCACCATCATGGCCGCCAGGCCGAGCAGCCCGGCTCCGTTTCTCCGGCGGGAGGCGAAGCTCATGGAAGGTCTCCGTTGCGGCAGGATTCAGGCGGCGCTCGCCGGGGCCGACGGCACCGCGTTGACGATTGTATGCAACGATCAGTCTACGCAGGCTGGAAGCAAGGCACAACCATTCACCGCAGTGGGCCGTCTCGAACGCGACGGGGGTGGGCCGTGCATCCGACCCACCCCCGCAATGCGTTGAACGAAGACTCGACCTCAACCCTCAACTCACCTTGGGACAGCTCCGGATCTGTTCGATGTTCGAGTTGTTCTGGATCTCGCCATTGGTCATCGGGAACTTCGTGTTGAAGCCGGTGCCGATGACCTGCGGGAACAGGTTGAAGCGGTAGAGGTCGTTCGCGCGCTGGCCCTCGAGGAAGAGAGTGGCGAAGCGCTCCTCGAGCAGGTAATCGAGCACACCGTCGCGCGTGTTCGGATTGTCGAGCGGCGGCAGGCCGGCATCGGCGCGCACGACGTTCATCCTGGCGATGGCCTG
>JBOHRL010000123.1:0-4997 GCA_050732695.1 Longimicrobiales bacterium | reverse complement strand
GCTGCTGGTCGAAGTCGGGGAACCAGAACGCGTCGGGGTGGACCTTGTCGAGGTCCTGGAGCCGCAGCCACTGGGCGGCGAAGCGCGAGCCGAGAGCTTCGGCCCGCGGATCGGCCAGCATGCGTTTGACCTGCTGCTCGAGGGCGCGCTCGGTCAGCCGGCCGGCGCTCGCGAGTCCGAGCAGTTCTTCGTCGGGCGGTGTGCCCCAGAGGAAGAACGAGAGGCGCGAGGCAAGGGCAAGGTCATTGATCCGATAGCTCTCACCCGCCCGGCGCGTTCCGGCCGGGAGCTCCATCCGGAACACGAAGTCCGGACTGGCGAGGATGGCCTGGAGCGCGGTGCGAACACCCGTTTCGAAGCCACCCTCTGCCTCGCCCTGATCATAGAAACTCATGAGCGGGTCCGTGTCCCCGGGCGTGACGGGGCGCCGGTACGCTTCGGCGGCCAGGCGCGCGATGATCCGTTCGGCACACGGCCGGGCTTCGGACGTGGACGCGGGCCGACAGGTGAAGATCTTCGCGCGGCTCGGCGTCTCGCTGACGCCGGTCACATTGTGCGGTCCGGCGATGACCAGTTCCTTCAGGTGCGGCAGCGTGGTGACACCGTAGCCGCCCGCGCCGATCTGCCGGTCCGCAAGCGACCACTCGTGCGGTGAGACGAGATCCTCCAGCGGTCCTTCGGACAGGCGGATGAACGCTGCCGCGACCTGGTGTGGGCCCGCCGTGATCCGGATCGGCGCCGATTCCATGTTGACGCCGTTCGGATCCGAAACATTCATCCACTGGTCCATCTCGAGCAGGGCGACGCGCTCGCCATCGATCGAGATCTCGATCCGCTCGAAACGCGTCGTACTGCCGTAGTATCCGCCCGTGGTCGTGTGATCGAATGCCATCTTGAACACATACTCGCCATCGGCCGGGAACGTGTGTACTACCGCGATGCCGCCGCGCGTGCCGAACGGCGCGCCCTCGACACGGTTCCACTGCGAGTAGTACCCCGGCTTCTCGTACGTGACCTCGGTCGGCGCTGCGTTCGCATCACCGATCGCGAGCCGGCTGATCTGGCTCGCCGCGTTCAGGTAGGCATCGAGCAACGTGGGTGAGAGCAGCTGAACATCCGCAATGTTGTCGAAGTTCGCGCTCTTGGTGTCGAGCGGCAGGTAGTCGCCGGCGTCAATCTGTAGTCCAAGCACATCTTCGATCGACTTCGCATACTCCGCGCGGTTCAGCCGCTGGAATGGACGGTCGCCCGGGTTCGGCGCCGCCGCTGCCGCATCGCCAATCAACGTCTCGAGCGTCTCCACCAGCGCCTGCATCGTATCGCCACCCGGCCGCGGAATGCCCGGCGGCGGCATCATGCCCGCACGCAACTTCGAAATCATCTTCTCGGATACTTCTGCCCGCTCCGCCGCAGCCGCGACGTCGAATGTCGTGAGCGACAGGTTGCCGAACATGAGCTGATCGTTATGGCACGCACCGCACAACCGTCGTACCACCGCCGTCAGCGCCTCAGGCGAGACCTCTTCCGATGCGATCGCTGCATGCACAGGCAACGCCTTCGCTTCCGCCGCTTCCGCGGGCGGAGCACGATGCAGCAACGGACTGGGCTCGAGTAATTGCGTTGTATCCCGGGAATCGCCGTGCCCGTCGAGACCTGGTTCGGCACGTGCGATCACGACCATGATGCCGAGCAGTAGCGCGGCCGTGGCAGTCGCTGTCTTCATGAAACGGCCCCCCGCGTTGGACGAACGTCACGCCCACAGAGGATGGTCCTGACCGCTCGCGCTTGCGGCCGAGCGGGTCGGACGAAAATGCATCCCCGCACGTATGCAAAACTTACCGCACGAACCGGACCTCAACAATGGACGCGCATGTCCCTGGTTTCGCTTGGAGCTGCGCACGCCACCGGAATCACGCCCGCAGGCGGTTCATTTCGATACAGTGCACGCGTCCGGGGATCCGCCACTGGAGGTTGCCGTGACGCGGCAAAGCGACCAGACGTAGGCGGCGACGGCCCGGACCTGCTCCTCGGTGATTTCGCTGCCGCCCTTGGCGAGCATCGGCATCATGCCCTCCTTGGGCTGAGGCACGCCGGTATTGATCAGGTTGATGATGGCTTCGTAGGAGCCGTCGACGTTGAGCCAGGTGGTATCGGTCAGGCTGGGTGCGACGGGTGTTCCTGTGGCGTCCTGGCCGTGGCAGGTGAGGCAGAGGCCGGGCCCGTGGAAGATCGTCTTGCCCTCCTCGACCATGGCCTGGGTCACCCCCTCTGGCAGTTTGAGGTCCTGTGCGGCCAGCGGTCCGTACAGGCCGAGAGCCGCGGCCAGGGCGAATGCGGCCGCGAAGCGGGCGCCGGTCATGCGAAACATGGTCGGTCCTCCAGGTGGACGTGATGGTGCGTGCGGGCGGTATCGCCGGATTCGCGGGCTCGCCTCGCGGGCACGCAGGACATGTTGGCAAACAAGATGCCAGCCTCTGGCAGGGACTGCGATGACGGGCCCGGCGGCCCGGTACGGTCTCGATTCCAACCGCCACGATCGCGAGGATGGCGAGGCTCCGTCCGTCACGCCCGGCGGCCGTCACGGTCTCGATTCAACCGTGGCGGTCGTGGCTTTCCTCGTACTTCAGCTGATCGTGCATGCGATCGGCGGCCTGGGTGGCGTCGCGCTTTTTCGCAGCCCTCATCGCCTTGTCGCGGGTGGTCGATGATTTGACCGTGGTCAGCGAGCTGAGCCGCTCGACGCTGGTACTCGTGCACGCCGGGCACGCCGGAACCGTGTCCTTGCGCACCAGCAGTTCAAAGGCCTCGCCACAGGCGGTGCAGGAATACTCGTAGAGGGGCATGCGCCTCCGGAATTCGCGTCGGCTGGCCCGGCGGTGGTGAAACGGGCCCGGTTCGCGTGTAGATTGGAGGGTGCGTCGCGGTCTCGCAACGTTCGGATCGGACCGTGGTGAGGCAAGGGGCAGCACAACGCAGGAGGGACGATGCGGTTCAGGGCAGGCTACGTACCGATTGCGGGCGGCATTCTCGGCATCCTGGCGATCGCCATGGCTCCGGCACCGGTGCATGCGCAGGAGTCACCCCCACCGGCGCCGACGAGCGAGATCACGGACGAGAAGTTGACTGTGTTTGCGACCGCGTTCCTGAAGATTTCCGATGTTCGCGATGGAGCGAACGACGAGCTTGGCCGCGTTCATGACGCCCAGGGCAAGGCTGCCATCCGCACTCGGCTCGAACAGCGGATCGGCCAGGTCCTCGAGGAGCAGGGGCTGACCGTGAAGGAGTACCAGGGGCTGGTCTACGGCGTCAGTGCCGACCCTGCGCTCCGGGAGCGCTTCGATCGGATTCTCGAAACCTTGAAACCGAAGCCGGCTGGCGGCTGATCCCACTCCGTCGAACAGAATGAAGACGCGCGCTAATCCGTGGCCGCGGGCGAAAGCGGAAATGCGCCGGTGCTGTCTCCGAAGCTGTTCAGGTCGTCCAATCCGAGGCGGTGCATCAAACTGAGCATGACGTTCGCCATGGGCGTACCATCGGGCGCCTTCAGGTGCACGCCGCCCTGAAGCCCGCCGCCCAACACGATCAGAGGGCAGCGGCGGTGATTGTGCAGGTTACCGTCCGCCATGGGTGATCCCCACACGACCATGGTACTGTCGAGCAGGTTCGAGTCGCCTTCAGTCGTGGCGCGGAGCCTGTCGAGGAAGTACGGCAGCATACCCATGTGGTATTTGTTGATCTTGAAGAAATCGAGGACGCCCTCTTCATTGCCACCGTGGTGCGAGGCGGGATGGAAGGGCTTGTCGGTGCCGCTTTCGGGGTAGGTGCGAGACGATGCGTCGCGGCCGGTCTTGAAGGAGAACACGCGAGTCATATCGGCCTCGAAGGCAAGGACCTTGAGGTCGAACATGAGCTTTACGTGTTCTTCGAACGAGTCAGGCACGCCAGCGGGGGCCTCGGGCAGCGAGCGCGGCTCGCCGCTGGTGTTCTGCATCTCGATGCGCTCGATGCGCCGCTCGATCTCGCGAATGTTCTCGAGGTAACGCTCCAGTCGCTCCCGGTCGGCCGATCCGAGGCTCCGCTTCACGTACGCCACTTCGCCAGTGATCCAGTCGAGGATGCTGCGGTTCGTGCGCCGCCGCGCGGCCCGCTCCGCCGCTGTGCCACCCGCGCCGAACAGCATTTCAAACGCGATGCGCGGATCGCGGATCATGGGCAACGGCTCTGTGGGCGATGCCCAACTGATCGTGTCCGTGTACACGCACGCGTAGCCGTAAGCGCAGCCACCCGACTGATCGACGTTCTCGATGCACAGTTGCATGGATGGGATCGGAGTGTCCTGGCCAAAGCGTTGCGCGTACATCTGATCCATCGATACGCCCACATACACGTCCGAGCCGCGCGTTTGCTTCGGATGCGACTGCGTCAGGAACACTGCACTCGAACGGAAGTGGTCACCGCCGATCTCGTGCGGCTCGAACGCCTCCGCCATGCGTACGTCCGTATTGCTGATGATCGTGAGCGCATCGCGGAATCCTTCGAGTGGCGCGAGTGCGCTCGGGCTCAGATCGAATTCGCGGCCGACAACTGCCGGCGCCCACAGATTCTGCGTCGCACCCCATTCATTGCAGCCGGCTGCGCCGTGGACCATCTCGATGCACACCAGTCGCGGCCGGCCGGCTGCACTCCCAGCCACGCGCCGCCACGTGCTGCCCGCCGGGACCATCGCATCCAGAAACGGCAACGCCACCGTCGCTCCGACACCGCGCAGAAACATGCGTCGATGGATGTGCTTGCCGGTGATGATGTCCATTTGTCGGTCTCCTCGAACGAGATCGGGCTAACGACCCGTTTGAGATTCCTCGGCAACAGGTTCCTTCTTCATCTGGAACGCGTCACTCTTCACGACGCCCAGGATGAAGGACGAGACACGGTACTCGTTCTTTGCGGCTTCGGCCGCGATCGCCCGCACGGCCGGCTTGTCGTAGTACTCGACGCGG
>JBOHRL010000122.1:0-5203 GCA_050732695.1 Longimicrobiales bacterium | reverse complement strand
AGACAACGGGATGCACAGATGGAACGTGGGGATAACTGCATCGTAGGATAGCACGGCGTGGTTCCCTGGATCGTGCGAGTTCCCCCAACCAGAAACCAGCCCCAGAAACCAGCCCCAGAAACGTAACTCACACACAGCAACGCCCCTTCCTCACCACCAACCGAGCGTCTTCCACCAGAGTGGTCCAACGATCGACCAGACGAGGATGTGGGCGACGGAAACGACGAACCCGATGCGCCACCACCGTCCTTGCGAGATGTACTCGGCGCCGAAGAAGATCGGTGCGGGCGTGGTCCCGTAATGGGTCAGGGAAGCGCACAGATTCGAGGAGTACATGAGGACGAGCGCCGCGAGCAGAGGCGGTGCACCGGCGGCGATGGCGACGACGAGGAACGGGATGTACATCGCGCTCACGTGGGCCGTGATACTGGCGAAGGCGTAGTGCGCATAGAAGTAGACGAGGACGAGCACGACGAGCGCGAGCTGCCATGACCAGCCGGTCATGAAGCTGGCGGTCGCGTCCGCGAACCAGTTCGTAATACCGGTTTCGCCGAGGAGCCGCGCGAGCTGGATCAGGCCGCCGTACCAGACAAAGACGTTCCAGGCCGTGTGTTCGGTCGTCACGTCGTGCCAGGTCAATACGCCGGTGACGAGGAGGAGCGCGAGTCCCATCAGTGCAACGTTCGTGTAGCTGATGCCGTGCAGCCCGGGTGTGAGCCAGAGTCCGAAGACGAGGACGAACGTGACCAGCATGAGAATCTCACTGCGCGAGAGAGGCCCCATCGCTTCGAGTTCTGTGCGTGCGAAGCGGGCGGCATCTGGCGTGCGCTTGATCTCGGGCGGGTACAGTCGGTACATGAGCCAGGGCACGACCGCGAGCGAAACGAGGCCCGGCACGATGGCGCCGATCAGCCAGCGAATGTAGGTGATCTCGGTCCCCGTGGTCTGTTGCGCGAAGTCGGCGATCAGCGGGTTCGATGCCTGGCCGGTCAGGAAGATCGCGCACACGATGACGTCGGTCTGGTAGAGAAGGGGCATGAGGAACGCGCCGAGGCGGTTGGCGGTCGGGCCGGGGCGCGAGCCATAACTCTCGGCTATGCTTTTGGCGAGGGGGAAGATGGTACCGCCGGCGCGGGCGCTGTTGGACGGGATGACACTGGCGAGTGCGCCGTCGGTGAGTGCGAGGGCGTAGCCGAGGCCAAGCGATGTGCTGCCGATGAATCGGATGAAGATGAGCGCGACTCGCCTGCCGAATCCACTCTTGATCATGCCGCGCGCGATCATGAACGCGGTAAGCACGAGCCACACGATCGGATCGGAGTAGCCGGCCAGCGCAGTGAGCGGCGGCAGCACGCCGAGGATCGCGGTTGTGGCGATACCCAGCAGGACCATCGCGCCGCCCGGCAGCGGCTGCACGATGAGACCCGCCATCGTGGCAATGAAGATCGCGAGCAGATGCCACGCGTTCTGTTCGATGCCATCCGGCACCGGCGCAGCGAGCACGAGCAGGCCCGAGCCGAGAACGATCGCCCATTTGAGCAGATTCCTGCGCCGGTCGGGTCGTGTCGGTTCGGGTGGTGGCGAGGTCTCCGGGCCGGACGCTGTCAGGATCGTTTCGACCATGCGATTGGCTCGTTCGCCTGCAAGCAGGGGAGGGCATGCGCAAACGACAACGCGCGCGAATCAGCCGCGTCGTACGCCCGGCGCCGGATCACGATCGGTGGTTGATGGATCGTCTTCTCGCGGCTGCCGGGGTCGCTCCGTCGTCCGAACACGACCCCGGCCAGAGCCGCAATCTCAGCAGGACATGCAGCGGTGGTTGTTCTTCGAGCCGAGTTTCTCGAGCAGCGCGATGGTCTCCGGGAACGGCGAGATGCGCTGAACCGGCCCGTTCGCCATGTCGGCGGTTGTCTGGCCTCGCCGGCTTACGACGGTCACATCGGCGCCCTTCTCGACAAGGTACAGGATCAGTTCGTTGTCACCGCGCGCGGCCGCGTGGTGCACCGCGCTGTAGCCATTGTGATCGCGCGAATTCACGTCGGCGCCGAGTTCCTCGATCAGGTACTTCACTGCTGGGAGCCAACCGTCCGGCACGTGGCGGTGCGCGTTGCCGGCGTAACCTTCGCCGTAGCCGACGCCGGACGCGGCATGGAGCGGCCAGACACCCGGTCCATCGGCGGGAATCGGCGCCAAGCCGGACGGATCCTCGCGTTGCGCCCCACCGCGACCACCACGGCGGCGCCGCTCGGCCGGCTTCATGGTCGGGATGTTGGGGTCGGCGCCATACGCGACAAGCAATTTCATTGCATCAGTGTCCGTGGCGTACGCCGCGCGCCAGAATGGGGTCGCGCCGCGCGTGTCGACGTCGAGGAGGTCGAACGTGTAGGACATGTACCAGAGATGCTTCGTGAGGCGAACGTTCGGGTTGGCGCCGGCCGCGAGCAGATCCTTCATCAGGTCGAGGTACGTCGCTTTCTGCAACATGTACGCATGCTGCTGCGGGTATCGTGACTTGGGCGCCCAATGCGTGTTGATCGCCGCAAACAGCGGCGTAGCCGCTGCATCGCTCGCAAGGTTCGGGTCAGCACCGCGCTCGAGCAGGATCCGCGCGAGGTCGAAGTGACCGTTGAGTGTTGCAAGCAGCAGCGGACCTGTGTGATCGCCCGCGCTCACACCGTTGATGTCGGCTCCCGCATCGAGCAACGTGAGCGTCGCTTCGATGTGGCCTTCGCGAGCCGCATGCAGCAGCGCGGTAAACCCGCCCAGCGTACCAACCAGCCCAGAGAAGCCGGCCACTTCCTCGCCGCCTGAGGGATCTGGCGCTTCCTCCACCGGTTCCGACTTGAGCCCTTTCCGCTGTACCTCCTGTGCGGCGAGGACGGCTGCCTGGACCTGACCCGGTGTTGGCTTCCAGTCGAGCGGATTCCCGGCCTCTTCCCGGAACGCAGTGAGCACCGAGTCGCGCGCGTCGGACGCAGCGTCATCCACGCCCTCCTCGACCGGCAGGTCGATGACGTTGGTATGAACCGTCACGTCGGCGCCCCTCGCGAGCAGAACCTTCAGTACATCGACCCGGTTGGCCGCCGCTGCAAAGATCAGCGGCGTCTGCCCCCACCGTTCCTCCCGCGTATTGATCTCCGCGCCCTCGTCGAGCAGCGCCGTCACCGTGCCGACATCACCGGAGCCAGCAGCAAAGTGAAGCGGTGTCGATCCGCCCGTCGTCGTGCCCGCGTTCGGATCACTTCCCGCATCCAACAACTTCTTCGCGACAGCGGAGTGGGCGTTGCGGCTGGCAAGGTGCAACGGCGTATAGCTGCCGATGCGTGTCACGGCATCGACCTTCGCTTTCGCATGCAGAAGGAGATCGGCGAGCGCAACGTTGCCGTTCTGGGCGGCCCAGTGCAGCGCAGTCATGCCATCACCCTGGGCTGCGTTGACGTCGGCGCCCTCTTCGAGCAGGGCGCGGACCGCATCCATATCGCCGCGCATCGCGGCATCGGCAACCGGCGATTCGGGCGGTGCAGCGGCCGCGAGCAGAGAAAGGCACAGTACGCCGATCAGCTTCGAGCGCATGCCGTTCCTCATGGTTCCTCCGTCTCCCGTCTCGTTACTCGGTCATCGCGGCCGACAACGCGAACTCGCCCGTGCTGTCGCCGAAGCTGTTCAGATCATCCATGCCAAGACGATGCAACAGGCTCAGCATGACGTTCGCCATGGGTGTCCCGTCCGGCGCCTTGAGGTGCATACCGCCCGTCAGCTGGCCGCCGCGGCCGGCCACGAACAACGGGCAACGCCGATGATTGTGCAGATTGCCATCCGCCATCGGCGAGCCGTACACGATCATCGTCCTGTCGAGCAGGTTCGCCTCGCCCTCGGTCGTGTTCTTCAGCTTCTCGAGGAAGTACGGCAACATGCTGACGTGATACTTGTTCAACTTGTAGAAATCCATCACGCCCGCTTCGCTGCCGCCGTGGTGCGATGCCGGATGGAACGGCTTGTCGGTGCCGCTTTCGGGGAAAACGCGCGCCGACGAGTCCCGTCCCATCTTGAACGAGAACACGCGCGTCATGTCGGCCTCGAAGGCGAGCGCCTGGAGGTCGAACATCAGCTTGACGTGTTCTTCGAACGAGTCCGGCACACCGGCCGGCGCGCCCGGCAGCTCGCGCGCCTCGCCGCTCGCGTTCCTCGCCTCGATCTGCTGGATGCGCCGCTCGATCTCGCGAATGTTCTCGAGGTAGCGTTCCATCCGCTGGCGGTCCGCAGCACCGAGTTCGTTCTTCAGCTCCGTCACGCGGCCCGCGATCCAGTCGAGGATGCTCCGGTTGGTGCGCCGCCTCGCCGCCCGCTCCGCCGCTGTACCACCCGCGCCGAACATCATGTCGAACGCGACGCGCGGATCGCGGATGACGGGCAGGGGCGCCGTCGGCGATGCCCAGCTGATCGTGTCTGTGTACACGCACGTGTAGCCGTACGCGCAACCGCCCGCCTGATCGATGTTCTCGATACACAGCTGCATGGATGGGATCGGGGTGTCCTGGCCGTACCGCTGCGCGTAGATCTGGTCGAGCGATGTCCCGACATACACGTCCGAGCCTTCCGTCTGCTTCGGATGCGATTGCGTCAGGAACACAGCGCTCGAACGGAAGTGGTCGCCGCCGATCTCGTGCGGCTCGAACGCCTCCGCCATGCGTACATCGGTGTTACTCACAACCGTGAGGTAGTCGCGATACGGCTCGAGCGAGACGAGCGCGCTCGGGCTCAGGTCGAATTCGCGGCCGACTGCCGCGGGTGCCCACAGATTCTGCGCCGCACCCCACGCGTTCGAGCCGGCTGCGCCATGGACCATCTCGATGCACACCAGTCGCGGCCGGCCGGCTGCACTCCCAGCCACGCGCCGCCACGTCCTGCCCGCCGGGACCATCGCATCCAGAAACGGCAACGCCACCGTCGCTCCGACACCGCGCAGGAACATGCGCCGGTGGATGTGCTTGCCGGTGATGATGTCCATATGTCGGTCTCCTCGATACTGGGTCTCTGTCACTGGCGGCTCGGTCCGGACTCCTGTTCGGCAACCACTTCCTTCTTCATCTGGAACGCGTCACTCTTCACGACGCCCAGGATGAAGGACGAGACACGGTACTCGTTCTTTGCGGCTTCGGCCGCGATCGCCCGCACGGCCGGCTTGTCGTAGTACTCGACGCGG
>JBOHRL010000121.1:0-99249 GCA_050732695.1 Longimicrobiales bacterium | reverse complement strand
GGTGCGCCGCGGTGCCGAGATCGCTGCGAGTGAACGATTGCAGAGTGTGTCGCGGCAGCTGGGCCAGATGCTGGGCAGCAGTGCGGGGGAGCGGCTGGTCGATCTCGATTCGCTCATGGTCTCGATGCCACGATCGCCGACACCGGCCGCGCCGCCGGTCCAGAAGCCGAGTCCCGAGCCGGTGATCGTGGGTGGCGATGAACGTGTTCTGCTCATCGAGGACAACCCGAGCCTGCGCCGCCTGACAAGGTTGGTGCTGGAACGGCATGGTTACCGCGTGACCGAGGGGGCCTCCGGCTTCGCTGCAATGGCCGCCCTCGATGAGACGGGCGATCGCATCGATCTCGTACTCACCGATGTCATCGTGCCCGACATCAGCGGGCCGGAAGTGGCGAACCGTGTGCGATCCCGATTCCCGGGTGCAGCAACGCTCTGCATCTCGGGCTACACGGATGACGATGTGCTTCGCCATGGCCTGCTTCACAGCAGTGCGCCATTCCTTCAGAAGCCATTCACTGCGGAGGCGCTGACCTCGAGAATCCGCGAGGTCCTGGACGTCCGCGCCTGATGGCTGCCGGGCGCCCGGCGCCGGGGCCGCTCATCCTCGACGGCATTCGACTCGCGAGCGAAAGACGGTTTCGATTGCGTGAGCGGGCCGAGCGCGTAACACGGCGTCGTGACCGCGCGCCGTGTCTCGCGCTCGTCGCGTTCGGCAATGCCGGCCGGGCACCGCACGTGCAACGCAAGATCGAGTCGGCGCACGCGGCCGGCGTTGTCGCTGTTCCGCTGATCGTGCCGGCATCGGCCTCGACGGACGATGCACTCCAGAAGATGCACGACGGCATCGCCAGCAGATCGTGGGATGGCGTGTTCCTCCAGTTCCCGTTTCCGGACTCCGTGGACGGTGACCGCCTTGCAGCATCGATACCGGAACATGCCGATGTCGATGTCATGACACCGGCTGGCATCCGGCGTTATCTCGGGGACGAGACGGCGGATCCGCCCGTCACTGTGGCGGCGGGGCTTGCACTGCTCGATGCATACGATGTCCCTGTCGCAGCGGCGGACGGCGTCGTCATCGCGGAGCCGGGTCCGTTCGCGACCATGTTTCGTGAAGCACTGGTTCGCCGGAGCGCCGGTATGCGGCCGGTCCTCGAGCCTGAACGCGCAGCGGGCAATATCGGCGGCGCGGAACTGGTGATCGTCGCGGCTGCACGCCCGGGCTTCCTGCCGGCACAAGCCATCCCGGCAGGCGCTGTGGTCATCGATGCAGGCTACTTCAATCCGGGTGGGCGAGGCGATGTCGATGCGTCCGGTGGGATGGATCATCTGCGTGCCATCGCGCGCGTGCCGGGCGGCATCGGACCGATGACGGTGTCCATGCTGATCGAGCGAGTGATCCAGTACGCGGAACGGCCGGAGCCAGGTCGCGTCCCGGAGTGATCACACGCCATCCCTGCGAACGGACCGTCCGACGATGATCGTGATGTTGTCCCTGCCACCCGCATCGAGTGCATCCTGGAGGAGATCTTCGCAGACCTGCTTCGCGGACGTCATGGCGAGAAGTCGCTCGCGGATGCGCTCGTCAGACACGTGCCGTGTGAGCCCATCGCTGCACATGAGGTTGACATCGCCCCAGTCCTCCTCGATGCCAGTCACGACGGGCGATGTATGCGGTCCACCGAGCGCGCTGGCCAGCACATGGGACCAGCGCTGGCTGGCCGGGCTCGAGCGCGAGATGATGCCGCGGTCAATCAATTCCTGTCCGACGGTCTGATCCGACGTGATCTGCTGGAGGTGGCCATCGCGCAGCAGGTAGAAACGGCTGTCACCGACCTGAAGCAGATAGGCGCGCGGCCAGACGCCGAGGAAGAGTGTGAGTGTCGTTGCCATGCCGGCGTTCCCATCTGCGTTCGACCTCTGGACAATCTCGGCATGGCACTGAAGGGCCGCCTCGCTCAGAGCGTCGACGAATAACGCATCATCGGTCGCATCCGCAGTGTAGTACGCGTGCATGCTGCGTGAAACGTACAGTGTGATGGCTTCGACAGCGGTGCGACTTGCTTCAGCGCCGCCGAATCCACCGCCGACCCCGTCCGCGACCATCGCGAGGAAGGCGAGCCGCTCGGACAGCGAGGGCACGGCGTCGAGATCTGGCAGACTCGTCTGATGGATCTTCACGCTCTTGTGAAGCGAGCAGGTCAGGAAATGGTCCTGGTTGTCCTGTCGAACGAGGCCGGGATGGGTGAGCCCGAAGACATCGAGTTCGTCACCGACCGGTTTGCGGACGTGCGGCCTCGGCACGGTGAGCCTGGGCGGTACCTTCATCGTCGGTCTCCTCGCCACACGCCTGGACGAGAGCGCCAGGGCGCGAATCAGTGAGCGCGCCGGATTGAAACCGCGTGCTGGGGATTCTACCACGCGGTCGTCAGACCCAACAGCACCCGGCGACCGATCAGAGATCCACCGAAGATCTCATACTTCTTCTGGTCGAACACGTTGGTCGCGACAGCATGGACAAGGAGGTTCCGGCCAACGTGAAGAGCCGCCCTCAGATCGACGGTCTGGCGCGGTGGTACCGGCCCGGCGAACACGCCGGCGGACCAATCGTACCCATCTACGAGCCGCAGCGCGGTGCCGGCATCGATGGCCCCGTTACGGTAACTCGCGGACAGGCTGCCCTTGTGTTTCGGTGTGTTCGGCTCGAGAACATCGCCCGCATGCAGGGACGCAGCATCGACTGAGAAGTCGAGGTACGTGTACGTCCCGTCGAACGCGAAGTGCGGTCCGATGGGCACGCGCGCGCCAATCTCGATGCCGCGTTCCGTCGCGCGCCCGGCATTCGCATACGAAAGCACGATCGCGGTCTGGCCATCGGCCAGCCGTGTCATTCCTGCGGCCGCCGTGCGTTGGCCTGCCGCTGCCAACTGCTCGCGGACGGTCCGTTCCAGCGTCTCGCGAACCGGCTCAGGCACTTCGGCCGGTGCCGTCCACAGCGAAAATGCGGGATTCGCACCGGGTAGCAGATCGGTCACAAAGTTGGCCATGCGCGCGTGAAATACATCAAGGCTCACGTACACACCGCCGAACTGACCGCGATACCCGGCTTCGAAGCTGCGAATCGTCTCGACCTCGAGGTCGGTGTTGCCGAGGGCGAGCACGGGTACGGCCGCCGATGTCGTGAACAGCTCACCAACCGGGACGCCGGCCAGTGCCGGACCGAGCGGAGATGCGCGCAGCCCGGTCTCGAGCGGCAGAAAGTTCGCGGGTGCGGCGGCGGGCACACGCAGGAAGTGCTCGAGCTGCGTTGGCGTCTGAAACGCGCGGTGCGCGGTCACCCGGAACGAGTGGCGCTGACCGGGCGTGTAGACCAGGGCGAGGCGGGGCGAAAGCTGTGCATCGAACAGCGACCCGACATCGTAGCGCAGTGCGCCTACGGCGGTCACGCCGTGCAGCAGGTCGAGTTCGATCTGGCCCCACGCAGAACCGAACGCATCACTGCGATCATCGTTTGCGGGATCGAACAGCGTGCCGTCCGTCCGGGTCCGGCTGTTGCGCAGGGACGCACCAACCACGACCTGTGCGCGATCCTCGAAGAACTCACGATTCGCCTGGACCTCGACCTGGACGATGGAGGACTTGTCGACGAGTTCTGCACCGGAGCCGAGTGACACGTGCGGACGATCCATCGTGCTGCGCCCCGAATACCACGCAGATACGGTGAGAGCATCGCTTACCCACGCGGCTCGCGCCCACGGCCGGATCACACGCGCGGCCTGAATGCGGCCAATGCCGGTGACCAGCGTTGTATTCTCCAGCAGGGAGGCGCCTCCTTCGACGGTCGCGAGCGACTGCTCACCATACAGATCGAAGCGAAGCGAACCGTACGTCGTGTTCACGGGATCGGGCCGGCCTGACGCAGCGCGGGACACGGGGTCGAGCGTCTGGCCAATCAGCGGAATCGACTCCATCACGTCCGGCACCGGCGCATCCGTAGCATCGCTGTACTCGCGACGGAGATCGGCCCGGTCCGCGTTCGTGCGCGACTGCGTCCAGCTGTCGTTCTTCGAATAGCCGATGTTCAGCTTGTAGCCGATGCGTTCAGCGTTGAGGACACCGGCGTGGCGAACGTCGGCCCAGGCCGAGCGGAGCCCGCCACCGCCGGCCGATAACCTCGTTCCGACCACGTCCCTCGCCGCCGGCGTACGGATGTCGATCACGCCACTGTACGCATTCGCGCCGTACAGGGCAGAACCGGGGCCGCGCACGACTTCGATGGTCCACAGCTCGGACATCGAACGACCGATGCCGCGCCATTCCTGAAAGCCGAGCAGCGGGACCGCGAGGTCGCGCCCGTCCAGCAGAACCAGCATGCGGCGATTCAGCGATGAATTGAAGCCGCGTGCGTTTACGTTGAAGTCGTCGACACCGCTCTGCGCGAGATCGATTCCGGGACTGGTTGCGAGAGCGAGCGGGACCTGCCCGGTGGGAGCAAGGCCGGCGGTCACGGCGCGATCGATGACCGCGATGGCCGCAGGTGCCTCGGCCACGCGCTCCGGCGTACGAGACGCGCCCAGTACCGTGACTTCGGCGAGCCGGACGGGTTCGGGATCGAGGGTCACGTCGAGCATCACCGTTTCGCCGTGCCGGATGTCGACGGTGTGCGTTTCCGAACGGTAGCCGAGGCCCGTAAAGTTGACGAGACGCACGCCGGCGGGGACGCGACGCAGAACGTAGCGGCCGTTCCGATCGAGAAAGCCGACGATGGATGTACCTTCGATCGAGATGCGAACGGCGTCCGGAGTCCGCGCACGATCCGACAGAGTAACGGTCCCTGCGAGCGAGCCCGTTTCCTGCGCCTCGCCCGCAACCGGGAGCCCGATCATCAGCCCGCCGGCCACCAGTGCCGACAGGGTGGCGGCTTTCGCGGCCGACATCGAACCGATTCGCATGGTGCCTTTCCCTCAGCAGAGTCCTGGCCAGTGCGCACTTCGCTGCATGGCCAACGCTGGATTATGCGTAGAATCGGCGCGAAAAGGGCCATGCAGCGGGCCGTGCGTGCGCGCATGTCGGTTCTGTCCCGGGAACGGTTTCACCGGATCATTTTCCCGATCGAGGTTGCGGGCGAATGCCTCGGACCGGCCTCTGGTTCCGGTTTTTCACGCATATCCGTGTGCAGGCCGTCCCGCGCTCGCGGCGGGCATGGAACGGTCGGGTCGGACTTTGCCTGTAACAGCAGGAATCGCAATGAGCGACATGTACGAGCGCGTGTCGAACGCGTTCTGGCCGGACTATGCAGTCGAGCGCGAGCTGGGCCGCGGCGGTATGGCGATCGTCTACCTTGCCCAGGACCGGAAGTACGATCGACCCGTGGCCCTGAAAGTGCTGCGGCCGGACCTGGCGGTGGACCTCGGCGCGGAACGGTTCCTGCGCGAGGTCCGCGTTACTGCACGCCTTTCCCACCCACACATCCTGCCGCTGTTCGATTCGGGCGAGTCCGATGGCCTGCTGTATTACGTGACGCCGTTTGTGAACGGCCCGGGCCTGCGCGAGGAGATGAAGCGGCGAGGCCAGTTTCCCATTGCGGACGCAGTGCGAATCACAAAGCAGGTCGCGCAGGCGCTCGGCTTCGCTCACCAGGCGGGGATCATCCATCGCGACATCAAGCCGGAGAACATCCTGCTGCATGACGGTGAGGCAATGGTGGCAGACTTCGGCATCGCGCTCGCTTCGGGTGACAACCAGCGCCTGACTCGGAGCGGCTTGATCATGGGAACGCCGGCCTATATGAGCTTCGAACAGGCTTCGGGAGCGGACCACGTCGATGCGCGCACGGACATCTACTCACTGGCCTGCGTGTTCTTCGAGATGCTCGCAGGGTCGCCGCCGTTCCATGGCCCGACCGCGACAGCCATTCTTGCAAAGCTCCTGACCAGGCCGGCACCCGATCTGTGCGAGTATCGAGATCGCGTGCCTGCGACGCTGCCGGCGATCCTGCACAGGGCGCTGGCGAAGGCGCCGGAACATCGCTTCAGCAACATCACGGAGTTTCTCGATGCGCTGGCCAGCGTGGACATCGCAGCGGAAGAGTCGGCGACGTGCCAGGCTGTGAACTCGATTGCCGTGTTACCGTTCCTCAACGTCAGCGCCGATCCGGAGAACGAGGATCTGTGCAATGGCGTGACAGAAGAGCTGATCAAAGCGCTCGAACACGTGCCGAACCTGCGAGTCGCGGCGCGCACGTCTTCCTTCGCGTTCAAGGACAGACAGGCGAATATTCGCCATATCGGCGAGGAGCTGGGCGTTGGTGCAGTCGTCGAAGGCAGTGTCCGCAGATCAGCGAACCGGCTGCGCATCACCGCGCGCCTGGTCAATGTCGCGAACGGCTTTCAGCTCTGGTCGCAGCACTACGACGAGGAAGCGGAAGATGTCTCGACGGTACGGGACGAACTGGCTGCGGACATCGCCGAGACACTGAGTTCCCGGCAACGCTGACTCAACCACAAGTGCAGTGCCGCGTACGCGCGCCACGGACGCCATTTCTCGGCGCACTCGCGCAATTCCTTCGGATTCGGCACCGCTGCCGCGCACTGAAGCCGGGCATCGGAAACCGGAAAGGCGTCAGGCCAGCGGACGGCACGCATGATGATCATCGTCGCCAGTCGATCCCCCATTCCATCAATCTCGAGCAATGCGTTGCGGGTCGCGGCCACATCGCTGCCCGGCAGGAGGCGCAGCTTCCCGTCCGCAACGCTGCGGGCAGCGGAGGTGATGGCATCGGCACGGCGAGAGGGGACGCCAAGCGCCGCGAGTCTCGACGGTCCCTCGCCGGCGATGCGTTCCGCGCTCGGTGCGAGCCGGCTGAGAGACGGGACGCCGGTTTCGAGCTTCTCGCCCAGCGTGACGACCACGCGATGCGCCAGTTCCGTCGCAGATACGTGCGCTGCATCGCGACCTCGAAGCAGGCCACGCCACACGAGTTCGAAGCCGTCCATCGCGCCTGGCACGCGCAATCCCGGCCGTTGCGAGACGAGATCGGCAAGGCCGTTCTGGCCAAGACATGTGTCGACCACGGTCGGCTCGGCGTCGAGGTCGAAGAGTTGCCGCAGCCCGGCAAGCAAGGGCATGAGCACGGGAACGAGCGTCAACGAGACGTCAACGTTTACATGCGTGTTGATCGAGCGTGTCTCGCGGTCCGGCCCGGATCCGGTCAAACGGCGGAGGCGAGTCCCGGCGACATCCTCGCCTGCGTCTTCGGCGAAGATCACGCCGCTCCGGCCATCCAGCTGTACCGTGCGACCGTAGCGGTGGCCCTGCACGATCTCGAGCGCGGGCGTTGCCTCGAGTCTGAGCATTGCAACGAGCGTCTTCCACGAGAAAGGCGGCCGATAGGTGAGTGTCAGCCGCACGAACTCTTTCGGCGGGACGGTCGTTTCGTGACGATGGCCGGAACCGGTGCGTCGATCACGCGGCGCCCGCGACACGCGGAGTCCGCTCGGACTGATCCCGTACCGCTCGCGGAACACGGCGTTGAAACGGCGCAGACTCTGGAAGCCGCTGGCATAGGCCACACTCGAGACGGACAGCGCGGTATCGACCAGCAGACGCTTGGCAAGCAGCAGGCGATGTGTCTGCGCAAGCCCGATCGGCGATACACCGACTTCGCGCTCCATGGCACGACGGAGGTGTCGCTCACTGACCGCCAGCTCGCGGGCGAGTTCTGCAACGCTGCGACCATTGAGTCCGCCTGCACTGATGCGATGGGTCGCAGCGTGAGCGAGGCGCGAAACGGCATCGCAGAGCGCCCGTCCGGGCGCCAGCTCAGGGCGGCAACGGAGACACGGCCTGAACCCCTCACTTTCCGCTGCCGCCGTGGAATGGAAGAAGCGACGGTTCCTGCTTTCCGCCCGCCGCGATGGACAGATCGGCCGGCAGTAAATGCCTGTCGTCGTGATCCCGACGAAGAAGACGCCATCGAAACGCGCATCGCGTGCATCGAGCGCGCGCTCACAGATCGCAGCATCAAGCGAGAATTGGCCCGGCATCGAGACACTCACCGGCTCCGCCGGCCCGGCCTACACGCGCGGGGCATCGGCGTCCGCGAGTTCGAAACGCCGGGGCTCCTGCGCCTGCCGTTTCAGCGTAACCCGCCTGCCATCGCTCTCCTGAGCAAGGGCCGCTGGCGCGGGGTTCCGCGCAGGGAATCCGCCGTCCGGGGTTCGCAGCGGGACGAGTGCGCGCAGCCGCGCATCGCGCAGCAGCAGCCCGCCCCAGACCGCCAATCCGATGTAGAACGGGAAGAACGTGTGCGTGAAGAACGGACTGCCAATGCGGAGGTGGCTGGCGACAGCCCCGCCGAGATAGCCCGTCAGCAGAATCGCGCCGAGGACCGACGTGCGTGGAACCACGTACACCGCAATGCAGACGAACTCGAGCGCGCCGATGGCGAACGCGATGCTCACAGGATAGCCGAGCTGCGCGAGTGACTCCGCGACTGCGTCGATCTGCATCAGCTTGATCACGCTGTCGAAGAGCAGAAACAGCACAGCGAAGGCGCTCGCGATCCGACCGGCCCACAGAGCCCTGTTCGAGATGGAACCAGGGCGATCATCCGATTGCATGAAGACTCCCTGACAAGGTCATGTTGCTGGCCGGGTCGGTCCGGCTGCGGACCGGGCCCCGCTCTGTTGTGACAACGATCGAGATGCCCTGTGATCGACGCATCGCCCGATCACACGTCGCGCGCGACACACCCGACAGCACCGAGGTGACACCCGAACGTTCGGGCCGACGAACGAGGTTCGCTGTGTCTCGCGTTACGAATCTGGCATGGAGAGGCGAACCCGTCTCGCCACATTCGGCCTTTCAATCCCGTCTGCTCGCAGCCGGGCGACTCGGGGCGGGATCCTGCGGATGCGGACGGGCGCCCGGAACTGCGGACGCCCGCCCTCGTGGAGGAGCCCATCCTCAATTCTCGACCGCGGCGGTCGCGCTCGCGGTCACTGCCGTCGGCACCGGCCAGCGTGAGTTGTTCGATTCCATCGACCATGCACTGCGCCCTCGAATGTTTCGAATGCCCTCGCCGGACCGCTTGACCATGGCCGAACGGTCTCGCATCAGATGACCCCGTTATTCGGCTTGAATTTGCGGCGGGTAGATCCGAATTGCCTGGCCGGCGCGAACGCCGGCGAGGAGCCTCCTCACTTCAGGCATCACTGCAGCAGATGTTCGAGCGCCTTACTTCTCGGGCGAAGGATGACCACTGCCAAGTCGAACCGCGCCAGGTTCTGCTGAGACGGAAGATGATCGTCCGTTGTGACGAGGACGTCGAATTCCTGTCGCGTAACCGTACGTCCAGATCTCATCAAGCAGCACTCGCACCATGTTGCCTCAAGTGATCCACCGCCTCTGGCGAGAGCTCCAGGAATGCTTCTACCTGCCACCGCTGGACCGTGGGAAAGCCCGCCAGGAATTCATCAATCGATTGGCCGCTCTTGAGGTAATCGATGAGTGTTTCCACAGGAACGCGAGTACCTGCGAAAACCACGTCGCCGCTGTGGATCTCCGGGTCCCGCGATACAACCGCTCCGGGTCCGATCGTGGCTGGCGTTCGCTTGCTCATGATCCTGCCTCCGCTCCAGTGCTACCGAAATCTACTACCATGCTTGCAAACGGCAAATCATGGCAGGTCAGGGACCCGATGGAGAAACTGCCAAAATGAATACCCTGGGCGCGGGTCTGGAACGCTCTCGCTGGGTTGTGTGCCTGGGCCTCGAGAAGGCTGCGGCTCTGATGGCCGATAACGTGTCAGGGTTCACGACGCGCCGGAGCCGCTTGCAGCGCACGGCCGGCGCCGCATTCAAGGGGCGCCGGCCGTTTCACCATCTGCGAGCGTCACGCACTCAGTCCGAGAATTCGCAGCTCACGACTGGACTCACATCCGCGAACAGACCGTAGGGATTGGGCCGCCATAACCACGCGTGCAGCGCCCACGCGCTGAATTGCGGGTGGAACATCATCTCTCTTCCGAACATCACGGGCGGCGGGGCTGTCCGTGGACGCCGTGATTCCGGAAGTCCTTGAATTCAACAGTCGCCTCATTTCAGTGCACTGCACACTTGCCGGTGCACGAACCAGTGCCCACATCACGGTTTCAACCCGCCTGCACTGCGCGCAGCTCACGCCGAACATGGCGAGCGGCGTCTTCGGCCTGTCGCGCGCGTTCTGACGACCTCGATTCGGGCGAGCCAGTCCCCTGGCTGGACATATTCCCATATTGGATACATCAGAATGGGATCACGGAACGTTGAGCGGTTCGCCGACGCCCCGGTGCTGCCCATTTCGAGACAATTCGTGGCAGGCTAAAAGCTGGTATCCGCCCGCCCTCGGACGCGATCGTGACGAACGATGACTTTCTGCGTCAGGATGACTCAGCGTCTTGCAGCAGTCGCGTCCAAAGGTCGCGAACGCCTAGTTCATCCACCATTCACTCAGATAGCTCTGATCAAGCCGATCCCCCTGAACCTCGTACACGCGAAGGGCGTCGCGGAATTGTTTCTCGCTGCCTCCGGATAGCTTGCTCCAACGTAGCTTGGCTAGAATCGTGTCTTCCGGCGACGATACGCGGAGAGGAAAGTCGAATACCTGCTCCACGTACCTCCGCGCGAATCGGGAGTGATCGAACGGCTCGTCGGTCAGTATCCAGAAATCGACCTTGTCGCCGTCGACGGTGTCGATAACGTTGAACATGCCGTTCGTGCGGATTGCGTCGCGGGCGGCTTCGGCGTCGACGTAGAACTCCGGTTTCGGGAAAGCAGAAAGAAGGTTCGCGATCTTTGTGGTTTCGATCGCGATCAGTACGTCAAGAACGTGCGTGAGGCGAGGCTCTCCCTGGAGGCTCGATGCCACGGATCCCGTAATCATGTAGTCGACCGAAGCAGCGTCCAGCGCTTCGACGACGCGCTTCAGTAGGGCTGGTTGTGACACCGGAGGAGTTCCGCGCGGACCAGCGCCTCAAACTCAGCTTCCGGCAAGGCAGGGTGCCGTCGGCGAAGTCCGGCGCGAAGGAGGTCGCGGCCGAAGGCTGTGAGCTCGAATGTCTTCCGGAGCCGTTGCTCCGGAGACAGCGACCGTAGGACCTCGATATAGATCTTGTGATTCGGTTGCGGCTTGACCATTCGCCTCTCACCCGTGCGGCCGCGCTTGCGCGACAATAGCGGTGCAAAGAACCGCGCGGCTTGAACCCGTTGTTATCTGGCGTCAGGCCCGCTGGTGGCCCAACGCTTCGACGAACGGTCGAGCTAGCTGGTAACCCCGGTATAGGCGCTCCATCGCGAACCCGGAAAACCGACCCTGCGTACCAAGCTTCCTATTCTGAACCCGGACCCGCAATGAAGAAGGAAAGCGGCGGTTCGGGAACGTGCCCGTCGAGCGCAGGATGATCGACCTGCCAACGTGCTGTCGCAGCCGTGCCACGCCACGGCTTCAGGCTCTGGTCCCGCTCAGTGCCACAACCCGGGCCCACTGCTCGGCGGTGACGGGCTGTACGGCTACACGGGGCATGCGCACGAACGACATCCCGGCCAGCACGCTGTCCGCTTTCAGTTCCACAAGCGCCAATGGCCGGGCCAGCGCCTTGACCGGCTGGACATCGACGACGACCAGCTCCGGCTTCCTCGGGTCGGGATACGCCTCCGCGACGACCTTCGCGATGCCGACCAGCGCCTTGTCCGGCGCCGTATGATAGACCAGTACGGTATCACCGGCACGACACCGGCTCAGGTTCGCCTGGGCGCGCGAGTTCCTGACACCGTCCCAGACAGCGGTCTTCTGCGCGACGAGATCCTTCCAGCCGTAGTCGGCAGGATCGGCGAGGAAAACCCAATGTTGATTGCCGGGCATCAGACGCTCGCATTGGTCGGGGTTGCGCCGTGGGCGCGGCAGACTTCTTCGATCTCGGTGCGAGTCAGGACGTGGTCCGTGGATTTGGCGAGGTCGAAGACGCGGCGGCACAGGGCGTCGTCGGTTGCATCCCAGCCGTGCTCGGTGAGCCAGTGCCTGACGTTGGACATGCCGCTCACGTGGCTGATCTCGATTTCCTGGCGGCGACCGAACAGGCTGGCGGGGACGCCGGAGTAGACGCGGTCAGCGAGCCAGGCATTGCCCTTCGCATGTGCCTTGATGATGGCGGCGGCGTGGACGCCGGTGCCGGTGCGGAACGCGTCAGCGCCGAAGACCGGATAACTGGCTGGTATGGGCACGCCGATCGCCCTCGAGACGGCCTCGACGTACTGCGGGAGCCGCGACAGGTCGGCATCGTGCATGCCGAGCAGCTTGAAGTTGACGAGGAGCAGGTCCATCTCGGCGTTGCCGACGCGTTCGCCGATGCCGAGCGCTGTGCCGTGCACGCGTGTCGCGCCTTCCTCGATGGCGGCAAGTACGTTGGCCAGGCCGAAGCCGCGGTCGCGGTGGCCATGCCAGTCGATGCCCACGTCCTCGGCGCACGGCTCGACGATCTTCTCGCGCACGAAGCGGACGAGGTTGCGCGTGCCATGCGGTGTCGCGTGGCCGACGGTGTCGGCGAGGCAGATGCGGCGCGCGCCACAGCGGATGGCGGTGCGGTAGAGTTGTTCGAGCACGTCGGGCCGGGCGCGTGTCGTGTCTTCCGTCACGAACATCACATCGAGGCCCTCGCCCACCGCGAACGTGACGGCTTCCTCGGCCGCGCGCAGCATGCGCTCGAGCGTCCAGTCTTCGGCATATTGTCGTATCGGTGATGAGCCGATGAACGTGCACGCTTCGACAGGTACACCCGTCTTCTGAACGATGCTGGCAATGGGTTCGATGTCGGCGCGCACCGTGCGCGCTGCACAATTCGCTTTGATCCTCAGCCTGGCACTGGCAATCTCGGCGGCGAGGCGTTGCACGTCGGCAAGGGCGCGGGGGCCGGCGCCGGGCAGGCCGATGTCGGCGGTGTCGATGCCGAGGGCGTCCATGTGGTGCAGGATCTCGATCTTGGCATCGATGCCGGGATCGAGGACGGAGGGCGACTGGAGCCCGTCGCGGAGGGTCTCATCGTCCAGTTCGACACGAGAGCGGCCGCGGGTGGCGAATGCGCCATCGATCGAGTTCCAGTCGTAGATCAGGTCCTGCTCGTGCATCCGCGGGCCAGTCCTCGGGCAGATCACTTGGCGGGAGAGGGGCCGCCCATGGGTTTTTGTCCGGTGTGAAGATCGCCGTCCTCGCCGCGCATTGTCAACGCACGATGGTTCGGCGAGAATGTCGCCATGGCCGAGGCCGCACTGTCTCCGATCGACCGGATCGCAGCATCCGAGCTGATGCGCAAGGCCATCGCACAGATTCGTGCAACGGATGCGGAAACGCTCGCCGATATGCGTGCGGCCACGACCATCCCATCGCCGTCGTTCGGCGAGCGCGACCGTGCGGCATGGTTCATCCAGCGCATTCGTGATAGCGGCCTGCGCGATGTCGTCTGCGACGATGCGGGAAACGTGCTGGCGCACTGGCCGGGTGCAGCGCCGGACGCGGCGCCGGTCGTGGTTGCGGCACACCTTGATACGATCTTCCCGCGCGACACCGTGCTCGACGTGCGCGACGAGAACGGCCGGATCCTTGCCCCCGGCATTGCCGACAACGCGCGCGGCCTCGCCGTAACACTGTGTGTCGCGCGTGTGCTCGTGGCGCAGAGTATCGTGACACACAGGCCGATCGTGTTTGCAGCGACCGTGTGCGAGGAGGGCACGGGCGATCTCGCCGGCGTGAAGCACCTGTTCGCCGCGCAGCGCCCCCTCGCGCGCGCATCCGCCTTCATTGCGCTGGATGGCGCTGGCAGCCGGCGGATCGTGGTGCGCGCAGTCGGCTCGCGCCGGTATCGCATAACATTCGATGGCCCGGGCGGCCACTCGTGGGCGGACCGCGGCACGCCAAACCCGGCCGATGCACTCGGCCATGCCGTTGCCCGTTTCGGCCGGATCCGGCTGGCCGCCGAACCCGCGTGGGCGGTGACGGTCGCTCGCGTCGGCGGCGGCACGAGCGTGAATGCGATTCCGCCATCGGCGTGGCTCGAGCTGGACGTGCGAGCCGAATCGACCGCGGTCCTTGATGAGCTGGTCGCGCGCGTCGAGACGATTCTGGGCGAGGCCGCCGCGGAGGCCGGCGCGGGCCGGCGAAGGGGCACGGCGGCAATCTGCGTCACAGCCGAAATGATCGGCGACCGGCCTGCGGCCGACATGGCGCTGGATTCCGCGCTCGTGCGCATCGCACGCAATGCAACACGGGCCATTGGCGCGCGGGCCGAGCTGGTCGCGTCATCGACGGACGCGAACGTGCCGATGGCGCTCGGGATTCCGTCGATCGCGATCGGCGGCGGCGGCGAGTCGGGCGGGACGCACACGGCGGGTGAGTGGTACTCGAATGAGTGCGGCCCGGACGGGATCGCGCGCGCCCTTCTGATCATCACTGGCGCGGCGGACCTGCGCGAATAACGAAGTGTTCCGCGTGCCATCCTTCACGCGTACTGCGGATCGAGCGGGACCGGCTCGAGCATCCCGCTCTCCCATTCGCGATACCGCTCTTCGAGGCGCGCGAACGTCTCCGGCTCGACGACGCGCAGGTTGTTCGTCTCGCCAGGATCGTCAACCAGATCGAAGAGATACGAATCGTCCTCGGTAACGAGGTATTTCCAGTCGCCGGTGCGGAGCGCTCTGTGCCTCGACCGCTGGAACGTGCGCCAGAACAGCTTGCGTTCGACTGCTGGCTCGCCTTGCAGTTGCGGCATGATGTCGATGCCATCGAACGGCGCGGCCGGATCCGCCCCGACATTGGCGGCTGTGCCGAGGGTCGCGGTCCAGTCGAACGTGGCGGCGACCTGATCGCTCACGGTGCCGGCAGGAATGGTGCCCGGCCAGCGCGCGAACGCGGCCACACGGATGCCGCCTTCCCACAGCGTCATCTTGCCGTGGCTGTGCGGGCCCATGTCACTGAACTTCTCGCCGCCGTTGTCGCTGGTGAATATGACGAGGGTGTCGTTCTCGTGGCCGGCATTGCGCAGGGCCTCGAGCACGCGCCCGATCCCATCGTCCAGGCTCCGGACCATGCGGGCGAACGTCCCGGCCGAGCCACCGTCCTTCCAGCCGAGGGTATCCGGCCATGCCGGATCACCGGGTCCCTGCCACGGCCAGTGCGGCGCGTTGTACTGGAGGCTGAGGAAGAAGGCCGTGTCGCGCGGGCGTGTCAGGAACTCGACCGCACGCCGGGTGAACAGGTCCGTCAGGTAGCCATCACGGCGAACCTGCCGCTCCCCATCCCAGAGGTCGTGAGTGCCGGTCTCCGTGGCCACGTGGCTGACGTAGTCTGCGGCTGCGCCCCGGAACCCGAAGAACTCGTCGAAGCCGTGGCGGCCCGGGCTGTACTCGTCGGCCAGGCCGAGGTGCCACTTGCCGATGAGCGCGGTTTCGTAGCCCGCATCGCGCAGCAGCCGGGGCAGCGTTCCCGGGTCAGGATCGAGGCCGAGCGGGTGCGTGGTCAGCGGTTCATGGAGGCCAGCCGGGTACCGGGCCGGGTAGCGGCCGGTCATGAGTGCGACGCGCGTCGGCGAGCACACCGGCGCGGACGAGTACGCCTGCGTGAGCCGAACGCCCTCGCGCGCGAGGCCATCCAGTACCGGCGTCGAGTAGTCGGACCGGCCGTAGATACTGGTATCCGCGAAGCCGAGGTCATCGGCCATGATGTAGAGGAGGTTCGGGCCATCGGTCCGGCGGGTGCGCTGTGGCAGGGACGACTCGGCGCAGGCGGTGAGCCATCGCGGCAGCGTAGCGGCAGCGGCGAGGCCGGCGGACGCTCGCAGGAACGATCGGCGCGAAACCTCTGTCAACCACGCACCTCGGAATGGTCGCCCACACTGAGCGAACCGCCCGCACGCTCGATGAGCGCGTGATCGCCGATCATCGAATCGTGCAACGAGGCGCTGCGGATCGTCACGCCTTCGCCGACAATGCAATCGCGCAGTTCGGAATCGTGCAGCGAAGAGCCCCGCTCGACGGTCACGTTCGGCCCGATCGTCACATTCTCGAGGACAACATCCGGCGCGATGCGGACGGGGGCAAGGACGCGTACGTTCGTCCCGCCGCGCGGCGCCAGCGCGCGTCCGTTATCGAGGAGATGGCGATTCGTCGCGATCAGCGTTTCGAGCTGCCCGCAATCGTACCAGCCGGAGACTTCCTCGACGCGGATCTTCGCGCCGTGGTCGATCATGTACTGGAACGCGTCGGTCAGATAGAACTCGCCGCTCTTGCCGGGCGCCTGTTGCATGGTGTGATGGATGCCCTCGAAGAGGAGCCGCCAGTCACGGATGTAGTAGAGGCCGATGTTCGCGAGCTTCGAGATCGGCTCGGACGGCTTCTCGATGATGCGGACCATATTGCGCTCACCGTCGTACAGGACGACACCAAAGCGTTGGTAGTCCTCGACTTCCTTCGCCCAGATGACGCCTGCCGAGTCTGCCGGCAGGCGGCGGACCAGGCCGAGGTCCGCATCGAACAGCGTGTCCACGAAGATGATGAGGCAGTCCTCATCGATGAACGGCTCCGCGAGCCGGACCGCGCCCGCCGTCCCGTCCTGGACCGGCTGCTCGACGAAGTGCGCGGTGAATTGCCGCCACTCGGCCGCGATGTACGCCTCGATCTTCTCCTTGAGATAGCCAGTGATGAAGACGATCTCGCGGACCCCCAGCGTCTCGAGGTCCTCCAGGATGTAGCTCATGACCGGCTGGCCACCCACCCTGAGCAAGGGCTTCGGCGTCACGTGCGTGTGGGGCCGGAGCCGGGTCCCTTTCCCGGCGAGCGGGATGATCACCTTCACTGGTTCTCCGTTTCTTCAGAGTCGGGCCCGGTGCGACGGGCTGAATGTTTGTGCCGGCGCGAAAATACGATGCCCTCTGCCGCCTGCGCACTTGCAAACGCCGGGCACGTGGTTCGGGGGCTGGCCCACCGTGGGCTCCGACCGCTGGCCCCGGGGGCACGCATGCTGCATCGCCCTCCGAAGCCGCCAACCGATACTGAGGAAATGGATGCACCCCGGATCAGGTGTGCAAGAATCATCGTTCCCAACGTCGTTCAGGATGCGAACCGCGCAGATCCGCGCATGTGTCGAACGCGAAATGTCTCGACGCACGGGTATCTGTGCGACTATACTGAACACGTGCCGCCGCTCATCGATGCAACCGAGGATGCGGCAGGAAGGGCATAACGAACGATGAAACCGGGTTTGAACATCATCCTGCTGCTTGTGGTGGCAGCACTTGTCCCGTCGGCCGGTGCTGCGCAGGCGCAGGAACCACCGCAGCCGCCGACGATCGTGGTCGATGCGAGCGCGGAAGTCGAGCGTGAGCCGGAGCGAGCGGTCCTCGTGCTGGCGGTCGAGAGTGAGGGCGAGACCGCGCGCGCGGCGTCGCAGACGAACGCGAACGCGATGGATGGCGTGTTGCGCGCGCTGCTCGAGCAGGGCATCGAGCGACGCCTCATTCGCACGCTGTCCTACCGCCTCGATCCGGTGTACGGACACCGCGTCCGGCCGGACTCCGCGCCGGCGATCGTCGGGTACCGCGCAGTCAACATGGTGCAGGTCACGGTGGACACGATTGCCCGGCTTGGCGGCGTGATCGATGCCAGCATCGCCGCGGGCGCAAATCGTGTTGCAGGACTGAATTACGAGCTTCGTGACCCCGAGCAGGCGAGGCTCGAGGCGCTCGAGCAGGCGGTGGCGAAGGCGAAGCGTGAGGCGGAGGTCGTCGCGCGCGCGGCGGGCCAGCGGCTCGGCGATCCCATCAACATCAGCATGTCGAGCGCGATCCCGATGCCACGGCCGATGTACGACATGGCCGCCGCCCGCGTCGAGATGGCCCAGGCCGCTACGCCCATCGAGGGCGGGACCATCACGGTCACTGCCAACGTCCACATCGTTTACCGGCTGGAACGAATGTGAATCTCGTTCAGCGTGGCCTGCGACGCTTCCTCGCCGAAGGATTCGCGGAGACTCGCCCGGACGCATTCGATCCGAGGCTCCGCGGGCGGACATACTCGATCCCCTTCGAGGACGTGTGGCAGGCCGCGCTCAAGCTGGCCGGTGGCGGCGTGCGCGGCTGCGCCGTGCTGCGGGCGAACGATCGGGACGGCATCATCATCGGCAAGGCGATCCGTCGCTTTCCTCCAGGTATTGATGACTTCACGGTGAGTGTCATTCTCGATACGAATGGCCAGACGCGCGTCGATGCGCGCTCGATGGCCCGCAACGAGGGCATCGACCTCGGCGCGAATGCGCGTCGCGTCATCCGATTCTTCCAGCAGCTCGATCGACTCGCTACGGACTACCACCGCCGGCGCGTGGGTGCGCCATCCAAACCGCTGCACACCGGTCCGGGCACCGCGGTCGCCGGCGACTGATCTCCGCCTTGCGGGCAATCCTCGATTTCCACACCCATCCCTGGCGACCCGAAGATTTCGCGGCCGCGACCACGGCGTTCATCCGGCGCATCTCGCCCGCCGTCAAGGAGCACGGCGATCGGCTGCATGATCCGGCGTTCGCCCGCGAGCTGCTGCGCGAGCACGGCGTCCAGCACGCGGTCCTGCTCGCCGAACACTGTCTGCTGACGTCCGGCAACGTTCGCACCGATACAATCCTCGAGTTGTGCGATGCATCCGGCGGGTTCTTCCTGCCGTTCGCTTCCGTCGATCCGATGACGGACGAGGAACCCGCGGCTTTGCTGCGCCGCTACGTCGCTGCGGGCGTGCGCGGCCTCAAACTCTACCCATCGTACCAGTTCTATTACCCGAACGACCCGCGCGTATACCCGCTGTACGAGATCTGCCAGGCCGCCGGCCTGCCGGTCCTCATGCACATCGGTAGTTCCGTCATGCGGGGCACGCGCATCAAGTATTGCGATCCGATCCATCTCGACGATGTGGCCGTCGATTTCCCGGATCTTCGTCTTGTCATGGCGCATGGCGGACGCGGATTCTGGTATGCGGAGTGCGCGTTTCTCGCCATGCACTACGCGAACCTGTACATTGACGTGGCGGGCCTCGTGCCCGAGCGGTTGCTCGAGCATTTCCCGAACCTCGAGCGGCTGTCGCACAAGGTCGTGTTCGGCAGCGATTGGCCGGCGATGCCGAAGAGCGTGGCTCACAATGTTGCCGCAATTTCGGCGCTCGGCCTGCCAGCGGCTGCGCTCGATCGCATCTTCTTCGGGAACGCCGCCGCGCTTCTCGGGATCGAGGCCGTAGCGGAGCGCTGATCCGGCAAGCGCGCGAGCGGATCATTTCGCTGTGCAATTCTGGGAGGTTGGAAACATCGTGGCGACTGATCGCTCGAATGCACCGCCCGAGATGTTGCCGGTCCTGCCGCTTCGCAGCACGGTCGTGTTCCCGCTCGGAGTCGTGGGTGTGCAGATCGGCACGCCCAGCACACTCGACCTGCTGTCGGCGAACCGGGAACCAGGCCTGATCGTCGCGGCGGTCGTCGCGCCGGGCGAGCCGGCGGAGCCGATCGATCCCGGCGCACTCGAGAAAGTCGCCGTCGCCGCGCGCGTTTCCGACCGCTTGAATCTGCCCGGCGGCATCGTGCAGACGACGTTGCAGGGATTGCATCGCATCCGGCTGCACGATCTGCACGAGCGTGACGGCTATTACGTGGCGAAGGTCCGATCAACGCGCGAACGCGCGGCATCGCCCGAGGAAACGCGTGATCTGGTCGCCCGCATCCTGAATGTGCTCGAAGCACTATCGACAGAAGTCGAGCGCATTCCGCGCGAGGTGCCGCGCATCCTGCGCATGAACCTGGGCGATCCGGGCCGGTTCGCGGACCTTGTCGCAACTCTCGCGAACTTCAGTGTCGCCGCGAAGGATCGCGTCCTTCAAACGATCGGTGTAAAGGCCAGGCTGCGCTTCGAGTGCAGCGAACTCGAATCGCAACTGGCAAGGGTTCGGAAGATGGCAAACGATGCTGGTCCGCAGTCCGACGAGACGCCGCGCGAGAGCGAACGTCCCGCGCGTGCGACCGAGTTGCGGCAGCAGATCAAAGTCCTCAAGAGCGAACTGGGTGATGTCGATCCGGGCGAAGCACAGGTCGTCGAGTTGCTGCGTCGTGTCGAGAAAGCGGGCCTTCCTTCTCGCGTAGCGATCCGCGCGCGCACCGAGATCGAGCGACTTCACGCGATCGGGCCATCGCCCGACGCGGACGAGATCCGCGCATATGTCGATTGGCTCCTGAACATGCCGTGGCGCCGCTCCGCGACGAATGGGCCTGCCTCGATCGACTTGCCCGCAGTCCAGGAACAGCTCGACCAGGCGGTACTCGGGCTGACCGAGCAGAAAGAGCGGTTGCTCGACCAGCTCGCCGTCGCTCGGCTGCGCGGCGATCTCGAAGGCCCGATCCCGTGCATTGTCGGGCCGCCCGATACCGGCAAGTCCTCCCTCGTTCGTGCCCTCGCCCACGGCCTCGGCCGGCCCATTGCTCGACTCGAACTCGGCGGCCGCGGCGAGAGCCAGCTCGTGGGCGTGCGTCGCGCGCGCGGCGGATCACAGCCCGGACGTATCGCCGCACTGCTGCGCGATGTGCGCGTGAACGATCCCGTCGTCATGCTCGACGAAATGGACGAGATCGGGCTCGGCCACGTCGAGGGCGATCCGATCGAAGCGCTCGAGGAGATCTTCGAAGACTGGGCCGGCTTCATCGACCGTTACCTCGACGTCCCCTTCGATCTGCGCGGCGTACTCTTTGTCGCCATTGCACAGGACTTCACCAGGGTGCCGCGCAGCCTGCGCGAGCGGATGGTCGAGATCCGCACGGCCGGCTACACTCCGGAAGAGAAGGTCGAGATCGCGCGCCACCGCCTGATCCCGCGGCTCATCGAAGAACACGGCCTGCGCGCGGATGACGTGGCATTTGACGAGGAAGGTCTCTACGCCCTCGCCTACGGCTATGCGCGCGACTCCGGCATCGGCACGCTGCGCCGCTCGATCGAGACGATGCTCCGGACGCGCGCACGCGCACGCGCCCAAGGCGACAACTCGACGTGGAAGTTCGGACCGCAGCGCATCGAACAGGTGCTCGGCCTGCCGCGCTGGGTCGCAACACCCGCCGAGAGCAAGCCCGAAGTCGGCGTCGTGACCGGCCTCGCATGGACCGCCTCAGGCGGCGAACTCATGTTCATCGAGGCACTCCGCATGCCCGGCTCCGGCCGCCTCATCATCACCGGAATGCTGGGCGATGTCATGCGCGAATCCGTGAACGCCGCATACTCGTACGTTCGCAGCCGCGGCGATGACCTCGGCATCCTCGAGGATGACTTCCGCGAGTCCGATGTGCATGTGCACTTCCCCGTCGGCGCCATCCCGAAAGACGGGCCATCCGCAGGCATTGCCGTCACACTCGCCATCGCATCAACCCTCGCCAACCGACCCGTCCGCCACGACATCGCAATGACGGGCGAGGTCACGTTGCGCGGTAAGGTTCTCGAGGTCGGCGGCATCAAGGAGAAGGTCCTCGCCGCTCACCGCGCCAAGATCCGCAACGTCATCCTGCCGCGCGGCAACGAACGCGACTTGCGCGATGTCCCGGAAGACGTGCGCACCGCGACCACGTTCCACTTCGTCGAACGCATGGACGATGTCGTGAACCTCGCCCTCTTCGCTAAACCCGAACCGTCGCGCGCCGCTGTTCGTATCGAAGAAGTACCCGAACCACGTGTCGCACGTGCAAGGAAACGGCCCTGAAGGCCGCTCACCCCGGCGGGCGTTCCGGTCGCGATCGTAACTGTCCGTTCGCTGATCAGCGGTGGCGAGAAGGGCCCGGCCATCGGCGCTCGATCGTCTCGACCAGCGCCGCGAGCGTTCACGCTTCGGTCGGACGGATCGCGAGTTCGTGATCGACCGGCCGCGGCACGAGGGTCTCGCCCTCGGATCGCGCAATGATGCTGCACACGGTGAGGTCACCGGTCACGTTGACGGCGGTGCGCAGCATGTCGAGGATGCGGTCGACGCCGAGAATGAGAGCGATGCCGGCCTGCGCCTGCCCGCCCAGGCCTGCCGACTGAAGCACCAGGATCAGCGTGACAATGCCGGCAGACGGCACACCGGCGGCGCCGATGCTTGCGAGGGTTGCGGTCAGCACGATCGTGAGCTGCGCCGTAACATCCATCGGCACACCGTAGATCTGCGCAATGAACATCACGGCAACAGCCTGGTACAGCGCCGTCCCATCCATGTTGATGGTCGCGCCGAGTGGCAGGATGAAGGAGGAGACCTGGCGCGAGATGCCCAGCTCTTCCTGTGCCGTTTCCATGGTGACCGGCAGTGTTGCACTGGAACTCGATGTCGAGAACGCGACGAGCGGTGCTTCGATGATGCGGCGGAAGAACTGGATCGGATTCAACCTCGCCATGACTCTCACGAGTAGAGAGTACGTCACGGTTACGTGGAGCAGCAGGCCGCCGATCACGACCAGCGAATAGATGAGCAGCGATTGGAGCAGGTCCATCCCGAAGTGGGCGACGATCGTCCCGACGAGCGCGAATACGGCGTACGGCGCAAGGCGCATGATCCAGTCGATGATGACCATCACGGTGTCATTCAGGCCGTTGAAGAACAGCAGCAGAGCGTCGCGATGGACGGGCCGGACCAGAGTGAGTGCGGCGCCGAAGATGATGCTGAAGATGATGAGCGGCAGCAGATCGCCCTCGGCGGCGGCAGCGAACGCGTTCGTCGGCACGAGTTCGATCAGGACCTGCTCGATGCCGGGCGCGCTTTCGGCAGCCGTCAGTCGCGCCGCTGCCTCATCGGAGAACTGAGCAGAGAGCTGGTCACGCGTCGCTGCGTCGATGCGCGAGCCCGGTCGCACGATGTTCGAGAGGAGCAGCCCGATCATGACCGCCACGGCGGTTGTCGACAGATACCACGCGACCGTCTTGCCGCCCAGCCGGCCGAGCTTGCGGATGTCGCCAAGGGATGCCGTGCCGAGCACGATGCTGGCGACGACCAGCGGCACGACGATCATCATGATGAGGCGGATGAAGATCGTGCCGATCGGCTCGATGAAGTCGAGCGCACTGCGCAGCCATTCGAGGTCTGACAGATTGGCGATGAGGCCTGTGACGATGCCGGCGCCCATGCCGATGAGGATTTTCTGCCAGAGCTGCACGCGCGCCTCCGATCGAGCCGAGGGCCGCCCATTCGAGGCTCGCCCCACACAACCTTCCACCGGCATCGTCGATCCACGCGACCGCGCTCGCCGGTGGACCCGTCGCGCGCGTTCGCGCCGGCACTCCTCCGCGCCGGCCGGGCGAACGTAAACCCATTGCGCCCATTGGTGCAAACCACGCGGGCCTGATCAGGTTCCACTCGTTGCTCGCGCCGTGCCGTGCTACTTTCCTGCCGCTTCCCATGCAAGGATCGCTGGAGCGCCCTGCAAGATTCCGCAGCGCAGCATGTTACGGGATTCACACCGCGCACCGGACGCACTGTGCCGGTCCGCCACAGATCCGGCGCACCAGCCGCTGCGCGGTGCCGAGATGGTTTCAAGGTCGCGCATCTTACCCACGAGATTCGGAATGCGAACGTGAACTCGATCTGGATTCAGGCGTTACTCACCGTTCTCGTTGGAGCGATTGCGGGCGGGATCACGAACGCGGTTGCCGTGTGGATGCTGTTTCATCCGTATGATCCGCCCCGCCTGTTCCGCTGGCGGCTGCGACTGCTTCAAGGCGCGATACCGAAGAACAACGCACGACTGGCTCAGTCACTCGGCCGCACGGTCGGGAACAAGCTGCTCACCTCAGAGGATCTCGCAAGAACCGTCAACGAACCGGGGTTCCGGGAAGCGTTCGAAGAGCGATTCTCCGGATTCCTGCGTTCGTTCTTCGATGAGCGACGCGGCTCGCTCGCGGAGCTGCTGCCACCCGCGCTCTACTCGGAACTCGAAGTGTTGTTGAACGATGCAGGCGGCACGCTGCTCGGCCGGCTCGATGCATGGCTCGCGAGCGAGGAGTTCCACGTGACTGCGCGAGGCTGGGCCGATGACCTGGCCGCGGAAGTGCGCGACAAGCCGTTGTCCGATGTGCTCACGCCAGAGCGCGAACAGGCGCTGGCCCAGGCCGCCGAGAAATGGATCAGCGAGACGGTCGGCGGCGATGGCTTCAGCGTCACAGTGCGCGACACGATCGAGCGTGCAGCCGATCGCGTACTCGAGCCCGGCTCCACATTCGAGCAGATGCTGCCCATCGGCCTGATCGCCGCGGTCGAGCGCGCGATCGCCGGCTATCTGCCCATCGCACTCGAAAAGCTGGGCGGCCTGCTCGAGGACCCCGAAGCCCGCCGCCGTGTCGAACGCGTGCTCCACGAGCTGCTCGACCGGTTCATGCGCGATCTCAGGTTCCACCAGCGGATCGTGGCCGCGCTCATCATCACGCCCGAAACGATCGACAAGGTGCTCATCGCCGTCGAGGCCGAGGGCGCCGCGAAAATCTCCGAGCTGCTGCACGATCCCGCCATCCGTGATGCAATGGCGCGCGGCGTCAACAGCGCGATCGTCGATTTCCTTCAGAAACCCGTGACCGCGGTCCTGGGAAAGGCGGGCGATCCGTCCGTCGAAGATGCCAAGGAGACCGTCCACAGCTGGGCACTCTCGCTCGCACGCGATCCGCGCACGCACGCATTCCTGGTCGAGAGGCTCGAGTCTTCACTGGCTTCCGCGGAGCGCCGCACATGGGGCGACCTCTTCCGGCACCTCCCGCCCGAGAGGGCAGCCGATGCGATCGTCGGCGCTGCACGCAGCGAACGCGCCCGCACCTTCTACCGCGACACGGTCACGCGTTTCACGCAGGCCGTGTTGCACCGCGAGATTGGCCGCATTGGCGAACACATCCCCGCCGATGCTCCCGCCCGCATCGAGAAGGCGATGCTCCCACTCATCTGGGCATGGATAACCGAACAGGTCCCGCAGATCGCACAGCGCATCGACATCGCTGCCAAAGTCGAGAACAAGATCCTCGAGTTCCCAATGGCGCAGATCGAGCAGCTCATCAAGGGTGTGATCGAACGCGAACTCTCGCTGATCGTACGCCTCGGCTACGTGCTGGGCGCATTCATCGGCGTGATCTCGGCAGTCATCGGCATCCTCGCCCGCTAGGCCGCGAGCGGAGGGCGCCTTCCGGCCATTCAACTTCATCGTCTCGAGCACCAGGGGCAGCGCTCCAGGCGCCGCGCGATCCGTCGAGGACGCTGCCGGGTTCACGCCCGAAGCGGATCGTGTGAGCGATGCGCTCGACGATCGGGGGCCGGATCTTCGGTCTCTGCACGGTGAACGGCAAACCCGTTCACCACCCGTTGCACGGCCTCACGCACTCCCGTGAAGCTTCCCGGCGCAGAACCGGTTCAGCTCGCGGACGCCTCCATTCACGACGCCAACCGGTGCGGCGAGATCATCGGCCTTCACTGCTCGGTGCAGTCTATCGGTCGGCGCCGGACCCGAAGCCGCAACGATCCCGATCAATAGGGGCCCCTTACGCGCGTGCGTCCGTGCCCTGCGTGGGGCTGGCCACCCGGAGCGGCGCTAGTCTTTGCCCGGGCCGCGTTCCTCGAATCGCTCGATGCGATCCCGGATGTCGGCCGGAACGGCCTTCGACTCGCCCGCCGAGTAGTCGTACATGACCTGAACCGTCCGCCCGCTGGCCAGCCGCTCACCCTCGATGGACCGGATCTCGAACTCCTGTTCGAACGACTTCCCGCCCACCCGACTCGTGCGCACACCGATATCAAGCCGTTGTGGATACTCGATGCGGCGATGATAACGCACGGTTATTTCGGCGAGAACATAGTCGATCGCATCCAGGCCGGCCCGGCCTGCGACCTCGCGCCAGTACTTCGCGCGGGCTTCCTCGAGGTAGATCAGGACCAGCGAGTGGTGGGCATGCCCCATCGCGTCGAGGTCGCGGAAGCGGACATCGACCGCATGCCGAAAGCGGAATCGCCCACCTTTCTGACTGTCTGCCGAATCGCCCTGGCCGTGACCGATCCGCTTGTCCATCGCTACGTTGGCTCCGCCCGGCGCCCGCTCAACACGTTGAGCGCGCCGCCCGCCCCGCACCCGAGCAGGCCGAAACCGATCGCGAAGGTCCCCGGCCGGAACAGTGGCGGCACCAGGATCCCTGCGATCACGAGCACCATGCCGGCGCCTATGAGCAGAACTCCGCCCAGGAGGACGAAACGGGCGAGGTCCTGGCGGCCGCCACCCGCCGACTCACGCCCTGCCGCTCCGCTCGCAGTCGGCACCGCCCGATGACCCCCACGCTTCACGCTCATCGCGTGGACCGGAACCAATGAATGTGATTCACTCGCAAGCGGCGCGCCCGGCCCGACGGCACGACCCGGTCGGTCCGGCCACGGTTGATGCCCGGCCCGCCGAGGCCGATCCAGACGCCGAACCCGAGCGCCGCAACGCACAGGATGATGAGCCACATCGACAAACCCTCACGATTCCCTTGTGCACCACCCTTCGAAACGTCACATGAAAAGACCCGGCGCGCCACACCCCGCCCCATGATGAACGGCAAAGGCGGGTGGGGTTGGGGGTGGAACAAGGTGTGGGTGGGGAAAATCGGGATTGACGACGGGTGGGACTCGCGGAAAACGCGACACGAGCCCGTCGCGGAGACCCTTGTGTTACGTTGGCCGCGCGATTCGCGGAGAACGCGACACGAGCCCGTCGCGGAGAACTTTGTGTTGCATTGACCGCGCGATTCGCGGAGAACGCGACACGAGCCCGTCGCGGAGAACTTTGTGTTGCGTTGACCGCGCGATTCGCGGAAAACGCGACACGAGCCCCGTCGCGGAGACCCTCGTGTTGCGTTGACCGCGCTATTCGCGGAAAACGCGACACGAGCCCGTCTCGGAGAACTTCGTGTTGCGTTGACCGCGCTATTGGGGGGTGGAACGCTTTGAATCGACGACGGGTGAGGTTGGGGGTGGAACGACGTGTGGGTGGGGAAGTTCGGGATCGACGGCGGGTGAGGTTGGGGGTGGATCGACGGCGGGTGGGGAAGATCGGGATCGACGGCGGGTGCGGATACCGCAGTTTGTGGGGCGGTCGCTCAATAGGAATCGCCATTTGACTCAGTCCGCGGGCCCGGCCGCGCAGTTCAACCTGACATCGGGGCGACCACGCTCTCTGACGCTCAGGTGACCGCATACCGCCGAGTTACGAACAGATCCGCGTCCATGGTCTGTATTTCCAACCGCCCCCCACCCGACGTCTATTCCCGCCGCCCCCCACCCCCACCTTGTTCCACCCCCAACCTCACCCGCCTTTGCCGTTTATCTCATTGTCAGGGGTCTAGCGCTTCGATGCGTCTGGCCGCGGTGCGCAGTGGCAACACGGTAATGATCACAGACAGAGCCAGCGCGAGGGCGAGTCCGAGAACGAGCGGACCCCATTGGGCGAGGCCGAGGGTCTGGCCGCGCAGGCGGGCCAGCAGCACGGCATAGACGGGCCATGCCTCGAGCAGCACAATCACGCCGAGATACGCGGTCGAAGCCATCATGAACAGCAGCCCGCCGAAGCCGGTCGGGATGTCGGCCGCGTTCTCCGTGTTGAACTTCGGGAACATTGCGCCGAACCCGAGCGCGAGTGCGGACAGCGCGAACGTGACCACGATGATCGTGATGACCGAAAGCACGGCAACGAAGCCGGTCACGCGCAGGATCACGTTCGTGCCCAGCGTGATCGCTACGGCAAGGACAACGAGCGGCACAACGCCGACCCAGAACTTGGTCCAGACCAGCGAGGACAGGCGGAGCGGCGATGACTTGAGCAACCAGAGCGTTCTCCCTTCGAGACTGACGGAAGGGAACACGAAGCGGGCCGCGATCGCGGCAATGACGAACCCGGCGAGGCCGATGTTGAGGAAGACGACGACATTGGTCAGGAAGAACCCGACGTCTTCGCCGCTGAACAGTGGTAATACCTTGATATTGTAAACGTAGACGACGATCAGGACGGCGAGCAGCACGAGCTGGGACCATTGGGTGGTGTCGCGGAAGAAGGTGCGCACATCCTTCACGATGAGTGTGCGGGTCTGGGGCGAGAGGGGAGCGACGATTCGCTCGAGGATGCGGCGGCGGCCGACGCCGTTCACATCGCCGGCGCCGTCCTGCGCGCGGCTGTAGCCGGCGAGAAACAGGCGCTCGTGGAGGAAGGCGCCCATGACGATGGCGGCGGCGGCGGTGGAAGCCAGCAGCAGCAACGGGAAGAAGTCGGCGTTCTCGACGGGGAACAGCGGCGCGAGCAATGCCTCTGCTGCCCACTCACTGGGCAGCCAGACGGACTGCGGGGTTTGCAGAGTGGCGACGAAATCGACGAGGTTGCGGAACCCTTCGGGTCTTGCCAGCTGTTCGGGTCGCGCGAATCGGAACATCACGACGATGCCGGCGGCCGCGAGAATGGCGACGAGTGCGAGGAGGTCACGGGCGCGGCGAGCGGGGAACACATTGACCAGGACCTGCGTGAGAGCGGTCCCCAGCACGGCGGGGATCACGAGGTAGCAGACGAGTGTGATGGGCGCGGTCAGGAAGAACAGCGGTGTAGCGCCGAACGAGACGGCGTATGCCGACAGAACAGGGACCATCACGAGCGCGATCATCCATGACGAGTGGATGGCCGTCTCGAGCAGGCGCGCGCAGTAGAAGCGCACGCCATCGATCGGAGCCGCAGCGAGCAATTCCAGGTCCTTTGCAAGGAAGAACGACGACAGTGCAGTGATGACATTCGAGAGCAGAAGAATCGGCAGGAACGCGAGCATCACCATGCCGAGCAGTTTGAGCGCGAGCAGTTCACCGATGCCGGGCGTCTCGCGGAAGTAATCGACGAGCCGGTAGATCAGCGTGAACACGACGGCCCAGAAAAGGGCGCCGACGACGGCGAGCACCAGCCCGCGCACGGGGCCGCCTGCTTCCGCCATGCGACGGCGGGCGGCGCGCCACTTGGGACCGTACAGGTCGAGGATCGAGAGCTGGCGCCGGCCCGGTGCGGTGGTGAAAGTGGTCGCCATGCTCAGCCGGCCACCGGTTCGCGCAGCGCGGCGACCAGTTCCTGCACCTGATTGCCGCCCGTGAGCTTGAGGAAGATCTCCTCGAGTCCCGCCATGCCTGCCTCGGACTGACTGCGCAGTTCATCCATTGTGCCGATTGCGGCGACGCGGCCGTTGTGCAGGATCGCAATGCGATCGCACAGGGCTTCAGCGACTTCGAGCGTGTGCGTCGAAAGAAACACTGTGCCACCCTGGTCGACGAAGGCGCGCAGTACGTCCTTCATCAGGCGCGCGGCGCGCGGGTCGAGACCGATCATTGGTTCATCCACGACGATCACGTCCGGCGAATGGATCAGTGCAGAGCAGATCAGCAGTTTCTGGCGCATGCCGTGGCTGTAATTCTCGATGAGCGCGTTCTTCCAGTCCGAGAGACTGAACATCGCGAGCAGGTCATCCATGCGCTTCTCGATGAGCGCGCTCTCGGCGTGGCCCCACAGTCCGCTGACGAAGCGCAGGAACTCGCCGCCCGTCAGCTTCTCGTAGAGCGAAGGGCGATCGGGGATGTAGCCGGCGAGGCGCTTCGCACCGATCGGATCCTTCACCGTGTCCTTGCCGGCAATGATGACGTGGCCGCTGGTCGGGCGCAGCACGCCGGTGACCATGCGAATCGTCGTCGTCTTGCCTGCTCCATTCGGCCCGAGGAACCCGAACAGTTCGCCGCGCGCGACGTGCAGATTCAACGGGTGAACGGCAGTGAACCCGCCATACCGCTTCGTTACTTCTTGCAGACGGATCATATCGCTTCCAGTCGGAGACGCCCGATGAGCCGGATCAGCTCGACCTGCTGTGCCAGTCCGCCGATGACGAAGCGGATGTGGCTCGCATCGGCCGGGTACTGGCCGAGGGTCGGGTCGACGGCGACCCATGACTCGTTCAGCCAGACTTCCGGCCACGCGTGGTAGTAGAACCGTCCGCGCACGTGGACGAGCCCGGCCACCGTGCGCGCCGGCAGCCCGATCGCGCGTGCCAGTGCGACGTACAGCACGGTGTGCTCGTTGCAATCGCCGCGCAGCGCGTCCAGCGTCTGGAGCGCGCTCGGCACGCCCGGCACGATTTCCTTCTTCACGTTCTGATAGACCCAGCGCTCGAGAGCGCGCGCGGCCTCGGCAGGATCCGTCGTCGCGTCCGTGACTTCGACCGCTTTCGCTCGAACGCGCGGATCATCGGACTGGATCAGCAGCGCGGAGCCCAGCTCGTTCGCTGGTTCACCACCGCCCCGATAAGGCAGCGTGTAGCCGGCTGATGCGAGCAGACCGGCGGGTTCGCGCCGGATCGTGAGCGTATCGCCCGCGAGCGTCTGGCGGCCGCCACTCAGGTCAAAACCCTCGAGCTCGACGCCGGCCAGACGGACGCGGAACTCGGAAGTCCTCTCGATCCCGCGCAGGTCTGCATTGCTCGCGATCGCAGTCGATTCGATGAGTGCGCCGTACCCGGCTGCCAGCGATGGATCGCTTCTCGCCGCGGCCCAGTCCTGTCTCGCCTCCTCGTACGTCGTGCGCTGGACCTCGAGGCCCATCGGGCTCTCCGCCTTCACGATCATGCCATCGTCATCGACCCACGTCGCAAGGGCAACGCCTCCGAAGTTCTGCTCGATCCGCCATACCGGAACAGTATCGAGGACCTGCGTGACCCAGCGGCCGTTGTCCGCAAGTCGCGCACTGTCCGCCACCATCATGGTATCCGATGCAGTTACATGTACCGTCATGGTACGAACGGACATCGAACTCGGATCGAAGATGCGCGCCGTGTGTTCACTCCCGACGGTGAGCTGCCCGGCCGCGGCAAGCCGCATCGGCACAGCGGCGTCGAGCAGGAGGCCCTCCGCATCGCCGAGCGTCCTGTACTCCGGAACGCCGCCCGCCTCGACGACGATGGCGAGTGAGTCGCTGGCGGTTCGCTCGCCCCGGATCGCATAACTACCGTTCTTCGCATCGATACGGTACGCGAAGCTCGTCAGAGAAAGCGTGGAATCGAGCAGAATGCGCGTCATGGCCGCCGCGCGGTGCAAGGTGTCGAGGGCAGGCACATCCATGAGCAGAACATCATCGAAGACGAAGCCGCCGAGCGTGTCGCGCAACCGCATTGTGGCGGTGCCGACCGCGGTCCCATTCATCTTCACGACGTAGAAGTAGGTCCCGGACGCGAGCGTGCGCACGCCCAGCGCGATGCGTTCACCCTCGGCGTGGAAGTACTCGCGCCGGACGTGCGCTCCGAGAACGGTGAACCAGACGAGCAGAATTCCGGCGGCAAGCCAGCGGCGTCCGTTCAAAGGGGTGTCCGTTCGTGTGTGTACGCAGGCCGGGCCGCGCACGTGCGCGACCCTCGGGACTAGGTTCGGCGGGAGCGTGCCGCGGGTGGAGTCCGCCGGGCGGCACCCGTCAGACATCGCCGACCCGCGAAGGCCCGAACCATGGATCCGCCCGCACGGCATGGTGGACCGGCGGAAACCCCTTCGCCCTCAGCCCGACGGGCCCGCGGTGTCCTCGACAGGACCCTCCAGCCGGGACAGAATCGCCGTTTCTTCGTAGTCCGAGTCCGCCACGATCACGACTTCGGCCGGCGCCCGTCCCGCGGCTGTTGCATCGTTCAGAACCGAGACCAGGAGCGCGGCCGCATCCTCGGCGTCGAGGTTGCCGGCCCCGGTCCCGAGCAACGGCATCGCGACCCGGCCGATTCCCCACTCTTCGAGGCGGCGCAGCCCGGCCACGAGCGCTCGACGTACGCCCGCTGAACTCACTGGCTGCTCGATCGAGCGGACACAGACGTGAACCATGAACTCGACGGGCAGGTCGCCCGCGCCGGTCACAACGGCCGAACCGACGGGTAGCTCTCCGAGGCTGCGGCACTGTTGCTCGAGCGCGCGGCCAGCCGCCACCTCGAGTCGCCGCATGGCCGGCGTCACGGCTGCCCAATCCGCGGTCACCGGCCGCAGAATCGCCTGCGTTTCGATACCGGCCAGTTCACTCCGCTCGACGCGGATCATGCGAAGGCAAGCGGACGCTCGTGCCCGCGCGAGTCCGGACGCGCTGACAGTTCACTCCGCTCGACCCGGATCATGCGGAGGGCAAGGGACACGTCGACGCCGGCCAGCTCCATCATGCCGGCGTCAGAGACCTCGCCTTGCGGAACATCGCACCGGCTTCCTGCGGGCGGTGCTTCTTGTCCAGGAGGATGCCCATCACGTAGTACGTGCGCGCATTCGATGGCTCGAGCGCGACCGCGCGCTCCATCATCGCGAGCGCCTCATCGACCTTGCCGAGCTGATTGAGCGACTCGCCGCGGTAGTGGTAGGCCACGGCCGAATCCTGGTTCAGCTCGATGGCCCGGCGTAGCTCATGATCGGCCTGGGCGTACAGGCCCCGCCGGAACTGGACGATGCCGAGCATCGTGTAGATCTCGGGGCGGTTCGGCTCGAAGCGCGCTGCCCGCCGCAGCTCCTTCTCGGCAAGGTCGAACCGGCCCAGGACCACGAGTGCGTTCGCGTGGTTCAGCAATACTTCCATGTTTTCCGGGTCGAGCCGCTTCGCCTTCTCGTACAGTTCGAGGGCCGCGAGGTGATCGCCGACTTTCTCGTACAGCGTACCGAGCGCATACGTCGCGGCGAGATTCTCAGGATGTTTCGACAGGATGCTCCGGAACAGGTCCATGGCGCGGTCGACGTGACCTGCCTTCTCGAGTTCCCAGCCCTGTGCCATGCGCAGCTCGAGCGATGTCGTTGCGAGCGGTGGACTCGCTGCGGCTTTGCCCTGCGCGGAGGGCGTCGTTCCTGCTGGCTCACGGTCGTCCATGGCTTCCATCTCCGTCTCACGGTCCGGCTCCGGGGAGCCGGCAACGGCCGCCTGCGCGAGCCGCCGACGTGTGCGCCGGTTCACGAGTCCCTCCGAGAAGTCTCGTCGCGAACCCAGTCAAGATACGGGGGATGTCCGGTAAGCACTGGAAGAACAACCACTTCCGGCACGTCGTAGGGGTGCAGCTCGGGGACCCTCGCCGCGAGCGACTCCGCCGCAGCAGCCGTCGTCTTCAGAATGATCAGCACTTCCGTCTCCTCGTGGATCGCCCCGCTCCATCGGTAGATCGAGGTGATGCCGTGGATGATGTTACCGCAAGCTGCGAGCCGTTCCTCGACGAGCGTCCGAACCAGTGCCGCCGCCCTCTCCGCGTCGGGTGCGGTCACCAGAACAATACGCACATCCGTGGCTGACACGCGCGCTCAGTGGCCTTCGGGGGCCGGCTCGGCGTAGAGGGCCTCGATGCGATCCTGCAACTGCTTCTCGACGACGCGACGTTTGACCTTGAGAGTCGGCGTGATCTCGCCTTTCTCGAGGCTGAATTCGCGTGGCATCACGAGGATCTTCTTCGGTCTCTCGTAACGTGCAAAATCGCCGATTCGCGCCTCCACCTCCTGTTCGAGCTTCTGCACGACCCGCTCGTCGAGCGCGAGCTTCTCGCGGTCCGCGCCATCGATGCCCTGCTGCCTCGCCCATGCCTCGAGCGACTCGAAGGCGGGCACCACGACGGCAATCGGGTAAGGCCGCCGGTCTCCGATCAGGACGGCCTCCGCGATGAAACGGCTCCTCTTCATGGCCGCCTGGATCGGTTGCGGTGCGATGTTCTTGCCGCCCGCCGTGACCAGCAGATCCTTCTTGCGATCCGTGATGCGCAGGAATCCCTCTGTGTCGATGACGCCGATGTCTCCGGTGTGGAAATAGCCGTCTTCGTCAATCGCCTGGGCCGTTGCCTCGGGATCGTTGTAGTACCCTTTCATGACCTGCGGCCCGCGCACGAGAATCTCGCCGTCCTTTGCGATGCGGATCTCCGTGCCCGGCAGCGGCCGGCCGACGGTGCCGATACGCAGGTGCTCCGGCGTGTTCACGTTGGTCACGGGCGATGTTTCTGTCAGGCCGTAACCTTCGAGAATCAGCACGCCAGCGCCATAGAAGAACCGGGCAATATCGGGCGGCAGAGGTGCGCCGCCAGACACGAAGAACCGGATCTTGCCGCCGAGCCGCTCGCGCAACTTGCGGTAGACGAGCCGGTCGGCGAGCGAGTGCTGTGCGGCCAGCCAGCCGCCCGGTTCGCTGCCCGCCAGCTTCTCGTTCGCCCACGCGAGCGCGACGTTCCTCGCCCATAGTACGATACGCCGTTTCAGGCCCTTCTCGGACATCACCCGCGCGTACAGTTTCTCGTATACCCGTGGTACGGACACAGCGACCGTCGGCTTGACTTCATTGAAGGCGGCGGCCACATCGTCGATCGAGCGCAAGTGGGCAATCGTCGCGCCGAACGCGAACATCACATAATCGACCAGTCGTTGGAACACGTGCGAGAGCGGCAGAAAACTGAGTGCGATGTCGGCTGGCCCGACGTCCACCGCGCCCGTACTCGCGTGGACGTTTGTGAACAGGTTGTTATGCGTGAGCATCACACCCTTGGGCGCGCCCGTCGTACCTGATGTGTAGATCAGGGTCGCAACGTCCTCGGGCCTGGCCTGGAGTGCTTCCTGCCGGAACTCGTTCTCGCCGCGGGCTTCCGGGTTGAGCTCGAGAAAACGCTTCAACGTCGATACGCCCGGTTCCGTCGAGCCGGTCTCATCGAACGTGACGATCGTGCGCAGCGTCGCCACTTCGGCGCGCACTTCGAGCATCTTGGCCAGTTGCTCGCTGGTCGAGACGAAGGCCATATGGATGCCGGCATCGCGCACGATGTGACAGATCTGATTGGCTGGCAGGGTGGCGTAGATGGGGACGGTCAGTGCGCCCGCGCAAAGCAGGCTGTAGTCCACGATCGCCCATTCGGCCCGGTTCTCCGAGAGCAGCGCAATGCGATCACCCCGTTGCATGCCGGACGCGGCCAACGCGCCCGCCGTGGCGCACACGCGCTCGAGCAGTTCGCGATGCGAGATCGGAACCCAGCCGGCCGCCGTTCGTTCGAGCAATGCATCCGGTTTGTCGAACTCATCGACGGCCTGAAAGAACAGCTCGACCAGAGTGCCTTCGGGCGGAGTCCCTTCGCCGATGGCGAGCTCACGCGACTCGCCTTCATTCATTCGAATACGATCTCCGTCTCGAGGGCGATATCGGGCCGCAGCGAATGGGATACGCTACAGTACGTTTCCTGCGAAAGCTGAACCGCGCGCCGGATCTTGTCGTGATCGGCGGTTTGAATGCCGGTGACGCGGAAGGTGATCCGGATTGCCGTGAACCGCCGCGGGTGTTCCGGGGCCCGCTCGTAATCCGCATCGACAATGAGCGTGCCGATCGCGAGCCGCATCTTCCGTGCGATATCGACCACATCGGCGGCCGTGCAGCCGAGCAGTGCGATCAGCAGAGTGATGACGGGCGAGGGCCCGGCTATGCCATCGCCATCGACGATCCCTTCCGGCTGACCCTCCTTGCCTCCGCGGAACACGAGGCCTGTGCCATCCCAGCGCAGGCGGAACGGCGCATCAGCCATCGGGGCTGGGCGAGGTCGATGCTTCCAGCTCCGACAGGGTCTTCTGGGCGTGCACGATGTGGCGCTGCGCTTCCGGTCCCGGCGGCGGGTTCGCGAGAAACGAGCGCAGGTGCGCAACCGCCTGCCCGGGCTTGCCATCGTGGATCATGATGAACGCCAGTCCGTAGTGGGCGCCGGCCGATTCGCCATCGAGCGACAGCACCTTGCGATACGTGCGCACTGCCTCGTCCGTCATGCCGATTCGCGTCTGCGCGATCGCGATCTGCTGGAGGACGGCAGCGTCTTCGGGTGCATCGCGCAAGGCGAGTCGAAGTGACGTCAACGCCTCGTGGTAATTGCCGGCGTTGAGCATCGCGAGGCCCTCTTCATAGAAGTCGACCTCTGCTTCCTGATCCCCGATCAGCCTCTTCCAGAAGCTCATGGACACATCACCGGCAGGGGGAACGGGTTACACGATCAAGATAGAGATGGCCCGCGACTGGATGCAATCTGCGGGCCGGTCGAATGCACGGCCAGCACGGTTCGATCCTCCCGTGCGACAACGCGCAGGCCCACCGCTTCGAGTCTGGCCGCCGTATCAGCGGGCGCCGGCTCGAGCACCAGCCGGCCGAGGGGATGGAGCGCCCTCGCCGCCTCTTCGAGCAAGTCATCCGCGTGCTCGCCGGACAACCAGATCCCGCGCAGTTTCCGCGCAAGGACGGGAAGCCGGTGTCCGATGGCGATGCGGCTCACGGCATCCGCGCCACCCGGCTCAGGCGAATGTGAAGCATCCGTGATGATCTCGGTGCCCTCGACCATCCGGGCGAGCGCAACGGCGGCGCACGCCGCAGGCCCGAGGAGGAGGATGAACCCGAGCGGCTCTGCTGCGCCGAGCAACGCGGCGATGCGGATCGACTGTTCGTCGCACGGATGGTCGGATGCGCGATGCATCGCATGAGTTCCGGTCTCGCGTTCGAAACGCAGCCATGCGATGCCACGATGTACGGGGTAGTGCGTCTCGCAGATCGGGCAGGCGAGCGCGCCCTCGACGATGCGCCGTTCGTGCATGATGTCCGAGCGCAGAACGAGCCCGCTTTCTGGAGTGCAGCGCGGGCATGCCAGTACATCGATCAGCAGCGCGTGCACGACATCAGGGTGAGAACGTGACGAATGTGACCTTGCCGGCAATAACCCGAACTCGCCGCCACACGCGCTCGCCGTCGATGTCGACGCCCACGAGGTAATCGCCTTCCGGCACATCGCCAACGGCGAAATGTTCGCCGTACGCGGGGTCACCATGCCCGCGATCGCCGTACGTTTCCGCAAATGAGAACGGCGTTTCCGCGGGGTATCCTCGGACCAGTCCGTAGATGCGTGCGCCGGGCACTGGCTGGCCGGCGCGGTTGATGACGCGGCCCGCGACGACGCCGGTGCCGGGCAGCGGCTTGAGCCAGAGTTCCGGATTCACGGTGTAGGGCGGGAATCGCTCGGCGGCATTCACGACCGCGGCCGAATCGGGTGTCGGCGTCACGTGCACTTCGAGGTGCAGGTGATCGTTTGTCGCGCGACCGGTGTGACCGACGCGTGCGATGACAGCGCCAGCCGTCACGCGCTGGCCGGCCGTCACGTCGAGTGATGCATTGTGGTAATACGCTGTGTACACGTAGCGGTCCTGCCAGCGCCGATCGTGCAGAATCGCGACCGTACGCGAACCCTGTTCCGCTTCACCGGCGAACACGACCACGCCATCGCCCGCGGCATGAACCGGCGTGCCCTCGGGATTATTGAACTCGACGCCCTGGTGCTGCTGGAAGTTGCCGCCCATCGTCGAACCGTAGCGGTAGGTCCCGTCCGTGTACGGATTGCCTTCTGCATCGGCGATGGGTCTCTGGAACCATGCGTGTTCCGGGTCGGCGGGCGCCGTTGCCGGGCGCAGGTTGGTCCGATCGATGCCCAGGCCGCTGCCCGCCAGCACGCGCGTGATGCCGACTGCCGAGCCACCCAGCGGCCAGAGCGGCGGGCCCCACCACGTCATCGTCCACATGTCGGCCGCCGGCCGGTACTCATCGCCTGCCGAAACGTAGTACATGCGGAAATTGCCGAGGCCATCACCTGCCGCCATCCCGAACGAAAGCACGACCGATGGCTCCGCTGCGCCGGGCGTTGCCACGATCGCGCGAGGCCGCCCGGGCATCCCGTTCCAGCCGGGCAGCCGCAACGTGGCTTGGACGAACTCGCCGTCGAGCGAATCGACGTAGATCTCCGATTCGGTTGCGAACCAGACGAGGCTGTCCGGCGTCGCGGCAACCGCGCGCACGCGGCCGGCCGGCACGCCGTCCGAATCGTCGAGATGCCTCCACGTGACGCCGGCATCGGCCGAGACCGATAGACCGAGCAGATGGCCGACCCAGATCTCGCCGTCCGGCCCGATGTCGAGCGCGAGCAGGTACTCGGTTGGCAACGCGGGGATGCGCTCGGCGCAGCCATCGCGCACGTCCGGTGTGCCAACTGCCGTCGCCGGTCCGGTCACACAGCGCCATGTCCGGCCGCCATCCCACGTCAGCCGCAGACCATCTGCCGTCGCGATGTAGACCGTATCACCACGGCTCTGCATTCCGTTGTGTGCGACGTACTGCCACTGCGGGCCGAGCGCGTCGAGTGTCCAGTTCGTCCATGTGCGTCCGCCATCGGTCGACCGGCCGAACCCGTTGCCGACCGTGCCGTACCAGATCGAGCTGTCACGCGGGAACGCCAGAGCGTTCACGAAATCCCACGAGATGCCGCGGGTCGTGTCGGCCGCTGCCGTGATGTTCTGCCATTCGCGCGCATCCGCAGGAAGCTGGTAAATGCCCTTGCCGTACGTGCCGACCCAGAGTCCGCCATCGCGCGCGACGCCGAGCGCGAGCACGTGATTGCCCCAGCCAGTCGTGTCCGGCAGAGCGGGCGGCAACGGTCGCCTCGCCGGCACTTGCGGCCGCGGCGGCGGCGACCCGACGCACGCAGCCGCCATGACGATCCAGATGCACTGCGCCAGCAGGCGCTTCCCGATCATGACACCCACGCCCGTTCCGAGTACTGAGCCCACTGCGTCGGCGTTTCCCACACCCGGACATAGACGATCGCGCTCGCGACCGCAGCCGGGAATCGCGCCTTCAGTTCGTCGTAGAACCACTTTGCCTGGTTTTCCGCCGAGGGTTCCAGCTCCCTGAACGGCTCGAGATCGTTCAGGTTCTCATGGTCCAGCTGATTCGCCAGCGCCCGCAGCTCTTTCTTGACGATGACGAAATCGAATGCGATGCCAGCGCCATCGAGCGTGTTCGACTGAAGCGCAAGCTCGACCGTGTAGCGATGGCCGTGCAGGCGCTCGCATTTCCCGTGGTAGTTGCGCAGGAAATGCGCACTGTCGTAATGCGCCTGCACGCTCACGACGTACATGTTCTACGCCCTTTCCATGGCGATCGTCCGGACCGCCGCGTCCGCCGGCCGCGTCACTGCCCACACCACCGCATCCGCGACCGCACCGGCACCCAGCATCGCCCCGCGCGGCGGCAGTTCCGGATGTCGTCCCCGGTCGATCGGGTCCCACAGCGGCGTGTCCGTTGCGGCCGGCTCGACCAGCGTGCTCCTCACTCCTGTCCCGCGCAGCTCCTGGTCGAGAACGGCATGGAGCCCGCGCACCCCGAACTTCGAGGCACTGTATGCGGCGTTCATCGGAAACGCGATACGGCCTGCAATCGATCCCAGTGTCACGATATCGCCAGACCCCGCCGCCAGCATGCCCGGCAGAAACGCGCGTATCATCAGGAACGGCCCGCGCAGATTCACGGCGATCTGTTCGTCGAACGCGTCGATCGGCGTGTCTGCGACACTCGCCAGGGCGAATGCACCGGCTGCGTTGACCAGCAGATCGGCGGTTCCGGACATGGCGCGTTTCGCCGATTCCGGCAAACCCGCGACCAGCATGGCGTCCGAAACGTCCGCCACCACCGCGATTCCGCCCACTGCCCTCGCCGCCTCTTCCAGCGCCGCACGGCCTCGCGCGATCAGGAGAACCCTTGCCCCTCCTGCCGCCAGCCGCTCCGCGATCGCACGGCCGATCCCCCGTGACGCACCCGTGACGACTGCGCGCCTGCCCGCCAGCGCCAGTTCAGCCTCAGCTCCCGCCATTCACCATACACAGACGCAGGAACTCCTCCCGCGTCGCCAACTCATCCAGGAAGACGCCGCGCATTGCACTCGTGATCGTCCTCGAGTTCTGCTTCTCGACACCGCGCATCATCATGCACAGATGACTCGCTTCCAGGATGACCCCCACACCCTGCGGCTCGAGGACGTCCCACAGCGCCTGTGCGATCTGTTCCGTCATCCGTTCCTGCACCTGAAGCCGCCGCGCGTAAACATCCACCACGCGGGCCAGCTTCGACAGTCCCACAATGCGCCCGTTCGGGATGTACGCGATGTGTGCCTTGCCGTAGAACGGAAGCATGTGATGCTCGCACAGCGAATAAAGCTCGATATCCTTCACGATGACCATGTTGTGATGGTCTTCGTCGAAAATCGCGCCGCCCACCACGTCCTCGACCGCGACCCGGTAACCCCGTGTCAGCCAGTGCAGACTCGCTTCCACCCGCCCGGGCGTGTTCACCAGCCCCGGCCGCGTCGGGTCCTCACCCAGCCGCCGCAGAATCTCCCGGATCAACGACTCGAACGGCACATCCTCGAGCGGCACCGCCGACGCCCGGATGATCTCACCCACGCTCATTTCCCCTTCACTCCCGCTCTCCGGTGTATTCGACCGCGTTGCGCGCCGTCTCGTGAAGCACCAGCCTCGCCAGGCGGACTCCCGCCGGCAACACGCCCTCCAGACGCCGCCAGATCGCGACGACAAGGTTCTCCGTCGTCGGATTCGTTCCCGCCAGCCACGCCACATCCACGTTCAGATTGCGATGATCGATATCCGCGATCACCCGCGCCTCGACCAACTCTCGCAATACCTTCAGATCCAGAACATAGCCGGTCTGCGGATCGATCGGCCCGTCCACCGTCACGTCCAGTTCGTAATTGTGACCGTGCCAGTTCGGATTCGCGCACAGACCGAAGACTTCCCGGTTCTTCGCTTCAGACCAGTCCTCGCGATTCAACCGGTGCGCCGCACTGAAATGCAGTGTGCGCGTCACGCGCACGCGCGCCCGCACACTCGTCTGTGCCGTCGCTTCCGCCTTCGCTTCAGTCGGAGTCCTCGTCGTTTCGCTCATTGGCTCGCATCGGATGCCGTCGGAACTGACGTTTACACGCCCCGGTCAGCCGGGTTTCCATACCCCAAAAAAGCCGGCCCGCAGTCTCCCGCGGGCCGGCAACGTACCGAAGGGCTTTTTTTGGAGCCCAGTCACGATCGACTGGTGACCTCCCCACATCTTCGCGCCTTCCCCCTCAGGAAGGGCTTGACGTCCGACGCGGGAGCCGGCCCCATGGTGTAAAGCTGTAGGCCCAAAACGGATCCTCCGGTACGCTCCTGAAATGTAGCAACGGCGCGCCGCAAGTGTCCAGAGGTTTTGAACGGATCGTCCGGAACGGATCGTTTTCGGGTTTTCCTGGTTTCCCGGGCCGGGTTCACGGAACCGATTCACCGGCGATCCCGATGCCGGCCGTAACGTGCGATTATGAAGATGTGCAGATCCATCGCGCGCCGCGATTCCTTGAATCGAGATGATGCTGCCACCAGACGATCCGTTCAAAGCACCCCCACCTCGGCGTGGTACGTTGGCGGCGTCGCGGGGGCCGGGGCGGTCGAGGACAGGGACCGGGAGAAGGTCCAGCTCAGGGATACATCGAGGCGAGTGCGCGACCGGAGCGGCATCACGGACGGGACGGCCAGCATCGGCGCGGCCGAGGGTACGGCCCTGGCGCGTCCCCGGAATCCAGCGCCGGGGAGTTGCTCGAGCCTGGAACTCGCAACGGCATCCTCGGCCAGAGCGGTCGAATCGACGACCCCGGCGCGCACCTCGAAATGGTCGATGGCGCAGCGCTTGCGAAGGAAACCCGAACATCACCGCGAGCATTGCAAGCACCGGTTTGTGGAAAACGAAGCGGGTCCGCCTCGCCGGAGGCGGCAAGCATTGTCCGTGCGACCTCGGTGCGATAGCTTCGAATCGGTTCGCACGCTGCCGACGACGCATGACGCCTGACAGCCCGTGACTCTGTTCATTGCTGCCTACCTGCTGACCGTCTTTCTGGTACCGCTCATCGTGAGCGCTGTGGTGAGCTGTCGTGCGCTGCCGGCGGGTCGGGAGTGTCCGCGTTGCCGGCATGGTACGCTGCTTCTCGTATCGCGTCTGCTGCGCTGGGTTTCGCGCGTTCCGCACATGCGCATGGAGCGGCGCTGGTGTCCGTCGTGCGCGTGGGAGGGCACTGTCCGCGTGCGCGAGCCGTCGGTCCGTCTGGTCCTGCGCGAACGCGTACCGACGGCGACGGCGAGTCGGATTCGCGATGTTCGCTCGCTCGTCGTGGACGGCGTGCCGTGGCGGATCCAGCTCGAGACGTGGCGTCTCGCTGATGTGTGGTACGGCCGTCTCGTGTTCATCGAGCCGGGAGGCCGGCACTGGCTCGATGGCAGACCGCTCATGGGCATGTCACACCAGGAAGTGCAGCGCCAGGCCCGTTCAATCCCGGCCGGCCTGCTCGCCTCTCGACTTCGTGAACTCGTTTCCGGCTGACGCACAGTCCGCGTGTGTGGCTGCTGCGTCCAGCATCTCACGTCTCGCCGCGTAGCGCACCTTCCGCTTTGCCTCGTCCACCAGGAACCATGCATGGTGCGTGGCCTCGCCTGGCGCGATCGTTACGCCGGTCTGCCTCGCTTCACCAAGAAAATAGGTGACACGCTTGCGGACCGTCGTTGATTCGCCTGCCTCGCGCATGACAAACCGGTAGTCCTCCCTGCGCTCGAATCCATCAAGCAGGCGAACGTTCGGAGCGATGATCCCGGTTTCTTCACCCAGCTCGCGCAGCGCGGCCTGCACGAGCGTTTCACCCTCGTTCACGCCCCCTTTCGGGAACTCCCAGAGCGGACGCCTGGTGAGGCGCGACCGAAGCAACAGGAAGCGGCAGCCTTCCTCGTCGCGATGGAAGACGATGACGCCGGCAGAAACATCGCTTCGATAACGCATTCGCATTCGTGAGCGTGACCGTTGTTCGATGATGTTGGAGCCGGCCTGTGTGATCCCGTCTCGTGCATCACGCTACGGCGCGAGTCCCGAAACGATGGGGCCTCCGTTGCGCATCGGATCGCCCGGCCCGGGTCGATGCGGCGGCGCGCACGGTATGCGATCACGTGCGCTCCGGCAAGCGTATCCGGCAGCGGTGCCTGCGCGGTCCCCTGCGAAGTCGGCATCATCGGCGGCCGTGCCTCGAAGCGCGCCGTCTTCACCGGCCACCGTTGCGGCGACCGCCACCGCAGCCGGCCCGGCACTGGCGTCGTAGCCGCTCATCACCCGCCGGCCGGTCGTGACCTGCCGGATGGCGGGCGTGGCCTCTCGCGATGGTTTCATTGCGCATGGCGGGGGTGTCCTGCATCTTGGCCGCGCCATGGACCTTCACCTCTCCCTGCTGTGTGACGAGGTGCGCGAGCGACCGGACGGCCGACTCGACATCGTCGGTGTGATTGACGAACTCATCGCGCCTGGTTTCCCGGCGATGCAGGAGCGCATGACGGTTCTGTTCGTGATGGCGTGGTCGGATGGCGAGATCGGCGGGCAGGCGTTTCGGGCCGATCTCGTCGATGAAGCCGGCCGGCGAGTCCTCACCATCGAAGGTGTAACGCAGGTTCCGGACGGCCGCGACTCGCCCCGGACCCGCGTAGCAATGCCACTCGAGCGCGTCGTTTTCCCGCAGGAAGGTCGCTACCGATTCGAACTCGTTGCAGGCGGCGATGTCCACCCGGCCTGCACGCTTCGCGTCCGCGCCGCACCGAACGCGACTGCCGCAGAATGATCGATGGCAGAGAAGAGCGTGTGCGGCAGACAACGGAAGTACGGCGGACGGGTCCGCTTGCCGTTCGACACTCACCGTGTGCGCCGGATCACACACCCCTCAACGCCATGCCGGAGATCCATTCATGAGCGAGTCCTCACGGTCTCCCCGTGTCCCGCTGCACGCGAAGATCCTGCTGGGCCTCGGCCTGGGCGCTGTGGCCGGTGTCACCACCAATCTCCTGTGGGGCGGCGCGCCGTGGCTCGAATGGATCATCAACAACATTGCGAACCCGGTCGGCCAGATCTTCCTGCGCATGCTCTTCATGGTGGTCGTGCCGCTCGTGTTCACCACGCTCGCGCTCGGTGTCGCCAACCTCGGTGATCTGCGACGGCTCGGCCGCGTCGGCGGCAAGACGCTCGGCTTCTTCGTCCTCACGACCAGCGTCGCGGTCACGCTCGGCCTGATCATGGCCAATGTAGTGCGACCCGGCGCGGGTCTCGACCCTGACGTTCGCGCCGGCCTGATGGAAGAGTACTCGAGCCAGGCGGCCGAAACCGTGGTCGCCGCCGGCGAAACCGGCTTCGGCATCAACACGTTCGTCAATATCGTTCCACGCAACTTCTTCGGCGCTGCCGCCGACGGCGATATGCTCGGCATCATCTTCTTCACGCTGGTGTTCGGCGTCGCGCTGACGCGTGTTCCGAAGAGTTTCGGTGAGCCCGTGCTCAAGCTCCTCGATGGAGTCGCCCAGGCCATCATCGAGATCATCGGCATCGCCATGAAGCTTGCCCCGTACGGCGTGGCCGGGCTCATCTTTGCCGTTACCGCCCGCTTCGGCCTCGATGTTCTTGGATCTCTCCTGATGTACGTCGGGATGGTCCTCACCGGCCTCCTGATTCATCAGTTCATCGTGCTCGGCAGCATCGCAAAGTTCGTGGCCGGAATCGGCCCGCGCGAGTTCTTCGGCCGGCTCAAGTATGTGATGATCACGGCCTTCTCGACTTCCAGCTCGAATGCGACACTGCCGACGACGCTGCGAACGGCCGAAGAGGAGTTCGGCGTGCCGCGCGAGATCGCCGGCTTCGTGATTCCGCTCGGTGCAACCATGAACATGAACGGGACCGCTCTCTTCGAGGGCATGACCGTCCTGTTCCTGGCGCAGGTCTTCGGTGTCGACCTGAGCCTCGTCGAACAGCTCATCGTCGTCGTCATGTCCATCATCACCGCAATCGGCGCGGCCGGCGTGCCCGGCGGGTCCATCCCGCTGCTCGTCATGGTGCTCCAGATGGTCGGCGTCCCCGGCGAAGGCATCGCCCTCTCGCTGGGCGTAGACCGCATCCTCGACATGGCCAGAACAGTGCCCAACGTGACCGGCGACGTGCTGACCTCGATCGTCGTGGCGAAGTCGGAGGGCCTGCCGCTCGAGCCGTCACGCGGACCCGACTTTTCGACGGCTGCTGCCGTCGAGGCCGCCGAACACGACCGTCCGGGTTGATCGCGTCGGATTGCCGCTTTCTCTGCCGCGAAGAGGATGCTCGCGTCCGGACCTCGCGGAACTCACGGCGAACGCACGCGCACGAGCCGAATCGCAATCGAATCCTCGCCAACTGTGCCGCGCAGGACCGCCAGCGTGTCCGCCGTGATCTCGTAGCGCCCAGCGAACCACGTTTCGCCGCGCACCGCATTCTGAAGTGTTATGCGAAGCGTGCGTGCGACGGTATCGGCCCTGAACCGGCCGGCTACGAAGGCACCACCCATCCGCACGTGAACCTGCTGGCCGCCGAAGTTCTTCTCGAACGTGATCCGGTCCCAGCCCGGAGACCGAAGCTCCATCGGTGACGCTCCGGCGCCGTTACCGCCCCGGACCGGCGTTCCTCCCCCATCCACGCGCGCCCACGCACCGGTCAGCGCCGTGACGACCGGTGCGCCGCGCGGGACGTCGCGGACCTTGTCGATCACGGGGATGAGCACGGCGATCATTCCGGTGACAGCGCTGACCGTGCGAATGCCGCCGGTGCGGATCGGTTCGCGTCTGGCGGGAGTGGGTCCGTCACCGGCGAGGACGTGCAGCAAGCGGGGCACATCGTCCATCAGCACGTAGAATGCGCCAGCCAGCATCATGCCCGCGAACCACGCGACGCCAATGTCATACGCGATGTTGACGGCGAGGATGTTGCTCGCTACGACGACCAGAAGCAGCGCGCCCGCCGTTCGTGTACGCCGCGCCAGCAGCAACGCCGCGGACAGGATCTCGCCCATGCCGACAAACACGGAGTACGCGTACGACGACCCGAAGAAGAACCACGTGACAGCGAACCCGTTCAGGTCGCCGGCCGGCGTTTCCTGCCAGTAGTAATAGGGCTCATAGAATTGCAGGCGGAACAGCTTCGAGAGTCCGTACGTGAAGAAGATGAGGGCGAGCGAGTGGCGGACGAGGAGATCCGCCCACGCATGGAATGTTTCGTTGTTGCGATCGTGCGCGAGGATCGACCACGCGATTGCACCCGCGACACCCATTGCCACGCCGACCCAGAGGATCCAGGGCCAGCCAATCTGTGGGAGCGACCACGTGAAGCCGGGAATGCCCTGCTCCCCGAGATAGGCGGCGAGGGTCGGTGGCATGAGCAGGACGAGGCTGATCGCCAGGGCCCGGCGGAGTATTTCCAGAAACCCGTTCACAGAACTCACAGCGAACGCAAAGCGACGTTTTGGCACGGCGAAACCATGGAAACATCGCGACACGGCCCGTGTGATGCAAAGCGCGGCGTCAGCCGCCGCCGGGCATCGGTCCACCGCCGGGGATCCCGGGCTCGGTCATGGCCCGTGCGTCAAGAACTGCATCGAGTTCGGCGTCCGGCAGAACTGCGCCCTCGCGTGCGACTTCTCGCGCCGTCTTGCCTTCCTTGAACGCCTGTTTTGCGATGGCGGCGGCGCGGTCGTACCCGATCGTCGGCGCCAGCGCGGTCGCCAGCGAAAGATTGCCCTCGAGGAGTACGCGGCAGCGCTCCTCGTTCGCTGTGATGCCGGTGATGCATTTCTCGGCGAACACACCTGCCGCGGCGGCTAGCAGCGAGATCGACTGGAGGATGCCATAGGTCATGATCGGCATCATCACGTTCAATTCGAAGTAGCTGCCGGTCCCACCGACCGTGATCATCGTGTGATTGCCCATGACCTGTGCGGAGACCATGCTCACGGCTTCCGGGATGACCGGATTCACCTTGCCGGGCATGATGCTCGAGCCCGGCTGAATCGCGGGCAGTGTGATCTCCGCGAGACCGGCACGTGGTCCGCTCGCGAGCCAGCGCAGGTCATTGGCGATGCGCAGGAGCGATACGGCGATCGTGTTCAGAGCGCCATGCGCGTACACGATCGTGTCGCGGGTGCCCTGTCGTTCGAAGTGGTTGTCTGCCTCACGGAAGGTGATCCCGGTCGCCTTTGAAACACGAGCAATCGTCCGGGCGGCGAATTCCGGATGCGTGTTGATGCCGGTGCCGACGGCAGTCCCGCCGAGTGGCAACGCGGCCAGGTCGCGCGCTGCCGCCTTCACGCGCTCGATGCCGAGCGAGATCTGCGCCGCGTAGCCGCCGAATTCCTGGCCCAGCCGCACCGGCGTCGCATCCATGAGATGCGTGCGGCCGGACTTCACGATATGATCGAACTCACGGGCCTTCGCCCCGAGCACGCTGTGCAGAGTGTTCAGTGAGGGAATCAGTTCGTTCTCGATCGCGACGCAAGCCGCAACCTGCATCGCCGTCGGTATCACGTCGTTCGAACTCTGGCCCGCGTTCACGTGATCGTTGGGATGGATGCCCTTCGAACCGATCGAGCCGCCGCGCAATTGGATGGCACGGTTCGCAATCACCTCATTCGCGTTCATGTTCGTGGATGTGCCGCTTCCGGTCTGGAAAATGTCCAGCACGAAGTGCCGGTCGAGCGAGCCGGCAATCACTTCATCCGCCGCGCTCACGATCGCGCCGGCCAGGCTGGCATCGAGCAGACCGAGTTCGACGTTCGTCTCCGCCGCCGCCTTCTTCACGAGGCCAAGCGCGGCAATGAACGCACGCGGGAACCGCAGATCGCTGATCGGGAAGTTTTCGACTGCGCGCTGCGTCTGTGCGCCCCACAACGCGTCCTCAGGAACCTGCATCTCGCCGAGCGAATCCTTCTCGATTCGATTGCCCATGGTCACTCTCGTAGATCCTTTCTCGATCGCATGACACGCCCTTGCGACGTGGAAAAGAGTTCATTTGCGCGGTGGCTGTGACGGACGCAACTCGATCCGGCTGGTCAACGAGCGCGACGGGTATGAAAGCACATCGACCACTGCGCGCGCAACGTCTTCCGGCTGGATCCTCCACGAATGATCCCGGCCCGGACCGGGGTGGTTGAACTCGGTAGCAACACTGCCCGGCATGATGTACGCAACCCGGATCCCATCGTACCGCACTTCCTGCATGAGCGCTTCACTGAACCCGATCAGACCAAACTTGCTCGCGTTGTACGCGGCCCCATTGGGAAACGCATTCTTGCCCGCAAGGCTTCCGATATTGATCACGAACGCGTCTCCCGTCCTGCGCAGATGCGGAAGCGCGGCGTGAGTGCAGTAGAACAGGCTGTTCAGATTGGTGCCGATCACGGCATCCCACGTTTCCGGTGTCATCTCTGCCACCGGCCCGAACGCGCCGATGCCTGCATTGTTCACGAGGATGTCGAGCCTTCCCGATGCCTCGACGCTGCGTTCGATCAGATTGCGGCACGCGATCGAATCGCGAACATCGCATGCGATGCCCATGACGCGGGCGCCGTTGCGGCGCTCCGAAAGACGTGCCGCGGCCTGATCGCAGGCCTTCTGGTTCCGCGCCGATACGACAACGTCCGCGCCCGCGTCAATGAGCGCCTCATTGATGGCCACGCCAATGCCACGGGTCGAGCCCGTGACGACAGCGACCTTGCCGCTCAGGTCCACCGCCATTCTGATCCTTTCCGTCTCGGTGTGCCCGCCCGGCCTGCCGGGCATGCCAGCCGCCACGTCATCAGTCTACTGCATGTTCCGCGAGCCAGCCATCGCGACACGGCCTGGCGCGCGCTACCTTCGCCTGATGGAAATCGCCGGATCGGTTGCGCTCGTGACGGGCGCGGCGAGACGAGTCGGCCGCGCGCTCGCGCTCGGACTCGCGGGCGAGGGCGCGAACATCGTCGTGCATTATCATCGCTCTCGCCGCGAGGCAGAGAGCGCGGTCGGTCAGATCGAGGCAATGGGCCGCCGTGCTGTCGCGGTTCGCGCCGATATGGGAAGCACGGCCGACCTCGCTGGCCTCGTGACTGCCATGCACGATGCGTTCGGCCGTCTCGACATTCTCGTCAACAGCGCTTCGCTCTTCGAGCGCGCACCGTTCGCCGACATCACGCCGGACGCCTTCGACCGAGTCATGGCGGCGAACCTGCGCGGTCCGTTCTTTCTCACGCAAGCCGCGCTTCCGCTGCTCCAGTCAAATCGCGGGACGATCATCAACATCGGCGATCTGTCCGCCTTCCAGGCATGGCCATCCTATGCGCATCACGCCGTCTCGAAGGCTGGACTGGTCCACCTGACGCGCGTGCTCGCCCGTGCGCTGGCGCCCGCGGTCCGGGTTAACGCGATCGTACCCGGGACAGTGTTACCACCGGACGATTGGGACGGATCGGACGGGGTCAGTGGACCGGACCGTCGCGTCATTCACCGCGATGGCACGCCGGACGACGTCCTGGCCGCGCTGCTGTATCTGGTTCGTGCCGACTTCGTCACCGGCCAGGTCCTGGTCGTGGACGGCGGAAGGATGCTGCTTTGAAGCGCTACGATGACGTAGGCGCCTCGGCCGTCTCGAGGACCGGCGGTTGCGCTCCCGCAACGTGCTGGTGCGCGAGCCAGCGTTCGGCTTCGAGTGCTGCCATACAGCCCGTGCCGGCCGCTGTGACGGCCTGCCGATAGTAGTCATCCATCACATCGCCTGCCACGAACACACCCGGGACGGTCGTTTCCGTGCGCCACGGCGAGGGCACGCGCACGTAGCCCTTGGGCGTCAGATCGAGTTTGCCGCGCAGAAAATCCGTGTTCGGCGTGTGTCCGATGGCCACGAACAGGCCGCCGACCTCGAGGATGCGCCGCTCGCCTGTTTGCGTATCGGCCAGCTCGATGGCCGTGATGAAGTCCTCGCCGATCACGTCGACAACGTTCGTGTTCCACTCCACGCGGATCTTCGGATTCGACAATGCGCGATCCGCCATGATCGGCGAAGCACGGAACTGGTCCCGCCGATGGATGAGCACGACCTCGCCAGCGTACTTCGAGAGGTAGACGCTCTCCTCCATCGCGCTGTCACCACCCCCGACCACAGCGAGTCGCTTGTCGCGAAAGAATGGCAGCGCACCGTCACAGACCGCGCAGGCGGAAACGCCGCCGCCGTTGCGTGCAAGGCGTTCCTCGTTGGGCAACCCGAGCCAGTTCGCGCGTGCACCCGCCGCAACGATCACTGCATGCGCGCGGACTTCGGTACCTTCGCTCGATGTGAGCAGCATGGGCCGACCATCGAAGTCGACGTGGTTGATGCTTTCCATGATCGGCCGCGCACCGAAGCGGACCGCCTGCTCGCGCATGCGCGACATCAGTTCCTGGCCGCCGATCCCCTCGGGGAAACCCGGATAATTCTCGATGTCGGTCGTCCACATGAGCTGGCCGCCCGGAATCATCTCGCGCGTCGGTTCACCCTCGTAGATGACCGGCCCGAGATTCGCCCGCGCAGCGTACAGCGCCGCAGTCCAGGCAGCTGGACCGGACCCGATGATGACCAGAGTTTCCCGGTTTGTTCGTGGCATTTGCTCCGTCCTGCGTTGCGAATCCCGGCCTGCCCCGCCGGGTTCCAGAAGGTAGACCGCCAACCGCTCCGCGGGGAGGGGTGGCCATCCCATCCGCGCGTGACTATCTTCTGAACAACTTTTGCGTGCGGGGTCAATGACGTTCGATCAGTCGCCGTGGCATCCGGACAACGAAGTCGAGCGACTCCTCTGCTCGTTGGCCGGTGTCGTGTCGGCTCGTGTCGTTGCCAACCCGCTCGGCAAGCTCGAAGAGATCCACATCCTCGCCTCACCGCTGCTCAATCCGAAGCAGATCGTGCGCAATGTCGGGTCCGCACTCAGTGCCGGCCTCGGGATCGTCGTCGACCGCCGCATCATCAGTGTCGCCCAGATTCGACACGATGCTGCCGAAGCCGACATGGAGCCGGTGTTCGATGCGGAGGCCGGTGACAGCGCCACGGATTCGCAGGCACCCCCGGCCGACCCACGTCTGGTTTACGTCGGCTATGACGCACAGAGCCATTCGTTCACCGATACGGAATGCCATGTGACCGTCCGTCGCGGCAGCGACACGTTCACGGGCACCGGGACCGGTGATGCGACGACGCTCGGCCGTATCCGGGCAGGCGCCCGGGCCACCTTCTCCGCGATCTCCGCCGCGCTCGAGTCTGACGCTGTCGGACTCGAAGGCGCAACGCTGATCGAGACACACGGCGAAACATTCGTCCTCGTGGCCGCTCGCGGACTCGCCGGTCGCTCACGCTTCCACCTGACCGGCGTTGCTCCCCTCGGCCACGCGCCCGAGGAGGCCGCCATCCTGGCCTCGCTTCAGGCGACGAATCGCTGGATCGGCTTCGACGCGTAGGGATGATCGACGACGAAAACGGATCGCGCGAGGCGGCGCACGATCTCGAGTTGTGGCTCGTCGCCGCGCTCGAGCAACTGCCCGGTGTCTCGGCTGCCGCCGTCTGGCTCGCCGACCTGAAACGCGTCCGCGCCGTTCACATCACCGCCGTCCGCTCCGCCTCGACGACCATCCTCGCCAACGCAGCCGCGCGCGTACTCCGAAAGCACGGCCTCGAGTTTACGCCCGACTCGATCCGCGTTAACACCGAAGAACCAGCCCAGGCCGCCGCCAGGGCAGCCGACCCCGCGTCCGTGACCGCCGGCGTGCGCTTCCTGCTCCTCCATGATCTCAGCATCCAGCGAGCCGGCAGCCGCGTCACCTGTACGGTGAAGGTCGAACGTGGCCCCGAAATCTTCGAGGGCAAGGCCATCGAACTCGACACCGAAGCCGGCCGCGCCCGTGCCGCCGCCCGCGCCACTCTCTCCGCCGCCGAACGCGCCGACGATTCTCTCGCTCTCGGCCTCGAAGGCACTCTCGTCCTCGACATGTTCGGCCGCAAATACATCGCCGCTTCCGTCGAAGCCGCCGTGCACCGCCGCTTCGGCCTCCTCGCCGGCCTCGTCCCCGTCGATCCATCCCGCTCTCTCGAAGAGGCCGCTTGCCTCGCCGCCCTTCGCGCCATCGATCGGTGGATTGCGTGGTGAAGAACGGACAGGCCAGACGGATCCACCCCGCCACTGCGCTCGCCCTCGAACGCAACGAAGCCTTTCATCCTATCCTCTCGCGGCGATCACTCTCTCGACCTCCTCGACAACCCGTCTCGGCTCGACCGGTTTCGCGAGATGACTTTCACACCCGGCTGCGCGGGACCGCGCGATGTCATCGGCGAGCGCGTGGGCGGTCAGCGCAATCACGGGAATCTGGCGCGTGTGCGGATCGTTCTTGAGGATCCGTGTCGCCTGCCATCCGTCCATGCGCGGGAGCGAGATGTCCATCAGCACCAGCACGGGATGCTGTTCGCGGGCGATCGCGATGCCGTCTTCGGCATTGCGTGCTACGCTGACTGCGAAGCCGACGTGCTCGAGGATGGTCTGGTATACGGACAGGTTATCCTCGTCATCTTCGATCAGCAGGATGCGGCCCCGCGCATTGACTTCAGCCATGCCGCCTCGTGTCGCGCCCGAATGTCCGGCTCGAATCGGATCGCCGCCGCCACATCGCGTCAATCCCCGGACCCGTTCGCGCTGGTCTTCTCCTCTTCGCGATCCTTGAAGATCTTCAGATTCGTGGAATGGCCGGGATTGTAGCGGGCGGTCGGGTGGATCCTGTGAACGGCGTGATTCACGGCCATGGCCGCCTCGCCGAAGCCGGTCGCGATGAGTTCGAGTTTGCCTTCGTATGTGACGATGTCGCCAGCGGCGAACACACCGGGCAGGTTCGTCTCCATCTCCGCGTTGACGCAAATCGAGTTCTTGTGCAGTGCGATGCCCCATTTCGCGATCGGTCCGAGGTCCGGTTTGAAGCCGAGCAGGGTCAGAACCGCATCGACATCGAAGGTCGTTTCTTCGCCTGTCCGATTGTCGAAGATCGTGATGCCGGTCACCGCTGTCTCGCCGTGGATGTCGCGCACTTCGCAGTGTGTCAGCAGTTCGATCTCACCCTTTGAAACGCCTTCGTGGAGCTGCTTCATCGAGTGTGGGTGCGCGCGGAAGCCTTCGCGCCGGTGAATCAGAATCAGGCGGTCCGTGCGGCCGCGCAGATTGAGCACCCAGTCGACCGCGGAATCGCCGCCACCAACGATCAGCACCCGTTTCTGATCGTACTGCGAAGGATCCTTCACGTGGTACGCGATACCCCTGCCCAGCAGCCGTTCGTAACCGGCGCATTCGAGGACGCGCGGCGAGAATGCACCCTTGCCGCCGGCGATGAGCACGGTGCGGCCCGGGTAACTGCCGCGGTCGGTCGTTACGGTCCAGCCATCATCTTCCTTGATGAGGTCGGCGACCTGTTCCTCGAGCTGCACATTGGCTCCGAACTGGAGCCCCTGCTCGACCATGTTGCTGCTCAGATCGCGCGCCAGGATGCGTGGGAATCCGCCCACATCGTAGATGTACTTCTCCGGGTAGAGTGCCGTTAGCTGGCCACCGAGTTCCGGAAGCGAATCGATGATCCTGCAACTCACACCGCGCATGCCGGCATAGAAAGCAGCGAACAAGCCGGTTGGCCCGCCGCCGATGATCGTGATGTCTACGGCTTCGTGTCTCACGTTCCTCTTCAGGAAAACTCACCCGACTCGGGTGTGCCCTGAAATACCCTCGAACCGCGGTAGCGTGCGACGCCCTCGCGGATCAGCAACTTGATGAGAACCGCCGCCGGCATCGCGAGGAGAAGCCCGACGAAGCCGTAGAAGAAACTGCCGACCGCAATCGCGAGAATCACCCAGACCGGGTGCAGTCCGACGGAATCGCCGACAATGCGTGGACCCGTGACGGAGCTGTCGATGAACTGCACGATGGCGAATACGATGCCGGCCTTCACAAGCGATGCGATCACTGCACCGCTGACGAGTGAGATGATCACCACTGGCACGATGCTGACCACGAGGCCGAGGTAGGGCACCACGTTGAAGATGCCGGCCGTGACGCCGACGAGGCCGGAGTTCGGGAACCCCGCGATGCGCAGGCCGAGCCACGTGAGCACGCCGACGATGGCGGCGGCCACGAGTTGTCCGCGCAGGAATCGCGACAGCAAACCATCATACTCGCGCGCCATTGCCGTCCAGCGTTCGCGTTTCTTGAGCGGGATCAGCGATGCCATGCGTGCCGTGATGCGATCGAAATCGCGCAGCAGGTAGACCATCAGAACGGGCGTGAGTACGATATAGCCGAGGACGGTCAGTGCGGCGCCCACGCCTCGCCCGATGCCCAGCAGTGTGCCCAGGCCGCCCTCGAGGATGCGCGCCTGGTGCTCGCGCAGGATGGCGCCGATGCGCTCCGGGTTCAACAGATCGGGGTCACGCAGGAGATCCGGCAGAATCGGGATGCGCGTCTGGCTCAAGCGCGCGCGCATGTTCTCGAGCCATTGCCGGACCTGTTGCACCGCCTCCGGTGTCCCCTCGATGACGTTGCCCGCCTGTTCGACCAGAGCCGGAACGCCGAAGATCGCGATACCGGCAAGCACGGCAAGCACCGGAACGCCCAGAATCCCGATCGCGAGCATCCGCTTGATGCCCCGCTTCTCGAGCATGTCCACGGCGGGGTCCAGGATGTACGAAATCGCGAGTGCAAGCAGGAACGGTGCGAGCAGACCGCCGAGTGTCTCGAGCAACCACACCGCAAGCAGGATCGTCGCCGCAATCACCGCACGCAGGTGGTTCTTCGTACCGGCATACGGCGAGAGCAGGATCAGCAGCAGGAAATACGCAAGCAGGGGCGACACCACGACGACGCGATGGATGCTCACGACAAGAAAGACGGCCGCCGCAAATACCATCGCGGCGTACGCCAGGCGCCACGCATCCGGCGGTAATCCACTGCGAACGCCGGGCGACCCGTCGCCTTTCTCGATCATGCCTGCGGTCCACCCATCAACCGCTCACCCGCCACACGCAGCACTTCGCGCGCATTCTCGTACGTGATGGTTTCCAGCGCGCCGTCGAATGGATACCAGTTGCACTCTGTGATGCCTTCCGCGTATTGCGGCACTGCATCACCCGCCGCTGATTCGACCAGGAAGAAATGACAGAACTTGTGAATCAGCCGGCCGCGATCCCGGAAGTACCAGTCGATCGTCGGCAGTTCACCCACCGGCTGCAACGCAACCAGTCCCGTTTCCTCTTCGACCTCCCGCAGCGCCGCCTCCAGCGGAGACTCGCTCTCCTCGATGTGCCCCTTCGGCAAACCCCAGTTCTCATACGGATCGCGGATCAACAGAAAGGAAAGCGTATGCGACGTCCGGCGAAACACCACCCCGCCCGCACTCCGCTCGACCTGTGACCTTCGCCGTCTTCGCCTTGCCTTCGCCATGTCTCCCCTCAAACCGAATCCCCTTTCCCCAGAAACCAGCCCCAGAAACCAGCCCCAGAAACGTTTTCCCACCCTCAGAAAACCCTCACATTGATATACCGTCCCGGATTCGCCCGGATGTCGCGCAGCAACGCCTGCAACTCTGCGTTCGTTTCGACGATGCGCCAGAAGAGCGTCGTGTCCTGGAGCATCAGGCCGAGAGTACCCTGTCCGCGTTCGAGCCCGGACGCGATCGCGCCGACGGAGCGAAGCGTCGTGTCGGCTGTGGCTGCGGCGGTGCGCAGGCTCCGGCTGGTCTGGAGCAGTTCGCGGGTCAGCGAATCGATCTGGAGCGATGCTTTCTCGGCATTGCCCACGATATTCGTGAGTTTGTCGCCACTGATCGCGTTCTCGACCTGTGTGAACGTGCGGTTGACGGTCTCGACGGTGCGCGACAGTGCTGCCGTCGTTTCCTGTAGATTCGCGGAAACCTCATCGATCGCCTGTTGCTGCTGGCCGACGAGACTGGTGAGTTGTTCGCTGATCTGCTGGATGTTGTCGATCGCGCGGCGGACGTTCTCGGCGGTTTCCTGTGTAAACGCGATCTCGAAGCGTTCCGACAGGCTTGCCATGTTCTGAGCGATTCGATCGGCGACGGCGGTCAGGCGCGAGATGTCGGGCAGTGTTGCGCCCGGCAGGACGACGGGGTCCGGCGATTCTGCATAGTCGTAGTCCGGGAACTGCGAGCGCGGGAAGATCTCTGCCTGCCAGTCACCGAACATCGATTCCGGTGCCAGCAGCACGACGGCGTCCTCCGGCAATACGGCGGTTCCGTTCACGCGCATCGTGATCAACACACCGCCACCTTCGGGATCCAGCACGATGGCGTCGACGCGGCCGATCGGCACACCGCGGACCTTGACGGCATTGCCTTCGAGCAACTGCCCGACCTCGAAGAAGCGCGCCCGGATCTCGATTTCGCCGCGACCGAACCCGCGGCCTTGCAGCCAGATCGTGCCAAGGACGATGAGTGCAAGCGCGAGGATCACGGCCGCGCCCACGGCCACCTCGTTGCGCCCCTTCATGCCGCCTCCTGTCCAAGGTCGTGCCGGCCTTCGACGAATCCCCGCACGATCGGATCCTCGCTCTTTCGAATCTCGGCCGGCGAGCCGTCGAACCGGATGCGGCCTGCGTGCATCATGGCAATGCGATTCGCTACCCGGTACGCGCTCTGCATGTCGTGCGTCACGACGACACTCGTGACGCCGAGTTCTGTGGCCATTCGCGTGATCAGGTCGTTGATCACGGATGTCGTCACGGGATCGAGCCCGGACGTCGGTTCATCGTACAGCAGATACTTGGGTCGTGTCGCAATTGCGCGCGCCAGTCCGACGCGCTTGCGCTGACCGCCGGACAGTTGCGCGGGCAGCCGGTCATTGTATCCGCTCATCTCGACCAGGCGCAGGGACTCGCTTACGCGCTTCTGGACCGCGTCGCGATTCATGGTCCCTTCCCGGCGCAGACCCATGGCCACGTTATCGAACACGGTCATGGAATCGAACAACGCCGCGAACTGGAAGACGTAGCCGACTCGCCGTCGCAATGCGTACAGCGCCTCCTTCTCGAGCGATCCCACGTCCTCGTCGTCCACCTCGACCCGCCCCGCATCCGGCGCGAGGAGCCGTACGATCGTTTTCAGCAGAACAGACTTGCCGACGCCCGAGCCGCCGATCACCGCGATGGTTTCGCCGTCGCGGACCGTGAGATCGATGCCGTCGAGCACGACCTTCGCGCCGAACGCCTTGCGAATGCCCTCCAATACGATGCTCATGGCCGCGTCACGCCAAGGTACGCATTCCGTACGATGCTCATAGCAGCGTCACCGCCCAGAACGCGTCCAGTACGAGGATCAGCATGCTGCTCAACACGACGGCCTGCGTGGTGGACCGGCCGACTGCCTGTGCGCCGCCCGACGTCTGGTAGCCGAAGAAACAGCCGATCGATGTCACCGCGAGCCCGAACGATGCGGCCTTGATCAGCGAGTAGCGAATGTCGAACGGCTCGAAGAACAGCCGCAGTCCGCGAATGAACTCCTGCGTCGACATGTCGAGGAGGTTGATCGCCGTGACCCAGCCGGCCACGATGCCGAGCGCGTCCGCGAATACAACGACAACCGGAAACATCGCCGCGCCCGCGATCACGCGAGGAACCACCAGGTATGCGATCGGGTCGTACGCCAGCGTCTCCAGCGCGTCGATCTGTTCCGTCACGCGCATCGTGCCGATCTCCGCCGCGATGCTGGCGCCGACCCGGCCGGCCAGCGCCAGCCCCGTCAACACCGGGCCCAGCTCGAGGATCATCGTCTTGCCAACCAGTGTGCCCACGAAGTAGAGAGGGACTGCACCGGTGAACGTGTAGGATGCCTGAAGCGCGAGCACGATGCCGGTGAATGCGGCAATGAAGAGCGCGATCGGCAGGGATGCCACACCCAGTCGCGCCATCTGGACTACGACCAGCTTGCCCCACGTCGCAACGCCAACCAGCGCTCGCACGGAATGCGCTGCGAACGCGCCGAATCGTCCGAATCCGGCCGCCACATCGATTGCCGCACGGCCGACCGTCGCCAGCGGCGAGGTCCAGACCGCTCTCATGACGCTAACATAGAACGCCCTCGCCGCGACTGTCCACCCGCTTCAGGGTGCCGCCCGCGCGGCGGCCGTCCAGTGCAGGACGGGCACGACCGGTGCCTCGCCGAGCCGTACCGCCATGCTGTAGAAGTCGAGCAGTCCCTGCTCCATCCGTTCGTCGAGGACGTAGCCGAGCGAGTTCCAGTACGTCTGCAATCGATCGGCCTGGATGCCATAGCGGTGCGCGTGCGTTTCCGCGAGCCGTCGAACGTTCGTGCGGAACCACGTCAGGCTCGCCAGCAGCGCATCGTGGAGGCGATCGAATTCCGCTGCACGATCGGTCGTCCAACGGGCCTGCCACAATGCGTACACGAATGGCAGGCCGGTCCAGCGCTTCCATGCGGCACCGAGATCGAGTACCTGGCGTCCGCCCGGAACGGAACGGTTGAGTGCGACATCGCCGATACGCAGCACCGCCGCCGCATCGCCCGCCATCGGGTCAGCCACTTCACGCTGATCGTACCAGACGTAACGCGGCCGCACGTTCCAGTGTTCTTCGAGCAGGCCACGCAGCAGAACCACCGACGTTGCGGACGCCGTCGGTACCGCCACGATACGCCCATCCAGTGCAGCCGGCTCTTCGCTCGACTCGAGGAGGATGCTGCCAACTGCGCCATCGGATGCAATCGCGAGCGCCGGCATGAGACGATACTCGTCCGCGTGCCGGGCATACTCGATGCTCGAGCACGGTGCTACATCGATGCGGCCCTGCGCGAGCGCTGCATTGAGTTCACCCGGCGTGCCCCGCACAAGCTCGACGCCTGGCGGTGGACCCTCTTCGATGAGCTGTGCATGGACGGGGAAACAGTTGCTGTACTCGATGTCGCCCAGTCGCATCATCCGCGCGACTCCTCGCGCATCAGCCGGCCTCCGGGCACGACCGGTTCAGGCATGGCGCCATGCGTTGTCAGGGCGACAACGCCTGCGGCGGCTTCCTTCCTCGCCGCCGCGACTTCCCTTCATCGATCGTGAACTGGATGCGATGCTGCTCACCCGGCCGATCCGGCCGAGCCGTCTCCACGATGATCCGCGTGATCACGCCGCCCGGGTCCGCAACACCGATCTCGATGTCGAGATTCTCCTTCCGCGATGTGATGCGCGTCCGGATCTTGTCGCCCGGCCGCGAATCCGCTTTCTCCGCGTTACGAAACAGCGTCTTCGTGGATTGCCGCCCGTTCTCCAGCACACGCGTCACTTTGACCTGCCGCAGCCAGTCCGGCTGATAGCTGATCGAGTAATCCGCGCCGCGCTGGTCGGTCCCCCGACCGACCCGGTTGTGGCGAGCCATCCAATGCCTCCCTGCTGGGAACCCCACGGACCCGGCCCGCGCAAAGGTCCGCACCGCTCCAGAGACTGTCAAGCCGCAATACCGCCGACCGAAGACGCGCCGAATCGTGCGCGCCTTCATCGTCCAGTGCCGCCGTCCGCATGACCCGTTCGATCCCGTCGAACCACACCATCCGCCCTCGATTCGTCTGCCCGTCGTGCCGCGCCAGACTCGACACTTTCTTCCTGCCTGCCTCCCGTTCCTGCGCAGAACCCTTGACCCGCCTTCGCTACCGTGCTAGAATGCCCCCGTCACCACGAAAACGACACCTCCCGGAAAATCATCGGAGGCGCGTCGCGCGCCACTGACTCAATCAAAGCTCGATTCCTGATCTCACGTGCACCGAATGGTGCCGCTTCCCCCCTCACGCATCCATGCACATCTGGAGTCACGACCCGTGGACATAGCGGAGCTGAAGAGCAAATCCATCGCGGAACTCCACGAGATGGCCGAGGAGCTCAACATCGCGAATTACTCCGGCCTCCGGAAACAGGACCTCATCTTCCGAATCGAGCAGAATCTCCTCGACAGTGACGTCGTCCTTCGTGGCGAAGGCGTCCTCGAGATCCTGCCCGAAGGGTACGGGTTCCTGCGCTCCCAGGACTGGAACTACCTGTACGGCCCCGACGACATCTACGTCAGCCCATCACAGATCAAGCGATTCGATCTGCGCACGGGCGACACCGTCCTCGGCCAGGTCCGGCCACCCAAGGAGGGTGAACGATACCTCGCGTTGCTCAAGGTCGAGCAGGTCAATGGCGATGACCCCGAACGCGCGAAACACCGCATCGCGTTCGACAACCTGCGGCCCCGCTATCCTGAAGAGCGTCTCCGCCTCGAGAACGTTGCCGCCGACCTGTCCATGCGACTCATGGACCTCGTCGTCCCCATCGGCAAAGGCCAGCGTGGTCTCATCGTCTCGCCGCCCAAAGCCGGTAAGACGATTCTCATGCAGAAAATGGCCAACAGCATCCTCGAGAATCACCCCGAGATGCACCTCATCGTTCTCCTCATCGATGAGCGGCCTGAAGAAGTCACCGACATGGAGGAGCACGTCGCCGCCGAAGTCATCTCCTCGACGTTCGATGAGCCCGCTGACCGGCACGTCCAGGTGGCCGAAATGGTCATCGAGAAGGCCAAGCGCCTCGTCGAACACGGCCGCGATGTCATCATCCTGCTCGACTCGATCACGCGTCTCGCCCGCGCCTACAACGTGACCGTGCCGCATTCCGGCAAGATCCTCTCCGGTGGTGTCGACGCCCACGCCCTCCACAAACCGAAGCGCTTCTTCGGCGCCGCCCGCAACATCGATCAGGGCGGCTCGCTCACCATCTGTGCGACAGCCCTCATCGAGACCGGATCCCGCATGGATGAAGTGATCTTCGAGGAGTTCAAGGGAACCGGTAACATGGAAGTCGTGCTCGATCGCCATATCGCTGACAAGCGCGTCTTCCCCGCCGTTGATATCAACCGGTCCGGCACCCGCAAGGAAGAGTTGCTGCTCGACGAGACCGAACTCAATCGCGTCTACCTCCTGCGTAACTTCCTCGCCGACATGCCGCCCGCCGAGGCGCTCGAGTTCCTGCTCGATCGTATGCGGCGCACAAAAACCAACAAGGAGTTCCTCGACTCGATGGCCAAGGGGTAGGCCCGCTACTCCGGGATCGACAGCCTCTTCTCGACGAGCAACCCAACCGTCGCTCGCTGCGCCGCCGTCAGCTCCAATGGCAGCGCAACCGCGAACACGTCCCCGCCTGTCTCCGGCATGTACAGCACCAGCATGCCACGCTGGTATGGCGCCTCGTGCGGCCGACTCCGCCCGCTCCCATCCACCGCGACCAACCGGCCCGGCCCCGTCAACTCGCCCAGTAGCCTGCCGTATTCGATCCACGCATCGATGGCGCCCCGGCCCGATGCGATGCGCGGCATGACTTCCCGGTCGTAATGTTCGTTCGCGCGCCGGAACGCGTCCTCGTCCGACGCTCGCAACGCACGCAGCCGGGCGCGATAACTCGCACGACTGTCAACCAACCCGCTCTCTGCCTGCGCCGCAGTCAATCGCTCGTCGGTCTGTTCCTTCGTCACTCCGGCCACACGTCCCCCGGATTTCCCTGAATGCGCCTGCAATCGGCCTGCAACTTCGCTGTCCGCGCGCGTTTCGTCGATCGCCCGACCTCACCACGATCCCCATTCCTCCCATTCGGGGCCCCCATCTCGCGCCATGCCCCTGTCCCCCACCTTCCGCCTCGCTTATCTTGCGGCTCCCCTTCACGCACCGGAGGTCCCCGATGGCACAGCCGCGCTCGACCTTCGCCAAGCGCGCTCAGGGTATGCCCGAAGCCGACTTCCTCGAGCTCTCCTGGGAGTTCTTCGGAGAATTGTGCCGTGTTCTGGCCGTCCGCGTCGCTTCGAGCGGATACCAACCCGAACTCGTCGTCGGCATCGCCAAGGCCGGTGTCATCCCCGGCGCCGTCGTCGCTTCCATCCTGCGTTGCGATTTCTATTCGCTGAAGATCAGCCGCGACCTGCCCGGCGCCCGCGTTCGCGCACGCCCCCGCATCCTTTCAGCCGCTCCACCCGAAGCCGCACGCAAACGCGTCCTCATTGTTGATGAGATCTGCACATCCGGCGAAACCCTGCGCATCGCGCTCAATGCGCTCCGCCAGGTAAGCCCCGCCGAACTGCGCACCGCCACGAGCCTCGTCAAGCATGGCGGCTACAAACCCGATTTCTACGCACTCGAAACCGACTCGACCGTTGTCTTCCCCTGGGACCGCCAGATCCTCAACGAACGAGGCGAGATCGTCATCAATCCCCTCTACGAAGGCCTCCCAACCGAACCCTGACCCCCCTCCGCCCCCCCGTTATCCGTTGTTATCCGTTGTCCGTAATCCGTTATCCGTTCCCAGAAACCAGCCCCAGAAACCAGCCCCAGAAACGCCGTCCCAAGGACTAGATATCCAACCTCGCATACTTCGCGTTCTTCTCGATGAAGTTTCGGCGCGGCTCCACTTCATCGCCCATGAGCGTGGTAAAGATCTGATCGGCCTCGACGGCGTCCTCGAGAGTGACCTTGAGGATCGTGCGTGTGTCCGGGTCCATTGTGGTCTTCCACAACTGGTCCGGGTTCATCTCACCGAGGCCCTTGTAACGCTGCATGTTCACTCTGGGCCCGCTGCCTTCGCGGCCGTTGGGCGACATTCGTTCCATGAGCGCCTTGCGTTCGTCATCCGAGTACGCGTAATGCTCCTCCTTGCCCTTCGCCAGCCGATACAGCGGCGGCTGTGCAATATAGATCATGCCTTCCTCGATCAGCTGCCGCATGTGCCGGTAAAAGAAGGTCAGGAGCAGAGTCCGGATGTGTTTCCCGTCGACGTCGGCGTCGGTCATGATGATGATCTTGTTGTAGCGTGCGTTCCTGGTACTGAACTCATCTTCGCCGATGCCGGTGCCAATGGCCGCGATGATGGTGCGGATCTCTTCGTTCGAGAGGACTTTGTCGATGCGTGATTTCTCGACGTTCAGGATCTTGCCGCGCAGGGGAAGAATCGCCTGGTAGTTCCGATCGCGGCCCTGTTTCGCGCTGCCGCCGGCGCTGTCGCCCTCGACGAGGTACAGCTCGCACAGCGCGGGATCGGTGATGGAACAGTCCGCGAGTTTGCCGGGCAGGACCATCCCTTCGAGCGCGTTCTTGCGCCGCACAAGTTCTCTGGCCTTGCGCGCCGCGAGCCGTGCTCTTGCCGCCTGGAGGGCCTTGTCGATGATGACCTTCGCGACGGGCGGGTGCTCCTCGAGGAACGCGGACAGCCGTTCGTTCACGACCTGCTCGACAGCGCCGCGTACTTCCGAGTTACCTAGTTTGGTCTTGGTCTGGCCTTCGAATTGCGGCTCGCGCACCTTCACGGACAGGACGCACGTCAGCCCCTCCCGCACGTCATCGCCGGACAGCGTGTCTTCTTCTTTCTTGAGGATGTTGTTCTTGCGGCCGTAATCGTTCACCGTTCGCGTCAGTGCTGCCTTGAAGCCGGTCAGGTGCGTCCCGCCTTCGTGCGTGTTGATGTTGTTGACGAACGTGAACGTGTTGTCATTGTATCCATCATCGTATTGCATTGCGATCTCGATGTCGGCCTCCTCGCGTGATGCCTCGATGGAGATGGGCTTCGCGTGAAGCGGCCGCCGCGTGCCGCGCAGGAACTCGACGAATTCGTTGATGCCGCCCTTGAATTCGAACTCCTCGTGGTGCTTCGGGTCTTCGCGTTCGTCCGTGATTGCAATGTGCAGCCCGCGGTTGAGGAACGCCAGTTCGCGCAACCGATTCGCCAGGATTTCGAAGTCGTAGCGAATCTCGGGGAAGATCTCCGGGTCGGCTGCGAAGGTGACCGTCGTGCCCGTCGTTTTCGTCTTGCCAACGACTTCGAGTTCGGTCTGTTTGATGCCGCGCGCGTAGCGCTGGCGATGGATCTTGCCGTTGCGGTGGACCTCGACTTCGAGCCATTCCGAAAGAGCGTTCACGACGCTGACGCCCACGCCGTGCAGCCCGCCGGACACCTTGTAGCTCGACTTGTCGAACTTCCCGCCCGCGTGCAGCACCGTCATGGCGATTTCGACACCCGGCTTCTTCTCGACCGGATGGATATCGACCGGAATGCCACGACCATCGTCTTTCACGGTCACGGAGTTATCCGGCCGGATCGCTACCTCGATGTTCGAGCAGTAGCCCGCGAGCGCCTCGTCAACCGAGTTGTCAACGACCTCGTATGCGAGGTGGTGCAATCCGCGCGGCCCGGTCGTGCCGATGAACATGCCCGGTCGTTTACGGACCGCTTCCAGTCCTTTCAGGACCTGGATCTGGCCCGCTGTGTAATCCTGTCCCGGCTTTTCCTTGTCAGTCATGGTCCCCCGCGTGATGGTGAACCGCTTTCACCTGCCATCATGAACCGGATCCGATCGACCCGGCCTTTCTCCCGCCCGTCATTCAGCCGACGAACGATTTCGCGCTCCATCATGTGCAGCTCCATGAGCCATGCACTCGAGCGCACGGCCACGACGAGTGTCCCTCGCGATACGCGCAGCGGCGTTGTCACTGCGGCGATATTCGGCCCGACTCGCTCGGCCCATTCGGGCACGATGCCCGCTTCCTCGAGGCGCTCGCCGACGCCCGATCGGGCCAGCCAGCTCGACAGCACATCACTGACCCGCGCGAAACGGCGCCGTTCGCGCGCATCACCGTCGTTTGCGGCGTTCACGTCTCGACGCGTCCCGCCGCAATGCGCCAGCGCGGCAGCGCTGCAACGAAGTCGGCGCCGCCGCCTGCGCCGGCGAGCAGATCCGTTTCTTTCGGTACCGTGAGCACGACCTGGCCGTGGCCTTCGTCCTCCAGCAGTTCGAGGATCCGTCGCGTCCGTCCCGCATCCAGTTCCGCGAAAACGTCATCGAGCAGCAGGATCGGTGCACCCTTTCCGCACCGTGCCGTCTCCGCCTCGACCATGCGCAGTGCAATGGCCGCTGTCCGCATCTGACCCGCTGATCCGAAATTGCGCAGATCGACCTCACCATCCGGCGAGTCTGTCAGGATCGCGATATCGTCGCGGTGCGGGCCCACCAGTGTGGTGCCGCGCTCGCGTTCGCGCATCCGGACGCGTTCGAGTTCCGTATGGAACGTGCTGCGTGCGCCCTCGCGCGTCGCATCGGTCAAGGGTACGCCCGGCCGGTACGCGATGCGCGGGCCCGCGCCGCCGCCCACACGACACGCGCGCCGCTCGAACTCTGTGGCCCACGTGGCGACCCACTGTGCACGTTCGGCCAGGATGCGGGCACCAGCATTGACCAGAGGTGCATCCCACGCCTCCAGCACTTCGTTCGATCCGCCCGCCCGCAGGATCGCGTTACGCTGTCGCAGCGCATGGCGATAATGTTGCAGTGCCGCGAGGTGACCGGGCACATTGACCGAGAGCACGATGTCGAGGAACCTTCGACGTTCGGCCGGCGGCCCCGCAACGATCGCGAGATCGGATGGCGAGAACACGACGGCACGGACGCGGCCGACCGCATCGCCCAGCCGGTCAGGTTGTGTGCCGTCGACGGTGACCCGTTTGATCCGGCTCTTCGAATCGTATGCCGCCGTGACCTCGAGCTCAGGCTCGCCCGGCAATGCTTCGAACCGCCCGCGCAGATGGAACACATCCGCGCCAAATCGGATGAGCTGCTCGTCGGGCGAGCCGCGCAGGGATCGGAAGATCTCGAGATAGTAGATCGCTTCAAGCAGGTTGGTCTTCCCGGACCCGTTCTCCCCGATGATCGCCACGCCCGTGGCCGGAACGTCGAACTCGACGTCCGTGAAGTTCCGGAAATCGCGGAGTCGAAGCTGCCGACATGCCAACGCTGGGGCGGAGCCGGTCATCGGGACAGCATAATCTAACACACGCGCGCGCGCGCGGGAAGCGACGCCCGCCCCGCGTGTGACCGCTTTCCGCCTTGCGCTGACTGCTCGGCCACCGCGCAGCATCGCTCCTTTGCTGCCGCTCGGCCGCGACAGGCGCGCGTTTCAAAGCCCACGGAAAGCGGGGGCTCGCTTCTCGAGAAATGCCTTCATGCCCTCACGCATATCCTCGGTCGAGGCGAGGAGGCCGAAGAGGTCCGACTCGAAGCGGAGCGCATCGTCAATATGGGTGCCCGCCGCGTGATCGACGGATTCGAGGGCGAGGGCCAGTGCGATGGGTCCGTTGGCGATGATCTTTCCAAGCAGTGTCCGCGTCTCGTCGAGCAATGCATCGGGTTCATGGACCCGGTTGATCAATCCGATGCGGAGTGCCTCCCTTGCGTCGATCATCTCGCCAGTCAGAATGAGTTCGAGGGCGCGGCCCCGGCCGACGAGCCGCGGCAGGCGAACGGTGCCGCCGTACCCGGGGATGATTCCCAGTTTGACCTCCGGCAATCCGAACCTTGCCCTGCTGGAAGCGGTGCGCAGATGGCAGGCGAGCGCCAGCTCGAGGCCACCGCCAAGGGCGAACCCGTTGACGGCCGCAATCACGGGCTTGGGCATGGTCTCGAGCGTGCGAAAAGCGCGTTGTCCCCTGCGCGAAACCGCGATGCCGTCGATGGGGCCCATCCGTGATAACTCGGCGATATCGGCGCCCGCGACAAATGCCTTCTCACCGGCACCGGTCAGCAGCAGACCTCGCACGGTCGCGTCATCGCGCAGCGCAATGAACGTGCGATCCATTTCATCGATCAGCCCCGCATTCAACGCGTTGAGCTTGTCGGGCCGGTTGATGCGGACGAGCGCAATGGCATCGGCGATGCTCACATCGAGATACTGGTTCTTCATCGGGAATCTGCCGGTTGTCGAGGTGTCAACGGGAGCCGCCGGTGCCGCGGACAAGGCCGGTCACGACGCGAGCCGGGTCGATCCACCGGGCAGCGGCATCGCGGACGGACGACGGCGTCAGAGCGTACACCCGCTCGTCGAAATCGCGGATCTCGTCCAGGCCGCGGCCGAGCATGAGCGCCCCTGCAAGCAGACCAAGCCGCGCGCTGTTCGTCTGTGTCTGGATCTGCCGCGCACCGATTGTGAACCGTCGCGCCCGCTCGAGATCCGTCTCGGCAAGCGGTTCTGCCGCGAGCCGCGCCAGTTCACCGATGAGCCCGCTGTGCGCCTCGGCCGCCCGCTCCGGCGAGGTCGCTATGTAGCCGATGAATGCGCCGCCCAGCTGTCGCGCCATCGGGAACGCGGAAACCGAGTACGCGAGCGACCGCCGGCTGCGCAACTCTTCGAAGAGTGCACCGCCACCTCCACCGATCGCATGCGCGAAGACGCGGAGGGCAAGCGCATCCGGGTCATTGCGCGTCGGGCCGGGGAACGCAATCGCGATCGCCGACTGAGCGGTCTGTCGCTCGACCGTGCGTTCTCTCGCGTGCGCTGGCCACCGTGCCGCCTCCGCTGCTGCTGCATCGGCCCGCTCTGATCCCTCACCCGCGCCGGCCGTTTGACCTGCGCGGAACGAGCCCGTGTCTGCGCGGACCTCCTGTCCTGCGCGGAACCAGCCGGAGCCTGCGTGCGCTTTCGCTCCGTCTGCTCGAACCGCAAGCACTCGAGCCGCGAGAGCGACAACCTCATCCGGATCGATATCGCCGGCGACGAAGAGCCATGGTTCGCCGTTCGCGACGAGGGAGGCGTGTCTCAGGCGCAGTGCATCCGCCGTTACGGCGCCGGTGGCCGCTTCTGTTTCCTCGATGGTATGGCCGTAAGTGTGGCCAGCGAATGCGGTTTCGAGTGCGAGCCGCAGCGGATAGCCGACCATGTCGTCGCGCAGCTCTACGAGTCGGGCGAGCGCGGCTTTGCGCTCGGTCTCGACCTGTGCGGCGTCGAACGTGGGTTCGAACACGACATCGGCCAGCAGTTCGAGACTCGCGCGCAGGTGGCGCGATGGCACTGCAATCGCCCAGTCGAATGCATCGGCATCGACCGATGGCGTGATCGAGCCGCCCAACGATTCGGCTGCCTCGGCAATGCCCACGGCATCGCGCCGGTGCGTTCCGCGCAGCGCGGTCCTCGCCATGAGCCCCGTCCATCCGCTTTCTGTCGCCAATTCCTCATTCGATCCACCTCGGAACACAATCCCGATGGTGACGAGCGGCGATGCATGGCGCGGCTGGATGACGATGTGCGCGGATTCGCCGATCGTGCAGCTGTATACGTCGTCCTCGACGGGCGCGCACTCGACCCGCTGCGCGCGCCGGCTCGTGGCGGGCGCAACGTGCGTAACGCTCGAAACCGGAAGCGGCGACGCGCTTCCGTTGAACAGCGTTTCGCGCAACCGGTCCGCCGCCCAGTCGACGGGCGTGTGGGCGGGCCGATACACGTAGACCGTCGCGCTGTCGGGCGCCAGCCAGCGTGCAGCGACGCGCTCGACATCGTCGATCCGGGTCGCGAGGACGCGATCCAGGTACGTTTCGGCAAGCCGCCAGTCGCCCATTGCCTGCCATTCGGCGGCCAGCGTCGCCTGACCCTGCGCGGTCTCGAGGATGCGCAGGATCCTCGCTTCCGTGATCCGTTTCGCGCGTTCGATTTCGGCTTCGCGCAGTTCCAGGTCGCGCGCACCGTTCAGGAGCGGGGCCATCGCCTTCAGCGTTTCGATCACGGAACCCGGCTGTGTGACCGAACTCGCGCCGTACACACCGATTTCCTGCTGCGTGCCGTTCCTCGCCCCGACTTCGCTCGCGAGACCCGTGTCTCGCACCCCTCTGTACAGGCGGGAGGCCCGGCCCTGGCCGTGCACGACGGCGAGGACATCGAGTGCGGCTGTGTCATCGTGAAGCAGGCCCGGCGTACGCCAGCCCCACTCGATGTAGGCGCGTTGCACGTCGCCACCCGATTCGCGAAAACGGAAACCCGTTCGTTCCGGTTCCTGCGGACCGGGCGGGGGAGCATCGCCGTCTGCGTCCAGACCGCCGTACGAGCGTTGTATGAGTGGCAGGACATGCGCAACATCGACATCACCCGCAATCGAGAGTACGATCCGGTCCGGACGATAGGTGCGCCGGTACCACGCGAATACATCGTCTCGCGTCAGTCGCGCCAGCCCTGCTTCCGTGCCGACTCGCCAGCGCCGCAGCCGGTGTGCATCGAACATGGTCTCGTACAGCGTTTCCTGGGCGACCGCGTGCGGAGAATCAAGTTTCCGCTTTGCTTCCTGGATGATGACACGCAGCTCGCGCGCGAGTTCATCGCCGTCAATCCGAGCATGGAGAAGCGCGTCCGATTGCAGCGCGATGCCCTGCTCGAGCGAGGATGATGGCAGGACGGTGTGGTAAAGCGTTCGTTCGTAGGACGTGGCCGCGTTCAGGATCCCGCCGGCTGCCCTGGTCTCGCGACTCAGCTCACCGGGCCCGCGCGATGGTGTGCCCTTGAAGAACATGTGCTCGAGGACGTGACTGATCCCCGTGACATCGTCCGGCTCATCGAGATAGCCGACGCCGACACGCGTCACGATCGCGACGACCGGTGCACTCCGGTCCTCACGCACGACAACGGTCAGCCCGTTGTCCAGCAGGTGCACGTGCGTCGGCACGCGCGACAATGCGCCGCGATCCTTCATTGCGCCGCAACCTGCGGCCCGGCCTCGCGTAGGGCAAGGAATCGGCGCCTTGAAGCGCATCGTCGCTGGCTCGTTCGCTTTCGATGGCGTGCAACACCGTCTTCAGGCAGACTCACCTCTGGCGTTGGCGGCTGTGCGGAGCCATCGACATGTCATCACCCTGCTGATACGCTTCCTCGCGCACAACCCAGGTTCTACAGGACGCAAGTCGAATCGCCGGGATTCGGAAGATGATCGAGCGGATCGCACTCGATACGCTGTTTGGAGTTGCACGACCGATCGTGGGAATGGTTCACCTGCACTCGCTGCCGGGTGCGCCGGCATGGGCGGGCTCCATGAACGCTGTGCTGGATGCAGCGCTCGCCGACGCCGCTGCCCTGACCGCGGCCGGCGTTCATGGCATGATCGTCGAGAACTATGGTGACGTCCCGTTCTTCAAGGGGCGGGTTCCGCCGGAAACCATTGCAGCCATGACCGTCGCAGTCGATCATGTCCGGCGCGCCTCCGCGGTCCCGATCGGGATCAACGTGTTGCGAAACGATGCAGCAGCGGCGCTCGCCATTGTCGCAGCGACAGGCGCCGCGTTCATCCGCGTGAACGTTCACACCGGCGCTGTTCTCGCGGACCAGGGTTGGATCGAGGGCCGTGCGCACGAAACGTTGCGATCGCGCCGGCGGCTCGGCCTCCGGTGTGCAATCCTCGCCGATGTCGCAGTGAAACACGCATTCATGCCGCCGGGCTCGGACATCAGATCCGCTGCTCGCGATGCATGGCGGCGAGGCCGGGCCGATGCGCTCATCGTGTCCGGACCGGCGACCGGTCTGCCAACCGGGCCCGACCGCATCCTCGCCGTTCGCGAAGCGGTGACCGATGCACGCATCTGGATCGGCAGCGGCCTCGACGAACACAACATCGGTTCGCTCCTGCCGCTCGTCGATGGCGCCATCGTCGGCAGCGCGCTCTGCCACGGTGGAACTGCGGGCCGTGGCATCGACCCGGACCGCGCCCAGCGCCTCCTCTCGATCGCCAGCCGCACCTGACCGGCCGCTGCCACTTTTCTCCGCGGCCCGACCTGAAGCGAGTATCGCGTTCCCGAAGACGCGCCGCTGCCACTTTCCGTCCCGGCCCGACCCGGCTATCCTGCCGCGCATCACACGGAGGAGCACATGCTCGTCTACCTCGACGGCAACTTCATCGATCAGTCCGAAGCCCGCGTCCCGGTCGATGACCGCGGATTCCTGTTCGCTGATGGCATCTACGAAGTCATCCGCATTTACGATGGCCGCCCGTTTCTCGCGGATCCTCACTACGCGCGGCTGCGCAGAGGGCTCGCCGCCATCCGCATCGAGACGACGGCTCCCGATGATCTGCCGGCCATCGCCAGCCGACTCATCGCGGAGAACGGGCTCCAGGATGATGACGCCATCATCTACATCCAGATCACGCGTGGCGCAGCACCTCGCCGCCATGCGTTCCCGCCGCCGGGCACACCGGCCACGGTCTTCGTCACCGCGAAGCCCTATCCTCGCTATTCGGACGAGACATACGAAACGGGCCAGGCGGCCGTGACTTCACCGGACACCCGCTGGGGCCGCTGCGACATCAAGTCGATCGCACTGCTGCCGAATGTACTCGCGAATCAGCAGGCCAGGGAGGCCGGCGCGTTCGAGGCCCTCTTCGTCCGCGATGGAGTGCTCATCGAGGGATCGCACTCGAATCTGCTCGGCGTCCTGGCCGGCGAACTCGTGACCTATCCCGAGTGCAACTACATCCTCGGCGGCATCACGCGACGGTTCGTGCTCGACCTCGCACGCAGTCTCGACATTTCAATCCGCGAAGGACCGATCTTTCTCGACCGGCTCGACGAAGTCGAGGAACTTTTCCTGTCCGGAACAACAACCGAGGTCTTGCCGATCACTCGCCTCGACGGCCGGCCCGTGGGCGATGGACGCACCGGCCCCATCGCGAGACAGCTCCAGAAGGCGTATCGCGAAGCCGCCTCGACCGCGACAGCCGCTCGCTCGTAACCAGAACGCGCATTTCGACGCTTCGCTCTGCCATGGACGGGACTCCGCTTCTGCCCTAACTTTGCCACAGGAACGCCGCGCGCGCGTTGTCGGTCCCCCGTGCGATCTTCAACTGCGTTGGCGAAACGTCGTTCACGGAAAGGCGGTCGCGTCATGAGTCGCTCGCTCAACAAAGTCATGCTCATCGGCAACGTCGGTTCCGATCCCGAGATCCGCGTCATCCCTTCCGGTACCAAGGTCGCCAAGGTATCGCTCGCCACGAACCGGACCTGGACCGATCGCGCCGGCCAGCAACAGGAAAAGACCGAGTGGCACCGCCTCAACTTCTGGGATCGCCTCGCCGACGTCGTCGAGCAGTACGTGCACAAGGGCGATCGCCTCTACGTCGAGGGCCGCATCGAGTACTCTCAGTCCGAAGACAACGGCAACGTCCGTTACTTCACCGATATTCGCGTCACCGAGATGGTCATGCTCGGTTCGGCCGGTCCCTCGACTGGCGGCGAATTCGAGGGGTCAGGACCCCGGCGCAGCCGCCAGCCGGCCACTTCCTCGCCGGCAGGTTCACCCTTCGAACCGGATGACGACGACCTTCCGTTCTGAGCCCTGTGCGGCCGTGACCGCCAATCATGATCGGACCGCTGGTCGTGGCGGGCTGTGCCAGAGGTGCAGCGTCGCATAGCTGCGCCACGGTCGCCACGGCTGCGACAACTTCTCTGCGACGGACGGGCTCACCCCGCCAAGACGGTTCCTCAGCGCGACATCCTCCTTCGGAAAGGCGTCCGGCCAACGAAGGGCCCGCATCGCGATGTACTGCGCCGTCCACGGCCCGATGCCCGGCAGACCGATGAGCTTGTCGACCGTGGCTTCGGCATCGCCGCCCGCTTCCAACCGCAGGCGGCCCGCCGCAACTTCGCCAGCCAGGCCAACCATGCACTGTGAGCGCGCCCGTACGATGCCGAGCGATCCGATCACCTCGACGTCCGCGGCCGCCACTCGCTCCGCCGTGGGGCACAGCCGGGTCAGCCCGGGGTGAGGTGTCGCAATGGGCTCGCCGAACGCCTCGACCAGTCGACCTGCCAGCGTGGCTGCCGCTTTCACCGTGATCTGCTGTCCCAGAATCGCGCGCAGCGCCAGCTCGAAGCCGTCGAACGCGCCCGGAACGCGCAAGCCCGGATTCCGTGCAACGCCGGCCGCCAGCCGCTCGTCACGCGAAAGGTGGGCGGCGATCACGTCGGGACGTGCGCTCAGATCGAAGAGATCTCGCAGCCGTCCCAACAGCGCGGGCAGGACAGGCGCGAGGGAATGCGTGAACTCCACCAGCAGCACACGCTTCTTCATATCATGACGGACGTGGATCCATCCGCGATGCTCGCCGAGTTCAACCGTGCGGAGGTACGCGTCCTCACACACGCGTTCAACACCCCGCATCGCACGCATTCCCAGAAACGCCATCATCCCCGACCAGTCGAACGGTGGCCGGTACGCGAGCTGAAGCGTGAGCGTCTCCGAAACATCAGCCGGCGAGCCTGTGCCTCCCGCAGCGTTCCGCTGCCGCGTGGGTGCGATCCCGTTGTCCAGCATCCCTTCTGATAGCGCTGTGTCGTCCGCTGTCATGGCAGCGAATCTACCCGATCCAACCCGGCGAAGGCCAGCCATTTTCGGATATGCCGGCGATGCAAACGGAATTGACTCGAGAGAGGAATATCAGGCCGTATGACCAGGGATCGACTGCTCAAACGGCTCGCTGCGGCGTGGCAGGATTTCGAGGAATCGTATGCGAATCTCTCGGAATCGCAGGTATTGCAGCCCGGCGTCACCGGGAACTGGTCGGTGCGAGACATCATCGCACACGTGACATGGTGGGAAGAGGAAGCACTGGAGCACCTGCCACACATTCGTGAAGGCGGACGTCCGCCCCGTTACTCGGTGAAATACGGCGGGATCGACGCGTTCAATGCGCTGATGACGGAGAAGAGGCGAGGCCTCTCACTCGCGCAGGTTCTTCTCCAGCACGATGAGGTCCACGACCGCCTCGTCGCATACATCGGCAGCGTCCCCGAAGAGCTGTTCACGGCCGGGACACGCTTCCGTCGTCGACTTCGCCTCGATACGTACAGCCACTACCCGATTCATGCCAGCGCGATACGCTTGTGGCGCGCGCGCGAAGTGCAGCCTTGATCTGACCTACGGCAACGCGCGCAACAACTTTGCCGCCTCGCGCTCTGGCGGGAGCGGCCGTTCCGCGATCACTTCGAGTTCCTCCGGCACGAACATGCGCAGAACCGATTCGCCATCGAGCTGCACACCCAGTCGCTCGACCGTGTAGTCACTCGCGAAAACAACCGTGCCCGTGCGGCCCAACACGCCCGGCCCGAGAGGCAGATTCCCCTGTTGAATACGAACTCGCGTGCCTTCCGGCAGGCGTGCAAGTCTGATCATCGCTCTCCCCTTCGTCTTCCATCTTCGTCGTCCGTCGGCCCGCCCGGCCCCGATTCAATATGCGCCAGATGGCCCGAACGTGCCGCGCGCGGTCCGCTGCCAACCCTTGCCGCGACCCCGCCGGCCTCTATATTTGCCGCGCTCTTTGCTCAACGAGGAATCGCATGGCGAGCGGTCCAACCAACACCGTTGCACTCGGAGCCGGCTTTGGTGTCGGCATCCTGTGGCTCGTCATGGCCGTGACATCGCTCTGGAGTGGGATCCGCGGCTATGCCAATGATCGCGCCGACTGGGGCCTCGCCTGGACCCTCGTCGGGATCCTCCTCCTCGCCGCCGGCCTCTCGGCCATGATCGCGACCTGGTGGCACCTCACGCGCGTCGCCAACTCCGACCACTGACCCCGCGCGAACCGATACTTCGTCGTTACCGGCCCGGCCACACGACCCGCTGATCCTGCGCGTCCTTCCAGACCCCCGGTAGTTCCCGCTCGTAACCATCCGGCCACACGACCCGCTGATCCTACTGCGCGTCCTTCCAGAACCCCAGAAGTTCCCGCTCGTAACGATCCGGCGCTTCACGGTAGCCGGTCACCCATTCATCGAAGGACGGCAGCGGTAACGTCGAAGCAAGGACTTCCGTCACCTGTTGGACGATCGACCGGAACGACTCGGCTGCATCGACCGCGTCCGTGGATGCAGAAACGTCGCCCGCGACGGATGACGCGTGCGACGCCCTCTGTGCCAGTACATAAATCTGTTCGGGGGTCAGGCGCAGAAAACGCTCCGCAAGGCGAGCGGAACACCAATCGAGGTATTTCGCTCGCAGGACCCGATCCCCGGGATGGGCAACACCTTCTTTGTATTCGTCCCGGCGTTCGACTATGACGTTCTCCAGGTGCCGGTTTCAGCACCGTCACGCGCGGTTCCACCGCTCGGACCGCGCGCCACGGCGCTCGCCTGCCCATCGTGCACAACGGTACGTCCCGGCGATGATGACCGTCAAGGCGGAGGTTGCGCCGATGTCTCTTCGTTTCTCTGGGCCGCGAGGTGGTCGTAGATGGTGCGGCGCGTCACCGCGTAGAGGACCATGCGACTCAGGAAATCGGGATCGCGCTTCTGCACTTCTGCCACTTCGTCGGCCACCGGTCGCGGCAGCCTGACTTGCAAGTCCACGGCACACGTTTCCCACATAGGTTTCGCTTTTGCGACCCCCGGATTGTGATGTGAGTTCGCGAGTTTGGCGCATTGGCTGCGGCGACCGCATCGCAGCTCGGGCTCCCCTTTGCAAGCGGCGCCCAAGATAGGCGGAGTCCGGCGCGTCGTCAAGCATCTCCGTAACCGCAACGCGCGCAAATCGTTACACGGATGACATTGAAATACATGAAGTTACGCGATCGCTCCGGATTCTGCCGTGATCGGAATGCAACACGTTTGTGATTTCGCGAAACGCTCGGTTTACATTGCGGAAACGGTCGCCGGATCGAGCGTTCGGCGACTGATATTGTGTGAAAATGGAGATCTCGCGCACTGCATTATTCGGAAAAAACGTGGTTGTGAAGGATCCTGGCGATGCGGGCTCGAAAGCAGGTGAACGGCTTGACGAAGGGTGATTCGGAGCAGTAGCGTGGTAGGCATGGCGGGGGTCGTAGGAAGCGGGCACGACCCCCGATCTACATCATCGAGAGCCGTCTCGAGTCGCCGCAGATTTCCCTCCGCTCGACCGGGACGGAAGAACGTGGGTGGACGCGCCGATCCGAGAAGGTGAAGCAAAGCGGACGCAGCTTGGAGCGTTCGATCCGGGCGAAGGTGTGACGCGGTCACGCTGTCGCTCGTTTTGTTTTCTGGAGCGGGAGGGTGTGCGTTGGACCGCCTTCCTGGTCACGTATCAGCGTGCAGATGACGGGTACTGGCGCGGCTATTTCGCGTACCGCTCGGCGACGGAACAGGCGGGGGAGGCGAGGACGGCGGATCTGTTCGTCGAGGAGACGGAACCGGAGGTGGACGGTCGCGCGCGAGGACTGGGCCGTCCGCTGGTGGTGGCGCTGCTGGATTCCGCGCTGACCACGATCGAGCGCCGGCGAGGTCCATCACCGGACATGAAGCGTTGGTTCCGCGAGATGCTCGGCCGGCGTTCGGCGGAGAATGCGATGCACCCGGCGCAATGGCGCGGCAGCGGTGGTGAACCAACGCCGACGTTGAAGGAATTGCGGCGTCTCTACGAATCGTACCGGCTCGATCAGGTCGCGCATCTGATCGCGCTGGTGGATCCGGAGGATTTTCGCGAGTTCGTCGAGATCCGCCTCGAGGGCAGGCGAATCGATTTCCATTCGCGCGATCGGTTCCAACTCGCAATGAGCGTGGTCCAGGACATCGAGCGACGGCTGCCCCTGCCGCCCTTCGAGATCTGGGTCGAGGACTACCTCAGAAATCCCGCCGAGTATCGACGCTACTCACATGAGCTGCACCGCGAAGGCGAACTGCCGTGAACTGGAACGGCGTTTCTGGGGCCGGTTTCAGGGGCTGGTTGTCGGGGCTGGTTTCGGGGGATGGTTGCCGGGGCTGATTGCTGGGGCTGCTGGAACGGAAACGACCGGCGTTTCACGGTTTGACATCGTCGCGTTCTTCCGGCTAGCCTCTCCGCCCGGTGCGCGACAATCCCCACGACAGGAGTGAACGAGTGGCGGCATCCGGTGGCAAGGGGGAGTGGTGGTTGCTGGCCCTGCTCGTCTTCGTGCCGATCACGCTCGTCATGGAGTTCGTCCTTCATACCGGCGGGATGCCGCTCTTCGTCACATCGGCGATCGCGATCGTGCCGCTGGCCGCGCTCATGGGCCGGGCCACGGAACGGCTTGCCGAGCGATTGGGCGAAGGCGTTGGCGGCCTTTTGAACGCGACCTTCGGCAATGCCGCCGAACTCATCATCGCGATCGTCGCGCTGCGTGCCGGCCTCTACGACCTCGTCAAGGCATCGATCACCGGCTCCATCATCGGCAACATCCTGCTCGTCTTCGGATTGAGCGCTCTCTGGGGTGGGATCCGCTTCGAAGCTCAGAAGTTCAACCGCACTGCCGCTTCACTCGGCGCCACGATGCTCGTGCTCAGCGGGATCGGTCTTGTCGTGCCCGCCATCTTCCACATGATTGCCGGCGACAACGAAGCTGCACCCGAGGGCATGCTGAGTCTCGAGATCTCCGTCGTGCTGATGGTGACATACGTTGCGAGTCTGTTCTTCACACTGCGAACGCACCGCCACCTGTACACCGGTGCCGAGGCCGAAGCCGTTGCCGAAGGCGTCACGCACGGAACCACCCGCGGCGCCCTGCTCCTGCTGCTCGCCTCGACCGCCGGTATCGCCATCATGAGCGAGGCCCTCGTCGGCGCCGTCGAGGCAGCAGCCGATGCCTTCCAGATGAACGAGGTCTTCGTCGGCGTCATCCTCGTCGCCATCATCGGCAACGCCGCCGAACACTCGACCGCCATCCTCATGGCCGGCAAGAACAAGATGGACATCGCCATCAACATCGCCGTCGGTTCCTCGATCCAGATCGCCCTTTTCGTTGCACCCCTCCTCGTATTCCTCAGTTACTTCGTCGGCCCGCAGCCGATGGACCTCATCTTCACGACCTTCGAGGTCGTCGCCGTCACCATCGCCGTCGGCATCATGGCGCTCATTGCCCAGGACGGCGAATCCCACTGGATGGAGGGCGTGCAGTTGCTCGCAGTCTATCTCATCCTGGGGATTACTTTCTATTTCCTGCCGGTATGAACGGCGTTTCTGGGGCTGGTTTCTGGGGCTGGTTTCTTGTTGAACGGATTGGTACGGCGGGGTACGGCGTTGCGCGTGGCACGTTGACGGCGCGATTCGCGAAACCGGCGACACACGTCGGCGTCGCGCAGGCGTCCGTTGGGCGTTGACCGCGGGATTCGCGGTAGAATCACCACACGCCGGCGTCGGGCAGGCGTCCGTGGCGCGTTCGCCCCGCGGTTCGCGGAAACGCAACACGCGCAGCGCCTGCGTGCGTCGGGCAGCGTCCGTGGTGCGTTCGCCCCGCGGTTCGCGGAAACGCAACATGCACAGCGCTGCGTGCGCCGCCAGCGTCCGTGGTGGCGTGCGCCGCCCGGTTCCCGCCGGCCCGCGTCACGCGACGCAAGATCTCAATATCTGTTCCAACAAGAAACCAGCCCCAGAAACCAGCCCCAGAAACGCCGTTGTCCGTTCAAACGAGATTCTCCACTGCAACCGGCCTCTCACCACCGTAATCATAGAATCCCTTCTTTGTCTTGCGGCCGTGGTACCCCATGGTGACCATGCGTTTGAGCAGGGGCGGCGGTGCGAAGCGTGGTTCACGGAACTCGTCGAACATGATTTCGGAGATGAAGTAGAGAGTGTCGATGCCGACGAAGTCGCAGAGCGTGAAGGGGCCCATCGGGTAGCCTGTGCCGAGGGTCATGCTCCTGTCGATGTCTTCGATGGAGGCGAGGCCCTGTTCGAGGCCGCGAATGGCGTCGAGCATGTATGGGACCAGCAGCCGGTTCACGATGAAGCCGGACGTATCCTTTGCTTCGACGGGGACCTTGTCGATCGAGCGAGCGAACTCCATCGCACGCTGGAACGTTTCCGGGCTCGTCGCGATCGAGCGCACGACTTCGACGAGCTTCATGACGGGGACGGGATTGAAGAAATGCAGGCCGACGAAGCGATCGGGGCGATTCGTCTTTGCGGCCATGTCGGCGATGGTGAGCGAACTCGTGTTGCTGGCGAAGAGGGTATCGGGTCCACAGATCGGGTCGAGTGTTCGAAACATCTCGCTCTTGACGTCGAGGTCTTCGGTCACGGCTTCGACGATGATGTCGGAGTCGGCGAGGTCTTCGAGGCGGGTCGTCATGTGTATGCGAGCGAGCGTCTCGTCGCGCGCGACCGCATCGAGCTTGCCTTTGTCGACAGCGCGGCCGAGGCTCTTCTCGATGGCGGCGCGTCCTTTTGCGGCGAGCGCATCATCGATTTCGCGGACGCGCGTTTCATAACCTGCTTTTGCGCTGACTTCGGCGATGCCACTGCCCATCAGGCCGCAGCCGAGGACTGCGACCCTGCGGATCGGGTTCATTTGAAGGTGCGCTCCCTGGCTGATCCTGTGATTGTCAGTTTCCGAGGAAACGTTTCTGAAGCCGCCGTTGCCATGGGGCGGCTGGCGGGTCGAGGCGGTCGCTGGTTTCGGCGCGGTCGAGCAGTCCTTCCAATTCGACGCGGGCGGCCCTGAGCTTGGAGCGGAACGCGGCGCGGGTGGCTGCAATGGCGCCGGCGAGGGTTCCGCCGAAGCCGGTCGCGAAGGCGGCGATCTGAACAGCGGATTCAGCGATCGGCGGCAGACCGATCGTGCTTGCAAGGGCAGCGCCGACACCGCCCGCGACGAGGCCGCCCGTGATTCCGAAAAAGGCGCCAGTCCGCACAGCCGTCTTACGCTGGTCGCCCATGTCGGTGACGATCTGGACGTGGGCTTTCGTATCGTCGAGCGGGCGAACGCCCATGACTACGCGGCGGGCCCGCGCAAGGTGAAAGCGGCGGCTCGGTCGCAGCAGCCCGCGCGCGACCTGTGAGATGGCATCTTCGGCCGGCATCAGAACCATGCGGCCCTCTCGATGGCGGACGACCTGCAAGTATTCGCGGGTTGTGAGGTAATCTTCGAGTCGCCGCCGCATGACATCGGCGTGAGCCGGTACGACGCGCGTTGCGGTCAGCATGGTGGGTCCGAACCAGCTGTCGGCAGTTGCGGCGGCGCCTTCGGTTTCCGGCAGTTCGTAAAGCGCGCGACGGACGTTGTGCATGGGAAGCCCGAGTTCGGCTGCGATGCGCACGACCTCGTCCTCGGAAAGCGTCTCCTCCGCGCCTTCCTCGGCCTCGTTGGCGGACAGTTCTGCGGCGCGGCGAATCACGGCCTCGAAATCGCGACGAGTGATGGCCCGCGTCTCGTCGGGTTTCGCACCAGTTCCTGCGGGCGCCGGTTTGCGGGCTTGCCCTTTGACTTCGGCTCCGCTCCGCGGGGTCTGCTCGTCCGTCACGCTCCGTCGACCTCAGCTGATCTGCTGACGCGCGCGTTCATTCGTTGCGCCTGCTACGGACCGGCTCGCGTTCACCGGCGGCGCCCCGCTCGACGGCCGGCTGCGGCACGGTCGGCGCAGGCAGTGCGGCCGGTTCGGTCTGACTGCTCTTCTCGGCCGGCGCCTGCGCGCTGGCTTCCGAACGCGCGCCCGTCACGCGATCGATGAACGGGCGGAACAGGTCAATCGGAATCGGGAACAGCGTCGTCGAATTGTTCTCCGTCGCGATCTCCGATACTGTCTGTAGGTACCGCAACTGGATGGCGACCGGCTCTTTCTGAATCACGCTCGCGGCGAGCGCGAGTTTCTCGGACGCCTGGAGCTCACCTTCCGCATTGATCACCTTCGCGCGCCGCTCGCGTTCGGCTTCGGCCTGCCGCGCCATTGCGCGCCGCATCTCCTGCGGCAGATCGATGTCCTTGATCTCGACAGCCGTCACCTCGATCCCCCACGCGTCCGTCCCTTCATCGATGATGCGCCGGACGATGTCGTTGAAATGCTCGCGCTCGGCAAGGAGCTGATCCATTTCCGCCTGCCCGACGACACTGCGCAGCGTGGTCTGCGCAAGCTGGCTGGTGGCGAACAGGTAGTCCTGGATTACGATGATTGCCTTGACCGGATCGCTCACCCGGAAATAGACGACTGCGTTCACCTTGATGGACACGTTGTCGCGCGTGATCACGTCCTGAGGCGGGATGTCCATTGCCACAATGCGGAGCGGCACCTTGACCATGCGTTCGATGCCGAACGGGATCATGGCGATGAGGCCCGGTCCGCGCGCAGCCGTGAGACGGCCCAACCGGAATACGACGCCGCGCTCGTACTCGCGCAGTACACGCAGGCTCGACAGGATTGCAGTGAAACCTACCGCACCCGCCCCGATCAGAAGTTCGATCATGAGAAAGCCTCCACGACGACCGCCATTCCCTGTCCGCCACCGACACAGGCACTGCCAAGGCCATAGCGGCCGCCTCGCCGCCGCAGCTCGTGCAATAGATGAATCGTGATCCGCGCGCCCGAGGCCGCCAACGGATGCGTCATCGCGATCGCGCCGCCGTTCACGTTGGTCTTCGCTGCATCGAGCCCGAGTTCCTTTGCCACAGCTGCGAACTGCGGGGCAAAGGCTTCGTTGATCTCGACGAGATCCATGTCCTCGAGTTTCAGATTCGCTTTCTGAAGTGCTTTCCGCGATGCGGGCGCGGGTCCGATCCCCATGATATCCGGCGGCACGCCGACGACGCCCCACGATACCAGCCGGCCAATCGGCGGATGCCCGTTGTTCTTCGCCCACGCCGCACTCGCCAGCACGACAGCTGCCGCGCCATCACCGATGCCGCTCGCGTTGCCCGCCGTCACGAGACCGTCCTTCTTGAAGTACGGGCGGAGTGCGGCCAGTCCTTCGGCCGTCGTGTCCGGCCGCATGTGCTCGTCGGTGTTGAACAGCTCCTCACCCCTGCGCGTCTTCACCGGAATGGGCGCGACCTCGACTTCGAACCGGCACGCATCCCACGCCGCCTTGGCCCGCTTCTGCGAGCGAAGCGCGACCTCATCCGCGACCTCTCGCGTCACGCCGTACTGTTCGGCCAGTTTCTCCGCCGTCTGTGCCATTGACAGAGCGCACTGTGAATCGGTGAGCGCCGTCCACAGCAGGTCCTCCATGAAACCACCTGCATCACCCAACCGCAACGCGCCCCACCGTGCACCCCGGATTACGTGCGGCGCCTGGCTCATCGACTCCGAGCCGCCGGCCAGCACGACGTCCGCATCGCCCAGCAGAATCTCCTGCGCCCCGCTCACGATCGCCTGAAAGCCCGATCCGCACAGCCGGTTCAGCGTGAGCGCCGGCGTCTCGATCGGGACACCTGCACGCAGGCCGACATGCCGTGCCAGGTAGATCGCATCACTCGAAGTCTGCAACGCGTTGCCGAAAATCACGTGCTCGACCGATTCCGGCGCCACGTCTGCACTCTCCAGCGCCGAGCGCGCGGCGTGCACTCCAAGGTCCGTCGCACTGAATCCCTTGAGCGTTCCGCCAAACGCCCCGAACGGCGTCCGTCTGCCCGCCAGAAAAACGATGTCTTCCATTGCCCTTCCGTTCCACCCTTCCCTGTATATGATCAGGATTCCCGTGAATGAAGGCCCGGACCCACCCCGAGCATCGCCTCGGCCACTGCCCCACCGGACCAGCCCTCCGTTTCTACCCCGATTCGACCCACGCGGGAACGCCGCCGCCGCGCCCGTAGACGTTGCTTGAACCGGTACCTACGCGTTCTCGATCGCCTCGCAGATGCGGTCGCCCACCTGTTCCGTGGTGAGCGTCCCGCCGAGGTCGGGCGTGGTGAGTCCCTTGCGAAGCACGGTCTGGACGGCCGCGTCGATGCGGTCCGCATGCACCTGATGCCCCGAGTGCGCAAGCATGAGGCCGATGGTCAGGATCGCAGCAATCGGATTGGCGCGCCCGGTGCCCGCGATGTCGGGAGCGGATCCGTGAACCGGCTCGTAGAGGCCTGGCCGCCCCGGGTGCAGGTTCGCCGATGGCGCTACACCGAGCCCGCCGACGAGGGCGGCGGTCAGATCGCTCAACAGATCGCCGAACAGGTTTGGTGCAACGATCAGGTCGTAGCGCGACGGGCGCCGGACCAGATCGAGCGCGAGCGCATCGGCATAGATGGCTTCGCGCTCGATGTCGGTGTAACCGGCGCCGATCTCCGCGAACGTGCGACGCCACAGACCACCTGTGTTCGGCATCGCATTCGCCTTGTCCGTCAATGTCACACGCCGGCGACCATTCTCGCGGGCGTACTCGAACGCGGCGACAATGAGGCGTTCGACACCCCGCCGCGTATTGATATCTTCCTCGATGGCGATCTCGTATGCGGTCCCCTTGCGAAGGGTCCCGCCCATGCCCACGTACGGGCCTTCCGTATTCTCGCGGAACACGACCAGGTCGATGTCGCCGGCCGACATGTTCTTGAGGGGCGACAGCCGTTCGTCGTACAGCCGGACCGGGCGCAGATTGATGAAGAGATCGAAATGAAAGCGGATGCCGAGAAGGATCGCCCTCGCGTGAGCACTGTCCGGCACACGCGGATCGCCGATCGCGCCGAGGAAGATCGCATCATGATCGCGACCCAGGGCATCCATCTCGGCATCGGTGATCGCGGTCCCCGTGCGGAGGTAGCGTTCCGCCCCGAAGTCGTGCGATTGCACGGCGACAGAAAGCCCGGCGTGCGCCCTCAACGCATCGAGAACCTTGACGGCCTCACGCGTCACCTCGACGCCGATCCCATCGCCGGGGATCATGGCAATCCTGAGCATGGCGCGGAGTATACGGACCGTTCAGCGCACCCGGCCAGTTGACATCGAAAACAATCGCGCCGGCGCGCCCCATCGAGGGGAGCGCCGACGCGACCTCAATCCGCCGAACGGTTCAGTTGCTCAGCGTATAGACGTACGCCGCGACCGCGCGCACCTGGTCGTCCGTGATCTGCGTCCCTGCTTTTGGCAGCATCGGACTCGGGAACTGAACCGGCTGCGGAACCCCGTTCGTCACGATGCCGACCATCGCCTCGTAATCCTTGCTCGGAATGTTCAGCCACTCGGCGTCCGTCAGGTTGGGCGCGAGTGCAGTACCCTCGGCATTCGCACCATGGCACGCCGTGCATCCGCCCGCACCTTCGAACACCGTCCTGCCCTCGTCAACCATCGCCTGCGTCACGCCCTCGGGCAATTGCACTGCCATCCCGCCGGCCGGCTCAGCGACCGCAGGCGCGGCCCCGGTGTCGGCGGGCGGAGCTGCGTCCGGCGCTGCGTCAGATCCGCCACCACATGCCACCATTGCGAACATTGCCACCGCGCACACGACCGCGGCCTTGTTCCGTCCCATCTCGCTCGCCTCCTGTGTGCGGGAGTCAGCTACCCGCCCGGGCGCGCCCGCCCGCCCCGGTCGATCGGGTTGCGAAGATAGAATCGGGCGATGAAAAGCGTCAAGCCGCCGGCGGACGGCCGTCGCAGAAGGCCGGGCGCGCACGGTGGCCGGTCCGCATGGTGGCGACACACGCGGACCGCGAGAGCTGATGACCGCATCAGGCTCGCGTCGTACCGCACGCGATGCAGTACTTCCATGTCGATTCGAGAGGCTCACGACAATGCCGGCACGGAGTCAACGTCTGGTCCAGGCCGCAGAATGGGCAGAATCGAATCTTTCGACCTGCGGGCAACGCCGAACTACAGAAAACGCACGATTGACCGGATGATGCGGCGGTCGCCGGCTTGGTCTTCGATTCGTACATCGGAGGTGCTCCCGTCGGTGGGGCTGGCTCGGCGGCCGCGCCTGCGGCCTTGCTCGCAGGTTCAACCACAGGATCGGCTGCCTCGACCTCCTCCTCCAGCAACAGGTCAGGGTGCGACTCCGACCAGAGTTCGGGCTCGGGATCGGTCCAAGCGATGTCCTCGACCTGCCAGTCCGGTTCGCGGTGCAGCGTCCCGGAGGCGAACGGCTCTGCCGTCGGCTCCGATTTCCGCGCGTCGGCCGCGTCCTTCCTGCTCGTCGAGGCCGGCGTCCCACCGTGTCGGGTGTCGCTGGGCCGCATCGTCTCGAGATTGCCTTCCGCGGCTGCGTTCCGCCCGGGTGTGACGAACACGTCGCACGCCGCGAATTTCCGGAACAGGCCAACGTTCGGATTCGGCGAATCCAGCTCGGTCCGAAGTTCATCACGGGCCTCGCTCGGCTCCAGCCGCACGTACCCGCCCTCACCCGCAAGCAAGCGCAACAGCGTGTGTTCGTAGTCCGCATTCATCTGGAAGCCGACCGTTGACCGGATCGCTCGATACGGCACGAGATCCTGGTAGATCTCGGCCACCGTGACCGGCGCATTGACGGAGGTCGGTCGAGTCCGGCGCATCGCCTCCGTCAGGCAGTCATGTACTCGTTCGACCAGGTCGTCAGCGGATTCGTGTGACTCGTTGACCGCGCTTCTCATACCGATCATCCCGATGACAGACCGCTCGGACCAGTTCCGAGCGGTTCCGCTCTATCCAAAGCGTCGGCAGTATTGCCGGCGCCGGTAACTGCCCGTTCCGTTCCACCCCGCCTGTCAGCCAACCTGACGGTCAGTACTCGATGCGCCACAGGCCGCCACGCTCGCCGCCCCGGACGAACGCCCTCGGCTCCTCGACAGGCAGTTCCAGACCCCGCGGCCGCTCCTCCTCCGAACGCCGGCGCATGAACTCGGCCACGCTCTCGCTCGTCATCCCGCCCGTATCGCGCAGCTGCTTCACGATCTCGTACCACGTTCCGCTCACGGCATCGCCTGTCGGCAGGCGGATCCGGTGTTCGCGCGCCGCCTCCGCCTCGCCGCCGCTCAGTTCGGCCAGAAGCAGATCGACATCATCGACTTCCGCCGTCAATTCCACCAGCCTCGCCTGCCAGACTTCGAGTTCGGGCGCATTCTCTGCCGCCCCGAACAGCGCCCGCCTCAACTCGACGGTCCGGCGCACCGCCAGAAAATCCCAGTGATCCGGACCCGGGACTCGCTCGTATTCCCGCAGCGCACCTGCCCAATCGCCACGATCGTACAACATGTGTCCAAGATACACGCGCGCTTCGTGGTGCCGCGGATCGAGATGCAGTGCGCGCCGCAACTGCCGCCGGGACGCACTCTCATCCCCGAGCCGATGCAGTGTGTACCCGAGAGCGGCTGCCGCCTCGGCGCTGTCCGCATGCATCGCCGTGGCGTCCTCGAACACCTGGTGCGCGCGATCGTACAGTTTCTCACGGTACAACGCACGGCCAATCGACATCAGCAACTCGAGATCGTCGCCACCGTTGTCTCTCGCTCGCTTGAACAGCTCGAGCGCCTCCGCCGTCCGGCCGAACCAGAGCAGTGACTCGCCTAATCCGGCGAGCGCGTCTTCGTGGCGGGGATCCAGGACCAGGCCCCGCTCGAACGCCTGCTTCGCCCAGATGTACTCCTCCCGAGCCAGCTGCGTGTAGCCGAGGCCGACGTACAGGTCCACCGAGTGAGGATAGTAGCGAAGTCCTTCTCGCAGAGTCAGGAGGGCGGATTCGTACTCGCCATCGTCATAGAGCCGGTGCGCACGTTCATCGTACTCATCGGAACTCAGCAGCGGGTCGGCCATCCGGTTGACCTCCACGCGTTGGCGTTCGTTTTCAAGATCAGCGTCGCTCGGCAGGTTGGCACAATGTAATGCGCACGATGCGTGCAATCCACCCCTACATCTTGTGGTCGCGCCGCTCGCTTGCCGCCCGCACCGATTCGCGCACAACTTCATTCCGACCGGAACATCGCGCCAGCGGCATGGACTCCGAGGCGCTGCGGAGCTGTCGAGGGCGATTCCGGCTCCAGAATGGAGGAGTCTTGTTGCGTTGGTGGAAGCGCCGGCAACTCAGCAATGCCGGGAAACGGCGACTGGTGATCGCGCTGGCTCGCGCCGAAGAGGAACTCAACGAAACGCACGTCCGGAACGCGCTCGACCTCTTCGATGCGGTGGGAGAGGAGATTCCACTGGATCGCGCACTCGAGATCTACCTGGATTCGGTCGACCTGGTCGAGCCGCGTGCCTCGATCGTCGCCCGTCGCGTCATGGCGAGACTCGAGGGCAGCGCGCGGAAACGAGGCGCGCACCGAGTGGAGGACGAGCGTTGACGAATGCGCCCGGCCGTCCATGACGGCCGGGCGCACATTTCACGAGATCGGGCGATGGTCCGTCCGCGCAGGATCCCGCAGGCTCACCATCGCCGGCTGATCGCAGGTCCTGGCTCAGAGAAAGACCACGCCACAGGCCGGACAAACGAATTGCCGGCCTCGCCGCCGGAGCTGGACTGGCCGCTGATGCCGCGGACAGACCGGCTCTCTGCCATCGGTTTCGGCAGTCTCGCTCACGGCCGCGTTCTCGGCCTTTGTCGCTTTCGGAATTTCGAACGCCCTGCGCTGAGCACAACTCAGGCATTCGAACCAGACCTCACCAGCGCGGCTTTCGAGGCTGCCGACCCGGACGACCTCCGAGAAACCGCCGCAACCGACCGGACACGGCACCATTTCGCCGGCGAGATAGGCGCCGAGCGGATCGGTTTTCTGAAGCGGGGGCGATGGCCGCACACGCCCCGAGCGCCGCCGCCGCTTGAGCTTCAGCCTGCGTCCCTTCTTGCCGGCGGCTCCGGGCCGGGCCTTCTTCTTCTTCTTTCTCCGCCGAACCAGGGGGATGCTCGGCGCCAGGCCGAACGACTCACCGTCCTCGTCAAACATTTCGAGGCCATCGTCCTCGCCCTCGTCGTAGGACTCGTCCTCGCCCTGATCGTCCTCGACATCGTCTTCATCGAAACGAGGCCTCCGGCGCCGGCCCGGCTTGCGTGGCGGAACGAGAGTCGCCGCCCGCTCGGCCTTCCCCTTCGGGGCCGGTCCCGTCGCCGTCGATGTGCCTGAGGCTTCGACCTCGGCCGGCCCTTTCTTGCCGTCTCTGGTCCGGGCCGGACGGGCCGTTTCATCCGGCTTGGGCCGGGCCCGTGCCGCCTTCGGGCGGTCCGCGACTTCCGCGGCGACGACCGGCTTCCCTGGCGGCGCTGCGGGTCGAGTCGGCTTCGCTGCGGGCGTGCGCGTGGCTGCTGCCTGCTTGACCGGCGTCTTGCGAGCCGGCTTTGCCGTGGTCGCCTTGCGAACCGGCGCCTTCTTCACCGCGGCCTTACGACCGGCCGCCTTGGCAGGTGCCGCTTTCCGGACAGGCTTCTTCGCCGGCTTCGCTGCCGTCTTTTTTGGCGCGGTCTTTCGACCGGCTGGCTGACGACGCGCCGGCTTTGCCTTTGACGGCGCTTTCTTCTTCGGCGCTACGCCACGACCCGTGCGACCGGGCTTCTTGACTGCGGCCGCTTTCCTTGCGGCCGGCCTCTTCGCCGCTTTCTTTGCTTTCGCGGTCGACTTCTTCGGCACAGGCTTCTTCTTACCCGCCGGTTTCGCGGGCTTGCTGGTGCTTCTCTTCTTTTTGGAACTGGTTGTGGCTGTCTTCGATCTGGCCTTTGCGGCCATGTTTCACCTCCTGGGCTGCCAGACCCTTCGGTACATGAATCCGAACGGGTTCCCGGCTGACGATCGCGCCCTTCCGCATGCGTCCGACATCGCGGCCCTCTCGGGCAACCGATGAATCCCGTTGGCCGCCGCACGCGGCCCGGAACTGGCGCCACTTGGGGGTACCTCTTTGAGCCGCGCCATTATAGTGGCAGTCCGGCCGGATCGCCACATATTCGTTCAGGGGAGTTACTTGGACGGATCCGACGGCCGGATCGGGCGCGACCACCCGATCTCGCCGAGGCCGTACCTCGCCAGCTTCGCGTACAACGTCGCTCGCGAGATCCCCAGCGACCTCGCCGTTCTCGTCCGATTCCCGCCATGCTGTGCAAGCATCTCCGCGATGTGGGCCCGCTCGACCGCTTCCAGCGCCAGACCACCGCCGGCCACGCCCGTTGCGCTCGGGCCCGCCGAGATTTCCACCGGAAGGTGGGACTCGAGCACTTCGTCAGCGCCGGCCGCTCGAAGCACGGCTCGTTCGAGGAGCCCGCTCATCCCCGGCAACTCGAGATCCAGGACCACGACATCCGGGCGCTCCCGCTCGTACAGCACCGCGGCACCGGCCGTGTCTGTTGCGCGCATCACCAGCCAGTCCCGCTGCTCGAAGAAGCTGCCCAGCAGCGACAACACCGCTGCGTCATCATCGATGAGCAGGATTGCGCGATTCACGCCGTGCGGTCTGTGCGGGGATGTTTTCCATTCTGTGCGCGAGCCATTCGATCGGTCGCGCTGTCCGGGATCTCGAACTGTGGTGAGGGGCGTTCACGCCGCTCACGCGGCGTTTGCATCCTCCAGCGTAATCGCCGTATGTTCCTTGCCGTGCGGGATCACGGGGCCGCAGAATCGCAATCCAGTGACCCTCAGTTGATCGAGTTCCGGAGGCGTCAACTCCGGATGCCGCTCCGACATGAAACCGAGCGTCTCCGTCATCCATTCCTCGCGCTCACCCTGATCTGCTTCAATGACGCCGCACTGGCGGATCGCGCTGAACAGCTCATCACGGGCACGATCGAACGTGCTCGCTTCCCGCTTCGTACGTCTGCCGCCGCTTCTCTTTCTTGCCAACTCCTCCTCCTTCCGGTTCGCTTCGCAGCCCCGCGTTTGGCAGACGGGGCGCGCCTCCTGTGAAGCTGAACAAATTAACTGCGGGCATCGCTCGTGAAAAGAGCACGGACCGCCGCTGATCCGGTGCGCCTCGAGATCGATCGTCAGCTCTTCACTGCGCTCACCGAAGAGATGGGCGCAGCGCTGCGCCGATCCGCTTTCTCACCCAACATCAAGGAGCGCCGCGACTATTCCTGCGCGCTCTTCGATGCGCGTGGCCGTGTCGTTGCCATGGGCGATCATATGCCGGTCCATCTCGGTGCTCTCCCCATGAGTGTGGCCGCTGCCCGCGCCGCGTTCCCGAGTCTCGGCCGCGGTGACGTCATCCTGTTGAACGATCCGTTTCAGGGCGGAACCCACCTTCCGGACATCACACTGGTTTCGGCTGTCCACGGGCCACGTTCGCCGCTGGCCTGGCTCGCCGTCCGCGCGCATCACTCGGATGTCGGTGGCATGGCAGCAGGTTCGATGCCGCTCGCGCGCGAGATCTATCAGGAAGGCCTGCGTCTGCCGCCCGTTCGCCTCATGGCACGCGGCCGCCGCGTCGATGACGTGTGGCGCATTCTGCTCGCCAACGTGCGAACGCCCGAAGAACGTGATGGCGATCTCGCCGCCCAGCTGGCTGCGCTCGTCACCGGTGAGCGACGTTTCCGCGACGTTGCCCTCGTCCGTGGCCTCGCCGGAATCCGCCGTTCGATGGCCTCTCTCATCGATTACGCGGATCGTCTGCTGCGCGAAGGCATCGCACGCATTCCCGATGGCGTCTACGCCGCCGAGGACGTTCTCGACTCCGACGGCTTCGGGTCCGGGCCTTTGAAGATCCGCGTCCGCATCACTGTCGAGCAGGACTCCGTCCTCGCCGACTTCACCGGAACCGCGCCACAGGCACAGGGCGGCGTCAACGCCGTCGCCGCCATCACGAGTTCCGCCGCGCGCTACGTCCTGCGTTGCATCGTCGAGGCGCTCCTCGGCCAACCCCTCCCCGCGGGTGGCGGCGAGATGACAGCGCTTCGTCTCATCCTTCCGCCCGCGAGCCTCGTAGCGGCCGAGCCACCCGCGAGCGTCGCCGCGGGCAACGTCGAAACCTCGCAGCGCATCACCGATGTCCTGTTCCTCGCCTTCGCCCACGCACTGCCCCAACTCGTGCCGGCTCAATCTCAAGGTACGATGAACAACCTCGCCATCGGCGGGACCGATCCGCGCTCCGGCAACCCATTCGCCTACTACGAAACCATGGGCGGCGGAACCGGCGGCGCACCCCACGCCGACGGCCTCTCCGGCGTCCACTCCCACATGACCAATTCGCTCAACACCCCCATCGAAGCGCTCGAGCACGCCTACCCGTTCCGAATCCTGCGTTATGCGATCCGGCCCGGCACCGGCGGCCACGGCCGACACCCCGGCGGCAACGGCGTTCGCAAGGACCTGCTGCTCCTCACCGACGCCGACATCAGTCTGCTCTCCGAACGACGCGAACACGCACCCGCCGGCCTCGCCGGCGGTGCCGACGGCCAACCGGGGATCAACCTCCTCATTCGCGACAACCTCGAAGAGACTCTCCCCGCCAAGACCACATTCCGCGCATTCGCCGGCGACATTCTCAGTCTTCGGTCACCAGGAGGAGGGGCATTCGGATAAACGACCAACGGCGGGTGTGGGTGGGGGTGGTGGAAGGTGGGGGTGGGGACACGTCGGGTGTGAAGCGGGTGGGGACTGCGGCGGGTGGGGACTGCGGCGAGGGCTGTCGCTGCCGGGGTCGCTCGACCAGTTCGCACGGACGGCTGGATCGAATCCGCGCATGAGAGCTGCCGACCGGAAGAGTTCCACGAATCCAATCGCATCGCTCCCCGGGCACCACCGCAACGTGAGCGATCGAGGGGTACGGACTCCACCCGGTCCGTACCCCCAACCCGGCCTCCTCACCCGCCTCTGCACCCGCTGTTTCCCCACCCCCACCTTCCACCACCCTCGCCCACACCCACACCCGCAGTCTTTCTTTACCGCCCACACCCAACACCCGCCGTCTTTCTTTACCGACCGCGCCCACGTCCGCCGTTCACGCGTTGATGCGCGCGAGTATCGCTTGTCTGTCGTTCGCGGCAATCAGTGGCGACGCGGTCAGCAGGCGAGCTTTCGCCACCAGCTCGAGCACGGCTTCCATGTTGCCCGCTTCGCGTGCGAGGAAAGACGCATCGATGTAGGCGTTCGCCGATCGCACCACATCGCCCGCCGCCAGCGCCTCGTCCGCCGCACGCTCCATCAACTCCAATCCACGGACTTCGTTGCCCGCGTAGAAACTCAGGCGCGAAGCCATCACAAGGTCCGTCACGCGCTTCGGATCACCGGGTTCTCTCAGATCCGCTGCTTTGACGTACAGCTTCACCGCTTTGCCATACTTCTTCGGAGAACTGAACAGCGCCTCCGCTTCCTGCTCCAGAGACTCGGGCGTCACGGCCGTCGCCTCACCGACTGCGCGCACGGCCGGGCCCTGCCTTGCCGTCACCCGTGATGGCGACGCCACCAGCGCCGCGCCCATTGCCATGACCATCAGGGTCGTTTTCCGCATCTCCGTCCTCCCGCTCCTGCGTGCACTGTTCTGCTCGTTGCGAGCGCTTCACTCTGTCGCGCCATTTGCGTCGCGACACCGAGCCCTACGTCAAGTGAGACGCCCCGGGTGCGCTCAGCGCCCAACCCTGGGCCGAATGACATCCGCGTTCGGGCGGAACCCGTACCGCGCGGGACGAAATCTGGTACGGCGAGGTAACGAACGCTTCGCTCTCGCCGCTCTCCGTCTCCCCCGAGTGTCCGGCCTCGATTCACGCCGTTGCAAACCCGGGAAATCGCTCCGACCTGATTCCATTCAGACCGTTGCAAACCCCGAAATCCGTGCGACCTGTTTCCATTCAGCTGCAAACTCGCCGCTTCCGCCCGCCCGGCGGCCACAGCGACCCTTGACATGGCCCTCTATTCCGATCATCACTATACCTATCAACGGAATAACTTGGCCGCTGGGCATGCTACGGAGGAGTACGGACCGATGGGATCGCGCAAGCCAGAGCTGCTGGTGCCCGAATCGCTCTTGCCTCTGACGCCGCTTTCGCTGGCCGTCCTCCTCGCGCTCGCGCACGGTGAGTTGCACGGCTACGCCCTCATGAAGGACGTCGAAGCGCAGAGCGAGGGCCGGCTCGTACCGGGGACGGGCACGTTGTACGCGGCATTACAGCGCATGATCGAGGAGGGCCTGATCGAGGAGTCTACACGTCGCAGAACGAAGAGTGACGATGCGCGGCGCAAGTACTACGTAATTACGCGCTTCGGCCGCGAAGTCACGCGTGCCGAGCTTGGGCGGTTGGCGCGGCTGATCGAGCTGGGCGCCGAGCGAAAGCTTGCGCCTGCAACACGGGGCCGGAGCTGATCGCACGATGCGCGCGATCGAACGACTGTATGCGTCCGTGCTGCGCGTTCTGCCTGCTGGGTTCCGGGCGACGCACGGAGCGGACATGGCGTCGAGCTTCGCAGCCGGTATTGCAGACGTTCGTTCCCGGCGAGGCCGTTGGGCCGTCGTGCAATGGGCGGTACGGGATGTCGCGGACGTGCTTGTGACCGGAATGCGGCTGCGGCGAAGCGCGCGACGCAATTCTCCTGCAATAACACCAGAGTACGGGCGAGGAGGCGTGATGGGATCGGTGGTAGAGGATGTCCGGCACGGAGTGAGGTTGTGGTTGAAGACGCCGGGTTTCACTGCGCTCGCCGCGTTGACGCTGGCCGTCGGGATCGGCTGTACGGCAGCGATTTTCACGGTTGTGAACGACGTGGTATTGCGCCCGTTACCGCATCGCGATGGTGACCGGCTCGTGAATCTGTTCGAGACGAACGTGCAATCGGAAGCGGTCCGGCTGCCTGTCTCCTATCCAAACTATCGGGACTGGGGTGAAGCGGCGGACGAGACGGGGCTGGAGGATCTGGCGGCGTACTCGGGCGCGGGGACCGCGACCGTTGTCGTGGATGGCGAGCCGGAAGCCGTGGCGCTTCAGCCGGTGAGTGGCAACCTGCTCGAACTTCTTGGCAACGCTCCGGAGTTTGGCCGTTCCATCGGCCCGGAAGACGATGCCCCGGGATCGCCGCCCGTCGTTCTCCTGAGTCATGGATTCTGGAGCGAGCGCATGGGTTCGGATCCCGGTGTTCTCGAGCGATCTCTTCGCATCGACGGTGTCGAGCGCCGCATTCTCGGCGTGATGCCTGCCGGGTTCAGTTTCCCGCGTGCGGGCGTTGACTTGTGGATCCCGCTGGTTGCCGGCGAGCAGAGCCGCGACCTGCGTTTTCTGAACGTGATCGGGCGCTTGCGTGATGGCGTCTCGCTGGAAGGTGTGCAGCGACGCATGGACGACGTGATGGCGCGACTCGTCGCCGCGTGGCCAGAGGAGAATGCAGGTGGCGGTGTATCCGTGCTGGCGCGCAAGGATCTCGTGCTGGGCGATGTGCGTCCGGTTCTCTACGTCCTGCTTGGCGCCGTTTCTCTGCTGTTGCTCCTCGCGTGTGCCAACCTTGCCAACCTGATGCTCGCGCGTGCGACGACGCGCGGCCGTGAGATCGCCGTTCGCGCCGCACTCGGCGCACCACGACGCCGCATCATCGCGCAGTTACTCGTCGAGTATGGCATTCTCGCCGCAGCCGGCGGCGCGCTCGGATTGCTATTCGGCTGGGCGGGCACGGTGGGCCTCGTTTCACTTGCGCCCGCGACTCTGCCTCGCCGCATCGAGATCGCTGTCGATCTGCGCGTCGTCGCCTTCACGGCTGCGGTCACGCTGCTGAGTGCTTTCCTGTTCGGCATCCTGCCGGCACTTCGCGCATCACGTCGCGATCCGGGTGATGCCCTGCGCGGTCACGGATTACGCGGCCTCGCCGGCGCAACCCGGCATCGCCTCCTGGGCGTTCTGGTCGTGGCTCAGCTCGCGATCGCCCTTGTGATCCTTACCGGAAGCGGGCTCCTGCTCAACAGCTTTGCTCGTCTGCTCAATGTGGATCCCGGCTTCGAACCGGATCGCGTCCTCATCATGCGCGTCACACCGCCGACACAGCGTTATCCGACGTTCCAACTCGTCGACAACTTCTATCAGACCGTGCTCGATCGCGCCCGTGCAATTCCCGGCGTTGAGGCGGCCGGCGCAACCTGGGCCGTTCCGTTCTCCCTGGATTGGGCGTCGGGTCGCGTCACGGCGGAAGGCCGACCGATGTCGCCGGGCGAGGAACTCGTGCTCGGGATGATGCCGATCCGCGATGACTTCCTGGACGTCCTCGGCATCCCCATCATTGCCGGACGCGCCTTCGCTCGCGAAGACGCATCAAACGAGAACGTCCTCCTCCTCAACCAGTCCGCTGCTCGACTGCTGTTCCCAGGCGAGGACGCCCTTGGCAAGCGATTGAAACGCGGGCGCGCAGCCGAAGATGTGCCCTGGATGACCGTCATCGGCATCGTCGGGGATGTCAAACGATTCGGTCTCAATGCCGGCGCCGAACCCGAGATGTACCGACTGCACAGATCCGCCGAGTGGGCACGTGACATGCGCATCACCCTCCGCTCTTCCGGCGATCCGCTCGCCCTCGCCCTCCCTCTCCGACGCATCATCCGTGAACTCGATCCGGAACTGGCTGTTACCGAGGTCAACCTTCTACGTGATCTCGTCGGACAGTCCCTCGACGACGAACGGTTTCGTACCATCCTGTTCGCCGCATTCGCTGTTGTCGCCCTGGTCCTCGCACTCATCGGCGTCTACGGCGTGCTCGCCTTCGTCGTTGCCCGCCAGACTGGCGAGATCGGGCTCCGCATGGCCCTCGGCGCCGATCGCGCGCGCGTCCTCCGCGAGGTCCTGAGTACGGGAGCCCGTCTCATCGCGCTCGGCCTCGTCTTCGGCCTCGTTACTGCCGCCGTCGCATCACGCGCGCTTGAGTCGCTGCTGTTCAACCTGCGCACACTCGATCCGCTGACATACTTCGCTGTTGCGCTCACACTGTCGGTCGCCGCACTCCTTGCCTGCTGGATTCCGGCCCGGCGAGCCGCCCGCGTCGAGCCGCTGATCGCGATCCGCGGGACCGAGTAGGTGAAGGATCTGACGACGGAATGCAGGAGCCGGCTACGTCGGCCGGGACCCGCGATGGATGGGCTGTTGCCTGGGTTGGCCTTTGCTTCACCAAGTGCTTGACATGCATCGACTCCACCGCCATCCTTCGCTGTGGCTACCATGACCGCTCAACCCGAGCCCAGTCGCGCCATCCACGCGCGCGCGATCGATAACCTGCGGTTCATCCGCGATGCCATGGAGCGCGCCAGCGCGTTCACGGCGGTGCCGGGCGCGGGTGGCGTCGGGATGGGGTTGATCGCGTTAGCTGCGGTACCCGTGGCCGTGGCGCAGCGTCCGGATGCGGTGGCATGGCTGAGGGTGTGGCTTCTGGCGGCAGTCTTTGCTGCGGCGGTCGGTGCGGTGGCGATGGCGCGGAAGGCCAGACGTGCGAACGCGTCGCTGCTTTCGGGCCCGGGCAGGCGTTTCGTGTTGAGTTTCGCGACGCCGGTCGTCGTAGGCGCGGCGCTGACTGTCGCGTTGGCGCAGGCTGGCAGTCACACCTTGCTGCCGGGCGTGTGGCTGTTGCTTTATGGAACGGCAGTCGTAACGGGCGGCGCGTTCTCGGTCCGGGCCGTGCCGGTCATGGGGGCGGGATTTCTTGGTGTCGGCCTGATCGCTCTGCTGTTCCCGGCATGGGGCGATGCCTGCATGGCCGCCGGGTTCGGCGGTCTACAGATCGGATTCGGAATCGTGATCGCGAGGAGACACGGTGGGTAACGCCGCGCACGCCAGAAAGATGAAGAAGGCCGTCGAGGAAGGAGCCACACTGAAAGCGGTCCGCGGACAGGCGATCGCGCCCGACCTCGATCGGCTCATTCACGAACGAGTGCGGCTCGCGATCGCCAGCGCCCTCGCCGTGAACCGCTCGATGAGCTTCAACGATCTCAAGGCAGCCCTTGACGTCACGGATGGCAATCTGTCCGTGCACGCCCGCAAACTCGAGGAAGGCGGCTACGTCACGTGCACCAAGACGTTCGAGGGCCGCGTCCCACACACACGCTACGCGCTCACCGACCAGGGTCGCCGCGCCCTGCGCCGCTACCTGGATCACATGGAAGCGTTGATAAGGACGGTCCGCGGGTAGTACTCGAGGTCGCAAATACCGGCGAAGTATCACGACTGTCGAACAAGGGATCGCAGCCGAAAGGAGGAGATCCCGCCATCGTCCGCATCGACGAAGGCGTATAGTGCGGCGGGCCAGTTCAGTCCTGACTGCTGCCTTGGAATCGAAAAGGCTTTCCACCCACCAGTTGGTCGCTGGTCACTGTGGGGCACCAGTATCGCTCGATGTGAGCAACAACCGCTTCAGTGCCCCAGAGGTGTCCTCGCGGATCCCGATGGAAGGAATCGGTCAGGTCGCGGCAGAGCAGTGGTCTCTTGCCCAGGTATACCAGCTGTCGGATCCCGTACGGGCGACCAAGAACGCAGATGTTCGTGTGGACTCCCATGACGACGACGTCCTCGGTGCCACGATGCTCGAGCAGGTTGAACACCTCCTGACCGTCATCGGTCATGGCGTCCTCCGGAGCGATTTCGATCGCCGGAGTCTGACGCGTCCAGGGATGGACGTGACCGGGGCCACAGCACGGTTCCGGTGAATCGCAGGAACAGGGTCCCGGTTCCATCAGGGTCGGCGCGAGAGCGGGCTCTCGTTTGGCGTCCCAGGATTGCCAGTCTATCACCACCGCCGCTTCCGCTCGGGGAGCCTGCCTTGCACGAATCCGAGCAGGCGTGTCGCGGTAGAAATCCACGCAGCCGGCCGGAGCGTGAATGATCAACGCACCCCGCGCACGCAGACGTGAGACGACCGTGTTCATATGCGGCGCCATCTCGGCCACACGCTGGGCTGCTGTGTCGCAATGATGCGCGTCCCACATGTCACAGATGATGACTGCGACTCGAGTCGGGTCCCAATCCGGCTGCAACGTGGTGTTCTCCCCTTCCAGCCGACGCGTGCGCTGTCCGGCCGGCCTTGTTACGCGGGAAACTGACGCTTCCGCCCAACGTGACGCGTTCAGGGTCATTCGAGAATCGGTCGCCCGGGCCGGGCGCAAGCAACGCCGCATCACCGTGGTCTGAAGTCGACCGAAGCATCGATCAGCTCACGGGATCGGATCGAATCCTGACTCGCGCATACGCACGTTGCCTGCCGATCCAAGGGCGCGAAGCATCGCGAACTCTTCTGCATTGCCTGACACCGTCCGATCGATAACACTGCGCGATCTGGTCGATGATCGGTCCGCGGCCCCGACCATGATTGAATCAGAATGCCAATCCCAACGATCCACTTGACGGAGTCTACGGACGCGTCCTCGGCCAGGGTATGTTGACACAGTCAAATTGCCTCGCAATGCTGCAAGCCGGTGTGCGGACCCGCGACGTTCAACCCCACCGCTCGCGATAGGCAGAGCAGATTCGGTGAACCAGCGCCGAGTAGTTGAGCGGATCGCCTGGTGGTGGTGCTGGTGGCCCTGTAACCAACTGGGTCGTCTGGGCGGAAGGCGCACCTACAGGCGGCGCCGGATTCTGCGCGATATTGTCATGCTCCACGACGATCACAGCCAATGCCTCAATGCCGGGTCCATCATGCGGCGAGTTGCGAAGGGGAATGCTTCGGTAAAGGTCAACGGTATCTCGACCGAGCTGCTGGAGATTCCGATGAATGGAAATATCACCGGTGCCGCGCGTGGGAGACCAGAAGAACTCTGCAACGTTAACAACCACAAGGCCGGCGGCGACGACGCGGGCATTGTAGCTGTGCGCATGACCGTGAAACGCTTGGAGATCTCGCAGGCGGTTGTGTCGGGCTTTGCCGTGCTCTGTCATGACACCTTTTGCCTCAACCGCTACTTCAACTACGACGGGTGTATCGTACCGAATGCGTTGGCCAGTTGGTGGCGTAGAGACTGTAGCTGCCGGGCCGATGGCCAGGTCCAGGTTCCAGCGCTCGTGGCCTCTGGTCACTGTATGGTTGATCTGTGCGACAATCTCTCCTCGTTCCGCCTTGACGCGGATGCCTTCGCAGTTATCCAAAAGGTCAGCTACCAACGCAGAGCAGATAGCATTGCTGTGAGCGTCTGATCGCGGGTGGTAGCCACGCAGTCGAAGGTGGTCGACGAGAACGGAGGGTCCATTCACATGGCACCAACGAACGAGATTCGCGGTGGTACCACAGTGTTGTCGATCTGAGCGAAGCGCTCGCGGCCGATTGTGAGATACGCCGGCTCAATCTCGTACCCTACGCTCGAGCGCGCGGCGCGCAGCGCTGCAAGAGTGGTCGTACCGGTTCCCCAGAACGGATCAAGAACGGTGTCGCCCACAAAACTGAACATGTTGACGAGGCGAAAGGGAATCTCGATTGGAAACGGTGCTGGATGCCCGGCTCGCCGGCTTTCGCCGCGAACGTCCGTCCACACTGATCGGAACCATCGCCTATGGTCATCCGACTCGAGAAGACTGAGGGCACGCTGCATCGCAGTCGGCTTACGGTAGCTGCCAGGCTTCCGCAAGAGCAGTATGTACTCCGTATCGTTCTTGATGATTGCGTTGGGCTCGTATGGCTTACCAAGAAAGCGGGCGTTGCCGCCGACTTCGGTGCTCATGTTTGCAATTTTCGACCAGAGAATTGGCGTGAGGTAGTCAAAGCCGATCTGCCGGCATCGGACTGCGATGTCCGCGTGCAGTGGAATTACGTGGTGCCGTCCAACCTCGCGCCTCGATATGCACACATCACCTACTACAACGCACAGACGGCCTCCCGGTACGAGGACATCGAAACACCGCTTCCAAACGTGGTCAAGTTCCTCGAGGAAGGCCTCGTAGTTGGTTGAATTGCCAATCTGACCAAGCGTGCTGCGGGCGATCTCGTACTCAACCAGATCAAAGTACGGCGGTGAAGTCACTACAAGATGAACGCTTTCGGGCTTGAGCTCCTTCATTACCCGCGCATCACCAACACGGATCGTATGACTGGTAAACTCAGGTCTGCCGCCGTTCGCCCAGGCTACTCGCTTCGCATGACGTTTTCTGTCGATCG
>JBOHRL010000120.1:0-2991 GCA_050732695.1 Longimicrobiales bacterium | reverse complement strand
CGGTTCTCGGCCACGTGGATCTAGAAGATCGATTTGCCGAACAGGGAAGCGAGCAGTTCGACGGCCATCTCGGCGGTCCGGTTCTGTATATCGAGGATCGGATTGACCTCGACGATGTCCGCGGAGCCCAGACGGCCGTCTTTTGCAATGATCTCCATGAGCAGATGCGCTTCGCGATAGGTGATACCGCCGGTGACGGGCGTGCCGACGCCGGGCGCCTCGCGCGGATCCATGACATCGAGATCGAGCGAGACGTGCAGCCGCGGCGTGTGCGCGAGCCGGGCGAGTGCATCGCGCGTGACCTCCGCAATACCGCGATCATCGATCTCGGACATGGTGTACACGCGGACTCCCAGCTCGTGAAGCAGGTCCTTCTCGGCGCGATCGAGATCACGTACACCAATGAGCACGACGTTCCCGGGCGTGAGCTTCGCGCCGGGCCGGCCAAGGTTGACGAGCTGGGCGGCGCCCAGCCCGAGTAGCGCGGCGAGCGGCATTCCGTGAATATTGCCGGACGGCGAGGTTTCGGGCGTGTTGACATCGCCGTGCGCATCGATCCACAGGACGCCTGCCCCGCCGCGGTCCGTGATCCCGCCAATCGTACCCACGGAAATCGAGTGGTCCCCGCCGAGGAAGACAGGAATCCTGCCGGCTTCCGCCGCGGCCTTTGCCTGGTCATAACTCTTCTTTGCGGCGCGCACGACGGCAGGCACGAAATCGAGACCCTTGCCGCCGGGCGGGATCGTCGCGCGCTCCCGGACTTCGATGTTGCCGAGATCCTCCGTCCTGTAACCCAACCGTTGCAGCCGCTCGTGAATGCCGGCATAGCGAAGCGCCGATGGGCCCATGTCGACGCCACGCCGGGACTGCCCCAGATCCATCGGAATCCCCACGATGGAAATGATCTGTTCACGCATCGTCAGGCTCCAACCCGTGCAAGCGAATCAGAATGGGCATCAATGTCATTGTCGAGAGGTGCCATCGAGCCCCTTGCGGGGACAATGAGTACTCGACGTGGCGCGTGTCCGCTGTTCTGAATGCCGGTCAACGCTTCGCCCTCTTTCGGGTGCGGCGTGCGCCGTTCTCCTCTTCGCGGCCCCAGCGATCGAGGAATGTGGTGACGAACCCGTGCATGCAGGGGGGCTCGACGGCGAGCGGCGCGAGCGACATGGCGACCGTGAGTGCGATGTGGTAGCCCTCGGCGCGCGCGCGCACGGCACGGCGCCACGCGGGATGCGCTTCATTGACCCAGACGATCGATTCGATCAGCCTGCCGAGTTCCGGATCATCGGGCCGCTCCGCGAAACGGATCTGGAGGCCGTAACGCCCGGGTTTGCGCGGACCAGGCGCGCCGGGTAGACCGGGTGGCGCGGCGCTGACGTCCGGATCCTCGCCCGCTGGCTTCTCCGTGCCGGACGGCGAAGTCTCGCCGGGTCCGGATAACGCGCCGGTATGGTCCCGATCCGAGGCAGGGTCCGGCGAGCCGGCGGTTCCTTGCTCGGCGGTCAGGGCCTGCGCGGGACTCCAATCATCGGCTGGATGGGGCGAGGGTTGTCCGAGCGGGAGGCGGCGCTGGCCGCCCCGCCTGCGTTCGACGAGGGTCGCGAGCAGCGGGAACTCGTCCGCGAGATCGACGAGCACGGCTTCCATGTCGCGTTCGATGGGACGGGTCCTGGTGCGTCGCGCGGCGGCCGTGTCGCGGATGTCGCCCCAGTGTGCGAGCTGCGCAGTCACGGCCTCCTGGATAACCTTGCGATACGCAAGGTACGTGGCGCCGCGCGGACCCGTGCGGATGAAGTCTGCCTTGTTCAACGTGAGCGATTCGGCGAGCGGCGGCGCTTCGATCAGGCCGTGCACGTGCTCGGGAGCGGCAGGCGTCACGCCGAGCCAGTCCCAGCCGCGTTTGATCACCTTGCCGAGCGTACTGATCGCGACGCCCTGGTGTTCTTCGGGGAGCGGATCGAGACTGCGCGCGAGCCAGCCAATGGCAGACGGCTTGCGCTTCCGTCCGATCTTCACGGCAATGGGCGCGCGATCCGGCTCGTATGTCGCGTGCGCGGCGACGTCGATCAAACGATGGTTGACCGTGAAGCGGACAGGCCGTGGATAGAACGACGCGAGGACGGGCTCGAAGAACGGATCGAAGAGTGCGACGAAGTGGCGGAGAAGCGTCGCCTCGACATACCCGGGATCAAGGAGTTCGGAGAGCGGATTCGAGAGACGCAGCCGGACGGCCGTGCCCTGTTCCGTGACAAGCCCGGGCGGCGGGACCCAGTTCCATGGCGCGCGCTGCCTCGATGCGAGCCGCCACGACGTCGCCACATGCGCGTTGCCCCGGCGTGACTCCGTGATCGCTTCGTCACAGGCGAGAAGCGCCAGCTTGATGCCGACGCCGGCGAAGCCAATGCCGCGGCCTCGCCGTTTGTTCGTGGCGGCAAGGTCGTGGAAGCGCGAGAGCTCGCGGCGCGTCATCCCCTTGCCATCATCGCGCACGGTCAGCGTGGCCGCGCCCGCATCCGTATCGAGTGCGATGTCCGTCGCGCCCGAGTCGAGCGCATTCGCCACGATCTCGGTGAGGATGGTCTCCTCGAGCGATCCCGGATAGGCGTCCCTGAGGTCCTCGAGCAGGTGCAGCAGGTCGACACGCGTCTGACCCAACGTTGTTCTCCGCCCACGAACTGCGGGCCGCGCATGCGGCCGTTCAGTTCACGTCATGTGATGGCCATTGCGGTAAACGCATGCTGTAGATAGCGCTGGTCATGCGCCCGGTCAACTCCAGCGGTACGTCCCGTCTGGCCGGCGAACGGTTCGCGCTACCCGGTCCAGCCATGAACAATCATCGGGAGCGCGCGGTTCGTGCCGACTTGAACACGTGGAACAGGTAGAGGAAGGACGGCACGAGGACGAGCGTCCCGATCGCCAGCGCAATCGTGATGAGGCGCAGCGTCGCGGATTCGGTGGCAGCGCCTTCCAGCGTGACATCGGGAACGA
>JBOHRL010000119.1:0-34805 GCA_050732695.1 Longimicrobiales bacterium | reverse complement strand
GCCACCATCACGAAGTCGTCGCAATGGCATTGCTCCAGCCCCACGCCGCCTGACCGTCCCCCACCCTCACCCGAAGCTCCCCACCCCCACCTTTGATCACCCTCACCCTTCACCCGACTTTGCCGTTGATCACCCCCACCTTTGATCACCCTCACCCTTCACCCGACTTTGCCGTTGACCACCCCCACCGTTGATCACCCTCACCCTTCACCCGACTCTGTCGTTGATCACCGCCCAACCTCGCCCGCCGTGACGATTGTTCCGCCGTTTCAGTCCGTGGCCGTTTCCGCGGCTGGCAACTGGTCGGGCTCTTCGTCGTCCAGCACTTCGTAACCGGAGATATACGAGTAGTACCGATACTGGCCGCCTGACGAGACGTCGTTGAGAATCGCGCCGACGACGCGGACGGGGAGCCGGTCGAGAACATCGAGTTTCGACTCGGCGAGCGAACGGTCGGTCGAGCCGGTGCGGAGCACGAGGACCAGATTCCGCGTCAGGGTTCCGAGGATCATGGGGTCGACGCATGCGCCGAGAGGCGGGCTGTCGACGAGGATGACATCGTAATCCGGTCGCAGATCGCGGATGAGTTCGCGCATGGTCGGCGAACCGAGCAGCTTGGGTCCGGCCTCCCCGCGTGAGCCGCACCCGATGACCTGGAGCATCGGGTACTGCGTTGTCTGGATGATCTCGCCGCGCGAAACCTTTCCGGCAAGGTAGTCGGTCAGGCCCGGCTTGTGTCGGATGCCGAGCAGTCGATGCATCGAGCCTCGCCGGACATCGCCGTCAATCACAAGAGTGCGGTGACCCATGTCGGCGAACGCGATCGCGAGGTTTGATGTCACGAACGACTTGCCGTCCGAGGCGCCAGGACTCGTGAACGTGACAGTGAGCGGGCCGCCGTTCTCGCTCGTGTGCATCAAAGCAAGCTGAATCGAGCGGAACGATTCGACGGCGAGCGCCATGTCCTCCGCGCCCAGCCTGCCGGAGCGCAGCGCGGGCACGGCACCGAGAATGTTCAGTCCCATCCCGGCCGTGACCTGGTCCGGGTACTGGAGCCGCGAGTCCATCCGGTCGCGCAGGATGGCAAGCATGATTCCCAGCGCGAGGCTGCCTCCGAAGAAGGCGAGGACCATCAAGCGGCGAGGATCGGTGACGGGCGTGAACGGCACGGACGGCCGATCGACCACCGTAATGTCCGGTGTCGCGGAGATCTCGGCGAGCTTCGCCGTCTGGAACGCCGTCTCGAGCTGAGCATGAAGTTGGCGCGCGATCTGGGCCTGGCCGGCCAGCTGATCCTCGCGGATCTGGCGAACCGGGATCAGACGCATCTCGTCAGCCGCCGCACCGATCTGAGAGTCCAGCTCCGTCTGGCGCCGCGCCAGGTCCTCCATGAGTTCCGTCGAATAACGCGGGATGAGCTTCGTCCGGAGCGAATCGATCTCGGCCATCTTCGCCTGAACCTGCGGATGGTCCTCGGTCATCGTCATCCTGGCCACGCGCAGCGTCGCTTCGGCCTGCGCCGCGTCGGCCAGAGCGGTCATCAAACTGCGCGACCCCTTCGCCGACGGGATGTTCTCGAGTGCCGTCACCATCGCAGAAACATTCGTCTCGCTCGACAGCACGTTCGAGATGATCTCACGATCGCGGCGCAGTTGGTCGCGCTGCATGTTCATCTGGAAGTAATTGCCGTAGACCGTGTTGTCCGTCAGCTGCACGCCCGCCGCCACCGGCGCTCCGATGCCGCGCGTTTCGCTCGGCAGCGTAACCGTATTCACCCGGTAATTGCTGAGCGCCGCATCCGCCGTCGTCAGATCCTGCTCCGCCTGCCGCAACTGTTCCTGAAGAATGTCTGAACGCAGTTTCAACCGCTCCTGCTTCAGATTGAGAGCAACCTCCTCGAAGCGCGTTATGATGGCCTCGAGCGTGGCCGCTACCGAGCGCCGGTTCGAGCCCTGCAATGAGATGCGCAACAGGCTCTGGTCCTGCCCGGGCAGCCCCTGGTTCGTGCGCAGCCGGTTCGCCAGTTCCGCATTCACTTCGCTCGGCGGCATCACGAGGAACTCGATCGGTCGGTCCACCGGGATCGTCTCTTCCCCCGGCGCCCACTGGAGCCCGACCGATAACCCCACCGAATCGCCGAACGCGCCCCGGTGCACGACCGTTCCCTGACCATCCGATAACACGAAACCGCGACCGGTCGGGTCCCGCGTCAGCCGATAGAGCCCCGGAACCAGGTCCTGCTTCGAGACCTCGAACTCACGGAACGCCATCGAGTCCGGTGACAACATCGCCAGGTACAACCGCTGCTTCCGAACCACCGAATCCATCACGGTTGCCGAAATCAGCAGATTCCGCCACGCCGTTACACCCAGAAGCGCTCCCTGCTGGATCGGCCCCTGGCCCGCACCGCCACCAACCATGTTCTGCTGGTGGATCCACACCTGCGAGCGCGCCTCGTACACCGGCCTCTGGAAGCGCGCCACCACCACACCCGCTCCCGTTCCCAGAAGCACGAGAATCAGCACCATCCACTTGTATCGCCAGACCGCCGCGAGCAAACGCCTCGCCATCTGTTCCACCCCGCCACCCTGCGGAGGCGCGCCACTCGGCACCGGTGGAGTAGACCACCGCCCGTTCACGGGTCCCATCGCGCCGCCGTGCTCGGACGGAATCGGCAACTTGCTGGACATGAAACCTTCTTCGTTCAGTGATTCACGCCCGCGACCCGTCTTCGGGCCACGAGGACGTCCGTCCTTCGCCCCGCCGTTGTAGCAATCCGGATACCGTCCGGTCCGCTTCCCTCGAATCTCGCGACTGGCCTTGCAGAATCACAACTTGAGCGGTGGCCGGCGGGTCGAGTCACCCGCAAGGCCAGTGCCGTCCGCGAAACGCATCTGTCGAGCCGCATCTACAGCGAGCAGAGGTAGTCGTTGGCCCGATGCAACAGTCTGCGGCATGGACTCTCCGAAACGCAAGCAGCGGTCGATCCTGAGAAGCGGACTTGTTGTCGCAGTGAATCGCACGGTTGAGGGTCTGGCGCGACGGTCGACGCTGACATAGCTTGGAGCGGTCCATCGGCCCGGGCACAAGCGATGCAGCAAGCGGGCCCCGACGACGGCAGAGCCGTTGGAAGGGTGCCGCAGCGGTCGGGGCAGAGAAAGCGCAGTCGAAGGGCGACCACACCGAAGCGATCCGCCGGACTCTCCCCACCCGGCCCGAACTCAAACGAACCTCGAGAAAACCCGAGGGAGACACCGTTATGTCGAACGACGTGCTGGTCAGCCCGCCCAACCGTAGTGCGTTTGCGCGGGATACGAATGGACGGCCGGGGCTTGCGCCGGAAGTGGAGATCTCGGCGGAAGCGAAGGCGACGATTCATATCCTGATCGTGGACGACGAGTACACGCTGCGGGAGAGTTGTGCGAGCCTTCTGAGGCAGGAAGGCTACAAGGTAACCGTGTGTGCGGAAGGCGCGGAATCGATCGAGCACATGAAGCGGAAACAGGTTGATATCGCGTTGATCGACCTGTTCATGGAAGGGTTGTCGGGGCTGGAGGTGCTGGCGGGTTGCCTGGAGACGAAGCCGGACACGCTGGCGATCATGATGACGGGGAATCCGAGTGTGGAGTCGAGTGTGGCGGCGTTGTCGGCGGGAGCGTGGGATTACCTGCCGAAACCATTTTCGGCGACGCACCTTCAGATTCTGGTGGGGCGTGCGTCGCACACGGTGTTACAGGCGCGGGAGCGGGAACAGGGACCGGAGACGCCAGCGCTGGCGATGGGGTCGAGCGACCGTGTACCGCTGCTGGGCCGGTCGCCGGCGTTCAACCAGGTGATGGAGCTGGCGCGGAAGGTGGCGCTGACGGACGCATCGGTGTTCATCACGGGCGAGAGCGGCACGGGGAAGGAGATGATTGCGCAATTCATCCATCAACACAGCCGGCGCGCGAACCGGCCGATGGTGGCGGTGAACTGCGCGGCGTTGCCGGAGACGTTGCTGGAGTCGGAGATGTTCGGACACGTGAAGGGAGCGTTCACGGGCGCGGTCCGAGACAAGCCGGGCCTTCTGGACATGGCGAACGGCGGCACGTTCTTCCTCGACGAGCTGACGGAGATGCCGCTGACAATCCAGGCGAAGCTGTTGCGCGTAATCCAGGATGGTGTGGTGAGGCGAGTGGGATCGGAGTCGACGGATTCGATCGTGAACGTCCGTTTCATAGCGGCCACGAACCGGGATGCGGGGCAGGCGACGGACGAGGGCACGCTGCGCAAGGATCTGTTCTACCGGTTGAGTGTGGTGCCGATTCATCTGCCGCCACTGCGGGAGCGTCCCGAGGACATGGCGCTTCTGGCGGAGAGTTTTCTGACGCGATACTGGAAGCGGCATCGCGGGCCGAAGACGGCGGTTCCGAAGTTCACGAAGTCGGCGTTACGGTCGTTGGAGACGCGGCCGTGGCGGGGGAACGTTCGGGAGTTGCAGAACGCGATCGAGCATGCGGTCGTGCTGCTGGAGGCGGGAACGGAGATCCAGCCGGAGGACATCCCGATGGTGGAAGGCGGGTCGCTGCCGACGGGAGGGGCGTGGGATTTCGACGATCCGTCGGGCGAAAAGTACCACAGTGCGCGGGACCGGGTGCTGGCGGATTTCGAGAAGAAGTATCTGAACTGGCTGGTCGACCGCGCGGGCACGAACATGTCGCGCGCAGCGAAGCTTGCAGGCGTAGATCGCACGACGCTTTACCGTCTGATGGAAAAGCACGGGTTGCAGCGGGACACGATCATCAAGTCAGGCTGAAGGCGTGGATCCTGGCCGTTCGGCGGGGGCGAGGTTGAATGAAGAGGCGCGACCGGAGCGCCGGCCGGGATCGTCTGGCCGGAAGCCGGTTGACTCCGTCCGCAAACGTTCGCCGGAGCTGAGCGCGGCCGTCGAAGCCGTAGTGTCGTATTACGCGGCGGACTCGGTCGTTGGCGTGACGGCGGAGGAAGCGCGGCGCGCTGCGGAAGGGATCTGCGCCTCGCTGGAGAGCCGCAGCGAGCCGGAAGTCACAGCGGCGGATGCCGTTCTTCAGCGGCGGCTTCTGAACGGGCTGCGAGGCGCGTTGATCGAGCAGTGGCAGAAGCGACCGCCGGAAGCAGCGGCCATGGTCGAGTGCCTTGCCTCGTTCGAGCACGTGGCCGACGCGATCGATCGCAGGCTTCCCATGTCCGTGAATGCACCGAGCGGTGTCGAGTTCGTCGCAGGCGTGGCGCACGACCTGCGTTCGCCGCTGACCTCGATTCTGTTCCTTGCCGAAACCATGCTCTCCGGCCAGAGCGGCGAGATCAACGATGTGCAGCGCCGCCAGCTCGGCATCGTGTACGGCGCGGCACTGGGTCTGGTCTCGGTCGCCAGCGACATCATCGAACTGGTGCGCGGCGGTGAAGGCCTGACCGAACGCAGGTCAACGCTGTTCTCGGTGACCGAAGTGCTCGAGTCCGTCCACGACATCGTCCGACCGATGGCCGAAGAGAAGGGACTCAGCGTGCACCTCTTTCCGCCCGCCGCGGACCTCCGCGTCGGTTACCCGCTCGCCCTGTCCCGAGTGCTCCTCAACCTCACCTCCAACGGCATCAAGTTCACCGACTCGGGATTCGTCGAGATCGCGGTTCGCTCGACCGGTGCGTCACGCGTCGAGTTCTCCGTTCGTGACACCGGCAAAGGCTACACGTCCGATGCGATGGACAGTCTGTACGAACCCTTCCGTCGCTCGAGGGACGGCAAGAAGTACGGCTTCTCCGGTGCCGGTCTCGGCCTCGCCATCTCGCGCAAGCTGGTGGCCGCCATGGGATCGGACCTGCTCGTCGAGACGCGCCCGGTCTGGGGCACCCGCTTCTACTTCGAACTCGAAATGCCGGCGGGCGACGACATCTGACGCGTTTCCGGTCCGGCCGTCAAAGTTGAACCCACCTCGCACAGCCCGCCGGGAGTAACGCGTCCGGCCCACATGTTGCGGTGCCCCCACAGCCGTCGTCCGGAAACCACTCGACGGAGGGTTCGCACCGACTTGTAAGACCGGTGCAACTTTTTGAGTAGCAACGACTTCTGCCGAAATCGGCGCGCGCGCACGAGCATTGCTCCTGAGGTCAGGTCGCAACGGGTCGCACCCCGTTCGAAGCATGCAGGAGAATCCGGATCATGCTGCTGCCAGCAGAATCGAAGATGAACGTGGCGTTGACGAGCGAAACGATGGTGCAGGGAAGCATCGCATCGGAACGGGTGGGATTCGGTGGCCTTTCCGCCGGCTCGACCGAACTGACCGGATTCGACTGGAAGGATGGAGCGAGACGCGTGTTGAATGTCGTTGTCGCCCTGATCCTGCTGGTCCCCACGCTGCCGTTGATGATCCTGATCGGCTTCTTCGTGAAGGTGACATCCCGCGGGCCAGTGCTGTACACGCAGGCACGTGTAGGCGTCGACCGGCGTCACGACCGGAACGGAGTGCCGCCGGATGGACGGCGGGTCGTCGATTACGGCGGACGGTTGTTCCGCATCTACAAGTTCCGGACGATGCACGAGCGGCCGGACGGCGGGCCTCAGAAGTGGGCGACGCGCGACGATCCGCGGGTGACACCGATCGGGCGCGTACTCCGGCGATACCGGCTGGACGAGTTGCCGCAACTGATCAACGTCATGATGGGTGACATGAACCTGGTCGGTCCGCGTCCCGAGCAGCCGCGTATCTTCGCCGTATTGCGGGACCAGATCCCGAATTACGAGGCGAGGCAGCGGGTCCTGCCGGGGATCACGGGGCTTGCCCAGGTGAGCCAGGCGTACGACACGTCGACGGAGGATGTGCGCCGCAAAGTGAGTTACGATCTCCAGTACATCGAGCACGTGTCCGCGCTCGAGGACCTGCGGATCATGGTCCTGACACTGCCGGCGGTCGTCTGGAAGAAGTCGGGGTGGTGAGGGGCACGAACGCCAATACGGCACGACTGGCCACAGCCTGGTTGCCCTGGGTTGTGGCCACGATTGCATATGCCTGGCTGTTCCGGGATCCGCTCGCCGGCACGGCGCGCATGTGGTGGAGCGATGCCGATGCCGGTCATGGACTGCTCCTCGCGCCGCTGGCGCTGATCCTGGCGTGGCGGAGCGGCAAGGCGGCCGATGCGAGCCAACGGCCTGTAGCCGGACTCGCGATTCTGGCCGCTGCCGTTCTGATGCGAACGGTGGGTGGCCTCGCGACGGAGCTGTACACGATGCGGGTCTCGGCGCTCGTTGCGTTGATCGGCGGCGTCGTCTTCATGGCAGGATTCGCGCAGGTTCGGCGCTGGTGGCTGCCGGTCGCGTTGCTGTGGCTGTCTCTGCCACTGCCCGAGATCGTGCTGTCGTCGCTGGCGCTGCCGCTCCAGTTCCGGGCGTCGCACCTGGGCGCAGCACTGCTGGACTGGCGTCACGTGCCGGTACACCTGACGGGCAACGTCATCCAGCTGCCGGGACATGCGTTGTTCGTGACCGAAGCGTGCAGCGGGCTGCGTTCGCTGTCGGCGTTGCTCGCGCTCGGATTGCTGATGGGCGGGCTGTTTCTGCGGACATGGTGGGGCCGGATCGCGCTTGTCGCGCTTGCGATTCCGATCGCGATGCTGCTGAACGGAGTGCGCATCTTCCTGACCGGTTTCGCGGTGTTCTACATCGACCCGAAGCTGGGTGAGGGTGTGATGCATTATACGGAGGGCTGGTTCATGTTCGTCGCGGCCATGATCGTACTGGCGGGCGCGGCATGGCTGGTCCATCTGGCCGAACGCGGCCGCGCCGAAGTCGAGGCGCCGCAGCTTCGCACGGGAGGTCGCATTGCGACTGCTTGACTGGGGTCCGGCCCTGGTGCTGCTGGCGGGAGTCGCACTGGTTCAGGGTGCGAGTGACCCTGGCCGGATGCCATTGCGGTCACCTCTCGGCGAGACCATCCCGGGCGAGCTTCTGGGGCTGGCCAGCCGCGACGTCGTGATCCCGGAGGAAGAACAACGCGTCGCAGGCATGACGTCGTACGTAATGCGATTTTATGGCGAGCCCGATGCGTCACCGGCGTTTTCGTTGTACGTTGGCTATTATGAGAATCAGGTTCAGGGGAAGACGATTCATTCGCCGAAGAACTGCCTGCCCGGTGCGGGCTGGGAACCGATCGGAGTGACGACGGCGACGGTGACGACGGCGGACGGACCGGTCGTCGTGAACCGGTACCTGCTCCGGCGGGGCGAGCAGCGTGCGCTCGTACTCTACTGGTATCAGGGCCGGGGCCGGATCGAATCGAACGAGTATGCGGTGAAGCTCGATCTGTTGATGGATGCAGCGATGGCGGGCCGGTCAGAGGAGGCACTGGTCCGGGTGATGGTACCGATCACTGGCACGGAAGAGGAATCCCTCCGCATCGCGACAGGCGTCGCGGAAGCGGTAGTGCCGGCGGTCTACCGGGCGTTGCCCGAGGCGTAAGCATGAGAGCAGCCAGACGCGAGGTAAAGGCGCCTTCACTGGTCGTCGTCGGCGGCGAGCGGGCGGGCATGGCGGCCGTGACCGCGGATGGGTTCGGGATCCACGTTTCCTACGCGTGCGTTGCCGCAGGTCTGATCTTCGGCATCGGTGCGATCCTGGATGTCGGCATCCTGTGGATCGCGCAGAGAGTGCCGAACAACCCGGGATGGGAGTTCACGGCGCTCGCGTCGACGATCGAGGGTCTGCCGAGGATCGGCCTCGCGGCTGCGCTGTTGGCGCTGGGCCTCTGGTTGCGCGGGTCGACGCTGCTGCTCGCCTACCGGTTTCTCGGCCTGTTGCTGATCCTGACCGGTTTTGTCGGTGTCGTGACGGCGGCGCTGGTTGTAACGGACTGGTTCGTCGTACGGATCGACATCCCGCCGGACCAGCACGGGCTGTTCAAGGGAATCGTATTCAAGTCGATTGCGCTGGGCGGACTGTATCTGCTGGTGTTCATTCCGGCCGGCGTCCTGAGCATGCGTCGACCCCGTCGTTGAGCGAAGGTCTGGCGGCAGCACGGGGGAGATGCATGGGACTCGCGAAGAGCAAGTCGGCTCGACGCCGAGTCGTTATTCACCTGGCTGGAACGGGAGGATCGTCTATGAAACCATCCCCGTACTCGAGGAGAGGTCTCGTTGCGCTGTCGATGGCGGCGGGCCTCTTCGGAGTACCCAGCCTCGGTCAGTCCCAGGCGGTGGTGGGGCTGCCAGCCACGGCGAGTGCGCTGTGCGTGGTGGCGGACTGTTCCATCATCCGCGTCGGCATCGACCTTCAGGGGACGTGGTACCTGAACAGGGTGCACCTGAGGAGTCTTGACGCGAGCCGCTGGCAGTTTTCGGGGTTGATCGACAGCAGAGACCATCTCGGCAACGTACTGGCGTGGAATCCGACGCTGAGCAGTACCAGCATGGTTCTCACAGCCGGTGGTAGTTACGCGGCCGAACCGGTCTATCTGACGGTCGCAAACTCGGTGTACTCGACGAACCCGAATGATGGTTCGATCGGTTACCTTGTGCGCGGCACATCGGGGCCGAACGGAACTGGAACCGTCGTCGAGACGTGGGGAACCACGACCACGACGACACCGGAACCCGGAAGCCTGCTGTTGCTGGGAACGGGCCTGGTAGGTATCGTCGGGGCAGCCCGCCGCAAGCGGAACCTGTCGCAATCCGCCGGAACCTGACCGGTCACGACTGACGCGCGACCAGTCTGCCGCCGCCAGGCGGACCCGCGCGGGCCGCGGCCAAAGGAGGGGTCGATGGGGTCGTCGCGGGGTACGTCCGGAGAAGGGGCGTACCCCGTGCCTCCGCCGCCACGCGGGGGCCTGATTACTGCGTGCCGCTGGACGGCACCTGTGAAACCCGGGATCGCCACTGTGGGTACCTCGCCACATGACCAGGCTCTGCTTCGCGCATCGCCGCGCTCCGACCACCGTATCTCTCTGCGGCAAGGGGTTTTGATCACGCTTGCGACCTTTCTGACGACCGCCGCCGTGATCGCCGGCTGCTCCTACGAAGTGGCCGGTGTAGGTGTAGATCTGGCGCGCCAGGATCAACGGGACAGCTTCGTCCGGCTGCCGGCGACACCGGAGAATACGGTTCGCCTGGGGGTTTACCGGCTGACGGGAATTGGTGGGGACGCGGCGGTTTCCAGCGGGATCCCGCTACCGCCGGGCCTGCTGTTTCCCGATCAGATCGACAGCGTCCGAATCCTCGTAAACGGCCAGGAACCGGCCGCGCACATCGAAGCGCTCACAGGCCTTCACAACGACGGTTCGCTGCGCGCGATCCTCGCGCAGTTCACGATTCCCGTGGGTGGCATCCCGCTGAACGCGGAACTGCGAATCGGCGAACCGCGGCAGCAGCCCGATCCTGGCAAGACGGCCGTGCAGCTCACGCTGGATGCGCCGTATCCGCAGGCAGTGATCCTGCCGACGGAACCGGACTACCTGATCTCGACGGGGATCGTTGGCCCGACGATCGGAGTCGCGGAAGCCGACCGCTTCGACCCGCTCTGGCAGCGCCGGTTCCATCAGTACGGTGATGCGAAATGGCAGGTTCAGGAGAGTGATTACCTGACGGTCGAGCCCAATCATGCGATCGATCGCAACTTCTACGATCGGTCGCTCGCCGAGTTCGCCTACTGGGCCAGAAGCGCGGACGTCGAGCACTTCCGGCGAGGCCTCCTGTACGCCCTCGTCTACCGCGAGAAGTATCACCGGAAGTACAACTACAAGGTCCAGCCGCATAACTCGATGATCGAAGGAGAAGCTCTGCTGTACCATCTCCTCGGGGATGAGGAGGGTCGGCATGGCGCCGAACTCAACGCGGCTTACTTTCGCGAAGTGTGGCTGCCCCCTCTGAGCGACCCCATTGGCAAGTACACGGCCAATCGACCGATGGCGCGCACGATCGAGGCTTTCCTCACGGCGCGGCGAGTCGGGGCCGGCGGCGGCGATTGGGAGGGCAGTCTGCGCCAGGCACTCGACGCGTTTCTCGCACACCAGTCAGCGGATGGAGCGTTCCGCTATGCGGCTCAGTGCAATGCTTCGAACAATTTCCAGACCGGCCTGTTCAACGATGCGATGATCCGATACTTCGAGGAGTTCGAACCAGACCCCCGGATCGTCGAATCGATTCAGCGAAACACGGATTGGATGTGGGCCACGCAGTGGGTTCCGGCCGGCGGCGGCTTCAAGTACTCGGAGGCCGTCTGCACAAAGCCGAATGCAGGTGCGACCGAGAACGCGGCTCCCGACCTCAACCTCCTCATCGTCAACGCCTTCGGTTTCCTCTACCAGCAGCTTGGTGATCCCACGTATCTGCTGCACGGCGACGAAGTCTTCCACGTCGGGATCCGGCGCGCCTGGATGGGCGGAAATGCACTCCAGGGCAACAAGCAGTTCAACCAGCAGTACCGCAGTGCCTACCGATACCTGCTGTACCGGCGAGGGCCCGGCACCTGATCGTCCAGCTCGGCATGTTCGCGTCCTGACTGGTCTTGCAGTCGCCGACGCTCGTCGGTCACAGGCTGACAGGGCGATGCCTTGAGTCGAGCAACTTTTCCACGATTACGCGATTCTTTTCGGTCCGGACCTTTGGCGATTCAGTGGAACCCATTGTGTCATCGTGAGTTAGTTGAAGGCATGATTCTCGTATAGCAGCGATTTCCAGCGACCGGTCGAGAGCGCCGGCGCCGGAATGAGAGCATCGCTGCTCAGAGCAAAGCCGTCGAAAGGCGGTCGCGCAGAGCCACGGGACTACCGCGGACCACCCGCCAGGTCAGCCGAGCCGCCAGCGACTCGATCCGAGATCGAGCCACTGGCGGCTCGCCTTTTTGACCCCAGACGGATTCGAGAGTCGATGATGCAGTCCTCTCACGGTCGGTGGACCCGCAGCTGGTCCCATGGTTTGTCGTTGCTGGCCCTTCTGACGATGGCCGCGTGTACGGACGGATCCGGCGAATCGGACGGGCTCGGCGCCGGCCCCGGAGCGAAAGGGATGATCCTCGAGCTGACGCCGGAGGCTGCGCTCCTGGCGCAGACCGGTGATCGGATCTCGCTGGCCGCAGCGGTTCGCGATGCACGCGGCAGGCGGGTCTCGGCCAAGGTGGATTATACCAGCCTGAACCCGGTGATCGCCGTAGTGGATGGCACGGGTACGGTGACGGGTCTGAACGAAGGGCTCGTGGCCATTGTCGGCGCATCAGGCGCAGCGAAGGACACGGCGGTCATCGCAGTGGCGGCGAGGCGACTGAAGACGGGATCATCGAGCGTGGCCGTGTATCCGTCCGTCGACACGATCCCGGAAGTCGGGGGAAGCGCGGAACTGACTGCATTGGCGCGCGAGTCGAGCGGCCGGCTGCTTGGCAAGGGCCGACTCGAGTGGAGCAGTCTCAACTCGAATATCGCGAGTGTCGACAAGAACGGCGTGGTACGCGGCCTGGCCAGGGGATCGGCGAGGATCCGGGTCACAGGCGCGGGGTCGGCGGATACGGCGACGATTCTGGTAGCACCGGACGGCTCGGGCCTGCGCCTCGAGATTGCACCTGCGGAAGACACGATTGCGGAAGTGGGCGGCAAGGCGCTGCTGTCGGCGAAGGTGGTCGATGGCGCGGGCGCAGTCCAGCCGGCGAACGTGAGCTGGAGCAGTCTGGACGGGTCGATTGCGACGGTGAACTCGGAAGGTGTGGTACAGGGCATTTCGAAAGGCCTGGCCCGGATTCGGGCAAGTTCGGGCACGCTCGCGGATACTGCACGAGTATGGGTGGCACCGACGCTGGCACCGGCGCTCGTTGTCGTGCAGCCGGTGGTGGACACGATCGGCGTCAATGCCACGACGCAGCTGAACGCGAGCGTGAAGGATCTCAACGGCCGCGCAGTCACGAGTGTTGCCGTGACGTGGTCAACGACCAATGCGAACATTGCGATCGTCAGTTCGACGGGGCTCGTGAAGGGACTCGCGAACGGTACGGTCCAGATTGTGGCGCAGGCGGGCCCGGCGTCGGGAATGGCAACGGTCGTGGTTTCCTCGTCCGTGCCGGAGCAGCAGCCGGGCACGCTGGTACTCTCGCCTCAGAAGGGCACCGTCGAGGTGGGCGACACGATCGCGATGCTGGCGTCGGTGACGGACTCGAAGGGCGCGCTCATGAACAGCGCGACGGTGTCATGGAAGAGCACGCATCCCAACAAGGGCGTCGTGGATGGGCATGGCGCATCGGCGACGGTGAAGGGCATCGAGAAGGGCGAGTTCGGCGTGGTCGCGGCGTCTGGCGCGATGGCGGATACGGTGTGGCTGCTGGTTGCGGAGTCCGTGAGTGAGGGCGAGGGCGGCGACACGACGGCAGTCAGAGTGGACGTAACACCGAAGGTCGACACGATTCCGACGGCTGGCGGGACAGTAGACCTTTCGGGCCGCGTTCTGGACTCGGCGGGAGCTTCGGTTGACGGCGTGGTCGTGACGTGGACGAGTCTCGACGCGGCCATCGCAGCGGTCGACAACAGCGGCCGGGTCACGGCACTGGCGCAGGGCACGGCGCGCATTGTGGCGAGCTACGCTGCGCTCAGAGACACGGCCGTGATCCACGTTCAGCCGTCGGGCATAACACCCATTCCGACGACGATGCGGATCACGCCGGATTCGGTGAATCTGCCGAGCGTCGGTGCGACGATGATGCTGATTGCGGAGGTCCGCGATCAGACAGGCAGCGTGATGGGTGGTGTGCATCCGTCCTGGTCGAGTCTCGATGCCGGCGTGGCGTCCGTGAACAACGGCGTGGTCACGGCGGTCAAGGCCGGCACCGCGCAGATCGTTGCGGCGTGGAGTGGTGTCGCGGACACGGCGGTCATCGTCGTGCACAGCAGTCCGCCGCCGGGCCCCGGCTACACTGTCGACTTGCAGATCGTGCGACTGCGTGGCGGGCCGGGCATTGCCCTGGTGTCGAACGCGATCCCGTTGCCGCCGGGCGTTCTGTACCCGGGGGGTGAAGCGAACGTGCACGTTCTCGTGAACGGCAATGAACAGGCAATCTACGCCGAAGCGCTGGCCGGTCAGTTTCCGGACGGGTCGCTGCGCAGTGTACTGGTCCAGTTCCACCACAGCGTCGGAAGCAGTCCGATCACTGCGCAGTTCGTCATCAGCACGGGCCGCACGACAGGGTCGCCGGCGAAGGTCGCGGTGAACCTGACACTCACGGCACCATGGCCAGAGGCTGTCGCGTTGCCGACCGATCCGAACTACCTGATGAGTACGCGCATTGTCGGCCCGACGGTCGGTGTCGCCGAAGCCGATGCGTTCTCGCCCCTGTGGCAGCAGCGATTCCATTCGGTCGGCGACCCGATGTGGGCGTATCACCTGTCCACGTACCTGTCGATCGACCACAACCTGTCGATCGACCGCAATTATTACGACCGTTCGCTCGCCTACTTCGCGTACTGGGTGCGAAGTGGTGACGTGGAGGCGTTCAAGCGAGGCATTCACTACGCGGTCGTGTACAGGGAGAATTACACGCGGCTGTACAACTACAAGGTTCAACCGCACAACCTGATGCTCGAGGGGGAGGCGCTGCTGTACACGCTGCTCGGGGATGAGGCAGGCCGCCGCGGCGTGTCGTTGACTGCCGTGTACCTGCGGGACGCATGGCTGGCGAAGCTCTCGGACCCGACGTGGCATTACACGGCAAACCGGCCCATGGCGCGTGTGCTCGAAGTTTTCATCACTGCGATCAAAGTCGATGCGCCATCAGGCAACTGGCCGGCCGAGCTGCGGACCGCGCTCACGGCGTTCCTGTCTCACCAGAGCCCGGACGGCGGATACCGTTACCCGGCACAGTGCTACATGTCGAACAACTTCCAGACCGGCCTGTTCAATGATGCATTGATCCGGTACTGGGAGGAGTTCGAGCAGGATCCGCGCATCGTGACTGCGCTGGAGAGGAACAACGACTGGATGTGGAACACGCAGTGGGTTGCATCGGGCGGCGGCTTCAAGTACTCGGAGGGTCCGTGCAATCTGCCGGGTGCCGGTGCCACCACGGCTCCTGCGCCGGATCTCAATCTGCTGATGGTGAACGCGTTCGGTTTCGTATATCAGCAGACGCGTGATGTGAAGCACCGGCAATGGGGAGACACGGCGTTCCAGGAAGGCATCAAGCGCGCGTGGTTGGGGAACACGCCGGCCCAGGGCAACAAGCAGTTCAACCAGCAGTACCGGAGTGCGTTCCGTTACTTCCTCTACCGGAGGTAGCGACTCGGGCGCACGTAGTGGATCGACAGAGGGGAGCGGTGCTGGCGCATCGCTCCCCTTTCCGCTATCTACGAAGAGGAAACTGCGTCATGCACGCGCAGCACAACTATGCGGACCGAGCCGGAGCAGGCAGCCGCGTCAGCGCTGTGAAACTGAGGCAGCATGAGCGAGGATACGACGGAGCGGAGCCAGGCCGTCCGTGAATCGACGTACGACAGGTCCGGCCGCGGCCCTCGCGCCTTCCTGTCGGGTGTTTTCCGGTCCTACCGCTGGCGCCGCGAGTCACAGCCGTTCGTGATTCTGTTCGTGCCCCGCACCGGATCGAACTACCTGGCGGCACTGCTCGACACACACCCGGATGTATTGTGCCACCACGAGCTTTTTCTGCCCGACAGCGCACACCGGTCACTCTCGGTTCGCGAGGGGCTCGTCGACCTCGATGTTGGAAGCGCAACGGAACGCGACCGTAACCCGTACGCGTTCCTGCATCACATCTTTGGCAACGATCTCGGGCGGAAAGCGGTCGGCTTCAAGATGGCACTTTCCGACGCGAACCGGTTGGTGCTTCTGTCGATCATCCTGAACCGGAGTATCGCCAAAGTCATCGTCCGTCGCGACAACTGGCTCCAGGTTTACACTTCGGCATTGATCGCGGAGGAAACGAACACGCTGATCCGCTTTGCAAGCGGGGAAACGGACGGGCAACGCAGTGCATCGCCGAAGGTCCACGTCGATGCGCGCAGCCTGCGCCGGTACGTTCGCAAGCGGCGCTTCGGGTATGGTCTGTTGAATCTGCTGCTGCGCGCGACAGCACAGCGATCCTTCTGGCTGGAATACCATCAGATGCAGGAAGGACGGCGGTTGAAGGAGTTGCTTGGATTTCTGGGCGTAGCGAGCGACGTCGAGTTGCGGGCCCGGACAGTGAAACAGAATCCATCTCGGCTGCGCGACCGGATTGCGAATTTCGATGAGGTGTACAGCGCCCTCGAGGGAACTCGCTACGCTACGTTCCTGTCCGACGACTGACGGTTCATCGGCTCAGCCACATCTCGAGGACCAGCAGATGAAACAGCCGTTCGGAGTTGTCACGCCGGCCCTCGAGATGGTCGTCGACGAGACTGTCGATGACCGGCCGGTTGAACCAGCCCGTCTCGATGAGCGGTCCATTCCTGAGTCGCTCGATGGTCGGCCTGAGTTCCCGCCGGAACCAGTCGCGCAACGGCGCCGAGAAACCACGCTTCGGTCCATCGGTCAGCGATCGGGGAACGTATCGCTGGAGAATCTGTCGTAACATCGCCTTGGGATGATCGACATCGTGCAATGAAGGAGGCAGACGGAAGGCGAACTCGAGAACCCGGTGATCGAGTAACGGCGCCCTCGCCTCGAGGCTGTGCGCCATCGTGCACACGTCCACTTTCGTCAACAGATCGCCGGGCAGGTACGTGCGCAGGTCGACGTACTGCATGGCGTGAAGCTCGCGCAGGCTGTCCGTCTCGTAGTAGCCGCAAAGTCTGGGTCCTGCCAGCCTCGCAGGGTCGAGGGCGTCTTCGAATCCGAAGTCGAACAGGGACTGCTCCGTCGCATACTTCCCGAACATGCAGCGCAGGTTGGCAAACCGTTCCGCGGGCGTCGTCGTGAGGAGAAAAGCCAGCCGTCGAGCTTTTGTGCCGAAGGGCCGGGCGGCCAGGCGTGCCATGGTGGCCATCGGCTCGATTGCGGCAACTCGTCCCACCGATGCGAACCGGTGAGCATTTCGATACCAGTTGTAGCCGGCGAAGCCCTCATCCCCGCCGTCCCCCATCAGAGCCACGGTGATATGCTGTCTGGCGACGTGGGCCAGCCGCCATACGAGGAGTGCCGATGAGTCGGCAAACGGTTCGCCGAAATGCGTCATCAGCCTGGGCAGCAGATCGAGGACATCGGTATCCACCTGGAACTCGTGATGCTGCGTCCCGAGGTGTGCCGCGATGCGCCGTGAGCGGACGGCTTCATCGAACTCCTCGACATCGAAGCCGACCGTGAGGTCGAGATGGGAGTACTGCTCAGCCGGCTCGCGACCGCGGCGACGAGACTCGAATCGATTCCACCGCTGAGGAAGACGCCGAGCGGAACATCGCTTCGCAGGCGCAGGCGAACGCTGTCCTCGATCAACTCGTTGAGGCGGTCCAGCGCACCGTCCGGTCGCGCGTCCCATCCGTCCTCTTCGTCCCGGTCCACGGGATCCCAGTAGCGGTGCGTTTCGGCGACGGGGCGATCGGTTGACACGACCAGAGTCGAGGCCGCGGGCAATTTGGACACACCGCGATAGATCGTATCCGAGGCCGGCACGTAACCGAGATTCAGAAAGTTCGAAACGGAGGTGAGGTCGATCTGCGGTGAGCCGGCAAACGCGTGCTCGAGGCCGCCCAACGTCGAGCAGAAGTACAGGCATTCATTCTCGACAACGTAGTAAAGCGGCTTCTTGCCGACGCGGTCTCGAGCGAGCAACAGCCGCCGCCGCCGCTCATCCCAGAACGCGAAGGCGAACATGCCGATCGTCCGGTCGACCGCCCGGTCGCCCCAGTGCAGCAGTGCCGCGAGCAGGACCTCGGTATCGGAATCGGTTCTGAACGTGCAGCCGAGCGCCACCAGCTCGCGCTTCAGCTCGACGTAATTGTAGATCTCGCCGTTGAAGATCAGGGCCACGTCGCCATCCGACCCTACGAACGGCTGGTGCCCCGAGTCGAGATCGATGATGGACAGCCGGCGATGCGCGAAGCACGCCGCGCCCGAAGGCGAGACCCAGAACCCGTCGTCATCCGGACCCCGGTGAACGATGGACAGAGACATCCGGCGAACGCGGTCCTGGTCTGGCCGCACACCTTCTCGAAGCGCAACGCCGCCTGCGAGCCCGCACATCAGGTTGCCGCCCTTCTCATGTTGGACGCGGGATCGAAGTCGAGGAGTCCGGCCGGTGACGAAAGTGCGGCAGCGTAGCCATCGAACATGACCGAAATATCGAACTGCTCGACCGCCCGGCGTCTTGCCTTCTGGCCCAGTCGCTCACGCGTGTTCACGTCATTGCACAGCGGCAAGAGAGCCGCTGCGAACGCAGCAGGATCGTTGGGCGGCACGACGACGCCAGAGTCACCGACCGCCGCTGGTATGCCACCGACCGCCGTCGCCACAACGGCCAGTCCACAGCTCATGGCCTCGAGAAGCGCGACGGGCAGGCCTTCGGTTCGCGACGGGAGTGCAAAGACATCCATGGTTCGTAAAAGTGGCAGGATATCGTGACGCTCACCAGCCAGCGTGACTCGCGGTTGCAGCGAGCGATCCGCAATGAACCGCTCGACCTCGCCACGGCTTTCCCCGTCGCCGACGATCAGCAGGTGGATTCGCTCCTGTTGCGGGGAGGGAACGCAGTCGAGCGCACGCACGAGGTTCATCGGATCCTTGTCGGGGTGCAGGCGGCCCACACTGCCAATGACGCAGACGGAAGCGGGGATGCCGAGATCGGAACGAAGAGAATCTGAAGTCCCCGGGCAGAAGTGCGCGGTGTCGACGCCATTCGTCACCACGCTGACGGAACGTGTGTCCAGTCCGAGTTCGCGAGTCAGATAATCCGCCACACCCTGGTGCACGACGGTGATGCCGTCTGCCCTGCGCCCGTACCGGCGGGCGATCCGGCGCGCCGTGGCATTCGTGCGCATCAGGTAGTCCGTATGCTCCGTGACGACGATTCGTTTCACGCCGGCGAGCCGGGCGGGCCCGTACACGATGGACAGCATGTTGAAATGGTGAACGTGCAGGACCGACGTTCGGTGCTTCCGCAAGTGCGTGAACAATCGGAGGGCGCGACCAAGCCTGCCGCCCGGACCTTGCTGGAGCGGCTCGCAGCCGATCCCGGCTGTCTGCAAGGATTCACTGATGGGTCCGGCTCCACCGTGCGTAGAACAGGCTGTGGTCGGCACGCCGTGCGCGGCCGCGTACAGGGCGATAGCGCGACCAATGCGTTCGGACCCGCCGGTCTGAAAGCTGAAGAGGACCTCCGTGAGTGCGTTCCGGCGATCGGTCATCGTTCGCTATGCACGTGGCAGGCGTGATGCTCCATTCGCGGCGGCCCTCGATGCGTGAGCGTTGACAAGGCCCAACTGAACGGGGATGGGTGGCGCCGGCGCGCGACTCGGAAGCCAGTGTCCTGCACCGCTCGTCCAGGCTTCGAACTCGATGTCGGACAGGTGGCCGTGATCGAGCAGACGCGGCAGCTCGAGAAGCGGTGTGCTCGGGGTTGCATAACCGGAACTGCACGTGACAGCGCTCTGCACTCCCTCGGCCTCGAGCCACGGTGTGAACGCCGGATCATGAATCCCGCTCGGGTAGCAGAAGTGCGTGGGCCTGCGTCCCGTCAATGCCTCGATGCTCGTTCGGTTCAGGCGAATCTCGGACCGATACTCGTCCTCGTTGTCCGGCGAATAGTGTCGATGCGTATGCAACTGGAAGTCGACGCCCGATCGTGCGACGGCGGTGACTTCCGCCCGATCCATGACCGTGAGCAGTCTCCGTTCGAGGATCGGCTCGAGATCGATGTCGAGGCGATGCGCCAGACGCGTTGCGAGGTCGTGCCGCTCGGGCAGGCCAAGGTTGCCCGTGATTGAAGTCTGGAGCAACTGCCGCAGCACATGGTTGTGCGCGTTGTCGTCACTCAGGTGGACGGCCGGGCCGGGAAGGCCGAGCCCGGAAAGATCGATCGTACGGCCACGGCCTTTCCACAGAAGATACGAGCACAGGAGCGGGAAGACCGGCAATCCGTGTTCGACGGACTGCGTCGCGAGGTAGACGGTAACCGGACAATTCGCTTGCTCGAGCACGGGCAGGGCGCGTGTGGCGAAGTCGTGCATACCATCATCGAAGGTCATCGCGACGGCACATTCGGGAAGGTCATCCCTGCGCAGACGATCGAGTGCGACCGTGAGCGGCAGCATCGCATAGCCGCCCCGGCGCAGGATCTCGAGACGCCGTTCGAACGTCGCCAGACTGATGTACAGCCATGGATTCCAGACGGCCTCGTCGTCGATCGCGATCCCATGATAACACAGAATGAGGAGCCGCCTGCGCCGCCAGGAAGAAGCGCGTGCGACGGAAAACGCACCCGCACCGCGGAGTGCAATCAGTCCGATTCGCTTCGCGGTCTTGAGCATCAAACGCAGGTACCGGAGCGGCAGGCTCGTCTCATCAACCGCCAGTGGACAGGTGTGCCGCGCATGTCAGTCGGCAATCGACCGGATGACCTTCGCGGGGCTGCCGGCGACCAGCGTTGCCGGCGGAACGTCTCGCGTGACGACGGCGGCCGCGGCGACGACGGCGCCATCGCCAATGCTAACGCCGCGCATGACGATGGCGCCGGTCCCGATCCAGACATTCCTCCCGATGCGCACGGGCCGTGCGTCTTCAAGGGCGAATGACTCGTTGCGAAGCCTTGCCGCAGGTGAGACCGGGTGGCTCGGATTGTCGTATATCTGCACGTTAGGGGCGAGGAGAGTATCGTCACCGATCTCGAGGCTGACGGCGGTCGCGAGAACGTTCTGATATCCGATATTGACGCGATCGCCGATGACGATTCGGGCGCCGGTCGAAACCTTGTAACCGACTGTCCATGTGTTGCGGCCACCAATGCGGACGTGATCGCCGATGTCGATTGCGCCTTCACCGTAGATCAGAGGGATCGCTCCTTCGAGTTGAAGCCCGGCGCCAACCTTCCGGCAGCGGTAACGCAGGAGCGGCTCCCGATACAGGATCTGAAGCAGGATCGGCCACCACTGGCTGCGCAGTTCACGTTCAATATAGAGGAGCCCGGAAATGGGTCGGGGGACGGGCAGCCGAACGTTGCGGACCGTGCGCATGACGGTGCGTGCGTGGCGCAGGGGGCCGGTCCCCCGGCGTGCGTCCGCAACCAGATCAGACCAACTCACGCGGATACGACGAGATGACGTGTGTGGCGCTGCGCGAGCACCGATCCGGCACACTCGACAAGCATTCGAGGTCCCATGAGAGCGCGTAGCGTGTGCGGCAGGCCCCGCGGTCGATGCGGAATCAACGAATGGTCTGCGGCGGTCCGAGCCGGGACCGGCTGTACACAAGGCCTCCTCGTTCACCGGAGCGTCCGGCGATCTCGGGCGGCGCAGCCACAACGTGCGACCGCTGCGGCGCAGGAACCGCGAAGGACGTGTTCTGCACCCTGCTCGCGAACGCGATGATGGCGAGCAGCGCATAGACAGGATTGAAGTAGGCGTGCGACAGGAAATACGCGGTGACGGCGTACGCTGCGAGCGCGCCCACCAGTTCGGGCGTATGGATGATCCGGCGGCCGTCGACGATGCCACGACTTCGGACCCGCCAGGCCACACCGAAGGCAGTCAGCAGCATCGCAATGAAGATGAGTGCACCCGGGAATCCTGTCTCGGAGGATGCCTGGATATACGAGTTGTGAGCCGTGCTCCACTTGTTACGCCGGTCCTGGACGGTGAACCAGTCGCCTTCCGCCATCGGGAAGTTGCCCATCCCGACGCCGAAGACCGGCCGTTGAAGCGTGTACTGCCAGCCGCGCGTCCAGATGGCCTTGCGTCCGACCTCGGACGTCGTGTTGTAGTCGTACTCGAGGTTGGTGAGCGAGATCATCCGGTTGCGGAACGTCTGTTCAGACATGACCCATGCGCCCGCGACGACACAGGCGAGGATCACCATGACGATGGCCTTGCGGGAACCGCGCGAGGCGAAGGCGAAGGCTGCGGCGCCCGCGAGGAAGCCGACGGCGCCGCCGCGCGAGCCAGTGGCAACCAGCGTTGCCACGATGAGGAGTGTGCCGATGATGGCGATCGTACGGTCGCGGCCGCGGGTTCGCAGCGCCAACCCGAGTGCAATCGGGAACCCCATGGCGAGGAGAGCAGCGATGTCGTTCGAGTCGTACATGCCACCGAAACGGAGCCGGCCGCGATTGACGACACCCATGACCTGACCCATGGCAGTGAAGATGCCAAGCGCGGCCACCCAGCCGACCATGATCCGATCGAGCACCCGCGCATCGGGTCTGCATAACAGGATGGTCACAAACATGAGGATGGCCGGGAGTAGCGCCTGCAACGACTCGAGCGCCTGAGCCTTCCAGAGTGCGGTTGGAATGGTGAGCGCGCACCAGATGAAGAAGCCGAGGACCAGTTTCGCCAACGGCGTATCGAGTGCCGGCTTGATCAAGGCGTGATCGGTCCTGCGCAGGACGAGGAACAATCCGCCGAACGAGACCAGCAGAGCCGGGCGCAGATACCCTGTGACCGGGACCAGCTCGTGAATGCGAACCGCGAGGACGCCGATCATGGCGATCACGACCCAGTGCGTTCGGTCCCAGTAACCGTCTGATACGCCGGCGGCTGGCGCGATCGCGTTCTGCGAGCGGTGTCGGATGGCCTGCGTCATTGCGCGCATTGCATCAATCCCAGACCTGCCACTTGCCGCGCAGGCCATTGAAACTGGCCACGATGGTCGCGGCCTGAAGCAGTATGCCCTGGGTCGCGACCGAACGCAGGCGCGCACCGAACGGTTGCCGCGTTCGTATGAGCCAGATGAGTGCAGGCCCGGCAACCAGCAGGAGCGACCACGCGATGACACCGGGCAACGCCGTCGACCGGGCGAGCAGCCCGATCGCAATGATGAGGAGCCACCACGGCGTCAAGAGGCGCAGCAGCTTGTGAAACACGAATTGCAACCACACCGGATTGCGGAACGGCACGAGAACGGCCGGCATCCAGGAACAGAGCTGGATGACGCCCGTGAGCGTTCGGACCTTGCGGCGGTATTCGTGGCCTGGCTCGATCGAGCGGACTTCGTGGGCCAGTGCGTCGGGTTCGAATGCGATGCGATGCCCGTCGAGGATCAGTCGCATCGGACCGAACACATCATCGAGCAGAAGCTGCTCGGGCAGCGCGTGCCACAACTGCCGGCGCATGGCGTACACGGCGCCCGTCACGCCAATGCTGCTATGCACGACGGCTTCCGCATTGCGAAGTGAACGCTCGATGGCCCAGTAGAGGGAAACGAGTGCGGGCGTGCCAGGCGCCAGCTCGAGGCGGCCGGATACCGCGCCAACACGCGCATCCGCAAAACGGCGCAGCAGTTTCGGAATGGTATCCGCATCGAACCGCTGGTACGTGTCCGCGAAAACGATGACCTCACCAGTCGCGGCCGCGACGGCAGCGTTCAGCGCAGCCGGCTTCCCCTTCGCGGTCGCAGCGACGATGCGAACGCCCGGCGCGAGCGAGGCGAACGCGGACTCGATTTCGTCGAAGCGTTCAAAGTGAACGCCAACGACCAGTTCGATCGTGCCCGGCGGCAGATCGGTTTCCTGGAGGTTCCGGATCCGGTCTCGGAGCGCGGAGACGGGCTCGCGGCTCGCCACGACGACCGTGACCCGGGCGGGCGGTCCCGGATCGGGGTCTGGACGGGGAGAGAACAGACGGACCATCGCAGCCAGCGCCGCCATGACTGCCGGGTAGGCCAGCCAGACGACGCCGATGGCGATCACGGACCAGAGTGCCAGACGGTCGAACAGCGCGATCAGATCCAAGGCCTGCCGGCGGAAAACGTTTCAGGAAGCGACGATATCACGAGTTTCTGGCCGTGCATTGCAGCAACGATCATACCCGTCGGGCCGGAGGCCGGATCCAGCGCAAGGGCGGTCATGCGTTCGACGCGGGCGGGCCCGGACCGAAGCTCGTGGCACTGGCGGAACGCTTTGTGATATCGCGAGTTGCAGCAGCTCAGGGAAAGAGATCATGGGGCGGCCTGGGCAGGCGCCGTGCCCTGGCGCAGGAGGCGGAACGCCTTCCTGAGACGTTCGATGCGGTGCCGGTGCCACAGTGCGAGCGGGAGGCAGTAGCCGAGGCCGCCGGCGGCGACGAGACCGAGAAGCAGCCATACGCCCTCGAGGGTGGGGCCGAGGACGGACCATGTCGCCAGTACGACGACAGCCATTGCGGTCGAGCCGGACAGTGCAGGCACGAGCGAGCGCCAGACCTGGGATGCGGGCAGCTGGATGTGCGCGGACACCCGGCGGTACTGAGCGACGAGAAATGGCGTATGCAGAATCACCCAGGCCATGGCGATGCCATCGACACCCCATCGAGTGCCGATGAGGAAGCCGATCGGGAGGACGATGGCCGCGAGGATGTTGTTCCACATCGTGAAGCGGAGTTCGCCGGTCGCCGCGAGCAGGGGTGAGAACAGAGCGGTGATCGAGGTCAATGCGGCGTAGATCGCGAGAACCCGAAGCGGCGTGATCGAGGCGGCCCACTTGGCGGTGAGGGTGGTGAGCACGAACGGCTCGGCCACGAGTGCGAGGCCGAAGGCAAGCGGGAACGTGACGAGTGCGAGCATCTCCGTGATCATGAGGAGATAGCGTCGAAGCGCGGCCGGGTCGTCCTTGACGACGGCGAAGAACGAGGGCGTGACGCGATTCACCATCGAGGTAATCTTGTCGACGGGCACGCTCGCGAGAGACCAGGCCATGCTGTACTCGCCGAGTCGTGCCTGCCCGAGCCATTTTCCGGCCACGAAGAAGTCAGCGCGGGAATACGCATACCAGGATATTCGCGCGATGGCCATGTCACGACTGAACGAGAGCGCGGCGCCGACCGATGCGCGGCGAGGCCAGTTCACGCGGTGCGGCCGCACCACGATGGTGACGGCCGATGCGATGGCGTGACCGAGCAGTGCCCCGATGACGAGCGCCCAGTACCGGAATCCGAGCACCGCAAAGACGACCATGCCGATCGACTGTGCGAGGGACTGAAGCGCGTCGATCAACGAGACTGCGCGAAAGCGCATCTCCTTCTGAAGCAAGGACTGCGGCACGACGCGCGGCGCCGAGACAAGGAACGTGATGCTCATCACGATGATCACGGCGGAGAGGGCAGGTGCATCGAAGAATGCGCCGAGCGGGAATGCAGCGGCGAGGGAGAGCAGGAATCCCGCAAACCCGGCGATCCACGCGAATCCGCCGATCTGAGCGACCTGCGAAGGCCCGAGTTCGCGGAGCATCACGATGGCGGACCCGAGGCCGAACTCGGTGAGCAGCGTGACCGCGCCCATGTAGATCGTACCCAGTGCGACGAGCCCGTAGTCATCGGGAGTCAGGATGCGGGCGACGATGAGGGTCGTCGCCCACGCGAGGATCTGGCTGCACCACTTGACGACGGCAGTCCATGCGATGCCTCGCACGAGTGCATGATCGAGGCGATCCCTGAGTTGCGCCGCCGACTCCGGTGTTGGCAACGGCACGTCGGGTGGTGTTGGCACGGAAGGGTCCGGCGGCAACATCATCGTCTGCGCCGAATCGCGCGAAGCGCGTAGCCCATGAGCTGGCGAAGCTCTTCCGCGTATGCACCGGATGGCTGGCCGGGCAGCGTTTCGTAACCGAGTTCGCGGAGCAGGGCACCGGCCCGTTTCTCGAAGCAAATGCGGGTCGAGGGCGACATGCGATCGCGCCACACACCCGCATTCGATGCCCTTGGCGGCTCGCCGATCAGCGGCCAGATATGGCGTTTCGAATCCGGGATCGCATCCGAAACGCGTTCGTGGTAGTGCATCATCGACGCATCGAAGGCCAGCCCGAGAAAGGTGCAGACACCGCGCAAAGTTGACTCGGGATTGCGCACGAGGTCTTCGTACAGGAACTCGTGATAGCGCTGTGGCCCGAAGATGCGTCCAATGCGGCGAACCCAGGAGACTTCTTCACGCCAGGCGGCAGCGCAGGGAAACAGATCATTGAACCCGAAGGACTGGTTCAGTTGAGAAAGACAGGCGTCCCGGCCATCGCGGATGATGTGGATGAAACGGGCGTCAGGGAACCACGACACGAGCAGATCCATCCGGGTCATGTTGCCGGGGTCCTTGTCGCCCCAGATCGCTTTGCCTCTGGATTCCGCATAGACGCGATGGAAGGCATCAATGACGCCCGGCCAGCCGGGCAGACGGATGGCGCCAAGAACATCTTCGGCACATCGCTTCAGATCCCAAAGCTGGATGCGTTCCTCGGCCATGAGATCGCGCACCAGGCGTTCCTGCACGGCGAGGTCGTTCACGTCCCCGTATTCGTGCAGCTTGTCCGAATAGCGCGCCCACAAACCGACGGTGTCCAGCGGAATGGCGATGTCCGGGTGGCTGTCGAGCATCATGCGGATGAGCGTGGTTCCGCTGCGCTGGAATCCGATGATGAAGAAGGGGTGGGGCTTCATTCCGTTGCCGGGCCTCGCTGAAGCCGTGGAGGTCGTCTCGCGACGACATCGTGGATGATCGCGACGAGTCGGCGTGTTCTGCCATCGAGGGAGAAGCGCTCGGCGATGCGTTGCCTGGAGGGAAGGCCAGCGTTCGCGTAGGACGCAGTCGCTGCCGTCTCGATTGCATCGGCGAGGGCGGGCGGATCCTCGCTGGCAACGATCAGACCGGCAGCGGGATCATCGAGCACATCGGCCACAGCACCCACATCGGTTGCGACGACCGGAATGCCCCATGCGATAGCTTCGAGCAGGACGTTGGGCAGGCCCTCGCTTCGCGAAGGGAGCACGAGCAGATCGATGTTCTCGTAGAGCGCGGCGACATCGTCCACGTGCCCGGCGAGGACGACGCGATCGTCGAGGTTGTTGTCGGTCACCCATTGTTCCAGGGCGCGCCGGTCGGGTCCATCACCGGCGATCACGGCGCCGAATTCGAAGCCGCGTTGGACGAGGCGCACGCACGCGTCGATGAAGACATCGACGCCCTTCTCCGGACTGAGGCGGCCGATCACGGCGATGCGCGGGCGGGGCAGGGCATGACAAAGGTTCACCACGCGATCGGCATCGCCACCCCGCGCCCGTCGTTCGATTCCCGTAATCGCGTTGTACAGGACGAGAATGTTCGGGGCGAACGTCCCGATCGAGACACGCTGTCGTTCGGACATGACGACGGCACGGTCGGCCGAACGCAGAAAGCGCCGGTCGAGAGCGTGATAGAAATGTGCCTTCAGATCTTCGTGCGTTTCGCCATGAAAGAAGCCGATCCACGGGATGTCGAGTCCGGTGCGCTTCAGGAAGTACGCGGCGGCGGTCGCCTTGTACCCGTGCGATTCGAGAACATCGCAGTTCCAGTCGTGCAGCGCAGAGCGGACGCGGCCTGGAATGGCGAAATCGAGCGGCCCGTCATCGCGGAGCGTGATGCATTCAATGCCCAGATCCTGTAACGCGCGGGCGAACGCCGGTGTCGGATTGCCGGTGCGGTGCAGGATTGCGACGCGTACGCGCACGCCATGATCGAGGGCCTGTAGCGCGAATGCCGCGAGCTGGCGGCCCGGCCCGGACAGGCCTTCCATCGAGATGAGCGACGTCATACGCACCTCCGGACCGGACGGTGCGCGCGGCTGGCTCGAAGCGCGCGGCGTCGAGCCGGTATCAGGCATATCCGCCGGCTGACGCATCGGCCACGAGTTCAGCCCGATTCATGCGAACCTCGCTTCAAGGGCCGCGTGCAGCCTGGCGAGCTGGTTGTCCGTGGTCCAGTCGTACAGGTGCTCCGATGGCGGAATGGCCGTCGCCTTGAAGGCGGCCTCGAGGACGTCCGCAATCCGTGCCGGGTCGCAGGTGTCGATCACGAAATGGCCGCCGGCCTGGCGCAGCATGCGCGCCGTCTCACCGTTGCCATCGACAAACGCGACAATGGGATGACGTGCGCCGAGATACTCGTACAGCTTGTTCGGAACCTGGAGCGGCTGGTCCTGCGCGAACAGGAGTAACAGGCTGGCATCGGCGACGCGGCGAAGACACTGATCGTGCGGTATCCTGCCGCTGATCGTGACGCGTTCACGGATCCCGTACTCGTCGAGTATGGATGCGAGGGACACACCGTGAAACGTGCAGTCACCAATGAACTCGACCTGTGCGGCAGCGGGAAGGCGCTTCTGCCGATCGAGTTCGCCGAGCGCGCGGAAGAACGGGCGTGGATCGCGGCCTTGATAGAGGTTGCCGACATACAGCAGCTCGACGGTTTCTCGCAGTAGGTTCGGCGCAGGGCTCGAAGCGATGTGGTCGATGCCGTTGCGGACCACCAGAATACGGTCGTGTCGACGGGCCGGAATGCGCGTGCGCAGCCGCTCTGCGAAGGATTCCGTGACTGTGACAATGAGATCAGCCGTGCGCAGGCAGCGGCGCTCGAGCCAGCGGTCGGCGGCATCGCTCCAGCGGCTGCGAACGAACGCCGGCTTCCACGGATTGTCCGTCCACGGATCGCGGAATTCAGCGACCCAGAACGCACCCGTGCGCAGTTTTGCGAGCAGGCCGACGAGGTGCACGGATTGCGGCGGCGCCGATGTGTAGAGCAGCTTCGAACCCGAGCGAACGGCACGCACGGCAGCGCGTGCAGCCGGCAGGATCCAGCCCTGCCGGTCGTCGGGCAGCCACAGGACCGAAGACACGTACCGCTTCCACGCAGGCACGCGTTCCGGCGGTACCCAGGTCGTCGCCGCCGGTGTCCCGGTGTTCGCGGTGCCAGCGCGAGTGCCGCGGTTCCGCAGCCGTGAATACAACGCGCGCGGATCCAGCACATTCGCAACGCGTGCCACAGTCCGTCGCGGGAGTGGTGGCGGCGGGTCACCCGGCCCGGCAATGACGTTCACGTCGAACCCACGCTTCAGAAAGCTGTGTGCGATCTTGTCGGCCCGCAATGCACCGACCTCGCCGTCGGGCGGGTAATGATACGCGACAATGGTCACGGCGCGCGGTCCGCGATGAGCGGCCGAGGCGGCGCGATCCGATGCTGATTCCATGGTGGCCTTCATCTCCCCAACACCCGATCGCGCAGTGCATCGTAGCGGCGATCGCCGAGCAGACTGCGGGAGACGGACGTCATCTGTTCCTTCCAGCGTCCGGCCAACGGCAGACGGCCATGCAGAACGTGTCCGAACGCTCGATGATCCATCGTCGCAGTCACGGCGAAACGGCCGAGGCGGAACAGGTCCGCGCCCTTCCCGTTCGGGACGGGCCGGCTGACGGCGACGGAATGGAATCCGCATTCGCCAGCAGCGGCTGCAACCGCCGGACTCCAACGCCCGCCGGGACAGGAGAGATGGCGGACTTCGCGACCGATCGTGTCTTCGAGCCAGGCACGGGAATCGCACATCTGCGATCGCAACGCAGCCGCATCGAGGCGAGTGAGGTACGTGTGGCTGTACGCGTGCGAGCCGACTTCGAACCCCTGGTCCGCGAGTGCACGTACCTGTGGCGCGGTCAGGAACGCAGGCCGGCCGACGTGCTCGACCGTCACGTAGAACGTTGCGCTCCAGCCGCGCTCGGCGAGGCGGGGTGCTGCAACGAGCAGATCCGAAGCACAGCCATCATCGAATGTGAGCACAACGGCGCCGTGCACGTCGTTGCGCGCCTCGACAGCCGTGCCGGCCGCAATGGCGCGCAGGCCGGCTGCCCGGATCGCATCGAGTTGTTTGTCGAACGTGCCGCTCCGGATGACGTAACGAAGGTAGCCGCCATCGGATCGAGCGGTGGCTTCGCCGGCGCCGGCAATCTCGTGATACATCAGGTAGACGAGCCCGCTCACGATCAGAACAGGCGCCGGAGTTGCGCCTTGAGCGTTGCCGGTGTCGGGATCCCGACTCGATCGGCGAACCGCTTCGACTCGCGCAGAACGTTGCGCACGGCAAGCGACCGCGCATGACGGCGCGCAAAGCGGCGGGCGACCGATTCCTCGAGTTCTCCGGTCGGCAGCAGTGTGGTACCGCCGCACTCGGCGAGGAAGGTGCCAGCGGCGAGAGCCGCGAGCAACTCCCCGGTGCGCAAAGCTGGAGCATCGATCTGATTGACCAATCCGCGGAACTGGAAGCGCCAATGCAGGTCGAGGCCGTAAAAGGCAAGGACCATCTGCCCGCGGGCGCGCATGCGACGAATCAACTCGAACGTGACGGGACGCGGAGCCGCGCGGCCATCGTACTTTGTGTTCCAGGCCTCGACGCCGTGGGGGAGGACGCGCAACGATTCGATGATCGGAAAATGCTCGGTCTTCGGGTGCGCAATGACGGCGATTCCGGAGTGGTCGCGGATGTGGGCGATTACGGTTTCGGGTTCATCCGAATCGACCAGCGAAGTGACGCCGTACCCCACGATGTGCATCCGGTCGCGGCAGGAGAATTCGAGGCCGGGGACGAACAGGAAATCGCCATCGGAAGATGCGGCACACTCGCGCGTGAACCGGTCGATGGCCGGCGCATCGAAGGCATCGCCGTGATCGGCCATGAGCGCGGCTCGGAACCCGTCCGCTCGACAGCGTTCGCGCAGGGCTGCGAGCGTGAACTCGCCGTCCGAGAACGTGCTGTGAAGGTGTAACGCGGCGGGAATCATGGGCGAGCCTGCCGTCGTTTCGCGAGCGTTGCCGGCACTCTTCTGAACGCGAAGTCGAGAACATCGCCGAACCCGGGCAGCGGATCGGCCAGCTCGAAGTTGTCATGACGCATTCCTGCGCGCGGCGCAAGCACATCGAGCAGCGTGCGCCAGCGGTGCGGGAACTGGCCGGGGTATCCGCGCGGCGGTCCTGCCATGACCGCGACCAGATGACGGACGTCACCGAGGATCCAGCGGCAGCGAATACCGGTTCGATACAGGGCAAGAGGTTGGACATCGCCATGAAAGGCGATTTCAGCGAGCATGCGCGGGAAATCGACGCCGGCGTGAACGGCGAGCGCGAGCGAGTTCCAGAAGCGGCCGTTGACCTCGAGCAGCACGAGGCTGCCGTCGGCACGCCGGCGAAACTCGACCATCGCGACGCCGTGCCATTCGAGTGCCTCGAGAATGCGGAGGCCGGCGTTGCGCAACGCGGCATCGACGGGAACGCTCTCGCGCACGGCACTGCCCGAGCCGGTGGGCCGGACGTCGCGGATCCGGCGATGCGCGAACTCGGCCCGGACTTCGCCCTCACGCAGCAGCGCGAAATAGCCTGCACCCGAACCCTCGACGAACGACTGAACCAGCACATCCGAACAGCGTTCTGACAGATCCGCGAACGCGTTCTCGACTTCTGAGAGTGACGATGCATAGCGCGGTGCCCCGGTCGGGCGCGGGCCACCGTGGGGTCCGACCTCTTCACTCACGCGCGGCTTCAGAACGACGGGAAATCCGACACTCTCGGCGGCCGCGCGAGCCTGCGCCGCATCGCACACGACGCGCGTTTCCGGGACCGCTATCCCCAGATCGGTTGCAATCCACCGAACGGCTTCCTTATCGAACGCACGAAGCACGGCCGAGTGTGCTGGAAGTACGAACCGTGCGCCCGAGTTGATCAACCGGTCGCGATGTGCCGACAACGGAAGCGTCGTCCGCTCGGTCATGGGCAGCACGAACGTCCCTTTGTGCCTGGCCACGTATCGTTCGATGGCATCGACGAAGGCCGGTGCGTCGTCGCGCGGCGAAGGATACGCCGCCGACTCTGAAGCATGGCGCGACCAGCCCGCCTTGGACCAGGACGTATCGGCCCCGACCGTGACATGATAGCCGGCCCGGCCGAGTGAACGCGTCGCCGCAACCGCCTGGTTCTCGTTGCCGTCGAGCACGAGCACTCTCATCTTCGCCTCGAGTCCACGACCAGATCATCGATGCTGGCCTCCAGCATGGCGCCGATCACGGACCAGTCGTACAGACGCTGCGCGGTCTGCCGCGCGGCTGCACCCAGCCGGGTCGCGGTGTCCCGGTCGGAAAGGATGGCGAGGGCAGATTCGACCATCGCCTCGGTCGAGTCGCCGATCAGCAGTTCGGTGCCGTGACGTACGCTCAGACCCTCCGCGCCGATCGAGGTGCTGACGATGGGCCGGCCCGCTGCCATTGCCTCGACGATCTTGAGCCGCGTTCCGCCGCCAACGCGGAGCGGCACGAGCACGAGGGCAGCACTGGCCAGAAGCGCGCGCACATCATGGACCCGGCCGATGTGTCGCAAGCCGGGCGTGTCGCGTGCCAGCTCGACGACGCGTTTCGTGGCGGCAGGACCGGCGAGGATCAGCTCGAGGTCCGGCAGCCGGTCCCGCAGTCGCGGCACGATGTCGCGCGCAAGGTATTCGACTGCATCGATATTCGGAAAGTAATCCAGCCGCCCGAAAAACAGCGCGCGGTTCGGAATCATTCGGTCGCCGGGCCGCGGCATCATCAGAGACGTGTCGACACCATTGGGCACAGTCCGGACGTTGCAGTCCGGCACCATGCGACGGACGGTGGTCCGCTCCTCCTCCGAACAGACCCACACGGCATCGGCTTCGTGATACACATCGCGTTCGAGGCGGGCGAGCTTGCGAACCGTCAATGCCGCGTAGGCGCGGCGGGGACCGGGCTTCAGCGAGCGGACATACCGTTGAAACGTGATCGAATCGATGTTGTGTGTATCGACCAGTACCGGCACGGTATCCGGCACCCGATGAAAGTATCGCTCCATGAACGTCGATTCCGAGAGCACGAAATCGGTGTCGTTCCTCGACAGCAGAGCGCGCAACGTGTCGTGCATCGCGGGCGATTCCTGATTCCAGACATGGACCGGCCGGTTCGTCACGATGCCGCGGATCACGTTCGCCGCGGTGTACGAACGAGGTGGCTGGACAACGATCAGGTCGACAGCGGCGCCGAATGCCGACCGCGCTGCCGAGATCGACTCCTCATCACCGGTGTCGTGGAAGACGAGCAGTTTGACGTGCGCACGACGCGCAACGTTGCGGACGATATGAAACGTCCGCACCTTCCAGCCATCATCCGGAGGAAACGGGAGCCGGTTCGCGAGTACGATGGCACGGCGCCTCGCCGCCCCTTCGGGAAGCGCAACCGCCGCATCTCGGGTTCTGATTCCGCCGTTCATCGGCAACGCATTCTCGGGACAGCCGAGGCCCGCCCCACGACATCTGCCGTGTGCGTCCAGTGGGTCAAGCTTCGATTCGCGTTGCAGCGATCCGTTGCTCGAGAGCACAGGAATCGACCATGAACTTCGCCGCCCAATTGGGAAACTGGAATGCGTTGTATTCGCCGTCGATCGGGAACGAGCCTCTGACTGCGCCGCACGTTTCGGCCGGCGCCGCGAGATCCAGCGTTCGCCGCACGTATGCGTTCGCCGCCAGCGCGGCGTCGCGGTCCTCGTGCCTCGACTCGTTATCGAAGAGGAGCAACCAGCACGCGGCGATCTGGACCGAGCCCGTCAGGCAGGACCAGTTGACTCGAGCGTTCCAGGTCTCGTCGAGCCGCCCCGCGAGAAATCCGTCCGGCCGCAACGCCGAGCGGACGCCGTCTGCCAGCCGCCGTGAAGCGTCGAGCAACGCCGGGTCTCCCGAAAAACGATACCCCTCCAGAATTCCGCGCAATGCATAACCGAGCGTGTGCGTGAGCGGCGCCATACCATTGGACAGACAGCACCTGTCGAGAAACCCGTTGTCACGCTGGTGCCCGATCGCCCAGCGAATGTTCGCAAGCCCGGCCTCCGCGTAATCCGTGCGCCCGGTCAGTCGCGATGCTTCCAGCAGCGCCCATGCAACATGAGTGTCGTACGTCTTCTCGCCCGGCTTTGCAAACGGTGACGGATGCGCCCGCCAGCAGCCGTCCGACGATTGCGTCCTGACCAGCCAGTCCGCCGCTGACGTCATCGCCCGCCCATACGGTTCCCCGAATCGAGCCGCGCCCGCTGTGAGCCCGAACAGGATCTGGCCCGTGTTGAACGTCACCGGCCGGACCGGCGTCTCGTCCACCATTCCGCCCTGAAATGCGCCTTCCGCGAACTGGATCGAAACCAGCCAGTCGAGCATCCGCCGAGCCCGCGCTTCCCGGTCATTCTCGAGTCCGCCATGCTCGAGAAACGTGGGAACGATGTATCCCGTCGTTTCCGGATACGACGACGCCCAGCCGCTGACCACCCCGTAGTCGCGCGCGACTCCGCCATCGCCCGTGCGCGACCGGTCCTGCGCCAGCCCCAGCCAGTTGAGACCTGCTTCAATCGCCGCGGCCGCGCCCGGATCCTCTCGCGTGCCTGCCGCCCGGTCCTTCGCCGCCGCCGCCGCCGCTGCGGGCGGCAATCGCATCGAATCCACACGCCGCTTCGCGGCGCCCACGAGATTCCGAATCACGCCGCCCCCCCGCCGCGCGTTCCTGGTTCAAGTCGTTCCTGCCGAGTTACTTGCGGCGCCTGTTCGCGCCGTTCGTGGACCGCTCATGCGAAATGCAGGCCGCGGCAAGGACGCGTTGCGCATGGCCAGACCCGTGGATAAACCGGCGCCGTGTGCAGATCCCGCGCAACCAAGGTCGCGGTACAGCAACAATCGATCAATCCGGGCGTCCGGCGTTCGTCTCGGTGGCCGGGTCGGATCGGCCCGGGATGCGGGAGCCGAGCGACGCAACGTGTAGAGGGACCGCAACAAACGAAGGTGGGGGGCGACGTTGATGGGGACCGGTCGGGTCGTTGCCCGCAAGCCGGGCGACCGATCGTGGCGCGGGCGCCACGCGGCACACGACGTGCGCAACGCGGTGGCGGAATCA
>JBOHRL010000118.1:0-12024 GCA_050732695.1 Longimicrobiales bacterium | reverse complement strand
GGCCACGCCGCCGACCCATCTCGCTATCGCCTCGAGCCAAACCGCCATGGCCGCTCTCGTTGACGCCGCGCTTGACCCGGCCCGCCAACGCCAACGTGCCGAAATGTCGCTTGGATTTCCTATCCTTTTCGGGGGTGGGGAGCGCCAAACCAAACCCGCCCCCGGGCCTGACCCGACAGCCGAATGGTCCGCGAAGTCTTCCGGCGCGTTCCAGACCGTTCCTTCGCACCTGAATCGAGGAGCTGACGATGGCCCCTGAAACAGAGCACCCCCCGACCACGAGTCCTTGCCGGAGGACTTCTCCCGCGCGCCGAGTCGCCTGATCACCGCCGCACTCTGGCTGGTCGGCAGCTTCCTCACGTCGCCTTCTCCCGCCGCGCATACACGTAGGCGCGCAGCACGGCGTTCATCCGCGACTGGTAACCGGAACCACCACGCTTGAAGAAGTCCAGCACGTCATCATCGACGCGCATCGTGATCGTGCTCTTCTCGTGACGGGGGTCGAGGATCTCCGCATTTCGCCAGAACGCATCGTCCAGAACGGGCGACGCATCCGGATCATCCGCAATGGCCTGCTCGATGTCCGCGTCGGTCAGCGCGTCTACGCGCTCCCAGTCGCTCGTGTCATCCATTCGCGCCAACTCACTGCTCGTCGTCCGGACGATCTTCGTTTCCCTGCCCTTCCGGCGCCCGCCGCGCGATCTGTTTTCGGTACTCCGCTTCTTCATTGGCTCGCGCCCTCCGTGCCGAGATGATGCGGTATCGACCCTCTCGCCTCGCGTAGACGACTGCGACGATCCTCCGATTCTCCGGGTGCCTTCCGATCGCCACCCAGCGCGGCTCATCGCCACGGTCGGTCTGGAATTCGAAGGTCGTGCCACTCTCGAGAACCCGTGCCGCAGCAACGAACGAAATGCCATGCTTCACGACGTTCGCGGCCTCCTTGGCCGGGTCCCACTCGAATTCCATGACAAAGAATCGCGAGCATATTGACGCTTGTCAATATCGAAACCCAGCGACACGGCGGGTAGAGCCGCCTTGCTACATCTCGGGTGGGAGGTCGAAGTCGATCTGCTGGACGTCAGTCCACGGCACCCGGCCCGCCAACGCCAACGTGCCGAAAATGTCGCTTGGATTTCCTATCCTTCGCGATTCGACGTTTCAACCCGCCGCCCGCAGGTGGCGTATGTGAACGGTTGCCGCAAGCACGTCTTCCACGCGCTTCTCGCCTGCCTCACGCTCGATGATGAGATCCGGATGGATGTCGTGCGCATCGAGCGTCCTGAACAGCGCGACCCAATCCACTGCACCATCGCCCACCACCACTTCTGTACCCCACTCACCTGGTGATTGCGACGCAATGGCATCCTTGGCGTGGATCTGTCGAACGTACGGTGCGAGTATGTCCAGCGCCGCAATGGGATCATCCATCCCGTAGAGGATCATGTTCGCCGGATCGAAGTTCACGCCGATGTCGTATGACTCGAGCTCCCGCACGAGCGCGAGCATCACCGGCGCGGTCTCCTGCCCTGTCTCGAGCGCCAGTTTCACGCCGGCTGCTGCGAACGTGTCTGCCAGTTGCCGCAGTCGGTCGAGCAGCAGGCCGTGCTGTGCGCTGGTGTCGTCAGCCGGCACGAACCCGGCATGGAACGTCACGAGATGGATGCTCAGCGCCTGTGCGATGCGTGCGTTCTCCGCCGCGGCGCTGAGGTTGTCACGCCATGTCGCATCAGAGACGACACCTCCCGTTCGCCGGATCGACTCGAGCGTCGAGTAATCTTCGCCTTCCATTGCAACCATCCCGGACAGCACGTTGATGCCGGCCGCATCGAAGCGCCGTTTCACGTTGTCGAGTCGCATCGCGCCGGTCCGCACCGGATCCAGCGCGAGCTGAACGGCACCGAGCCCCGTCTGTTGCACGCGTTCGATCAGTTCGTCGACGCCGCGCGGGCGAAGCGACCACGAACACACAGCCAACCGGTCCATCCGTTTTTGTTCCCCTGGTCAGTCCTGGCCACTTTCTGGAGGTCTCGTCACGTATCTCACCGTGACCCGCCTCCCGCGCAACAGGGCTCGGCAGTTCCGTCAATCATCGATGGACGATCCAAATGCAACCTCTTCGCCCTTCGCGTCCCGCTTGTACCCTCACGCTGCACTCGCACGTCGCGCCGCACGCGCCAAGGGGACCTCGCCAGCGTCCCCGGTCTCGCCCCTCGTGGCTGCACTTGCCCTCCGTCGACTCGTCCCCTCCACGCGCCCGCCTCGCTCCGCCCTGTTCGACCGCGTGAGGCGCTGTCCGCGGCGGCCGGAACCATGAAGCCGACCGCCGTGGCCGAAACCTGTCCTGGCCACCGGAATTGATCTACGATACGACCGGATCTCCCATCGGACCGGAGTCGAGCATGAGCAATCCTCTGAACCGGCGCGCCTTCCTGCGAGCCGGCGCCCTTGCGGCTGCGGCTGCGGGCGGTCTGCCGCGGGGCACCGCCGCGTCCACCGGGCGGGCGGGCCTTTCACCGGGCGGGCAGAAGGCGCCGGACCCGGCCACAGCAGCGCGAGCATTCGCATCGCCAGCCCAGGAGTTGTTCCGCATCTCGCTCGCGCAGTGGTCGCTGCACCGGACGATCCGCTCCGGCGAGGTGAACCACCTGGACTTCGCGCGTGTTGCCCGGCACGACTTCGGCATCGAGGCGATCGAGTATGTGAACACGTTCTTCATGGACAGGGCGAAAGACCCTGCGTATCTCGCCGATATGAACCGTCGCGCCGCGGACAACGGAGTGTACCAGCATCTGATCATGTGCGATGCGGAAGGCCGGCTTGGCGATCCGGCCGAGGCCGCGCGGCGAACGGCCGTAGCGAATCACCACAAGTGGATCGATGCCGCAAAGACACTGGGTTGTGTGACGATTCGCGTCAACGCGGCGAGTGAGGGCACGTGGGAGGAGCAGGCGCGCCTCGCGGCCGATGGACTGCGGCAATTGTGCGAGTACGGCGAACTGATCGGCATCAATGTCATTGTCGAGAATCATGGCGGCCTTTCCTCGAACGGCAAGTGGCTGGCCGAGGTGATGCGGCGAGTCGATCATCCGCGCTGCGGGACGCTGCCCGACTTCGGCAACTTCAACATTGCCGACGGTCAGGTCTATGACAGATACATGGGTGTGGCGGAACTGATGCCCTTTGCGAAGGCCGTGAGCGCCAAGTCGCACGACTTCGATGAAGCAGGCAACGAGACGGACAAGGACTATCGCCGGCTCATGCGCATTGTGCTGGACGCCGGATTCCACTCGTGGGTCGGCATCGAATACGAGGGCAACCGGCTGGGTGAACGAGAAGGGATTCAACGTACGAAGACACTGCTCGAACGTGTACGCAGCGAGCTGAGCGGACCCGAGACGGACACGGATCATGCAGGATGAACACGGGCTCCCACCCGAAATGGACATTCCGGAACGCGGGGGCACGCCGGACCACGAGATCGACGGCGCCTGCGCGATTTCGCATCGAGAGATCGCGGTAGACGGCGCATCGCAACACCAGCTCGAGGCGGCGGGCGCCACATCGCGGCGCGAGTTCCTGCGTGGTGCGGCTGCCATCGCGACGGGCGCCGCAGCGCTGTCGAGTGCATCGTGCAGTACGATTCTGGGCGGCGGCCTGCCGACAGCCCGCCCGCGTGCGGCGTTGCCTGCTGGCGAGCCCGTCCGTATCGGCGTCATCGGCACGGGCGGCATGGGTACGGAGCACTGCCGTGCACTGCTCAGACTCGTCGAGGCCGGTCGGATCAACGCGCGCATCGTCGCGCTGAGCGATGTCTGCGAGCCTCGCCTCGAAGCCGCGCGCAAGGAAGTCGCCGAGAAGCAGGCGGGACTCATCGCCACCCACACGCGCTACACGGATCTCCTCGCCGATCCGTCGATTCACGGCGTCCTCATCGCATCACCCGAGCACTGGCACGCGAAGATGGCCGAGGACGCGATCGCGGCCGGCAAGGATGTCTACGTCGAGAAGCCGATGACGCTGCGCCTGCCGGAGGCGCTGAGACTTCGCGAGGTCGTGCGCGCGAATCCCGGTGCGATCGTCGTCGTTGGCACGCAATACACGATGATTCCGAGTTACATCGAGGCCCAGCGACTCATCGCGGCCGATGCCATCGGCAAGCCGGTCACGAGCCAGACCAGCTACTGCCGCAACTCGAGAGACGGTGAGTGGCTGTACTACGAGATCGATTCGGAGTGGCGGCCGGGCGTCAATCTGGACTGGCGAGGCTGGTGCGGTCCGCTTGGCGAGAGGCCGTGGGACCCGGCCGTGTACGCGCGCTGGCGCCGCTATCGCGACTTCTCGACCGGCATCATCGGCGATCTCCTCGTGCACCGTATCACGCCACTCGTCATGGCGCTCGACGTTGGCTGGCCCGTGCGCGTCGTCGCGTCCGGCGGCCACTACATCGACAAGGCGATGCAGAACCACGACCAGGTCAACATCAACATCGATTTCGAGGGCGAACACACCATGATCGTGGCCGGCTCGACGGCGAACGAACTCGGTCTCGAAACCGTCATCCGCGGCCACCGCGCCAACCTCTTCGTCGGCGGACGCAATACCGTGCTCCGGCCCGAACGCATCTTCGCGGAAGAAGTCGAAGAGTGCACCATCGAGGGTGCGGACGAGGGTGACTCGCAGGACGTGCTGCGCGCGAACTGGATCGAGTGCATCCGCACGCGGCAACAACCGCGCAGCGATGTCGAGCTGGGCACCAGGGTCATGGTCATTGTGGACCTGGCGACGCGTTCGATGTGGGAAGGCGGCGCGTTCGGCTTCAACCCACGCACACTCAGCGTAAGTCGCCTCTGATGATGGGTGTCGAGCGCACGGTCAGGCGTCGGACCGACGGGCTGCTTCGGCTGGCGGTGAATGCGATGGGTACGCGATTCGAGATCGTTCTTGCGGGCCAACCCGCCGTGCGACTTCGAGCCGTGGGCGAGGCCGCGATCGATGAGATCGTGGCGTGTCACCGCCGATTGACTCGCTTTTCAGAGGACAGCCTGCTCTCGCACATCGTGCGCACGGCACACGAGCGGCCGGTTCGACTGGACGCCGACACGTTCGCGCTCTTCGAAGATGCCTGTCGCATTCAGCTCGCGTCGCGTGGCGCGTTCAACATTGCAGCGGCAGGCGGAGCCTTACCACCAGCGCTTGCCCTCGATCCTGCCGCACGCACGATCCGGTTGACGCGTCGCGGAACGGCGCTTGATGCAGGCGCCATCGCAAAGGGCCATGCGCTCGACCTCGCTGCGCGTGTACTGCGAGAGAACGGTGTCGAATGCGCGTTGCTCCACGGTGGCACGAGCAGCGTGATCGGCATGGGCGCGCCACCCGGCATGCACGGCTGGAAGATTGCCCTCGCCGCACCCGGCATGCGCGGCGCGCACCGGCCCGAGGTCACCATCGAGCTGGCCGATCGCGCACTCTCGGTCTCGAGCACGACAGGACCTGTCGCATGGCGCGACGCGGCGCCATGTCACCACATCCGTGACGGCCGCAATGGCCGGACGATCACCGCGAGCCGCGTCGTCGCCGTAACCGGTCCGACCGCACGTGGTACCGATGCGTGGTCCACCGCGCTCGCTGTCCTTGGCGAGCGACCGGCGAGTCTCGGAGCCGAGTGGTGCACCTGGATCTGCACCCCGAGACGCCCGTTGGCCAGCGAACATGGCTTCGGCATCTCGCCGCCGAGTTCTGGCCAGCATACCGGAACATTATGAAGCGACCGAATCGGCGTGAGTTCCTGGTCCAGTCGGCCGGTGCACTGACTGCGGTTGCCCTCGTGCCCGAGACAGTGCCCGCGCTTCCAGCGCGCAAGGACCAGGCGCTCGGGATCGCGGTCGTCGGTGCGGGCCGTCAGGGCCGTGCAATCATCGACGAATTGCGGAAGATCGGTGCCGTGGCTGTCGCAGCCGTGTGCGATGCGATTCCCGGACGTGTCGACACGGGCATCGAGCGCGCCCCCGGCGCTGCGGGCTTTGCGGACCATCGTGCACTTCTCGATGCACGCACCGACGTTGAAGCCATCGTCATCGCTACGCCGACTCATCTGCATCGCACGATTGTGGAGGACTGCCTGTCCGCTGGCCGGCACGTCTACTGCGAGGCGCCGCTCGCCTCGACGATCGAGGATTGCCAGGGCATCGCGGACGCCGCGCGCGCGTCGAACACGGTGTTCCAGGTCGGACTTCAGGGCCGGTCGAATCCGCTCTACCGGCGCACGTGGACGCTGTTCCGCGCCGGATCGCTGCGCGACATCGTATCGCTCTACGCACAGCATCATCGCAAAACGTCGTGGCGCTTCCCGGGCTCGACACCCGAACTCGAAACTGCCGCGAACTGGCGGCTCGACCCCGAGCACAGCATCGGCCTCGCGGGCGAACTCGGGCCGCACCAGTTCGACGTCGTGAACTGGTTCCTTGACCGCCACCCCATTCGCATCGATGGCACGGGCAGCATCCGCCTTCATGATGACGGCCGAACGCTGCACGATACGATCGAGGTGCGCGTCTTCTACGAGGAGGGCATGGTCCTGGATTATCGGGCATCACTCGCGACATCGTTTGGCGGGGTACACGAGATCATACACGGTGCGAACGCATCGGTGCGCCTTGCGTGGGACAACGGTTGGCTCTTCAAGGAAGCGGATGCGCCGACAGAGGGTTGGGAGGTTTACGCGACTCGCCAACAGTTCCATAGCGAGGAAGGCATCGCCCTCGTCGCGGACGCGACTCGACTCGCCGCGCAGGGCCGTCTTCAGGAGGGTATCGGCCTCGAGCACCCACCGCTGTATTATGCACTGGCGGATTTCGTGCGGAGCATCGCGGAAGGCACACCCGTGGCTTGCTCAGCAGACGAGGGGATGCGCGCGACCGCGTTGGGTATCCTCGCCCACAGGGCCATCAGGACCGGAACCAGCGTCGACGTGCCGCCACCCCAAGCGCCAGTACGACCACCACCGCCACCACCAGCGTGACAAGCGCCACCGTCCGCGCCGACACAGCGACCGTTACTGCCTGCGCCGGCATACGCGCCACTGCGGCCGCGGTGAGTCCAGCCATCTGCTGCCGGTCCGGACCGGCGCCCGTACCTGACGGGTAGAGACGCCGCATGAACGTCAAACTCGCGCTCCTCGCCGATTACGCGAACGTGACCGCGGAGGGCAAGCTCAACATCCTCGGCATCTTCGACCGCATCAGTGTCCGCGAGATGCCGTTCACACACCCGCAGATGCACGTCATTCTGCGGCTCGAGGCGCACGCAGCGGAGCGCAATCGCACGCACGGCATCGAGATCCGGTTGTACGATCCGGACGGCCAGACCGTGTTCCAGGTCAACGGTGAGATGGTGCCTCAGGGTCCGCCCGGCCAGACCATCGCCACCAATCAGATCCTCACATTGAACAATCTGCCGTTGACCAAGCCGGGCGGCTACATGTTCGTTGTGTTTGTCAATAACGATCTCAAGACCGAGATTCCGCTCGGCATCGAACTCACCTCTCTGCCGGCATCGCCTGGAAAGCCCGTCAGCGACGCGAACTAACGGAGTATTATGCTCAGATCCGACTGCATGGCCCTGACTCTTCTGGTGGCCGCTGCCTTGCCGGTCCGCGCGCAGCAGGTCACGTGTGACGAGCGGGAGAACGCGACCTGTGCCGAGGTCCGCGCACTCCTCGAGCGGTCCGATGTACAGCGTGCAATGAACTTTATTCAGCAGGATGATGCGCGCACCATCGCAGATCTGCGACACCTGACGGAGATTCCGGCACCGCCATTCGGTGAGGAGGAGAGAGCGCGTGCCTTTGCAGGTCTGCTCGAGGAAGCAGGCGCGGACAGTGTATGGACCGACGAGGAAGGCAATGTGCTGGCAATGCGGCGAGGTCGCACGAGCGAGCGCACAGTCGCGATTGCCGGACACCTCGATACGGTTTTCCCTGAAGGCACGGATGTCACGATCAAGGAACGCGGCGATACGCTGTTCGCACCCGGCATCGGCGACGACACGCGTGGGCTCACCGTGCTCCTTGCCATTCTGCGTTCGCTCGAGGCTGCGAATGTGCAGACGGATGCCGATGTCCTGTTCATTGGCACGGTCGGCGAAGAAGGACTTGGTGATCTGCGGGGCGTGAAGCACCTGTTCGGACAGGGCAGCCCGCGCATCGATGCGTTCCTTGCCATTGATGGCGGGAGCGACAGCCGGATCATCAACCAGGCGCTGGGCTCACGGCGCTATCGTGTCACGTTCAAGGGACCCGGGGGCCATTCCTGGGGCGCATTCGGCACATCCAACCCGGTCCACGCGCTGGGTCGTGCGATTCATCTTTTTGATCAGGCCGCCGATGCCTTCACTTCGAGTGGTGCGGCCACGAGCTACAACGTTGGCAGGATCGGCGGCGGCACGTCGGTCAACGCCGTCGCGTTCGAGGCGTGGATGGAAGTCGATATGCGATCGGAGAGCCCGGACCGCCTGACCGCGATTGACTCGATCTTCCTTGTCGCCGTCGATCGCGCGCTGGCCGAGCAGAACGAAGTGATGCGGCGGGGCGATGCATTGACGGTGAACGTCGAACTGGTCGGTGACCGGCCGAGCGGCGAGATCGACCCGAGCACGCCGTTCGTGCAGCGGGCCATGGCCGTCACACGCGCACTCGGCATCGAACCCGAGCTGGAACGCTCATCGACGGACTCGAACATCCCGATCTCACTCGGTATTCCAGCGGTCACGCTCGGCCGGGGCGGCGTCGGTGGCGAGACACACTCTCCCGGCGAGTGGTGGATCAATCGCGACGGCCACATCGGCATCCAACGTGCATTGCTGGTTCTGCTCGCAGAGGCCGGCGTCAGCCGCCCTGCTTCGGTACCCTGACGAAAAGAGCCTTCACACCGGCGGCATGTTCGCTTATGTTGGAGACATCCACGGGTCGGCCCGGCCGTCGAACACGGCGCGGGCCGCTGCGTTTCCATACCTTTACCGGCGCGCGGCAGTTGCTGAATCCCTGCGACCCGCGCCATGCGATACGATGCTGGAAGCCATCCAACAGAAGCTTGCCGACGAGATCGACCGCCTGAACCACGAGCTGACGGTCGTTCTGCCGCTTGCCATCAAGCGGGCGGTCGAGCTGGGCGACCTGAGCGAGAACGCCGAATACAAGTCTGCGCTCGAGCGACAGCAGTTCGTTCAGGCCCGTCTCTCGCACCTGAGGCAGCGCGCTCGTGAGATCTCGCGCATCGATCCAAACGAGATTGCACCGGACCGGGTCGGCTTCGGTTCGCGTGTAACCGTGCGTGTGGTCGAAACGGGTGACGAGGTCCAGTACACGATCGTGTTCGGCGATTTCATCGACCTCGACACGAACCAGATCTCGATGGCATCGCCCATCGGCAGGGCCCTCCTCGGAAAGGCGCTCGGCGATCAGGTCGATGTCAGCCTGCCGCGCGGTGAGTTCCGCTATGTGATCACCGAACTGACCACACTGCCGCAGATGGTGAAATAGCGGTTCCAGGCGATGTCGGGCGCGTCTTCACGACACCAGTCTACGCGAGATGTTCTCGAACAACGCCCTCCGCGACTCTGTCCGCGAGAGCCATAACGGTCAGATATGGATTGATCTCGAGCGAATCCGGGAACAGGCTCGAGTCTGCGATGCGGAGCCATGGCAGCCCGTGCACTCGCCCCCACGAGTCGGCGACCGAGTCGTGCGCGTCCCGGCCCATGCCGCAACCACCCATCAGATGTGCAGCGGAGATGCTCGTCTTGCCGGGCAGAAAATGTCGAGTATCGATGCGTTCATCCACGCGGCCGGCGTCCCCCGCCTCGATGATGGGCGGATTGGCACTCGGCGCGTGAACGCGGACTGCGCCGGCCGCGAGAAAGATCTTCGCTGATGCACGCGTGGCCCGGACCAGAGATTCGATGGTCTCCGGCGTGAACGTGTAGTGCACGATCGGACGGCCGGCGCGGTCGACCGTGACCCGGTTGCCGGGTGTCGCCCGATCGCATGCCAGCACAAGGATCATTTGCAGGCGCGAGAACGCGCGCATCATCGCGCTGTGGTCCGGGCCGAAACCAGTCAGGTTCTTCGCTGTCGTAAACGGGAAGTACATGCAGGTCTCGAGCACGAAGCCTTCTTCCACGGCACGATCGACAAAAAAGCTCTTCGGATGGCCGACATCGTTCGTGATTGCAACGGGATGCTCGGCCACCAGGATGTGGGCTGGGTGGCAGGTGAAACCGGCGCCAAGGCGGGGCAGGCGTTCGCCGAACCCGGATCGCAACAGAAGCGCAGACGAGCCGACCGCCCCGCCGGCAACAACGATCGTCGTCGCCCGAATCCGATAGTCGCCGGGCCGCCACTCGGATGGCACACCCTTGCCGTCCGGCAGTCGTTCGCCGACGTGCACGATTGCGGCTCGTTCCTCGAGTCGGACCACGTGCGCACGCGTCACGACCTCGACGCCCGCGCGCTCCGCCGCCGGAAGCTGCACGCGGTTCGTGCCCTGTTTCGCGGCGTTCGGACAGCCGAGATTGCACAGGCTCGAGCCGCGGCAGCCGCGCAGGTTGAGCGGGAACTGCTCGCAGCGATAGCCGGCAAGGGCGCAGCCCCTTTCGAATAGCGTGTTATTCTCGTTCAGCAGATCGCGGGGCAGCAGATGGACGTTGTTCTGTTCGATGTACTTCCCGGTCCGCCGCGCGAGGTCCGCGTGGTCGAGGCCGGGCACGGCCCACGCCCGGATCACGCGTTCCGGCGCGACCAGTGATGTGCCCGTGTAGACGACGGTCGAGCCGCCGTACACACGACCGAACGCCAGCGTCATCGTGCCTTCGGCAGTGAGAAACCCGCCGCCATCCTCGTAGAGCGCGGGCGGCATATCGAGTTCGTTGCCAGTGAACTCGTGATCGGCGAGGCGAGGCCCTTGTTCGAGCACGAGAATGCGGACGCCAACCTGCACGAGCGGGGCAAGGGCGGCAGCGGCCGTCCCGCCGCCAGCGCCAGACCCGACGATGACGATGTCGTAACTCCGTTCGTTCAGCGTCGAGCCTCCCGGGGGATGTCGTAACTCCGTTCGTTCAGCGTCGAGCCTCCCAGCCGAGTGCGTGCGCGCGGTAGCCAATCTCGGCGGCGGCGGCGGGTCGCGCGTAGTAACCCATGAATACGAGCGTCCTCACGCCCCAGAAGCCGCGGCGTAACAGAGCGAACGGCGAGTCCTGGATGCCGCCGAGAAAACGCGTGCGCGCGTCAGGCGGCAGATTGTGCAGCCGGCGGCCGCGCCGGGCCATGGCAAGTACATCGAGAAGTCGCAGAAAGGCCTTGACCTGGCGGCGCACGCTCTCCGGCCGGGCCGCCAGCGCCTTCTCGACGATCGATTCGACGACGGCCCATTCCGATGCCGGCAGCAACGCAGCCTCCGGAACCACAGACTCGGCGATCGCACGAAACGCGCGCCGTGTTCGCGGCGTGAAGAATCCGGCCGTGCCATGCTGCGCTGCGTCCGAGCGCGGTGACCGGGCCACGAACTCCGTTCCTCTGAACGTTGAAGCCAAAGCCGAGGCTTGAACCATTCGGAACGTGGGTCGCCAAGGCCGATTCCGCTATTGAGCTGGAAATCTACGCTGCGCCGGCCATCGGCCCGTTCGGTGCGACAGACCACGGACGGCAGCCATTGTGCGCCGATCGAGGTCTCCATATGCCCCGGGCTGACAGCCCGCCATGGGCTGCTCGAGGAAGCAGGGTGGTCACGCCACCGGGGTGGGGAAAGGTTTGAGAAACCGAGCGTTTCAGGTGGGAAAGGTTATGAGAAGAACAACTTTCAGGGGGTCCCTACATTTTGAGAACTGAGACGCTCGGCGTGCCGGCAGCGGCGGTCCAGCAGGCCGAGGCGCGACCCTTCGATCTGCTGATCGCGGGCGGGACCTTACCGCGCGGATGTCGGCATCACGGACGGCAAAACAGCCAACGGCGGGTGAAGGGTGAGGGTGATC
>JBOHRL010000117.1:0-3751 GCA_050732695.1 Longimicrobiales bacterium | reverse complement strand
AACCTGCGCGGCAGCCACCTTCGCCGCGGCCGCAGGATCGAGCAGGTCAAACCATTCCTTGAACGGTATCGACCCGTCCTCCCGGACGTACTCCACCACGCGAATGGCCACGAGCAATGGTAACACTTAAGTGACCATAGTGAAAGGCCTCCGGGCCGGGATGGGAAACCCGTACAGGCCATGCCGCTGGGCATCGGACGTCGATCGTTCGACGCGCCGCGGCGCCGTTCGGCCGTGTTCGGAAGCGGGGCGCAGTGGACAAGGAGGGCGTCGAGATGTGGGTACTGATGAGCGAGGATGTTCGCGCGGCGGTCGACGACCTGTTCGAGCGGAATCCCGCAATCGGTGACACGCCGCTGTTCCCCGCGCCCGAGGGCGGGCCGGGGCGATCCAGGCCGTGGAGTCGCTGGCACGCGCGTGATCTGCACGAGCGCGCCCAACGTGCAGCCCGCTACGGGTACTCGTGCCCGAAGTGCAACGCAATCCTCGGCAATGACCAGGCGAATGCCCGAACGAGAAGTGCGGACACGTCGACCGGCTTCCTCGCGATCCTGCAAAGAAGCTGATCGGATTCCATGCCTACCGTCGGAAGTGGGCGACGGAGAGGAAGCACCTCCCGGTGAAGGACGTCGCCGAGGCCGGCGGCTGGCTGGACACGCGCAGTCTCGAGCGGTGCTATCAGCACACGGACGAGCAGACTCTCCTGCAGGTCGTCTGCGAGCCGCGAAAGCTGCGCGAAACCATACCACAAACCATACCACCGGTGGTGGAAATGGAACGGCCCCGCAGCGGTAAACCGTTGCAGGGCCGTGAGTTGTAAGAGTCGGGACGGCGGGATTTGAACCCGCGACCCCCTGAACCCCATTGAGTAGCGTCAGCGGCGCAATTCGTGGAAGACCGCGAAAAACAACGGGTTTGTGCGCTTGTCATCGCAAGGTTGATGCAACAGATTCGTGCGTCTGGAGGTTCAACTCATACCCCACATACCCCAATCGCCCCGCGGCTTTGGGGGCGGCCCTCGTTGTCGGTTTATGTCACACAGAGCCTCTGCGGGAGGATGGCCCGGCGACCCGAGTCAGGCCCGCTGTGTCGTGGAAGTGGACGCTCGGTCGCACGATCGCGGCATGTGCGGACGGAACTACTTAGTCGACGAACCCGCACCGCGTCATGACCATATTCGACGTCCTTCACGCCCCCCTACCCACCAAACCGAGCGCGAGGGCTACGAGGACCGCTGAACCACGTTCTGGTCCACGACAGGCCGTGGCACATTCATGAGCGAGAAGTGATGATCGCCGCTAGCGACGAGCTGGCCGAACTCGCATCCGTTCTTGCATGTCACGTCGAATCGCTGATCCATGACGCCGGGGTAGTAGCGGAAGCGCTGAACTCCCAGGTCGCTCTGCCCGGCGATCCCAGTAGCCATCGAGATCAGATGGAAGACCTCGAGCGAGGCGAGGTTCGCGCTGAACGGGAAGACGTTCTCACGGCGGTGCAAGACGCTCGCGGGGTCGACTCCGGCCATGTAGCTGGGATCATCCAGTAGGCCCGCTTGGTCGAGGGCAACGATGTTCTCGTCGTACGCACCGAGGCAGCGTAGGCATGCGCGACCGGGCGCGACGGTCTGAACCTGCCAGTCCGCGCCGCGAAAGCGGCCGTTCTGGTGCCGAACGCGGATGCCCCCGTCGATCACCGGTACTAGGTGGCTGTAGGCCAGGAAGTTCAGCACGTGACGCGGATGAGGGCGATCGACGCAGCTGAACAGCACGTCGCAGTCCAGCGCGGCACCGTAGGCCTCCGGATGCGAAATTTTCCCCACTACGGTCCGCAGGTCGAGCTTCGGGGCCGTGGCGACTGCCGAGACTCGCTCGACCGCCACGTCGGTCTTGAGCCGCCCGATGTCGGCCTTGATCGCGGTGACTAGCCGATCCAGGTTCTTCAGCTCGACCCGGTCGAAATCGATGAAGGTCATCTTCTGAAGACCCATCCGGGCCAGGGACTCGGCGACCATAGAGCCGACACTGCCGAGGCCGACGATACCGACTCGCAGCCGCTCGAGGTCGGCTTGGGCATTATCGCCCCAAGCAGCGACGGTGCGAATCAGCGCCTCGGTCCGTCTTGCTGGTCGGGCCCTCGTCGGCGGACGGGACACCCGGAGGGCCTCTCCGACGACCCGCACATCAGCGAGCCAGGTCATGCGCGGGACCGGGTGGTTGGGTGTCGCAACCCAGGTGCGCGCGCTCCAGGTTCCGTCATTCCCGGTGGTCAGGCCGAGAAGCGGCAGGTCAGTCAGCGCGCAGGCGGCTCGCGAGATCCGCGTCTCGGCCGCGATGTCGTCCTCGCTCATGTGATGCCACCCTGGGAACGGGTGGCTATGAAGAAAGGCGAGGCCGGCGCCGGCTTGGACAGCCTCCTGGAGCGTGCGGTGTAGATAGCTCGCGTTGAAGCTCACATTCCCATGGATCTGGCGATCGCCAGGCGCAGGCGGCACTCGTCGGGCGAGAAGCGCCGTTCGACGATGCCTTCCTTTGGAGGGGTACCAGAGGACAAACGTGAGGTCTTCCTGGCCGTCTTCGCGCACTAGAGCCGTGTGCAACTCCTCGGCGAGGCCGGTCGCCATCGCGGCAGAATTGATTTCAAGCATCGCTGAACACCTTGTTCACCTTCGAGATGAGCCGGCGTGCCGTCTTGGGATCGGACCAGCCGAGGTTGTGGGACCAATACCGCCATTCAGGGCCTAGTGTCCAGTAACAGAAGTTTGCGTCATATGTTTTGGGACTATAGATTGGGAGCAACCTCCAGCGAGGATGCTCCGAATGCGCACAGGCCGACCGAAGGCAGCCCTGACGTTGACTCCGATAGAGCAGCGAGAGTTGGAATCGCTGGCCAGACGCAGGCGCAGCGCCCCGGCCGTGGCACAACGAGCGCGCATGGTGCTCGGGTGCGCGAGCGGCCAGGACAACAAGACGGTGGCGAGGCGGCTGCGCGTGGCGCCGGCGACCGTCGGCAAGTGGCGGCAGCGGTTCATTGAGCGTCGGATCGCGGGGCTGCTCGATGAGCCCCGGCCGGGAGCCCCCCGCACGATCACGGATAACCAGATCGAGGACGTGATCGTGCGGACGTTGGAAAGCACGCCGAAGGGCGCGACCCACTGGAGCACGCGCGACATGGCTCGTGCCACGGGCCTGAGCGCCATGACCATCAGCCGCATCTGGCGTGCGTTCGACCTGCAGCCGCACCGGGTTGAGACCTTCAAGCTGTCTCCCGATCCGCAGTTGATCGACAAGGTGCGCGATATCGTGGGGCTGTATCTCCATCCGCCCGCGCACGCGGTGGTCTTCTGCGTCGACGTGAAGCCACAGATTCAGGCGCTGGATCGCACCGCTCCTCTGCTACCGCTGCAACCGGGCCAGGTGGAGCGCCGGACGCATGACTACAAGCGTCATGGCACGACGTCCCTGTACGCCGCTCTCAACGCAAAGACCGGCAAGGTCATCGGCCAGACGTTCTCCCGACAGCGCGCCCGCGAGTTCCGGAGGTTTCTGGAGCAGATCGACGCCAACGTGCCCGCTGCGCTCGACATTCACATCATCCTCGACAACGCCAGCGCCCATAAGAGTGCCGCAATCCAGCGCTGGCTGACCCGTCACCCACGCTTCCATTTCCACTTCACGCCCACGTACGCCTCCTGGATGAACCTGGTCGAGCGCTGGTTCTCGGCCCTGACGACGAAGCAGCTCCGCCGTAGTGC
>JBOHRL010000116.1:0-87037 GCA_050732695.1 Longimicrobiales bacterium | reverse complement strand
CCAGGAAGCGGCCATGCTGATCCCGATCTGGCGCTTCACCACCCTCCTGCTGGTCGCGCTCAGCATGGGGCTGTCGTTCTGCCACCTGATGGAGATGCCCATCCGGCTGCGCTGGGAGCCGGTGCTCTGGATCACGGTCACCAACGTCCAGGGCCTGTACTGGCTGTTCGGCCGGGTCGGCGCGGTGATCGACGTCGCCGCCTGGGTCACCGCGGTGGCACTCGCGTTCCTGGTGCGCCAACGCCTCCCGGCCTTCTGGTGGACCGTGCTCGGCGCCGCCCTCATGGTGGTGGCTCACGCCGCCTGGTGGGCCCTGGTCGCGCCCGCGAACGCCATCATGGCCGGCTGGTCGCCCGAGGGCATCCCTCTTGACTTCATCGAGGTGCGCAACCAGTGGGAATACACCCACGCGACGATCGCGCTCCTCAAGATCCTCGGCCTCTGCGCGCTGCTGCTCTCGGTGCTGCTCGAGACCCCGCGGCGCTGGCCGCGCGAAGACCTGCCCTGAGCGCAGACTTCTTCCGCGAGCCACCCGAGATTTCGGCTCGGCACCCCGTGCGCGTGCGAAAACTCACGCGCGCCGCTTGGCGTCCTCGATGCGCGGCGCCAGCACGCGCGCGAGGTAGCCGCCGGTATACGAACCTTCTGTCGCCGCGACCTCCTCGGGCGTGCCGGTCGCCACCACGCGTCCGCCCTCGTTGCCGCCCTCGGGGCCGAGATCGACGATGTGATCGGCGGTCTTGATGACCTCGAGATTGTGCTCGATCACCACCACCGTGTTGCCCTGCTCGACCAGCGCGTGCAGCACCTCGAGCAGCTTCCTCACGTCCTCGTAGTGCAGGCCGGTGGTCGGCTCGTCCAGGATGTAGAGGGTATCGCCGGTCGCGCGGCGGCTGAGCTCCTTGGCGAGCTTGACCCGCTGCGCCTCGCCGCCCGAGAGCGTGGTCGCCGACTGCCCGAGCGTGATGTAGCCGAGACCGACCCTCTGCAGCGTCTCGAGCTTGTGGCGGATCGGCGGCAGCGCATGGAAGAACTCGGCCGCCGTCTCGACCGTCATGTCGAGCACGTCGGCGATCGACTGGTCGCGATACCTGACCTCGAGGGTCTCGCGGTTGAACCGGCGCCCGTGGCAGACGTCGCAGGTGACGAACACGTCCGGCAAAAAGTGCATCTCGATCTTGATCAGGCCGTCGCCCTGGCACGCCTCACACCGACCACCCTTCACGTTGAAGGAAAACCGACCCGGCGAATAGCCGCGGATCCTGGATTCGGGCAGTTCCGCAAAGAGCGACCGGATCGGCGTGAAAAGGCCCGTGTAGGTGGCAGGATTCGAACGCGGCGTGCGGCCGATCGGAGACTGGTCGATGTCGACGACCTTGTCGATCTCGTCGATTCCATCGATCCCCTCGTGCGCCCCCGGCAGCGTGTGTGCCCGGAAGAAGTGGCGGGCAAGCGATGCGTGCAGGATATCGTTCACCAGCGTGCTCTTGCCCGAGCCGCTCACGCCCGTCACACACGTGAACGTGCCCAGCGGGAACGCGGCATCGATCTCCTTGAGATTGTGCTGGCGCGCGCCGCGGACGCGCAGCACTCGGCGTGCATCGGCCGGGCGCCGCTCCTTCGGCACCGGAATCTCGCGGTCGCCGCGAAGGTAGGCCGCCGTCAGGGATCGCGTGCTGGCAAGAACTTCTTCGTACGTTCCCACGGCCACGACCTCGCCGCCATGACGTCCTGCGCCCGGCCCGAGGTCCACAATATGGTCCGCGGCGCGGATCGTGTCGCGATCGTGTTCCACGACGACCACGGTATTGCCCAGGTCACGCAATTGCTGGAGCGTCGCCAGCAGTCGTTCGTTGTCGCGATGGTGCAGCCCGATCGATGGTTCATCGAGGATGTACAGCACACCAACCAGTCGGCTGCCGATCTGCGTCGCAAGCCGGATCCGCTGCGTCTCTCCACCTGACAGCGACTCCGCGCTCCGCCCCATCGTCAGGTACTCGAGACCGACATTCGTCAGGAAGCGCAGCCGCTCGCGTACCTCCTTCAGAATCGGCCCTGCAATCTCGGCCGGCAGTGACGCGGACCCGCCCAGTTCGTCGAACAACGTGAGTGCTCGCGCAATACTCATCTCGACGACGGCCCCGATCGAATGGCCGCCCACCGTCACGGCAAGGCTTTCCTTGCGGAGCCGCCGGCCGCCACACACCGTGCACGGCAACGTCATCATGAAGGCGTCCAGCTGTTCACGCACCGCATCCGACGTCGTCTCTTCATAACGCCGCATTACGTTGGCGAGAACTCCCTCCCACGCTTCGCTGTATGTGCCTGCGGCGCCGCCGGCCTTGTACGGGAAGTTGATCTTGCGTTTTCCCGAGCCGTTCAGGATTCCGCTGCGGACGGTCTCGGTCAGCTCGCCCCATGGGCGATTCGGATCGAACCGGTAATGCTTGGCGAGGCCGGGGATGATGGAGCGGCGGAGGTGGCCGGTTGGTTCGCCCCAGGGCAGTATGACGCCCTCGAGGATGGATATGATCGGGTCACCGATGACGAGGTCGGGACTCACTTCGCGGCGCGTACCGAGTCCTCCGCAGGCCTCGCACGCGCCATAGGGCGAATTGAAGGAGAACTGCCGGGGCTCGAGTTCGGTCATGCTCGTGCCGCAGTGAGCGCACGCGTACCGTTCGCTGAACATGTGGTGCTTCATTGCATCGGCGCCGTGCTCGAGAACCTCGACGGTTCCGCTTGCCGTGCGCAGCGCGGTCTCGACAGAATCGGCGAGTCGCTGGCGATCCTCTTCGCGGACGACGAGCCGGTCGACAACGACGGCGATGTCGTGGTTCTCGTACCGATTCAGACGCGCCGGTTTCTCGAGGTCGTGGAGTTCGCCATCGACACGAACGCGGACGTACCCTTTCTTGCGCGCATCGGCGAAGAGTTCGCGGAACTCGCCCTTCCTGCCACGCACCAGTGGAGCGAGCACTTCGATTCGTGCACCTGCCGGCAGGCCGAGGATCTGGTCGACGATCTGCGTCGCCGACTGGCGGCGCACCGGCCGGCCGCAATTCGGGCAATGCGGCACACCCGTCCTCGCCCACAACAGGCGCAGGTAGTCGTAAATCTCCGTGACGGTGCCGACCGTCGAACGCGGGTTGTGCCCGGTCGTCTTCTGCTCGATCGAAATTGCTGGCGAAAGACCTTCGATGCCATCGACATCGGGCTTTTCCATAATGCCGAGGAACTGGCGCGCGTAGGCCGACAGCGACTCGACGTACCGCCTCTGCCCTTCGGCATAGATCGTGTCAAAAGCGAGCGACGATTTGCCGGACCCCGATAACCCCGTGATCACGACCAGCCGGTTGCGCGGGATCTCGACGTCGATGTTCTTGAGATTGTGCTCGCGGGCACCGCGGACGATCAGGCGATCCATCGACGGACGTTTCTGGGGCTGGTTTCTGGGGCTGGTTTCTGGTTTGGCAGAACCATGGTCTTTCGGGAATGGCGGTTCACAGACCGTTGCTGTTTCGCGAACGCGTTATCCCGGGTGATCGGTTGACCCGAAACAAACGGACACCGGGCACAGAAATCAATGCCGGGAACCACCCCCGGAAACGCGTTTCTCGCCCGCTTCGCTCGGGTTTCTGGTTCCAGAGATGTTTGGATCCTTCGCGCGGGTGTCTGGTTCCTGGGATGTGTGGATCCGCTTCGCTCACGTTTCTGGTTCCTGAGATGTGCGGATCCGCTTCGCTCACGTTTCTGGTTCCTGAGATCTGTTGCTCCGTCAACCAGAAACCAGCCCCAGAAACCAGCCCCAGAAACGCGTTTCTCCCTACTTCGCCCTCTCAAGATATTTCCCTTCCCTCGGATCCACCTTGACCATGTCGCCCTGGTTGATGAATGCGGGGACCTGAACGACTGCACCGTTCGCGAGTCTGGCCGGCTTGGTAAGGGCGTTCTTGGTAGCACCGGCCATGTTGGGCTCCGTTTCGGTGACCTCGAGTTCGAGCGATGCGGGCAGTTCGACGCCGATGGGCCTGCCCTCGTAGAACTCGGCCATGATGACCATGTTCTCGACGAGCCACTGTGCACCAATGCCCAGCTCCTCATCGCCAAGCATGAGCATCTCGAAGTTGGCGTTGTTCATGAAATGGTAATGATGTCCGTCGCTGTAGAGATATTGGAGCTCGTGTGTCTCCATATCGGCTTTCTCGACGGTGTCCGCGGCCCGGAACCGGTGCTCGAAGGTCGAGCCACTGCGCAAGTTGCGCATTTTCGCCTGGACGAAGGCGCGCAGGTTGCCCGGCGTGTGGTGGTGGAACTCGACGATCCGGCAGGGATCCCCGTTGAAGACGATCACGTTGCCTTTGCGAATCTGTGTAGCGGGCATGGCCATCGGCCCGATCCCCCTTCTCGGTTCTGTAAGAGCAGGTTCCGGCGGTTCCTCTACTACCCCGTGCGGTTCCGCTTGCGAGAGGCCCGGCAGGACATCAGCCGGCGCGCGGAATGAGGACTTTCATGGCGCTTGGAACGGTCACGGCGGTCATGGGCGTGGTGCCGGCGGGATCGCCGTCGATCTGTACCGCGATCGGCGGATCGGCCTCGATCGTGATCTCGCGCGCCTGAAAGTGAATCAGGCGGTCGTCGCCGCCGAATTTCCGGTGTGCGGCCCGCCACAGGAGCGATGCGAATTCGGGCGGATTCCGCGGTGCGATCACGACGACTTCGAGGCAACCATCCTGCCATGAGTTGGTGGGACTCGGGGTCAGCGGGATGCGAAATGGGAGGAACGCGCTGAAGAGTTCGCCGACGTTCGCGATCATCACGGAGACGGCATCGACCTCGAGTTCGCGACCGTCCGCACCGATGTAGAAACGGCGGGGATGTGCCGTCAGCGCCTCCTTGACGGCTGCAATGATGTACGCGGCAAAGCCCCACTTCTCCTTCATCTCGCGTGTGGCTGTTGCCATGACGGCCGCGTCGTAGCCGGCGCCAGCGACGAGGGCGAAGGCGCGACCGGCGACGTACCCGAGATCGAGCGGCGTCGCGACGCCGCCCACCGCCGTTTCGACCGCCTCCTCGACATCGGTCGGGATACGCAGGTTGTGCGCGACCTGATTTGCCGTTCCTCGCGGGATGATCGCGAGCGGGACATCCGTACCGGACAGGCCGGTCGCGGCTTCGGCAATCGTGCCATCGCCGCCGACGACGCAGACCGCGCGATAGCCGAGCCCGGCAGCGCGGGCCGCCAGATCGCCGGCGTGGCCGGGGCCGCGCGTGGCCTCGATATCGAACGAGCTTTCGCGGGCCGCAAAGGCGCCGCCAATCAACCTGCGAAGACGAGTCGGATCGTCCTGCCCTGCCGCCGGGTTCAGGATGACGAAGGTGCGGCCGCCGTATGGACCGGCCGCACCTTCCACGGCTTCCTGTAGCGTCAGGACCTTCGTGGTCACGGCCACGAATGCAGTGAGAATCGTATGACCGGGACCACTCAGCCACGCAGGGCGGCGAACGAGGGATCGGCCGCCAATGCCTGCAATTTCGCAATCCGCTCCTCGGTCGGCGGATGCGTGCTGAACAACTTGAGGAAACCGATCCCCTTCTGACCGGCGAGCGGGTTCACGATCGCCAGCTGCGCGGCCGCAGGATTGACTTGCATTGGGATCCGCTGCGCGTAGGCATCGAGCTTCTTCAACGCATCCGCGAGGCCTTCCGGCCGCCCCGTCAGCTCCGCTGCCGTGCGGTCCGCCTGGAATTCGTGCTGTCGGCTGATCGCGAACTGGATGATCATTGCCGCCACCGGCGCCACGATCATCATGATCAGCGCACCGAATGGATTGCCCCCCTCGCCGTCCCTGCTGCCACCGCCCAGAATCGCACCCCACATCAGTGCCCGGCCCAGCATCGCAATCGCACCCGCCATCGTCGCCGCCATCGTACCAAGCAGCATGTGACGATGCTTGATGTGGGCCAACTCGTGCGCCAGCACACCCTCGAGTTCTTCGCGGTTCACGAGCTTGAGAATGCCGGCCGTGCAGCATACCACCGCGTGCTCGGGACTCCGCCCGGTCGCGAATGCGTTCGGCTGCTCCGCTGCTGCGATCGCCAGCGTCGGCATCGGCAGATTTGCCCGTTCCCGAAGCTGGTCCACCATGTCATAGAGGTCCGGCGCATCCGATCGCTCGATCACGCGGGCCCGGTACATCTTGAGAACCACACGGTCGCTGAACCAGTACATCCCGAAGTTCATGACCGCCGCAATCACGAAGAAGAAGATGGCGCCCTGCTGTCCGAAGAATGTGCCACCCAGAACGACCAGCAGCGCCGTCAGGCCAGCCATCAGCAGGAAAACCCGCATCGTCTCCATGTTTTCACCTCGGGTTTCGGTTCAGCCCAACAGTACCCGGCGAACGTGGTTGGGGTTCTCGGGAGTCGGGCCCGGTTTCGGGAGCCCGGTTTCCGGAAGTCGTTTCTGGGGCTGCTGGGGCTGGTTTCCGGTACCGGGCTACATCTGAGTTGCGAGGCTCTGGATCGCGTCAATCGCCAGGGTCGTAGAGTTGCATCGCGGATTGACCCGATCCGACACCGGAAACGTGCCACCCCGGTCGCCGTGCGAGCCCTCGAATCCGAGGAAGGACCAGACGCCAACCCCTGATCCGCACCAGAAACCAGCCCCAGAAACCAGCCCCAGAAACGAGTTCCGGAAAAAGGGCCCCGGAACCGGTGCCCGGATCAATCCTCAGTAACTCCACTCCCGATACAGAAAGAATCCATAAATCTTGCGGGCCTCCAGAGCCTGGCTGAGTCCGACGATGGTCGAGCGGGCGAAGCGGTCTTCGGCGAACAGCTCGAGCGTGTAGGTGGGGGTGAGGCGCCATTCGAGGCGGACGCCAGCACCGCTCCCGGCCGAGGCGAGGCGCTGCGTATAGGCCACGAAGAGGCGGGGCGAGAGGTAGCGGCCGAGTTCGATCCGGGTGTTGGCGAACAGGCCGCCGAGACCTGTCTGGCTGCCTGGCGTGCCGGCCTCAGCGGCAGTGACACCCACGTAGTCGACGATGCCGAAATTCTGCGCGAGTGTCTGCAATCCGCTCGCGAAGTAGCCGAGCCCGGTCGCAGCGAACAGGCCGCTGCCCAGCGATTCGACGCCCCTGCTCGAACCGACGCCGATCGCGTACGTGGGCGCGCCGAAGAACAGATAACTGGCGAGATCCGATTCGCTGATGGGCGGATCGGCATCGCTCTGGAGGCTGACGCGAAGATCGCCCAGGGAGCCGGAAACGACGGCGCTGATCTCGAGCGGTTCGCCGCCGCGGGCGGGCGCCGTGTACGCAGCCGTGATCTGGAGATTCGGATTGAAGCCTTGCGTGCCGGCGAAGTTGATGGTTCCCTCGCGGACCTCGAAGACGCGGGCAAACGGGATGCCGGGATACGTGAGACGGTAGGAGCCGCGGATCACATCGAGCGTTCCGCTCAGCACCATGTCCTGCCGCTGCCGGTTCACGGTGACATTGAGATTGCCGGAAACCTCGACATCCATCTCGCGGCTGCGCACCCATGTACCGGGGCTGACTGCGACCGTCATGTTCTCGATGCGCAGATTGCGAACGAACGGGTTTTCCGATTCCGGCAGAATCCGCCGAACCGAGACCAGCGAAGTATCAATAACATTGAAGAGGAGCGGATCCTCGAGCTGGACGATGAGGTATTGCCGGTAGATCTCGTCGAGGTAGAGGTTTGCGCGGTCAATGGTGATGTCGCCGCTGACCAGTGGCGCGCGATAACTGCCGGTTATCGTCGCGCTGCCGGTAATATCGGCGTCGACATCGCGGCGGCGTGCAGCCATGATCTGCTGCGCATGGATGGTCAGATCGAGGCCGGGGTCAGCGAGGGAACTGAGATCGATGCTTCCGGTCACGCGCGCAGTTCCGACTCGTTCGCGATCACCGCGCGGTTCGGCCGTGCTGGCGGTAAGATCGATGTCGACGAGCAATTCGCGGTTCATGCGCATCGTGCCTTCGGCATCGACGTAGCGAACGCCGCTCGCGCCTACCGATGCGGCGCCGCGGCGAAGCAGCAATGCGCCCGACAGATTCGGATCGCGCGACGTTCCGCCAATCTGAAATGTGCCGTCGATGACACCGGCCACATCGGTGAAACCGCTGATCGGGCCGAGCGTGAACGCGGCAGGAAAGCTGTCGAGTTGTGCGGTGAACTCGATTTCGCGGTCGGGCCGCCGTTGTCCGGCGGGTGCGGCCAGATCGAATGGAATCGTTCCCGATCCCGAGAGGACGTCCCTGCCACCGATGAACGCGATCGTTGTCGCGTCGATGGTCCCCTGGCCATAGGCGACGTCGGCGACGACGCGTTCGAGCGACGCGTTCTGGTAGCGAACTCCGAGCAGGGTCACATCGGCGTCGAGCGTAGGAGCGGCGGTCGTCCCGGCAACGCGGATCGTCCCGCTCACGTCGCCCTCGATCTCGACGGGTGTGGACAGCAGCGCGAGCAGTTCACCGAACGGCATCCCCTCGAGGGCGAGGTCGAAATCGAGAGCTCGGCCACTGGTCGCGCGCCCGAACTCCCACGCGACCGTCCCCTCCGCGTGCAGCACGCCGGCGCCCGCAACCGGAGCAATGCGCACAGGCTCGACCTGCGCAATCCCGTTCGCGAGCCGGATCGTGGCCGTATCCGCCAGCGCCCAGACGCGGTCGGCGGAACGGAACCGCAATTCTGTGAGTCCGATGATGCGCGCACTGTCTGCCGACTCGAATGCGCCGGCAACGCGCAGTGCCGTTTCGCCACTGGCCCATGTCTCGGCATCGCCCGCAACGCGACCATTGCTGTACTCGAGCGTTATGCTGGCTGAGTCGGCCCCCTTGTCCGCCACGCGAAGCGAGTCAAACGCAGCGCGCGCGCGCAACGTTCCGCCCGGGGAGCCCAGCCCCTGTCCAGTCACGGCAACGTCGGCGTGTGCGACACTCTGGCTTTCGTAAAAGAAACGGTCGAGTCGTACTCGTGCCGCAATGTCGAGGGCTTCGATCGAGCCAGAGAGCGTGCCTTCGAGTTCGACCTTGCCGCCGATGCGCGGTGCCGTGGGATCGAGGACGCTGCCGAACACGGGCGCTTCGAGCGCTTCGAGCGACTCGCCGGTGACGCGCATGCGAACCTGACCCTGCTGCTCCGCGACGAGGCCGAGAACGCCGCTCGCTTCCGCAGTGAGTCCCGCCGAGCGCACGATCGCGGTGTCGATGCGAACCGTACCACTCGCAAGCGATGCAGACAGTTGCGCTGCCTGGATCGGGACGCCTCGGACGTGAGCGGAATCGAGCGCAACCCGAACCGGACCCTGGAGATTGTCGAGCGCGCTCCCTTCGAGCTGAGCAGTTGCGGACCCGGCAAACCACGTCTCGAACGACAGCAGGCCGAGCGGCGCCATGTCAAAACCAGGGGTCGCGGCCTGAATGACGAAGCGCGGCGATGAACCCCGCCGGTCGATGGTCGCATCGGCAATGAGCGGGCCGCCAGCCGTGACTATATCCGCATTCACGTGCAGACTGTCGATCGTCCCGGCGAGCGCGATGTGACCCCTTGCCTCGCCGCTCAGTCGTTCGAGCGACGGCGCTGTTCGTGCAAGCGTGACCAGCGCGAGTGGATCGGCATCGAACGCAAGATCGAAAACATAAGCGCCGCCCTGCTGGCTCACGACACCGCCGCCATCGAGGCGTGTCGTCTCACCGGTTCCGAGCTGGTGCGTCAGGATCGACCGCACGTCGAGCCACTGGTCCAATCGCCCGTCCAATTCCAGGCGGCCGCTGACCCGGCCATCGAGCGGAAACGCCGGCTGCACCGCGCGCACGAGTCGCAGATCGAGACTGGCAATGTCCGCGCGCAGATTCTCCACTGCGATCTCGCCGGAAAGGGCGGCATTTCCGGTCCAACGGATCGACGCGTTTCCGGAGGCACTCGCGAGGCGAACATCGCCCGAGGTCTGCACGGACGAAAGCGGACCGTCTGCCGTCAATGTGCCCGCGACAGTCCCCGCAATGGGGATGTCCCGGCCGAGCGTGCTCTCGAGCCACGTCAGGTCGAGCGGCGAGGCGCGTACATCGACATCGCGCAGGGACAGCGATTCACCCGTTGCCACACCGGCTGCACCGGCCAGGGACGTACCCGGCGCATCGAATGTGAAGTCCTCGGCTCGCCACGTGAAGGCACCGCCATTCTCGCTCGTGATTCGCACGATCGCACGACCCTCGCCCTGGGCAGGAATCCGTGCGTGGATCCACTGCATGTCGTGCAGCGTGTATCGATCGGCATCGATGCGGATGTCGTATCGTTCACCATCGTCGTTCATGACGATGCGTCCTTCGATTTTGCCATGCGTTTCCGGCAGCGCGAACTTGCGGAGATCGATGCTGGCGATGGAATCCACAATCGTCACGGTCCCGGCCAGGTCCTTGATGCGGGCGGCGTCACGGAACACGAAAGCGCGTCCTGAGAGCTCGGCGATGTCGATGCGGCGGCCCGGTTCAGAAGGTGACTCCCAGCGCACGTGATCGAGCGAGGCCTGGAGGCTATCGAAGCGGATGGTGCGCAGAGTTCCGCCGGGCGCATCCTCGAGGACCCAATCGAAGGCCTCGTCGCCGCTGCCCTCGTAGGGCAAACGCACGTTGGCCGCGGCATCGTGGAGGCGCACGTGATCGAAGGCGATGAGGCGGGGTGTTCCGGGCGGTTCGTCGGGCGAGGACGGGAACAATCGTTCGTAGTTCCAGAGTGAATCACCCGGCAAACGCTCGATGTGAATGACCGGGCCCCATGCTTCGATGCGGCCGATCGAGATGCGGCCGCGCAGCAGATCGAGGATATCGTAACCGGCGCTCAGGCTATCGACCTTGACGAACGGACGGCCCAGCGAGTCGTGGATGGCGAATTCGTGGACCGTGAGACCCTCGAACAGCCCGCCGCCAGTGAAGCGGCCGAGCGTGACCTCGCCGGCAACGTTATCCTCGAGCCAGTCGAGCGCGATGCGCCGAACACGTTCCTTGCCGAACTGCGAGCGCGACAACCAGACGACAAGGATGGCTGCGATCACCAGCAGCACGGCGATGCCCGCGAAGAGGCCGGCCGTCCAGCGGATCGCGCGCCGCATGATCAGAACGCCTGACCGATCGAGAAGTGGAACTGGAGGCGCTCGAAGAAGGACTGCCTCGGGTTCCAGCGCACGGTCGAATCAAGCGGCTGGAGAACCCCCGTCGGGCACAGCACGGTATCGCCGCCGGGTTCTTCATCGGTTTCGAACGGGACGCACTCGCCGTTCGATTCGCGGCCGATGCGGGTTGTCAGCACGCGCAGCGTTTCGCCCTGCCCCGCATAATAGCCGATGTCGATCCGTATCGGGCCGATCGGACTGAAGTAGCGGACGCCGAGGCCAGGCGTCCATACGACATCGCTCAGATCGATGGCGCGATGGGTGTCCCAGACCTGGCCATAGTCCACGAACGCGGCGGCGCGCAGGTTGGCGCCGTAGAGCGGGAAGCGAAGCTCGAAGCTGCCTTCCAGCGAAACGGCACCGCCGACAGGCTGGACACGGAACGCATCCGGTTCCCGCGCGATGAGGCCGTTCGCATCGCATGAACCGTCGTTGATGGACTCGAGCGGGCAACCGGCACCGCCCGCCGTGTCAGCGGGCAAGAGCTGTGTGATTGCTTCTGCAATCAGGACTTTCGGACCGAGCCGATACTGGGCGAAGCCGCGCACGCTGTTGGCGCCGCCGGCAAAGAAACGCTTCTGCGGGTGAACGCCAAGGATCGAGTCGGCTGCGGTCAGTTGGCGCGCGTATCCGGGCTTCAACCGCATGGCCGTGACGAAGCCGCGGCCCAGCGAGTGGTAGTCGATCAGGTCTGCGGTAACGCGACCGTAGGCGAAGTTCGAGCCGGTTGCGGCTGCGGCCAACTCCGCTTCGGTTCGAATCGAGTAGCCGGTCGTCGGAGCGAAGATGCTGTTGGCGCGCTCGTGCACGAAGGACACGACGAACGGAGACAGCCAGCGTGCTCCGGTCAACGCCTGGATCTCCTCGTCATCGCAGGCAGTGAATCCGACGCAAAAGATGAAGTCCCCTTCGCGCGCCTCGAGACTGGTCAGTTCCGGCCGGTAACCGATGCTCAGGCCAGTGCCCGGGGCGAGAGACCGGCTCAGCGTGAGGTAGCCACCCACGGCCGAGCGGACGAAAACATCGCGAATACTGCGCCGTTCCGCGAATACGCCGACGCCCAGCGTGTTCAGTGCATTGAAGAACCACGGCTGCGTGAAATCGGCCGAGACGAGACCGCTGACGCGACCATAGAAATCGTCGGGCGGCTCGAGGCCCACGAGGTCGGGCAGCGATGTGGCAAAGAGGTTCGACACGCGCACGCGGAGTTCGAGACGGCGCGCGCCGCCCTGGAAGCTGCGTGCGATCCAGCGGCCTTCGGCATTGACATATTCTTCCGTGCTCATGCCGACCGCTGCACGCACACGGTGCAGATTACCTTCGTTCACCTGTACGCGAACAGGCACGATGGTGTCCGGTTCGTCGGGGTCCATGACCGCGCGGACTTCCGCGTGCGTGAACACTTCCTGGCTGAACAGATTGCGCTGGCTGGTGCGAAGGTCGTCGAGAGTGAACAGATCGCCCGGATCAAACGTGAGCATTCTGCGAACAACGGATGAATCGACCTGCTCCGCACCGACGATCTCGACTTCGCCGAACTGCGCGAGCGGGCCCGGGATCAGCTCGTAATCCAGGTGTGCGACAAATGGCGAGTCCGGCGAGATGTTGTAGTTGGCGAGAGCATCCGCGTACGCATAACCGCGGTTGCGCATTCGCGAGATCATCGTGTCGCGGACCGCTTCGTGCGCCGCCACGTTGAGAGGGTCACCAATCCGCAGTGGCAGATTGCGCCTGACGTCGTTCGGCACGCTGTCCGCCCCCCTGACCTGGATCGAACGCACCAGCACAGGAGGGCCTTCATTGATCTGGAACGTCACAGCGGTGCCATCGCCGTCTCGTGCCGTTGCCACATGGACTGCCGCATCGCGGAAGCCGGCGCGGTAATAGAAGACGTTCAAACGGATCGTGTCGAGCGCGAGCTGAACGGTGTCGAGGTACTGTCTGTCGACGGCGACACCGAACCAGCACAGCGGCGCAATCGCGTTGCAACGCGTTGGTGAGGTGACAATGGCAGCAGACAGGATGGCATCAGGGAATTGCTCGCTACCCTCGAAGTCGACAGACTTGATCTCCAGCGAATCCTCGATCACCTGAGCAGAAACAGGCGTAATCGTCCCGGCCAGCGTGATGAGCGCCGCGGCGGCAACGTGCCATCGTATCGCTTTCCATGCCGCGCGGGCGGTCATCTCGCGTACTTTCGCCATCCTGCCGTGCGGATGCAGATCGTGCGCCAGCCTGCTCCGTGCCGGCGCCGCATGCTTTCTACCACGCGAACGGTCCTATCGAGCCGCCGCACCTCGGAATCAATCGTGCAAGCGCGCGGCATCGCGTTCGAGCCCGGGAAACGGCAGATCGGCCCGTGCCGTCGCTTCCAGCGGGCCGATATCACCCTGGGCGAATCGAAACGCAGCTGCGCTCGCGACCATGGCGGCATTGTCGGTGGCCAGCCGCGGCGGCGGCGAGTGAAGCGAAGCCTGGCCGGCGAGCGCCTCCGCCAGAGCCGTCTGGAGTGCACGACTCGCGGCAACACCACCGCCCAGCACGACGCGTTCGACTGCCGTCCGTTGTGCTGCCCGCCGCGTCTTCGCGACCAGCACATCGATGACCGCCGCTTGAAATGACGCGGCAATATCCGGGATCGAGGCGTCCAGGGTACCGTTCTCCTCGAGCCCCCGGACGCGTGTCAGGACTGCGGTCTTGAGACCGCTGAAACTGAAGTCGAAATAGTCATCGTCGCCCGGCTTCTGATGGGTTGTGAGCATCGGGCGAGGAAACGTCCACGCGCTGGCATCGCCTTCGTGTGCGATTCGCTCGATGTGCGGACCGCCCGGATAGCCGAGTCCGAGAATTCTGGCCACCTTGTCGAACGCTTCGCCGGCGGCATCATCGCGCGTCTCGCCCAGCAGTACGTAGTCGCCCCAGGCCCGCACGTGCACCAACATGGTATGACCGCCGGACACGAGGAGGGAGACGAAGGGTGGGACTGCGTCGGGATCGGCAATCGCCGTAGCGAACAGGTGCGCTTCCATGTGGTGTACTGGCACGAACGGCCGACTGCGCGCCCACGCGGCGGACTTCGCCCACATCACGCCCACGAGCAGAGCCCCGATGAGGCCGGGGCCCGCCGTTGCAGCGAACACATCGATCGAATCGAGGTCCGTTCCGGCATCGCGAAGCGTTCCCGTCACGACATCATCGATGACGGCGATGTGCGCGCGTGCCGCGATCTCGGGAACCACACCGCCGAAAAGGGCGTGTGCGTCCTGCGACAGGATGATGTGGCCGAGCAGCTCACGCGGGCCGCGCAGGACTGCGGCCGAGGTTTCGTCGCACGACGTTTCGACCGCGAGCACGAGCGGCGACCGCATTCCGTTCAGAACTCCGAGCTGTCCGGGAGTGTCGAGCGGACCGTCGAATCCGGTATGACACGCCGGATCGGAAGGACGACACGAACTTCGCGCGGCGTCATGATCACACCGAGCCCGGTCGTGTCGATCACGAGTGTCAGCGTGTCCGTCCTCATGCGCTCGGTGAGGTCGATCGCTGGCAGCCGAACGGAATCGATCGCTTCGAGGCGCCGGCTCGCACCGCTGACCCAGACCGTCGCCGGGTCGAGAAGGGGCCGGCCTGCGAGCGCATAGCCGTTCACGGGCGAACCGATCAGGCGGGACGCAACCGGGATGGTCTTCGTGCTGACGCGATCGAAGCGCAGCCGGATCGCCGTCGGGCGGATGTCCTCGACTCTGGTATTCCCCAACTGGTTGCCGAGCGCGACCCAGTTCGTGTGCAGGAGAACCACTTCGAGGGTATCCGACACGTCATCGATCGGGACGAGCACGCTCGGCCGTTCGGCCGCCACGCGGAACAGCTCGCGAACCGGACCGGAGAACGTGACCTGCACCGTGGCCGGCTCGGGCGGCCCGGCCAGGATCCAGCCCGGATCCTGGTTCACAACCTGGATCGGAATCTCGGTGATGGGGACCCGCGTGTCGGTCTTGACGAGACTCCACAACAGGAACGCGAGCCCAAGTGCGGTGACTTTGAGCAGCAGATCGTTGGTCAGGCGATCGAGGAGCCGCTGCACGTCAGCTCTCCAGCAGCGTCCGAAGCTCCGCCTCCATCTCAGGGCTGTCCCAGTCCCGGGCTCCGATGATCGTCTCGACCACTCGACCTTCGCGATCGATCAGGAACGTCATCGGCAGACCTACGAGCCGGAACTTGCTCTCAATGCGACTCTGCGGATCGAGCAGGATCGTGAACGTGAGCCCATACTCTTCCGAGAACGCACGCACGCTATGAGCCGGATCCGCGACGCCGAACGCGGCATTGTCGACGCTCACAGCCACAACATCGAGACCCAGCGAACCCAACTTCTGGTGAACCCGTTCGAGAGCCGGCATTTCCCGAACACACGGTTTGCACCACGTCGCCCAGACGTTGAGCAGGACCGCACGACCACGCAGATCTGAAAGGCCCAGTGAATCGCCGTCCAGCGTCACAGCCACGTACTCCGGTGCCATGTGGCCGGCATCGAGCGGCGCGTGGTCGCCCTGTTTGCGGAGCGCGAGCGTTGCCCCCAGAGAGATGGCGACGGCCGCCACCGAAATGAGCAGTGTCGCTTTCGGGCGGCTCATGGCTCGAATCTCTCCGGTTGCGGCATGCGCGTCAGGTCGGCGGTTTCGAAAGTAGACCGCCCGGGCACGTCGGGCCAGCGAGATCGTCGCGAGCCGGTTCGTGCCGAGTCCGTGGCGTGCATGGCCGAACTCGTGTCGACATCCATGACCGGCGGACGACCTGCACTCACGCGGATGACGATGCGCGCAGGTACGGCGACGACTGTGCCCGGCGCCGGATCCTGCTCGATGACGCGGCCAGCCTGGGCATCGGCCGGCTCATCCGTTCGCTGTACACGCAGGCCGAGTCGCGTCAGAAGAGCGGCGGCGCGGTCGGCCGGAAAATCGATGACATTCGGCACGCTCACGCGTGGGACGCCGTCGCTCACCGCGACCTCGACGGGCGCACCGCTGCGAAGCTGCTGGCCCGGTAATGGCGATTGCGCGATGACCGTTCCTTCTGCTGCGGTCGGGTGCGGCAACCGTGTGACATCGAGCGTGCCCAGCCCGACTTCGCGGATCTCCGCTTGCGCTTCGCTCATGCTTTTGCCCATGAGCGATGGCACGGCAATTCCCTGCGCGGCCACGTCCGGCGCCGGGAACAGAACCAATACGGCGAACGCGTACCCGGCGAGCAGGGGCACCGACACCGCAACGAGAAGAAAACCGGCCCTGCCCAGGCGGTTTACCTCCTCGGGCTTCGTCCTGCTTTGCACGACGGAGCGCGCGCGTTTCGTCCGCCGTTTCACGGAATCCCCGAGCATTCAGTTCCTCCGCAATCGCGCCGCAAATGCACCGTCGAAACCGTGTTCGTGCGGAAGCACGCGCAGCCAGCCGTTCGCATCGACGAAGCGTGCGTTGAAGCGAACGGGTGCTTCCGTTCGAAACACGGGGTGTCGGGTCACGAAGTCCATCACCTGCCGTTCATTCTCCTCCGGTTCGATCGAACACGTCGCGTACACGAGCAACCCGCCGGGTCGGACAATCCCGGCTGCCGCCTCGAGCATCTCTTTCTGCAATGCAGTCAAGGACTCGAGATCCCGCCTGTGCAGCCGCCAACGTGCATCCGGGTGCCGGCGCAGCGTGCCCGTTCCAGTACAGGGCGCATCGAGCAACACCGCATCGGCCATCCGGACCGGCGACCGGCGGGCATCGGCTACGACCATGCCGACAGGCAGTCCGCCCAGCCGCTCGAGCGTTTGCGCAACCCGGCCCATTCGCACCACGGACGAATCGCCAGCAAGGACATACGCCGGAGCTGGCCGTGCGGTTGCCAGGACGGCCGTCTTTCCACCCGGCGCTGCACACAGGTCCGCGACCATCGCTCCCGCCGCCGCCGAAAGGTAATCAGCGACGAGACTCGCCGCTGGATCCTGCACGATCACCCTCGCCGTGCCGATCACCTCCGCGGCCGTGTGCGAAAGCACGCGGATCGCATCCGGCACACCGGACACAGCCTCGTGACGGATGCCCTTCTCATCGAGCCGTTCGCGCACACCGGCCTCGTCACCCAGCACATTCACATACAGCGGCGGCCTCTCGTTGTTCGCTTCGACAAGGCGCCTCGTGCCCTCCGCACCGAACTGTTCGAGCCAGCGCCGGACCAGCCACTCCGGATGCGAACCCCACGTCGCCAGCCACTCGAGCGAATCATCCTCGAAGCGAGGAAACGCGATGGAATCGGATTCGCGAATCAGGCGCTGAAGGATTCCGTTCACGAAGCCTGCTGCGCGACGCTGCACCACTTTCGCAAGCTCGACCGATTCCGACACGGCTGCATACGCGGGCACGGCATCCATCTCGCGGACCTGGTACACGCCGAGGCGCAGCACATCGTGCACGTCGGGCTCCATCTCCCGATGCGAGAGCTGAAGCAGGATGTGATCGATCCGGCCGCGCAGGCGAAGTGTGCCGAACACGAGTTCCTGCGCCCACGCTCGCTCGCGTGCTGGCAACTCGCGCGCGTATCGGTCGAGCGCGTGGTCGGCCAGTACACCGCCCCGAATCGCGCGCATGGTGCGGAACGCCGCGAGTCGGGCCGGCGTCACGCTCAAGCCAGCATACCTGCCGTCGGCGACGAGGGCTCCGCGATTTCGCGCCGCGGCATCCGACCCGCCAGCCACGCCTGTCGCCCTGCTTCGATGGCCAGTCGCATGGCATTCGCCATGAGCACAGGATCCGCGGCGAGGGCGATGGCCGTGTTCATCAGCAGGCCGTCGACGCCCTGTTCCATCGTCACGCACGCATCGGAAGCCGTACCGACTCCCGCATCGACAATCACCGGACAGGTGAGTCTCGATCTGATCTCACGAATGAAGTACGGATTGATGAGACCGAGTCCGCTGCCGATCGGACTGGCCAGTGGCATGACGGCCGTGCACCCGGCATCCTCGAGGCGAAGCGCCGTGACGAGGTCCTCGTTCGTGTAGGCAAGCACCTTGAAGCCCTCGCCCACCAGCGTCTTCGCGGCTTCGATGGTCGCGATCACGTCCGGCAGCAGGGTGCTCTCGTCGCCGATCACTTCCAGCTTCACCCACTCATTGAAACCGGCGGCGCGACCGAGGCGCGCGTAGCGGATCGCGTCCGCGGCCGTATAGCAGCCTGCCGTATTGGGAAGCAGGAAGATCCGGTCCGGATCCAGATGATGCAGGATTCCTTCCTCGCGACTGCGGTCGAGATCGACTCGGCGTACCGCGACCGTGACCATTTCCGCGCCGGATGCCTCGATCGCGCGGACCATGGTATCGTTGTCGGCGTACTTGCCGGTCCCGACGATGAGTCGCGAACCGAAAGCTCGGCCGCCCAGAATCAACGGCTCGTTCGAGCTCACGCTCTTCAACCCCCTCCGACGAAGTGAACCACTTCCAGAACATCGCCATCATGCAGCGGCACGGCGGCGAGACTGGCTCGCTCGAGGATGACGCGGTTGTGCTCGACCACGACCATGCCCGGGTGAAGCCCGAGGGTGTCGAGGAGATCACGGACGTGACCGCCTGCCTGAAACGCCCGTGCATCGCCGTTCACCGTCACACGGATGGTATCGGTACTCTGCATGGTCTCCCTGCCCGGTCCTCGCGGATCTCGTTTCGGTTCAGCTCGCTTTCCCCACGCGATGACAGAACCGTATTCTCCTCACCTCGGCCGGGGCCGGCCCGGTCATGCGACGCTGGCCGTGGCTGCCATGGCCTGCGCCAGGGCCTCGCACGGATCGGCCGCTTCCCAGATTCCGGAGATCATGGCGGCACCCCAGCCACCGGCCGCCAGTACATCGCGCATCGTCTCCGGCCGGACCCCGCCGATCGCAAGCACCGGCAACGCTGCCACGGCAACCGCTGCCGCGAGAGCGGCCGGGCCCAGCGGGGTCACCTCAGGGTGCGACCGCGATCCGAGTATCGTACCCAGAAAGAGGTAATCCGTCCCGGCCTCCGCGTTCCGGACGGCCTCGACCGAGTGGACGGATCGGCCGATCAATGTTCCGGGACCGACGAGTTCGCGCGCTCTTGCCGTCTCGATTCCCTGTTCGCCGAGGTGCACGCCGTGGACCTCACACGCGAGTGCCACGTCGATGCGGTCGTTCACGATCAGCAGCGAACCGGAGCGATCGGCTGCAACGCGGAGTGGACAGGCGAGTGCATGCAGGACGGCCGCCCCGGTGGCGCGGCCGCGCAGGTGCAGCGCGATCTCCGCTCCGCCCCTGCGCAGCAGGTCCGATGCGGCAGGCACGAAATCCGGTCGTGCCAGAACGGCGTCGTCGGTCACGACGTGCAGGCGGGGAATCGTCAGAAGAGACGCGTCCCCTCGGTCAATTGCCGGCCGCGCAGCCATTCGACGGTCGTCATGCGGCGACGTCCTGCGGCCTGTACTTCGCGAACCCAGACCGCGCCGCTCGCGCAGGCCACAAGAATTCCAAGCGATGCATTCGCACGCTCGACATCGATCACCGTACCTGGAGCGGCACTGTGCGCGATGTCCGGCTCGGGCTCCGGGCGGAACAGTTTGAGTTCCCGGTCCTCGTGGAGAGTCCATGCCCCGGGCACGTCATCGAACGCGCGGATGTGGCAGCCGACGAAGGTGCAGTCGCGGGTCCAGTCGATGCGCGCATGCTCTCGTGTTATGCGCGGCGCGAAGGTTGCCCGTGAGTCGTCCTGTGGGTGTGCGTCGATCGCATCGGCTTCCATCAGGGCAAGCGTCTCGACGAGGGCCTCCGCACCGATCTCGCTCAGGCGAGGAGTCAGATCGGCCGCCCTCTCATCCGGACCGATCGGTTCCGCGACCTGAAGCAGAATCGGGCCGGCGTCCATCTCCGCCACCATCCGGATTACCGTGACACCCGTGGTCGTGAGGCCGCGTGCGATGGCCCACTGAATCGGTGCAGCGCCGCGGAGGTCGGGCAGCAGCGATGCGTGCAGGTTGATCGAGCCCCGTTCCGGGAGATCGAGGATCTCCGGTCGAAGGATCTGCCCGTACGCGACGACGACCGACAGTTCCGGCGCACACTCACGCAACCATGTTTCGAACCCGGCACCGCGCGCGCGGACGGGCTGCGCCAGCGGGATCCCCTCTTCGAGCGCGATGGCCTTGACCGGCGATGGACTCACCTTGCGACGCCGCCCCGCCAGCCTGTCCGGCTGCGTCACGATGCCGGCCACTTCGTGATCCTCGCCGATCAGAGCGCGCAGCGAGGGCAGCGCGAACTCCGGTGTGCCCCAGAAGACGATGCGCACCGGCTCAGCCGTCGCCCACGGGCTTCACCTTCCTCCACTTCTTGAGCAGCATCTGCCGCTTGAGCGGGCTGACGCGATCGATGAAGAGGATTCCATCGATATGATCGAGTTCGTGCTGAAGCGCACGTGCGAGCAGACCCTCGGCCTCGATCCGCTGCGGTTTGCCTTCTCGATCCAGACCGTTCACGATGACGCGCAGCGAACGCTCGACGATGTCGTTCAGACCGGGCAGACTCAGGCAGCCCTCGTCCTCTTTTTCCGTCTCCTCGCTCGCCTCGACGAGCACCGGATTCACAAGAGCAATGGGAGTGCTGCCGTCTTCCCTCGTATCGATCACGAGGATGCGCTCCGAGACGCCGATCTGCGGCGCGGCAAGGCCAACACCATCCTCCGCGTACATCGTGTCGAACATGTCGGCGATGAGCGCCCGTACTTCCGGCGTCACCGTCTGCACCTGCGCGGCCTTCCTGCGCAATACCGGATCGCCGAGCAGGCACACTTCCCGGATCGCCATTTCAGGATGGCTCGACCTGGCTCAGCACGCGGGCGATCTTGGAGCGGGCAACGACCAGACGCGTGTTCTCGCCTGTCTTGATCGTCAACCGATCGTCTGCGGTATGTATGATCGTGCCGATGATGCCGCCTTCCGTCATGACCTCATCACCCTTCGTGAGCGCACTGACCATCGCCTGGTGCTTCTTCTGCATTTTTCGCTGCGGCGCCAGGATGATGAACCACATGATCGCAATGAAGGCGACTGTGTAGATCACGAGCACCATGCCCCCCCGTCCGCTGCTTCCCGGGGCAGCCTGCGCTGCAATGAGCGCGCCGACCAGATCAGACCCGTTCAACGTTTCGCTTCTCCTGTCTTCGGCTTGCCCAGTGAGCCAGCCAGTCCGTGCTCCATGAATCGAAGTCGCCAGCTTGAATCGCGGTCCTCGCCCGCTCGGCGAGCCGGATCAGAAAGCGCAGATTGTGCAACGACAGCATGCGCAGGCCAAGGATCTCGCCAGCCGCTACCAGGTGCCGCAGGTATGCCCGGCTGAAGCTCCGGCACGCTACGCAGTCACAGTGCGGGTCAAGCGGCCGTTCGTCCAGCCGGAATCGGGCTGCCTTGACGTTCACCTGCCCGTCCTCTTCTACCCACGCCGTTCCGTTCCGGCCGTTTCGTGTCGGGGCCACGCAATCGAACAGGTCGATGCCTCGCCGGATCGCCTCCAGCATGTCATCGGGATAGCCCACACCCATCAGGTAGCGCGGCGCTCCCCTCGGCAGTTCCGGTTCGAGCGCTTCGAGGACGCTCCACATGGCGGGCTTCGGTTCTCCGACGGAAAGCCCGCCCAACGCGATACCCCGCCAGTCACCCAGGTCGCGCGTCCGGCGCAGCGCATCGACACGCAGATCCCGGTGGACGGAGCCCTGAAGGATCGGCATGAGCATCTGCCGGTCTCGAACTCCATCCTCCTGTTCGAGTGCCGCGAAGCGAACGGCGCAGCGCTCGAGCCAGCGCAGAGTACGGTCACTCGCATCGATGGCCGCCGTGCGGTCGACCCCGCCGGGCGGACAGTGATCGAAGGCCATGATCACGTCCGCACCGAGCGCGCGCTGTACATCGATCACACTCTCCGGCGTGAAGAGATGCCGGGATCCATCGATATGGCTCTGGAACTCGACGCCATCATCACCGATCCGGTTGAGGGAGGCGAGCGAGAACACCTGGAAACCACCTGAGTCCGTGAGCAGCGGCCCGTCCCAACGCATGAAGTTGTGCAGACCGCCGAGCTGTCTGACGATGTCTGCGCCAGGGCGCAGATAAAGGTGATACGTGTTTGACAGGATGATCTCGGCGCCGAGCGAGACCAGCTCATCCGGCGTGGCCGTCTTTACCGTCGCCAGCGTACCGACAGGCATGAACGCCGGGGTTTGTACGATCCCGTTTGGCAGATGCAGCCGGCCGGTCCTCGCCGGCCCCGCCGCCTGCACGACCTCGTAATCGAACACGTTTCCTTTCGTCATCCCTCGACGATCGCCATCGCATCGCCGTACGAGTAGAAGCGGTAGCCTTCGCGCACTGCTTCGCGGTACGCATTCATGACGGTGTTGTAGCCGCCGAACGCCGTGGCGAGCATGAGCAGCGTCGAACGGGGCAGATGAAAGTTGGTGATCAACCGGTCCACGACCTGGAACCGATAGGGTGGCCGGATGAACAGCGCGGTCTCGCCCGAGCCCGGCATCACGGTGCCATCTGGCGTGGCCAGCGTCTCGAGCGTGCGTACCACGGTGGTGCCAACGGCCCAGAGCCGGCCGTGCGTGCGCGCTTCGTTGATGGACTTCGCGGTCGCTTCGCTCAACGCATACGGCTCCGCGTGCAGCCGATGCTCGCCGGGGTCTTCCGTCGAGACTGGCTTGAACGTGCCGGGACCGACGTGCAATACGATGCGCGCGATGCGCACGCCCTTTGCGTCGAGCGCGGCCAGCAAAGCCGGTGTGAAGTGCAGGCCGGCCGTTGGTGCCGCAACCGAGCCGGTCGCTCGTGCGTACACGGTCTGGTAGCGCTCCGTGTCCAGCGCAACCGCTTCCCGCTCGAGGTACGGCGGCAACGGCACGACGCCATACTGCGCGATGATCTCTGCGACCGGCCTTGCACTGTGCAGGCGCACGGTCCGTGCACCCTTCCCCGTCGTCTCAAGGATCTCGACAATCAGACCGTCGCCGACTTCGACGAAGCGGCCCGGCTTGAGCTTCGCGCCGGGGCGAACGATGGCATCCCAGTCCGCATCGTGGTCCGCATCGCCGGATCGCGGCCGTAGCAGCAGCACCTCGACCCGCGCGCCGCTCGGCTTCCTGCCCAGCAGCCGAGCCGGAAATACGCGCGTCTCGTTCAGGACCAGAACATCACCCGCTTCGATGAATTCGATGATCTCGTGGAAGACGCGGTGTCGAATGCGGCCGCTCCTGCGATCCAGGACGAGGAGCCGGCTGTGATCGCGCTCTTCGACCGGGAAGCGCGCAATGCGTTCCGCTGGAAGGTCATAATCGAACGCGGACGTCGGAAGCGATTGGGCGGCCTGGCTCACCGGCGCGATCTGGCCGGCCGGGGATTCCGCGCCGGCCGCACGCGCGGGGAGCCGGTCAGGGCTTGGGCTCACCGACGAGGCGGCCCTCCATGAGGTCACGGATCTCCCGCAGTCGATCGAGCATCAGCCACAGCACCTCGCCATCCTCGGAGCTGCGGCATTCCGTGATGTACGCGATGACAGATCGCTCGATCGGGTGCGTCCTCGCGTCGTCCCGCCGCTCGTAGCGCCAGCAGACCGACCCCAGATCGACGGCGAACTGCCGTTCCAGTGCACGCAGTGCATCGAGTTGCGCGACGGCGCCGCCGGCGATGCCCGCATCGACAAGCACGCTGCGCATGCGACGATGCGAGTTGCCGTGCCGGCCGAAACGCGCGCAGAGAAGAGCACGATCGCTGGTGGAGAGCCCGACGACATGCATATCAGCTCTCGAACAGATAGACCTGGCCGTCGGCCAGACCCGTGCGCGCAGCGGGCAGTGTGTATCCGAAGCGGCGATAGGCGTTGTTCGTAGCGACTCGGCCGCGCGGCGTGCGCATCAGGAAACCGTTCTGGATGAGGAACGGCTCGTACACTTCTTCCAGCGTCCCGGCATCTTCGCCGACCGCCACCGCAAGCGTACTCAGTCCGGTCGGTCCGCCATCGAAGTTCTCGATCAGAGCCTTGAGAATGCGCGCGTCCATCTCGTCGAGCCCGTACTCGTCCACATCGAGAACCTGAAGTGCTTCTGCCGCGACCGCCTCCGTGATCACGCCGTTCGCGCGGACCTGTGCGTAATCGCGGACTCGCCGCAGCAGCCGGTTCGTGACACGCGGCGTTCCGCGCGAGCGGCGCGCGATCTCGGTGGCACCCTCGTGCGTGCACTCGACTTTCAGGATCTCCGCACTCCGGTGTACGATCACGTTCAGTTCCGCGGCCGTGTAATAGTTGAGGCGCTGCACAATCCCGAAGCGCGCGCGCATGGGTGGCGTGAGCAGGCCGAAGCGCGTCGTCGCACCGACCAGTGTGAACCGTTCGATCGGCAGTTGTACCGTCTGCGCTTTCGGCCCTTCCGAAAGCCGGATCTCGATGCGGAAGTCTTCCATGGCCGGGTAGAGGAATTCCTCGATGACCGGCCGCATCCGGTGGATCTCGTCGATGAAGAGGACATCGCCTTCGCGCAGGTTGGTCAGCGTACTGACCAGGTCACCCGCCTTCTCGAGGACAGGTCCCGACGTCGTCTTGATGCTCACGCCCATCTCGCGTGCGAGCAGCATTCCCAGCGTCGTCTTGCCGAGACCTGGCGGGCCATGGAACAGTGTGTGGTCGAGCGGTTCGTTGCGACCCAATGCCGCATCGACGGCGATGCGCAGGCTTTCCTTGACCTTGGGCTGACCGATGAATTCGGCGAGACGCTGCGGCCGAAGGGAAAGCTCGACCACGCTCTCCTCCGCAATCACTTCGGGTGTCGTGATCTCCGATCGCATGCAGCATCGTCCGTCGAGTTCGGTTGCCCGAATTTCGCGATCCGCCCGGGTGCCGGCAACTGCTTGACTTCCCGCCCCTCACGCTTCATGCAGACCCGCCGGACCGATCGCGATCACGTCGCACCGGGCGAGCGACTCGTGCCGGCCCCTCCGCCTCCGCCTCGGACACTGCCACTTCCCAGATCGCCTGAATCACATCCTGGTTCAGGGCGATATCCCCCCACACGACATTTGTCTGCCGCGGCGGCCGCCCGCTCTTCCGCAACAGCGCATTCGAAAGCGGCAGGAATGGCCCCGCCGTATCCAGATAATCCGCGAGCCGCTGCCCGTCACTCACAGGCAGTGAACCTCGCACAAAAAGCCCGCCCTCGAGCAGCATCTCGACGCCGTGCGTGCTCCCCACCGCTCCGCGCGGCGCATGCGCCACATCACCGTCCGGTGAGACCGCGTAGAGCAACTGACTTCGCTTCACCGCCGCAAACGCCACGGTCTCGCCGCTCGGCGTCCAGCGCGCGTCGAGGATGGGAATGTACGTCTTGCGACGGGCCAGGTAGGCACACAGCGTCACCCCGTCGGGCGGCGAGGCCCACGCCTCGACGAGACGGAAGTCCCGCAGAAAGAAGTTCAGTCGCCGCCGTAGTGGTCGCGCCTGGTCCGGCATCGGATCCCGCTGCCCGTGGGTGATAGGGAGTCGAACGCGTCGGCCGTTCTCCAGCCGATCCTTCAAGGGTCGGCCGGCGACCGAGTCCCCTCAATCGATCGCATGGCGTGCGGCGGGCCGACCTGGATCGGGTAGCGTGAAATCCGCCACGGCTCGCGCGGCGGTCAGGTTCGAAAGGTGTGCGTTTCGGCCGGGTCTGCGCCGCGACGTGAGGAAGGGGCCCGCCGGGATGTCAGTTCGCGGCCAGATTCGTCAGTGCCGCGCGGATCAGCTGCTCCGGGTTGGCGAGTGTGGCGTTCCCGTCGAGTGCCGCCCGCACCGCTGCCGCCGCCTGCGTGTGCGTGTACCCCAGCGCGACCAACGCGCCGACCGCCTCATCTGCGCCCGGCCCCGCCGGCTTCGCCTCGCCCCTCGCTGTTGTCGCGATGTCGCTCAACCGGTCAGCCAGTTCGACCACGAGCTTCTGTGCCTTCTTCGTTCCCAGACCCGGAATCTGGCGAAGGGTCGCAATGTCCTGATCGACGATCGCCCGAATCAGACGTTCGGGTGATAGCGTCGACAGCATGTTCAAGGCGAGTCTCGGCCCCACCCCGGATGCCGTCAGCAAGCGGGCGAACACCGCACGTTGTTCCGGCGTCGCAAACCCGTACAACGTGACTCCATCCTCTCGCTGCACGTGGAATGTGCGCAGTTCGACTTCGGCGCCCTCGCGCGGCAATTGTTCGTATACCGTAAGAGGAATATCCAACTCGTACGCCACCCCGCTGCCCGTCATCACTTCGATCACCCCAAGGTCGCGGCGCAACAGCAGACCCCGGATCCGACTGATCATCGGACTCCTGCTGAGAGGCGTGCCTTCAGACGCGCGCTTCGGCTGTGACACAGGGCCACGGCCACACCGTCCGCCGCATCCGACGGTTCCGGCGCGCTCAACAACCGCAGCTGCTGCTGTACCATGTATTGCATCTGCTCCTTGGTCGCCCGGCCCGTTCCAGCAATCGCGTTCTTGACCTCGGCCGGGCTGTATTCCGTCACCGGCAAGCCTCGCAAGGAACCCGCCAGCATCGCCGCCGCCCGCGCGTGCCCGAGAACGACCGTGGTGCGCACATTCCTGCCGTAAAACACGCTCTCGACCGCCAGCGCCTCCGCATCATGGCGGCCCAGCACTTCCGTCACGCCTTCGTAGATGACCCGCAGCCGGTCAGCAAGCGCGTCAGTCGAGTCCGTCCGGATAACACCGCATTCGAGAAGCGAAACGGCGCCACCGCCCGCCTGTGCGACAACGCCGTATCCCGTGACCGCCGTACCCGGGTCAACCCCGACGATGATCAAACGCCGGCCTGCTCGAACGCCGCATCCTCGACGTTCGCGTTCGAGTACACCCTCTGCACGTCATCCAGATCATCGAGCGCGTCGATCAGGCGAACCAGCTTCTGCGCCTCCTCGCCTTTCACATCGACCGTCGTCTTCGCAACCATCGCCAGCTCGGCCTCCACGAACGAAACCCCCTGCCCCTTCAATCCTTCCTGCACTGCCGCGAACGTTGCAGCCTCGGTTGTGATCACGTGCACATCCCCATCCCGCTGCACGTCCGCGGCGCCAGCCTCGAGCGACGCCTCCAGTGTGGCTTCCTCGTCGTACCTCGCCGCATCCACATAGATCTGCCCCAACCTGTCGAACTGCCATGCCACGGATCCACTTGTGCCCAGACTGCCCCCGTGCTTGTGCAGAACGTGCCGGACGTCTGCCACCGTTCGCGTCGAGTTGTCCGTCAGCGTCTGGATGTACAGCGCGGCGCCCCCGGGGCCATACCCCTCGTAGGCGATTTCCTCGAACTGCACGCCCTCCAGCTCACCCGTGCCCTTGCGGATCGCGCGGTCGATGTTGTCGGCCGGCATGTTCGCCGCCTTCGCCGTGTCAACCGCGAGGCGCAGCCGCGGGTTGAAATTCGCGTCGCCCCCGCCGGACCTCGCCGCGACTGTGATCTCGCGAATCAGCTTGGTGAACGCCTGGCCCCGCTTCGCGTCGTTCGCCGCCTTTTTGCGCTTGATCTGCGCCCATTTACTGTGCCCTGCCACGAGCACCTCCAAGTATACGCGGACCGGGTACCATTATCCAATCCTGGCCCGATCCCGCATGGATTTGGCCGATCCACTACAGCTCGACTGCCCTCTTCCCTGTCTCGATGTGGCATTTCGATATGCGGACGAGCCACAAGTGGTTTATGGTAACCGGTCCGCTCGAACGCGGCCGGCGCACGCGTGAAGTCGAGGCGCAGGGATGCGGCGGCGAACTCGTCTTGCGCAGTGCCACGCATCGGGATCGGTTCGTTGATCGGCCGGTACAACACGAGGCCACCGTTCTCGAGAGCGATGCGATAGGTCGCGCCAAGTTCTTCGCTCCGGTACTCACCGGCGAAGGCGCGCAATGCATCCGCGGTGGGTTGCCATGCTGGCGATTCGGCGGCGTCCCGGTCGGGCTCCGCATCGCCGCCACGGGCAGCGGGCTCGTCAAGACGATCCGCCAGGTAGAGGTCCGCGACGCCGTTGGCCAGAGCGGTCGCATTGATGTCTGCCTGGTTGCACTGGACGATAACGGCGAAATGCTCGCCGGGGAAGCGCGCGAGTTCAGCGCGGAATCCCATGAGACCGCCGGAATGGCGCACCGTACGCAGGCCGCGATACTCGCCGATCATCAGACCAAAGGCGTACGGCAGGGTATCGCCGTTGGTCAGGATGCCGCGTGTGTGCAAGGTGCGCAGGAACTCGTCTCCGCCGACGCGCGGTTCGTAGAAGTTTGCATCCCATCTGCGCAGGTCATCGAGGGTCGTGTACAACCCGCCGGCACCGATCTTGTCGAAGTTCGCGAGATACGCGATCCTCGGTTGGCTGCCAGCTTCGCGTTCGTAGCTCACTGCGCGATTGACCATGGGATGCCACGGCTCGTCGTGGAAATGGGTATCGCGCATGCGGAGCGGCTCGAAGATCCGTGTGCGCGCATACTCGCGCAGTGACTGGCCCGTCACACGCTCGACAATCTGGCCGAGCAACCAGTAACCGCTGTTGCTGTACAGGTACTCATCACCGGGCAGGAAGTTGAGTTCTTTCTGACGGGTGATGAGAGCGAGCAGGTCATCGTCGGTGAGGACATCTTCGGAGCGAATACCGGCCAGGCTCATGAGCGTGTAGTAATCGCGCAGACGGCTCGTGTGGTGGACGAGATGGCGGATCGACATCGTGCGGCCGTAGTCCGGCAATTCGGGCACGTAGTTTCGCACATCGTCGTCGATCGAGATCCGGCCTTCCTGCGCAAGCAGTGCGATGCTCGCGGCGGTGAACTGTTTGGACACGGATCCGACGTAATAGACCATCCCGGGGCCATTCGGTAACGAATCGTCGAGGTTGGCGAAGCCGTAGCCGCGTTCGTATGCCATGCGGCCATCCTGCACGACGCCGAGGGCACAGCCGGGCGATTCTGCGGCATCCCAGCGCTCGAAGAGGGAATCGACGCGGGCCTCGAGACCGGGCTGCGCCACCAGAGGCCTGACTCCGGACAGCGGCAACAGCAGTGCAAGAAGGGCGATGCGCACGTTCATGTCCGCCTCCCGGTGGTATCGGCAACCGGTGCGAGACCGGAGCCGGGTCGAAGCGCTGAGCCCGACGTGGCTGTCCCCTGCCAGTTCGCGAAGCCGCAGCGGGCCCTCGTCGAGCCGCGCGCGGTCACGGTTATCGCCCCCGAGGCGTCGCTCCCCGGCAACGAGTGCCACCTTGCGGTTCGCAACGGCGCCCGCTCGATTCGCGTGTATGAGCGAATCGCACACGGCGCCGGTGCCCATGAGCGCGCCACCCGGCGCGGGCAGCGCACCTTCTGCCTGGCCGGCCGATCTGCGCCGACCTCGCCGTCGCGCCGTGATCAACATGCGCGATGCGCGACCGGTTTGGGAGATCCCCGGCTGGGCGAAGGAAGGCATCGCGTCATCGTTCCCGGCGGACTGGGCCGTCGAGTTCATCGAGGCCGCGGCCGATGGACGCAGCGATGGCGGAGGCGTGAGTCCCGAGGCGCTCGCAGCCGTGCAGGGCGCCGAGGTCTATATCGGTCTCGGCGTTCCACGCGAACTCTTCCTCGCCGCCACATCCGCTTCCGAGGCCCATCTTCGCTGGATTCACACCGGCGCCGCCGGCGTGGGCGCCCTGTTGTATCCCGAACTGATGGAATCGGACATCGTACTCACCAACTCCGCAGGGATTCACGCGCCGGCCATGTCGGAAACGGTGATTGCGATGATGCTGCACTTCGCTCGCGGCATCGATTTCGCCGTTCGCGCACAGACAACGGGGCGGTGGGATCCGACGCCGTTCGAGACACGCATTGGCGACGTCGCGGAGATCGAAGGCTCGACCATCGGCATCATCGGCTTTGGCGGGATCGGCCAGGCGGTCGCTCGCAAGGCGGCCGCGATGGGCCTTTCCGTACTGGCTATGCGCAGGAGTGCCCGTGCGGGCCCCGGCGACATCGAGATGCTCACGGGAGCGCACGCACTCGAGCAACTGCTCCGCCGCAGCGACTATGTCGTCGTCGCTGTGCCCGCGACCGCGATGACGAAAGGGCTGCTCGGCTCTACGGAGCTGAACATGTTGCGCAGGGATGCGGTGCTCATCAACGTCGCGCGCGGCGAGATCATTGACGAGGCCGCGCTCGTCGACCGGCTCCGCGAAGGCCAGCTTCGAGGTGCAGCTCTCGACGTCTTCGCCACGGAACCGCTGCCCGCCGATTCGCCGCTCTGGACGATGCCCAACGTGCTCATCACGCCGCACGTCAGCGCCACTACGCCTCGCTTCTGGCTGCGCGAGGTCGAACTCGTTCGCGACAACATTGCGCGCTACCTCGCGGGGCGAGGCCTGCGCAACGTCGTCGACAGATCGAGGGGCTACTGACGAGCAGCGGGCGCGACGCACCTTTGAAAACAAAGGCACGCCGCGCCCGCGCAGCCGCCGACGCGGACCTCTCCCGGTTCAGTTCGTCGGCGGCGTCCTCGCGCCGTCGCGGCACTGCGGCCATGTTGCAGGCCCGCCGCCGCGCCCGCTCGCCAACACGCGGCGATCTCGCGCGACACGCTCGGGGTCCTCAGAAGCCAGATATGCAAGCATTGCCGTCAGCGTCGCGTTGTTCTTCAGATCATCCATGACGATCTTGTCGTAGGTATCGCGATTCGTGTGCCACGTGTACGTACCATACCCCCAGTTCAGTGCGCTCAGACTGAACGCCGGTGCGCCGGCGCAGATAAAGGAAGCATAATCACTGCCGCCCCCGCCCGGCGAGCCCGGAATCTGTAACGTGATGAAGTCCGTGATCTGTTGGGGGATCTTCGACAGCCACGTTCCGAAGTGTGCGGCTGCACCCGTCAGGCCTTGCATCGAGATCCGCACGACGCGTCCCGTTCCGTTGTCCTGATTGAACAACGCCTGCAACCCTTCGACAATCTCGGGGTGGTCGTGGGCGAAGGCCCGCGACCCGTTCAATCCCTGCTCCTCGCCGCTCCAGTGGCCCACGAGAATCGTGCGTCGCGGGTTCGGATACGCAAGCTTCAGGATCCGCATCGCCTCCATCATCGTGATCGTACCGGTGCCGTTGTCCGTCGCACCCGATGAGCCATCCCACGAATCGAAATGGGCCGACAGCATGACGTACTCGTTCGGCAGCTCGCTGCCCTTGATTTCGGCGATGGTGTTGAACGTCGGTGCATCGGGCAGGAACTCGCTCTCGGCCGTCACCCGAATGCGTGGACCCTGGTTGTTCCGGGCGAGCCGAACGACGAGGCCATAATCCTCACAGCTCAGATCGATGCTCGGAATGCGGCGGGTGTTGGTGCCGAAGATCTTGTTCACGCCATAATCCTGGGACCAGCGCGAGTGCAGGACTCCGGCGGCGCCCGCCTCCTCGAGGCGCAAGCGAAGGTCGCCCGTGGAAAGCCCGATCGCTGCGACACGCGCGTCCCAGGCCTCGTCCGCCTCGCCGCGCGCAGTACTCATGCGATCGAACGAACTCGTTCCATCGCCCTGCGTCGCAGGCGCACCGAATTCCTCCCACTGCCGGTCGGGCCGGCACGTCGGCTGCGCGAAGTCGAGTGCGACAAACTTGCCACGTACACCGGGCAACCATGCCTGGAACGCATCGCTCGAGGCCGGCTCCGGCAGAAGGACGACATCGCCCTCGACCGGTCGGGCGCCGGTGCCGCCGCTCCACGCCATCATCATGCCTTCGAGCGAGCGCACGCGCGGCGCGATCAGATCGACGTGAGTGATGCCCCGTCGCCAACCCGTCCAGGTGCCGTACTGCTCGTTGCGCGCTGTGATGCCCCACGATTCGTACATCTTAACGGCCCAGTCATGCGCCGCCTTCTGCCCCGGTGTGCCGGTCAACCGGGGTCCGATCGAGTCCATGAGCACCTGCGCGAGCCCCGGCGCACGCGACTCCTCCATCCCGAGTTGCCAGATGCGGCGCAGAACCGGGTCTTCCGAAGGAAAGGTCTGGGCTGAGAGCGGCGAGGTCATGAAGATCGCGAACGCGAGCCCGAGCAGGCGATTCCGTGTGCGCATGATGAGAGTCCGGTCCGAGAGTCCTTGCAGCGCTGCCGTTTCCCCGCCACAAGGTCGGTGCATTCGCCTCTCAGAGCAAGCACGCGCCTGGCCGCATGTTCGTGACGGCTTCGAACCGCTCTTCCTATGACGGCGAGGAACAGGGCGACGCCGGCTGAGGGGCAATGGCGAAACTCAGCTCGCCTCGCCGAAGAGACCAAGCTGGCCGTGTGGCGCCGGACGACGAAACGCTGCCGTTGAAAGCGCTGGCAGGTCCTGCGGCAGCCGGGCCTTCTTTCTGGCCGCCTGAAACAGGGCTCCGATCTGTGCGGCGAGTTCGCCCTTGCCGCGCATCCGCACACCGAACTCCGGGACATTCAGCCGGCCATCGCGAACCTCACGAATCCGCCCGAGCACCTTCTCGCGCCGCTCCGGGAAATGACGGCCCAACCAATCTTCGAAGAGATCCTTGACACCGTACGGCAAGCGGAGCATGACCCACGATGCGTCGCGCGCACCGGCCTTCGCGGCCGCAGCGAGGATGGCCGGAATCTCGTGATCCGTGAGGCCGGGGATGACCGGCGCTACCAGGACGCGAACCGGGATGCCTGCCGCCGCCAGAGTCCCGACGGCAGCAAGGCGTCGCTTCGGTATCGATGTCCGTGGCTCCATGACGCGCTGTAGCTTCTCATTCAGTGACGTGATCGAGACGTTGACCGTCACAGCATCGTCCTGCGCGAGCGAGGCGAGGAGGTCGACATCGCGTGTGACCAGATGGTTCTTGGTGATGATCGTCACCGGGTTGCGGAACTCGGCCAGGATTTCGAGCACCGACCGCGTCACACGCAACTTGCGTTCGATCGGTTGGTACGGATCCGTTACGCCGGACAACGCGACGACCTGTGGGACCCACCGCGGCGACTCGAGTTCACGCCTGAGCAGTCTGGCCGCATCGGTCTTGACGAGAATCTTCGTCTCGAAATCGAGACCTGCCGAAAAACCGAGATACTCGTGCGTTGGCCTCGCATAACAGTAGATACAGCCGTGTTCACAGCCTCGATAAGGATTCACACTCGCACTGAATGGGATGTCCGGGCTGTCGTTACGTGCGATCACGCTGCGCGTCGTGTCGCGGTAGAGCTGCGTGAGCGGTACAGGCACGTCACCATCCCACGGCGGCTCCGCTTCCGGCTCATAGGCCAGGCGTTCGAACCGGTTCTTCGGGTTGTCCGCGGCACCTCGGCCGTGGACGCTCTTTCGTTCGCTCATCGATCCTCAGGTACCGGCACGACCAGCAACGCACCAAGCAGAATCGCAACACCTGTCAGGTAAAGGACAGGTCGCGTCGTCAACAGATAGATCACACCGCCGAACAGCGCTACTCCCTCTCCAACCACCCACGCAAGCATGGCGTACGTCCCCTTCTGCTCGAACGTCCTCGCCTTCGCCTGCGCAGATCGCACGAACGCAATCACGCCCAGCGCACCCAGCGCCAGTACGACGAAAGCGAGTTGCAACGAACGCACCAACTCCGGCGCCGGCCGCTCGATGGTTCGCTGCGTTGCCAGGTACCAGACCACGAGTCCGAAGAACGCGACACCCGATACGAGAGCGATGCGAATCACGCGATATCCCAACACTCGATTCGCCTGCATGCATCCCTCCTTTCCGAGGTGACGTCGCGTCTTGATGAACGGACTCGGACCGGTCCCTAGGCCTAGAGGCGGCCGTCCCATGGGCGAGCCGCTCGGCCTCGTTCCCGGCCAGCCGCAAACGCACACCACTCTGCGTTGACTGTCCTTGCGGCCCGACTCTATACTTCAACCAACACTGTTGTGCGGCGAGGCTCACAACATCTCGCGGATCTGCCGCACTCCGAACCGGTCCAGCGTCGCGGAGTCCAAACGCAGCGTGCAAGACGGCCCCGCAACCTCCTGTCGGCTCGACGGCAGATCATGGCGCTCGCGTGTCACGGTCGCCTTCCCGAGACTTCTCCGGACCATACCGGCCACGGCTCTCTTCTGCCTGCCCGCGAATGTCGCGGGCCAGACCGAGGCACCGGATCAACCCATGCGGCGGCTCGAGTATTTCCGCGAGTTGCGCGCTTACCCGTTCGATCGCGTTCCAGCGGGCGCACTTCAGGCCGCGTACCGTCAAATCCGCCAGCGCTGGCCGGAAGCAATCCTTCTGCCTCGTGTCGCGCCGGGCGCGACATCCGCAGCGAATCTGACATGGAACCCGCTCGGTCCATCCCCCATCAGCACACAGGCAGCAGGCCGCATCTCGAGCATCGCGATTCATCCGACGAATCGCGATGTGCTCTACATTGGCGCGGCGCAGGGCGGCGTCTGGAAAAGCGCGGATGGCGGCACCTCGTGGGTCCCGCTCACCGACGGCGAATGTTCGCTTGCAATGGGGTCCATCGCCATCGATCCGGTCAACCCGGACATCCTGTACGCAGGAACAGGCGAGCTGCATTTCTCCGGTGACAGCTATTACGGCTGCGGCATTCTGCGTTCGACGGACGGCGGCACATCGTGGACGCAGCTCGGCGCGGACGTGTTTGACACGAATACCGTACTCGCGCGGATCAGCAAGGTCATTGTCGATCCACCGACTGCCGGCTCTGCGACAACAACGACGGTGTATGCCGCGAGCAGCCTTGGCGTACACAGATCCGCCGACTCGGGTCTCACGTGGACGCGGTTGCTCGATGGCATTGCAACAGACCTCGTGCAGCATCCCTCGCAGCCCGCCGTGCTGTGGGCTGCCATCGGCTCGCCGGCCGGCGGCGCCTCGAACGGCGTCTACCGTTCCACCGATGCTGGACTGACATGGGTCCGCGTGTCTGCCGGTTTCGCGAACTCGAACGCCGGCCGGATCGCCCTCGGCTTCGCACCCTCCTCGACTGCGACCATCTATGCCGCTGTCCAGGACGCCTTCGGTTCGGGCGGCGCCGACGGCACTCTCCTCGGCATCTGGCGCACGATCGATGGCGTGAACTGGACGCGCATGGCCGCGACCAGTGCAGAATGTGGCGGCCAGTGCTGGTACGATCTCGTGATCGCGACCGACCCGCTCGACACCGAGACCGTGTATTTCGGCGGTATCGGTCTCTACCGCTCGACCGACGGTGCGACCTCGTTCCAGAGTATCCTCGCGGATATCCACGTTGACCAGCACGCGATTGCGTTCGATCCGCTCGATCCTGCAACCGTTTTCGTTGCCAACGATGGCGGCATCTATCGATCCACGAATCGTGGCAACACATGGGTCCCGCTGAACGGCAACCTCACCATCACGCAGTTCTATTCCGGGATCGCACTCCACCCGACCGATACCACGGTAGTATTGGGCGGAACCCAGGACAACGGCACACTGGAATTCGCCGGCACCCCCGTGTGGAACTTTGTGCTGAACGGCGATGGCGGTTACACGGCGATCGACCCTGTGAACCCGGGCATCGCGTATGCCGAAACGCAGTGGCAGCAGAACGCGGGCTTCTCGGGGCCGCGCCGGCGCGATGGCCCCGGTTTCTTCGCGATCCGCAAAGTCGCCGGCATCGACTTCAGCGATCGAGCCCTGTTCATCCCACCCCTTGTCATGGATCCGGTGGATCCGCGCACGCTCTACTTCGGCACGTTCCGGATCTACCGAACCACGAACAGCGCGGAGCTGTGGACGGTGATCAGCCCGGATCTGACGCGCACGAGTACGGGCCGGATATCGGCGATCGCCGCCAGCACAGCCTCGTCCGGAACACTCTACGTCGGGACCTCCGATGGTCACGTGCAGGTGACCCGTGATGGCGGCGGGCAATGGGATCTGCGCACGAATGGCTTTCCGAATCGCCCGGTCATGGACATCGCCATCGATGCAGCGGATCCGGCGATCGCGACCGCCGTCGTTTCGGGGTTCGGCACCGGCCACGTGTTGCGGACCACCGACTTCGGTGTGACATGGCAGGACATATCGGGCAATCTTCCGGACGTTCCTGTCAACGCGGTCCTCACCGATCCGGCACTCGGTTCGGAGATTTACATCGGCACGGACCTGGGTACGTTCCGGACGGGCACCCTCGGAACCGCGTGGGAGCCGTTCCAGGATGGACTGCCGAATGTCACCGTCTTCGATCTCGCGTACAACGCCGAGACCGGCATCGGCATTGCTGCGACGCACGGCCGAGGCATGTTCTCGTTCCGCGCGAGCCTTGTGCGCCGCGTGATTGTCACGCCGGCTAACATAGCGTTCACAGCACTTGCCGATTCGATCCGGCTGACGGCTTCGCTCGAGGATTCGGCCGGCGTGCCCGTGACTGCATTCGTTTCCTGGCGCTCTCTCGATGCGGCGGTCGCCACCGTCAAGGCTTCCGGTACGGTTGTCGCCCACGGCAACGGAACCACGATTGTCGTCGCCTCTGCCGCGGGTGTGTCCGATACGACGACCGTGCTCGTCGATCAGGTACCGGTCTCGCTCGCCGGGCTGCGGGACAGCACCGAACTCGTTCGGGGCGAGGCGGTAACGCTCGATGCCAACCCGATCGACGCGAACGGCTTTGCCATCGCGGATCCGGCCATCGCGTGGACGTCTTCCAGCCCCGCAACCGTGTCGATCGACGCGAGTGGTCTCGTGACGGCAATCGCGGTCGGAACGGCGAACCTGGTCGCGCGACTCGACACGCTTCGCGACTCGACGACCGTGCGCGTGCTCGCCCCATCGATCACGACGATATCGGCGGACCGCGCCGCTGGCAGTGTCTCGAGCAGTGCACTCGGCACGCGCGTTCCGCTGCTCCGCATCCATCTCTCCGTCGCGGGACCGGAAACAGTCGAACTGACGCGGCTCGGCTTCCTCGTCGAAGGGGATGATCCGGATGCGAGACTTCAGCTGGTCGTGGACGAAGATGCCGATGGCCGCATCGATGAGGGAGAGCCACTGACCGGCAACATTGGCACGCCGTTGCGGCCCGGTGAACCCGTGACGGCCCGGCTCTCGCCCGATGGCCTGACCATCGCCCCGGACGACGACATCGCCCTGATCGTGGCCCTGCGCATGAGCGGCCGCGCCCCCAACGGCGCTACGTTCCAGGCCAGCTTCCTGCCCGCCGAGACCGGCGCGCGCAATGTGCGCTCGGGCGCCATTGATGCCGTCCAGCAGCCGGGCGCTCCCGTCGCTTCGGATTCCCTGCGTACGACGGTACTCGTCGATGATCAGCTCCTCACGGTGAGCGAAAACCCGGTTCGATCGAGTTCTCTCATCTTCAACTTCATCGAGGCGCCGGTCACGGCCGCCGTCTACACCGTCGGCGGGCGACTCGTCGCGAATCTGCTGAACCGCATCGATGCCGAAGGCCGTGGTGTGTGGGACCTGCGCAACGACGAAGGCGCATTCGTCGCGCCGGGCCTCTACCTCATTGTTTTCCATGTGCGCGGCCAGGTCTTCCGTGAACGACTCCTCGTGCTGCGCCGCCAGGACGAGCCTGCGCATCAGCCCTGATCAGCGTCTGGTCGAATAGGGCAGGATCCGCTCCCACTCGTTGGCGTCCGAACGCGCGACTACCGCGACAACCGGTTCATCCTCACTCAGATTGTAAACTTCATGCGGGACGCCCGGCGCAATGAAGATGAAGTCGCCTGCTTCGTTATCGATCTCGTGCACGAGGTCTTCGCCATATGCGTGGCGCACGCGGCCCTCGAGGATGTAGAGCATGACTTCAAAACCATCGTGGATGTGCGCGTATGCAGTGCCGCCGGGCGGAATCGTGGCGACGTTCATCGACAGTTGTTCGGCGCCGACGTTCCTGGCCGACAGGCCGGCCTTGTAGCGAATGTTGTTCCAGTCCCGGCAAATCGGGCTGCCGCGCACAACGGCGATGCCGTTGCCTCCCTCCACCGCGGGCATGGTGGGATCCGCTTCTCGCGTCACGATGTCCGTCTCTTTCCGGGTTGGGTGAAGTCGGTGGTCTGCTTCACAGCTGCGGGTGGCGCCGGCCGGAGCATCGCACCGTAGGGCCGATAGCCGGCGCGACGGATGACGGACCAGCCGAGAACGGCCGCAGCGCTCGCGACCAGGATGTCCGTGATATCGAACAGGCGCCCGATCACGAAGATCTGGCCTGTCTCGAGTAGAATGGCGGCGTAAACCGCTGGAAGCACGCCTGCGAGCCAGCCCTTCGCACGCAGCGGCCACACGGCCAGCAGCGCTCCTGCCGGCATGAGCAGGAACGCCGGAATCGCGACGTCCGCGGCCGTGAACACATCCATTCGCTCGCGATACGCCATCAATGGAATGAAGCGCGCGAGTGTGAGCTTGTCCGCGATCGTCGTCAGATCGACTTCGGGCAGGAACGGACGGAGAATCCATAACGCAAGGATAACACAGTATGAAATGAACACGGCCGCGGGCCGCGCTCGTCCACGCAATTCGCGCGAGAACGATGCCAGCCTGCGCGCGGCCAGCCATCCGCCGGCGGCGACGCCGGCCACGTGCGCGAGCAGGGCACCCAGCACGATCGGGTAACCGGCAACGCCGCGTGCAAGCTCTGCGAAGACGTACAGGAGCGCTGCCCCTGCGACCACGCGGATGGCCGCCCTGCGATGCGGCACGCCGGTCTCGACGAGAGCGGCCACGCCCAGCATGCCGGCCGGCGCGAACAGCACGAGATCGAGCCACGGAATCGACGAGATCGATGACCAGTCGAAGCGCGCGATTGCGGCGTGCAGGCGTTCGCCCGGAGAACCCCACACGCCGGGAAGCCGCTCCTGCCGAAAGAATGGACTGAACGCTTCGAGGAACGTGGCGATGCCGTAGCCCAGCGCGAACAGGACTGCCGGGATTCCAAGGTATGACCGCCGGCCGAGGGCCGCGCGCGTGCCCACGATCAGAAGCGCAACGGCGAACGCACCGGCCAGCGAACCCACTGTGTTCGTCACAAGATCAAGCACGCTCGCAACGCGCGTCGCCGAGAGAAGCTGACCCGCCTCGACGGCACCGCTCAGCAACGCACCCGTCAGCGTCGCCCGTACCAGCATCGGCTTCGCCGGCCCCGGCAACGACGTAACGACCCAGACCGCGCCCCAGCCTGCAAAGAGCAGCACATTGCGCACGCCGTCGACGACGTCGCGTCCGCTGACCTCGGCATCCAGGGCGCGACCAAGCCGGTGCGCAAGCGCGGAGTCCGTCGCGCCACCGGGCTCCGCGATCGTCGCCAACACAATCACGACCATGTACGCCACACGAAATGCGAGCGCCGAACCGAACGGAACCGAGAACGCACGCCGATCAGGCATGCGCCGCCGATCCTGACCGGATGGCGTGCCTTACCATACGCGCGAATGGAGCGGGTACACTGCGCCGGATTCTGACGTGTGGGGTGCCATGCCACCTCGCCACATCCTCGAGCGCCTCGGCGAGATCCGCGGCCAGCGCCTCATCCGGCACCGTCTCTTCCTCGAGGTAGAGGGCCTTCACTTCGAACTGGCCCTCCTTGCGATGTGCTTTCGCGTCCAGACGACCAACCAGCCGGCCTCGGCGCAGGATTGGCAGGACGAAGTAGCCGTAAATACGCTTTGGCTCCGGCGTATAACACTCGAGGGAGTAGTCGAACCGGAACACGGCGCGAGCGCGCGCACGATCCCATACGAGCGGGTCAAAGGGTGAAAGCACGGTCGTCAACGAGCAGCGGAGTCCGCCCGCGGCAGCTTTCTCCGCGAGTGCGCGATTCGTCGCATGTACGTAACCGGGCGCACTCCAGCCATCAACGGTAACGCGCTCGACCGAACCATCGGCCGCAGCTGCCTCGAGTGCGGCCCGGGCCGGTGCACGACCCATGCGGAAGTAATCGGCAACCCACTTTTCCTGTGTTACGCCGAGCGCTTTCACCGTCAGCTCGACCAGTTCACGGTCCGTCCGTTCGACGGGTGACAGATCGCCATCCGTCCATGCCGGCAGGACCCGCTCACGAAGGTCGTAAATGCGCTGAAACCGCTCGCGTCGCGCGACCATGACTTCACCTGCCGTGAACAGCATCTCGAGCGCCCGCTTCTCCGGTTTCCACCCCCACCAACCACCACCCTTGTGGCCCTCGGGGCGCCGGAAATCCGCGGATCGGACTGCTCCATCCGCACGCAGTCTGGCCAGCACCCGGTTGATCACGTCCCGGTTTTCCTCGATCCATGCGTGCGAGTACTTCCAGCCCATCGAGCCCGGATCGATCATGCGATGACGAAACAAACGGTAGTTCGCAGTGGGCAGGAAGCTGGCCTCGTGCGCCCAGTACTCGAAAAGTGCACCCTCGGCCAGCAACTCGTCGAGCCACGCAGGTTCGTAACTGCCGAGCCGGCTCCACAGAACGAGGTACGGACTGCGCGCCACGACGTGGATCGTGTCGATCTGGAGAACACCCATGCGCTCGATGATTGCGAGGACATCCGTCTTGCGTGCACGGCGGCTCGAGCGCCGATCGAGCCCCTGCGCCGCAACCATCAGGTTGCGCGCAGCGTTCGACGACAGGCGCAGTTCCCTGGCCTCATTCACGGCCGCTCCTCGATCCACGCTGCCATCACCCGGCCCAGTTCTTCACGTACATCCGCGTCCCGGCGGCCGCTGCCCCGCGCCACGTGAAAGCTGTGGTCCGCACCTTCGACCGTGTGCAATCTTGCCCTCCGTCCAAGTGCTGCCACAATCGGCGAGAGCAGCGTCAGTTCGGCAAGCGCGTCCTTCGTGCCCTGAAGGAACAGCATTCGCACCGATACCTCCGCGAGATGATCGCTTCGCTCTGTCCCCGGGTTGCCGGCCGGGTGCAACGGAAAACCGAAGAATACGATGCCCTGAACGCCTTCCAGCGGCGCTTCCGCTGCCGCAAGCGATGTCATCCGGCCGCCCATCGATTTGCCGCCCGCATAACAGGGCAGGTCCGGTACCGCCTTTCTCGCAAAGGCCACCGCCGATCGCACGGTCGCATACAGGATCGGGCGAGTGTCCGGGAATCGGCGCCCCTGTTCCGTGTACGGAAACTGGTAGCGGAACGTGGCAATACCCTGATCGGCGAGCGTTCCGGCCAGCGCATTCATGAATGCGTTCTGCATGCCGGCACCAGCACCGTGCGCGAAGACATACAGCGCACGCGCGTTCTCGGGTTCGAGCAGCAGCGACGAAACCTCGCCGCCGCTCTCAGAAGCCAGGAACCGGGCAGCCATTGCATTCATGATCGGCTGCCCGGGCTCACTGCATGCTTATGCACTGGTACCTCCCATTGCAGCGGTTCCGGCGCACAGTCAATGAAAATCACGTGAACGATAGTTTACCGGCCGCTGGCTTTCGATCTTCAACTCACGGAAGCGGAAGCCAATGATGTTCATGACCCGATCCTCTCGTTCGAAGCGACCCTCGACGACGAGGAAGGGCGAGAACTTCACGACTTCCCGATTCGTCGCGAACGTTTCCCGCGGTACGATCACGTTGAGAAATCCCCACTCATCCTCGAGCAGCACGAATACCGTGCCATTTGCCGTCTCCGGGTGCTGGCGTGCAACAACGAGCCCGGCAACGATGACCCGTTCGCCCGCGTACATGGACGCAAGGTCCCGGCTCGGCACCACTCCTGCCGCATTCAGGCGCGGCCGGATGTGCTCCATTGGATGACCATGCGTGCTGATCCCCGTCGCAAGATAATCCAGAAAGATCAGTTCTTCGCCCTCCAGTTCACACGGATCGAACGGCAACACTCTCGCCGGTGCAAGGGGCAACAGATCGCCCGCGACCCGCAACGCCTCCCACGCCGCCCGCCGCCGGCCCGGCTGGAATGTCTCGAATGCACCTGCCCTCGCCAGCGCAAGCGCATCCGTCCGCATCAGCTTCGCACGTCGCACGACATCATGGATCGAGCGGAATGGACCTTCCGACCGCGCGGCCTGCAACGCTTCTCGTGCATTTTCGCCAAGTCCGCGGATATGGTTCCAGCCGATCCTCAAGGCGATCGCCGGGCCGGCGGGCTGTTGCCCGGGAATCAGGCCGGGGACGCCGTCCTCTCCCATCTTCTCCACCGTGCACTCCCACTCTCCGTCCCTGAGACACGGGCCAAGAACGACGACGCCACTCCGCCTCGCGTCATGGACCAGTGTCGCCGGTGGATAGAATCCCATCGGCCAGGCGTTGAGCAGACCGAGATAGAACTCGGTCGGGTAGTTTGCCTTGAGCCAGGCGGTCGCGTAGGCGATCAGCGCGAAACTCCAGGCGTGCGATTCCGGAAACCCGTAGTTGGCGAACGAGAGCAGGTCCGCTACCACTTCGTTCGCAACCTCTGCCGAAATGCCGCGTTCGATGCAGCGGTCACGCATGCGTACAAGTGCGGTCTTGAGCTTTTCGACTTTGCGATGATGTCCCATTGCGCGGCGCAGTTCGTCCGCCTCGCCCGCAGTGAAACCGGCCAGCGCCATCGACACCGCCATGGCCTGTTCCTGGAAGATCGGCACGCCATACGTACGGCGCAGGATCGGCTCGAGCAGCGGGTGCGCGTACCGCACTTCCTCCCGGCCTCGCCGCCGCTCCGTGTACGGGTGCACGAACTTCGCCTGGATCGGGCCCGGCCGGATCAATGCGACCTGTACGACGATGTCGTACAACCGCTCCGGTTTCGTGGCCAGGATCGATTGGATCTGCGCCCGGCTCTCGATCTGGAATGTGCCCACCGTTTCGCCGCGTGCAATCATCTCGTACGTGCGTGCATCGTCCACTGGCAACCTGTACAGCGCCAGCTTCTCGCCCGTCCGTTTCTCGATTGCGTCGAACGCGAGGTGCACTGCCGACAGGCCACCCAATCCCAGAAAGTCGAATTTCGGAACACCCGCAGCATCCAGATCATCCTTGTCGAACTGGAGGATCGTCCGGCCCATGGTCGTGTGCTCGATCGGCATTGCGCTGCCCAGCGGCTGCGCCGACAACACGAACCCGCCCGGATGTGTCGAACGGAGCCGCGGCACACCATCCAGCACGCGCATTGCTGAAAGCACTGCCCTGCCCTTGCCATCCTCCAGATCCAGGCCGTACTCGGCGGCCAGCCCGTCCACCAGCATCTGTGCACCTTCCGATGGCTCCGCTCGATGCATCCGCTTCGAGAATCGGAACGCGAACTCGGCCGGATAGCCCAGTGCACGCATCACATCCTGCATTGCCGTGGGGGCGTGAAACGCCTGCGTAACCGCCGTAATCGCCGCATGCCCGCGATGGTACGTGTCGTACATGTAGTCGAGAACTTCCTCACGCCGGTGCATCTCGAAATCAACATCAATATCCGGCGCTTCCGTGCGACCGTCCGTTCGCACCTCCGACAGAAACCGCTCGAATAACAACCCGTGCTTTACAGGGTCCACGGCCGTAATCCCGAGGCAGTACGCCACTGCACTGTTCGCCGCACTGCCCCTGCCCTGACACAGAATGTCCCTTGACCGCGCGAATCGAACCGCATCCCACATGACCAGAAAGAATCCCGCAAACCCAAGCCGCCCGATCACGCGCAGCTCGTGCTCCAACTGGGACCGCTGCCGCGCATCCAGTTCACCCCACCGCTCCCGCCCTCCCGCAAACGCCAAATCGTACAGATACGATTCGTCATCATATCCCGTTGGTACCGGAAACGTCGGCAACGCCGGCCGCAGCCAGCGCAGGTCCGCAGCCGCACAGTCTGCTGCAATCTCCAGCGTCCCCTCCAGCCCCTCCTCCCGACCCTTCCACATCTGCGCCATCTCGCGCGGCGACTTCAGCCGCCACTCCCCATTCGGCAACAACAGCCCCCACGACGCCGCCGTGTTCACGCACACACCCGCCCGGTTCGCTACCAGCAGGTCGTGCACAAGCCGCCCCGATGCATCCAGGTAGCGGGGATCGTTTGTCACCACCCAGCGCATCCGTGCCCGCTCCGCCATCTCGATCAGTGCATTCGCCAGTGCACTTTCATGTCCGCTCACATGATGCTGCTGAACTTCCATGACCAGCCGATCCCCGAACACTTCCCGCCACCGGTCCAGCACGTACACCGCATCCGCGGTCCGCTCCGTTCGCACCAGCGTCGCGACCTCCCCACTCCCAGGACCCGTCAGGCACCACAGACCCGACGCATGCCGGATCACGTCCTCGAACTCCAGCGCCGGCCGGCCCCGTCCCGGCAACACCACCGCGTACCTGCGATGCAGGTCTGTCGTTCGAGAACGCGTTCCCGAGACTCGCCCGCGAAAACCCGCCATCGTTTCTTCGAGAGTCGCTTCCCCATTGCCGGCAACGTCCCATTCCTCGATCCGGCCCACTCGCGAACGCGTCACCAGCGCCGCCAGGTTGCGATATCCCTCCATACTCCTCGCCAGTAACGCCACCGGATGCCCATCCACTTCCACTTCCACTCCCACGATCGGCTTCAACCCCGCCGATTCCGCAGCCATCACGAACCGGATGATCCCACCCAGGTCCACATGATCCGTCAGCCCCAGCGCCGTATAGCCCATCCCGGCCGCCCGTTCCACCAGAGACTCGGGTGAGGCGGTCCCGTCCCCGAACGAGAAGGCGCTGTGCGACCGCAATTCGATGTAGGAAGACACTCCCGGAACTCCACCGGACTGACCTTCGCGGGCACATCCCAGACCCGCGTTCCGCCCCAGCGGCCACCCATCGTTCCCGCCACCAAGCTATACCGAAGAAAACCCGAAAGCAACAGCCCCGCGAGACGGCCCTGGTTGGAGAAGATGAGAACGTGGCCGTCGTCCCCTTCCATCCTCGACCCCTCGACCCCCTCGACCTCCCGCGCTGGCGGGAGTGTCCAGTTTCAAACCGTTGATTCTGTCCAGTTCAACACCGGGGATGAGCAGGAGGCTCGACGGGACGGCTTCCTTTTCGCTCTGATCCCATCCGACGGTTCACAGCCCGAACCGGAACCCGGCGCCGATCACTTTCTGACCTGCCCCGCCGGAGGTCCAGCGGATCTCGGCGAAGAGGCCCATGGGAACGCGGGCGCCGATGATGAGTGATGCACCGACCTCGGTATCGTCTTCCGAGCCGGCGGCTGCGTCAGAGTCGAAGGAAAGCTGGGCGATGTTGGCACCGACGCCGGCGTAGAGGCCGATGCCGACGAGACCGACGCTGACGACTGCGGCAGGTGTAATCTCATAGTACGTGCAGTCGTCGCAGTCGAAGAAGTAATCGAACGCGCCTGTGGCCTGGATGCGAACGACGGATGCCGGGACGGAGAAGAGAGTGACGGCGGCGCGTCCGCCCACCCCGAGATCCCGGTCATCGCCCCAGACCGCGGCGGCGCCAAGGCCGAGCTGAGCGTGCACGGGCCGGGCCGCGAGGGTGAAGGCGAGAGCGGTCATGATCAGGATGAAAGAGCGTTTCATCGGATTATCCGCGATCATCGGAAACGAAAGTCGCGACCGGACGGCGGCTGCGATTTGCCCTTCATGGGCGATGGCGGGAATGCTGCTCCGCAGGATCCCGGCCAGCAGGTGCACGCAGAACAACGGATGACCGAAGGGGTTCGCGTGAGCGGATGCAGTCGATCAGCGCAGATGTGTGAGGCTCAATCCCACCAGCCGTGCAGGTACCATGTTTCGGCCTGCACATCATGGTAGAGCCAGACGAGTCGTCCGTCCGACGACAGGCCGCGATAGTATGCCCTTGCGTACGGCGTTTCCCACTGCCCGCCTGAAATGCGGTCCGGACCGGCTACGGTCGTGAGTACGTTCCATTCGACATCATGGTAGCGGACAGGAATGGCGTGATCGCGTCGTTGCATCGTTTCCACAAGGACAGGACGAGGCTCTGGCAGGATCTGAAGGGTCAGACCGTCGAGAGCGGATGCGCGCGAATTCGCGGCAAACAGGTTCTGGTTCGCTTGACCGCGCTCCTCAAGGGAAGGTTCGTTCAAGACACAGTCGTTCGTCTCCACTTCCACGAATGAGGTTCGCCGCTCGACGAGTGGGTGTGCGTTCGTCTCCGGTCGTACGATCACCGGCCCGTGCGTTTCGATCATTCGCGCCAACGCTGCTTCGACGGCGGACGCCGTTGCGAATCCCGCATCGAACAGATCGCCCTGCACCGATGCCGCCGCTTCGCTCGATAACAACGCAATGCGCACGCCTGCTACGGCGTCGGCGACCGTCAGCCGTTCCAGAACAGCACGGACCAGACGCAGCCATGCCGTGCGACTCGCCGTCGGCCGCGATGCCGTCAATGTCCGCCGCCATACTTCGCCGTTCGCCAGCGGCAACGTCAACTCGAGCCGTCGCGCATGCAACCCGCGGGTCCGCAACGATTCGCAGATTCCACCCAGCAGTGCGTTCGCCGTGAAGACCAGCCGCTCCGGATCCGTTACCACGTAATCGATGAAGTCCAACGACGCCTGGTGCTGTTCTCGACTACCAGCGCGGAACAACGCGCGCGCATCGTCACCGCGCGACCGCCGCCACACCAGGAGCGACTCGGCTCCGAATCGGACTTCCACCGATTCCCGTTCCAGCGATGCAAGATCTCCGCACCGCTCCACACCCACACCTTCCAGCAGCTCCGCGAGCTTCGCATCCGGCTCCAGCACCTCGAGTCCCAGCGGCGCCAGATACTCGCGATCCTGACCCACCGCGACACGAATCACGTGCCCCGATCCTGCCCCCATCGCGCTCGCGTATGCGGCCACCGGCGTCCCCGCAATGCCCGCACGTACCGGCCCCGATTCGACTTCCTGCGCTCGCGCCAACACCGCTTCTGCGATCTCCGCCTCGCGCAGCCCGCGCACGTCCGCCCACACTCGCCGCAGCACCGCATCCACCGCTACGTGCGGCACGACCGCCAGCAGTTCGCGCCCCACTCGCTCCGCACCCCGCTCTTCCCACTCCCCCACCAGACACATTACCCGCATGACTTCGGATCGCCCCTCCGCAACCTGCTGAAAAAAACCGTACTATGCCCCGATTGAAACGGCCACGCCGATCCTGCCGGCGTGGCCGTTCCCTGATCCAAAAACGATGTCAGCGCGGACCGCCGAACAGGATCGCGAACGACAGTACGGCCTGCTCTGCGCCGCCCAGTGTGATGCGTGCACTTGCATCGGCATCCAGTGTGCCGAGCAGGAACTTGAGTCCGCCCATCAGGGCCAGGCCCATCTCGGAATCGGACAGATCGACACCGGAGATGTCCTCATCGATGGAGATACGGCCGTAATTGAGTCCCGCACCGGCGTACGGGCCGATGTTTTCGCCGATGTCGAAGTTGTAGAGGCCGCCGCCGGTAATCTCGAAGTACGAACAATCTTCGCAGTCGAAGAAATAATCGAATGAACCCATGATATCGACGTTGTTGCTGGTCGCGCTGCCGAGCGTGGCGATGGCGGCGCCGATCTTGCCGCCGATGGCGAGGTCGAAGTCATCGCCCCAGCTCAACTGCGGGCCGAACCACACCTGCGCCTGTGCCGGCACGGCGTACCCCAGCGTGAGAGCCAGAGTCAGTGCCACAAACGAACCTTTTTTCATTCGCTCCTCCGACTTGAAGGTCATCTCGAGATTCCCGTTTTCCATATCATCGGATCCGGAAACCCGGTGATGGCTAATTTCCCGTGCGAACTTCCGCAAGGGAATTCGGCCCGGGGTGTACGGGCATCGCCTCGAGCGAAGCCCTCTCATTCGACACCAGCGGATCACCGCGCGTTGGCGAACCCCCCTGGTCTCGGCCGTGCCCTCCGCTCCAATGCCCGGCACGAAGTGGTACGCCACGGCGATCGACCAGCAGCGGGTCCAGCGCAAGGCGCTGGCCACGGCTGAGCACAGCCAGGCGAAACGTCACATGACCGCTCCACCCCAGTGCACCCGCATCCACGCGCACCAGAACCGACTCAACGTCCGTCTCCTCACCAAACGCATTCCGCCGCCACCGTGTCTCACGGGCGAGGATGCGCGAAGCCACTCGTACGTGCGCGAGTGAACTCTCCTCGCCCATCGCAACGAACGCGCCTCCTCCTTCCCGTTGCGCGTGTGAGAGTCGGGCAGCCACTCGACTCAGCCCTCGACCCACACCCGCCAGAACGACCAGCGCAAAACCTCCACATCGCAGGACCTCCTCCGCACAAGCAAATCCCGAACGCTCCCCGTCCGGTCGTATCAGAAGAGCACCCGGCCAGGCATCTCCCGTGATCGTGCCACCCACATCGATCCACGCCGCCCGCTCCCCATTCGACACCACCGACCGCATCGCCGACCGCATCACCGCCGTCGCTCCACCTCCCGGCCGCCATACCGTCAGCCGGCCTCGCGGAAGCCCGCCATTCGGCAGCTCCCTGTCCAGAACCTCGATCCCGGTCTGTACCGCACCCGCTGTCCGGTAGACCAGCGGCTGGGCCCCCGGAAACCGCTGTCCCAGCGCCTCTCTCAGCTCCGCGACCGCAGTTCTCATGGTGCCTGAAACCTATACCGAAGATAAACCGAACACAAGAGCCCCAGCCCGCCGTTTGCCCATGATCCGCTGAGGGAAAGACACGGTCCCTTCGACTGTCCTGACCTGCCCGAGCGCAGTACGATAGACGCCAGGACCGTATCCAGAGACGAGACAGGAAACCGCATGCCTCGACCGAACTGGCACCTTCTGACCATGGGCCTTATCGCGGTTTCCTGCACAGCCGCGGATGACGGGGTTGAGGAGGGTGCGCCGGTGCTGGCGGCTGGCGTGACGGCGGAGGACCTGGAAGCGCGCGTGGCGCAGTTCGAGGTGGCGGCGCTGGACTTCGATGCGGACGTACTGGCGCCGTGGGAGCGGTCGGTACTGGCGAAGCTGGTGGAAGCATCGGATGTGATGCAGGCGATTTTCGCCGAGCAGGTGTCGCGGCAGAACGCGGAGTGGGCGGCGCGCCTGGCGGCGTACAGCGGTCCGGGCGCGGCGGCGGCGCGAACGTATTTCGAGATTATGGCGGGTCCGTGGGACCGGTTGGAGCACGATGCACCGTTTCTGGCGGCGGGTCCCAAGCCGCCGGGCGCGGGCTATTACCCGGCGGACATCACGAAAGAAGAGTTTGACGCGTGGATCGCAGCGCATCCTGCGGACAGGGAGGCGTTCGAGGGATACTTCACGGTTATCCGCAGGGAGGGCGATTCACTGGTTGCGGTGCCGTACTCGGAAGCGTATCGCGACAAACTCGAGCAAGCGGCTGCGCTTCTGCGCGACGCTGCGACCGTTGCAGAGAATGCGTCCCTGGCGGATTATCTGCGCAAGCGCGCGGATGCGTTCCTGTCGAACGATTATTTTTCGAGCGATCTGGCGTGGATGGACATGGACAGCCGGATCGAGCCGACGATCGGGCCGTACGAGGTCTACGAAGACGTCCTGCTGGGCTACAAGGCGGCGTTCGAGAGTTTTGTGACGGTAGCGGATTCGGCGGCGAGTGCGGAATTGCAGTTGTTGAAGGACTGGCTGCCGCGTCTGGAGCGGAGGTTGCCGGTCGAGGACCGGTACAGGAATCCGGATCGCGCGTTCGAGAGCCCGATCCGGGTGGTCGATCAGGTGTACGCGGCGGGCGACACCCGAGCCGGGGTGCAGACCACGGCCTTCAATCTGCCGAACGATGTGCGCGTTCACGAGCAGAAGGGCTCGAAGAAGGTGATGCTCAGGAACGTCTCACGGGCGAAGTTCGACAGGATCCTGGCGCCGATCGCGCAGGCGGTGCTGGCGCCGGATCTGGCAGGGCAGGTCACGTTCCGTCCGTGGTTCACGAACGTGGTCATGCACGAGTTGGCGCACGGCCTTGGACCTGGCACGATCACACTAGCGTCCGGCGAGACGACGACCGTGAACCGCGCGTTGAGGGACCACTACTCGGGACTCGAGGAGTTGAAGGCGGACGTTACGGGCCTCCACAATCTGACCGTCCTTCGTGACGAAGGCGTGTACACGGACGAGTTCGTGCGCCAGGCGTTCAGCGGCCACCTGGCCGATCTTTTCCGGGCCGTCCGCTTCGGTGCCGGCGAAGCACACGGTCGCGCGAACCTGATCCAGTTCAACTGGCTGCGCGAGAGAGGCGCCCTGACGACGGCCGGCGGCCCGGGCGGCGATGGACCCGCCACCGCCGGCGGCCCTCACTTCACCGCCGATCTGGATGCCATCATCGCCGCCAATCGCGACCTCGCCACGGAAGTCCTGACCATCCAGGCAACCGGCGATTACGCCCGCGCCGCCGCGTTCATCCAGCGTTATGGAACGATCCCCGAGGAGATGCAGGCCACACTCGATCGTCTGGCGGAAATACCCGTCGACATCCGCCCGCAATTCGCGGTATTGCAGAAGATGAGAACGTGGCAGTAAGTCGCCCCCGTGGCAGACGCAGGGATCGACGGGGCGTTCGGAGTGACCAATCCGTTACGCGACGTTCTCCTTCTCGTTCTCGCGCTCCTTGCGCAGCAGCTCGATGACCTTCTGAGCGACGTGCTGAGGCACTTCTTCATACCCGTGTAACTTGCGGTTATGGAAAGCCCGGCCCTGGGAGATGGAGCGCAGCGTAGTGGCGTACTTGTAGAGTTCGGCCTGAGGCACGAGTGCGCGGACGACGGTCTTCTGACCTGCCTGGTCCATGCCGAGGATCTTGCCGCGGCGATGGTTGAGGTCACCAATTACGTCACCCATGTATGCTTCGGGTGTCGTGACCTCGACTTCGAGAATCGGTTCGAGGAGGACGGGGTCGGCGGCTTCGGCGGCTTTCTGGAACGCGAGTGAGCCGGCGATCTGGAATGCGATGTCGCTCGAGTCGACGGCGTGGTACGAGCCGAAGAAGAGTTCGGCTTCGACATCGACGACAGTGTGGCCGGCGAGAATGCCGCGCTTGAGCGCCTCCTGGATACCCTTGTCGACGGACGGAATGAACTTGTTCGGGATAACGCCGCCGCTGATCGCGTCCGTGAACAGGTAACCGCTGCCGCGGGGCCGTGGCTTGAGGCGGACGTGACAGTCGCCGAACTGGCCGTGGCCGCCGGTCTGTTTCTTGTGGCGGCCATGAGCTTCCGCGGTCTTGCGGATGGTTTCACGGTATGGGATGCGCGGTTCTTCCGTCACCACTGCAACGTGGAATTTTCGCTTCATCCGCTCCATCTGCACGTCGAGGTGCAACTCACCGAGTCCACGCACGATGGTCTGGCGCAGCTCCGGCTCGTAGCCGCTGTGGAAGGTGGGGTCTTCCTCGTGCAGCTTGTGCAGGGCATTGCCGATCTTGTCCTCGTCGCTACGACTGGCGGCGTGAATCGCGAGTGCGATGTCGGGCTCCGGGAACTGGATCGGTTCGAGTGTGAGCGGCCGGTCCGCGCCGGAGAGCGTATCGTTGGTGTGCGTGTCCTTGAGCTTGGCCACAACACCGATGTCACCGGCATGGAGCTTGGGCACTTCGAGTCGTTCCTTGCCGAGCGCAATGGACAGGTGAGACAGCTTCTCGTGGTGATCGCGGGATGCGTTGAGGATGTCCTGTCCATTCGAGACGGTGCCGCTGAAGATCCGGAAGAAGGACAGCTCGCCGACGTGCGGTTCGGTCGCGGTCTTGAAGACGAGTGCGGCGAATGGCCCGTCGTCTGTGCCTTTGAGTTCGATTGCCTGATCGACGCCTTTGCGCTGTGCCACTTCATGCGGCGCTTCGGCCGGGCTGGGTACGATCTCTACGATGCCCTCGAGCAGCGCGCGCACGCCCCACGTCAGCTCGGCCGCGCCGCAGAACACCGGAAACAACTCGCCGGTGAGCATGGCGTGTTTCATGGCGGCGAGGACTTCCTGGGTTGTGATCTCGCCACCGTCGAGGTAGCGCTCGAGCAGCGTGTCATCGGTCGTCGCCACGGCCTCGAACAGCTCCGTTCGCGCGAGTTCCGCTGCGTCTTTCATGTCATCGGGAATCTCGACTTCATCGTATTCGCCGGTGGCAGTTCCTGGCTTGTAGATGTGAGTGCGACCGGTGAACAGATTGACAATGCCACGAAACGTCTCGCCTGCACCGACCGGCAGCTCGACCGCCACGACCTTGTCGGTCAAGTGTTCCTTCACTTCACGAATGCATTTCTCGAAATCGGCATGTTCCTTGTCCATCATCGAGACAAAAAAAAGTCTGGGAATTCCGCGTGCCACCGAGTAATCCCAGACCTTTTCGGTGCCCACCTCGACGCCGGTTGAGGCGCCGAGGACGACTACAGCGCCGTCGGCCACCCGCGTCGCCGCGATTGCATCGCCGGTAAAATCGAGATAGCCGGGCGTATCGAGAATGTTGATCTTGACCCCGTCCCAATCCGCGAACGCGCCAGCGGCCTGAACGGAAATGCCCCGCCCGATCTCCTCTTCGGAATACATCGTGAGCGCCGTGCCGTCTTTGACACTGCCGTGGCGGCGCGATGTGCCGGTCGAGAAGCAGAGCGCATCGACGAGCGTGGTCTTACCACTGCCGCCGTGGCCCAGCACGACGACATTCCGGATATGTGTCGATGGATAGGTTTTCGCGGCAGACATGACACGGCCTCCTGGGCGCTACCGTTTTCTGTCGTTTCTGTCGTCGACGGCGTCGGGAGACAGGGGGTCGCCAACGTAGGAACGTCCGGCCGGGGATGTCAAGCGACGGCCGAGAGGATCCGGAACCGTGCCCTGACGGCCGTTGCCGACCGGGGTGATGTGCCCGCGCGCGACCGTCGAAGAGGTCCGTGCCCCGCGGCCGCGTCAGTTCTGGCGGCGGCGCCGGCTCACTTCGTCCAGGAGCCTGCGTTCCTCCGCAGTCAGGCTCGCGATTCCCTTTTCACTGATCTTGTCGAGAACGCGGTCGATCTGGTCGAGCAGCGCTCGATCGTCGGGCGTCTCGCGCGAGCGAGTCGCACCCACGCCGGCGGTGGGTCCCTCCGATTTTCCGTCGCCCGGCACAACCGTGAGTTTTCGCTTCGTCATCAGGTTGCGCAGTTTCGATGCGGACCGGCTGCGTCCGCGACGATCCCACTTCATGTAGATGAATGCGGCTACGAATCCGCCGAGATGAGCGAAGTGCGCGACGCCGTCATACGGTCCGCTGAACGCGGAGAACAGCGAGAACGCGGCCATGATGCCGACCAGAATCTTCGCGGGAATCGGGAAGATCCCCCAGATGTAAATGGGCACGTCCGGCCAGTTCATCGCAAAGCCGAGCATCACGCCGTAGACCGCGGCAGATGCTCCGATGATGGCGCTGTTGACGAACAGAAACGACAGGATTGCGCCGCCGAATCCACACAGGAAGTAGAACTTGATGAACTCTCTGGAGCCCCAGCGCGCCTCGAGCGGCGGGCCGAAGAAGAACAGGCCCAGCATGTTGAACAGAATGTGCATGAAGCTGCCGTGCGCGAACATGTAGGTCACGACGGTCCACGGGCGAGTCAGGATCGCACCCGGCACGAATGCGAGCCAGTCCGTGACCCCGGGCCTCGCGAACTGGATCAGGAAGACGATCGTGTTCGCGATCAGCAGCCGTTGCACCCAGGGCGTCAGCCCGTATCCGAACCCGAAACTTCCGCGGTACGCCATGCCGTCATTTCTTCGGAGTCGATTGCCGAGAATGTCGTACTAAACCCGGCGTCTGCCGCGGTGTTCCTCGATGGCGAGCGTGCAGATGCGTTCGCACACCTCTGCAAACGGAATGTTCGCCGCCGCCGCGCCTTTCGGGTACAGACTCGCTGCGGTCATGCCCGGCAGAGTGTTCGCTTCGAGGCACCAGAACCCGCCTGCGTTGTCACGCCGGAAATCGACGCGGCTGAAGCCGCTCAACTTGAGGGCGAGGTGTGCAGCCAGCGCAAGCTCCTGTATCCTTGACGTCTCATCGGCCGGCAGGTCGGCCGGAAAGATCTCCTCGGCGCCACCCGGCTGATACTTCGATTCGTAGTCGAAGATCTCGCCCCTCGAGATGATCTCGCCGACGGGCAGTGCCTGGTCACCCAGCACGGGGACCGTCAGTTCGCGGCCGGGCACGAATGTCTCGACGAGGACTTCATCGTCAAAGCGAAGCGCCTCGCAGACGGCCGGCTCGAGCTGGTCCGGCTGCCGGACGATGCTCAGCCCGACCGTCGACCCCTGCTTGCTGGGCTTGACGACGGCCGGGTATCCAATCTTCTCTCTGACCGTGTCCGCATCGACGGGCCACATCAGCCAGTTCGGCGTCGGCACTCCAGCGTGAACGAACAGCCGCTTCGCGATGTCCTTGTCCATCGCGATCGCGCTGCCGAGCCGCCCGCTGCCCGTGTATGCGAAGCCGGCCGCGTCGAGCAGGGCCTGAAGTGTGCCGTCCTCCCCGAACGGCCCGTGCAGCGCGATGAAGGCGACGTCCATGCCGTCGAGTTCCGGTGCTCGAAGCATGGCCGCGACATCGGTCCCGCGCATCCGTGCCAGCGCGTCCTCGTCCGGTGGTTTCGCCGCGACGCCCGGCCGCAGAATCCCCGCTTCATCATGCGGTCGAATGATGCCGATCGCCGGATCGACGGGGATCACGATGTGCCCGCGCGTGCGCAGCGCCTGGACCACCTGCGCTCCACTCGCGATCGACACGTCGCGCTCAGCGCTCGTGCCGCCGAACAGCACGGCGATCTTCATCGCTGCCCGTGCGTCAGGTGCCTCACGACGTCGTATCGTGTGATGATCCCCACGAACTCCCCCTCCCTGCGCACGAGCACGGCCGGTGTCTGGCGCGTCAGCAAGCGGCCGATCCCGCTCATCGACGCTCCCGCGTCAACGATGGGTAACGCTGCATCCATCAGTTCATCGACGGTACGATCGAGAATCGTCGGATCCTCGATCACGTGTGCCATCAGATTCGATTCTGAAAGCGAGCCAACACATTCGCCGTTATCGCAAACGGGAATCTGCGAGATATCGTGTTGCGTGATGAGCTGAAGCGCCTCGCGCGTGGTCGCACCCGGTTTCAACAGCACGAGCGCAGGCGCCTCGCTGTCCTTGCGTGAGAGCATATCCCCGGCCGTCATGCGTTCCGGTTCCAGAAGCCGGTTCTCGCGCAGCCATTCGTCATTGTAGATTTTCGACAGGTAGCGCTCGCCGGTGTCGGGCAGAAAGCACACGATGAGGGAATCCGGATCGTCGACCTGGCGTGCGATGCGGACCGCGAGCGCCACGTTGATCCCGGCGGACCCTCCGACGAAAAGCCCTTCCTCGCGCGTCAATCGCCTCGCCATGTGGAACGCTTCGCGGTCGCTGAACGTGTGAAACTCATCGATCACGTCGAAGTCGAGTGCGCCCGGCAGTTTGTCGCCACCGATGCCTTCGACCTTGTACGGCGCACCCTGTGTTTTCTCATGCGTCGCGTGGAAGTGTGCGTAAATGGAACCGGCCGGATCGCCTGCATAGATGCGGATCTTCGGGTTCTGCTCCTTGAGGTAGCGGGCTGTGCCGGTGAGGGTTCCGCCAGTGCCCGCAGACCCCACGACGTGCGTGACTCGTCCGTCCGTCTGCGCCCAGATCTCGGGACCCGTCGTCTGATAGTGCGCCTGTGGATTCACATCGTTGTAGAACTGGTCGGCGAGGACGGCGCCCGGCGTTTCACGCACGATTCGCTTGGCCGTCTGCACGTAGTTGTCCGGGTGGTCCGGGGCCACGGCGGTCGGCGTTACGATGACGTCCGCTCCGAACGCCTTGAGGAGCCGAACCTTCTCCTGGCTCATCTTGTCGGGCATCGTGAACACGCACCGGTATCCTTTGATGGCCGCTGCGATCGCGAGGCCGACGCCCGTGTTCCCGCTCGTCCCCTCGACGACGGTCCCGCCCGGTCCCAGGCGGCCTTCCCGTTCCGCCGCCTCGATCATCGCCAGACCGATCCGGTCCTTCACCGAGCCACCCGGGTTGAAGATCTCGGCTTTCCCGTAGACGGGCGTGCGGGCGCCGTCCGTCACTCGGTTGAGCCGGATCATCGGCGTCCAACCGATCGTCGCCAGGACGTTGTCGTAGGGCCGGGCGTGATTGTGGTTGGCGCCCGGCTCGCTCATGTGCCGCTTTCCGTCGAGTCCGGACCGGCAGGCGACGGCGCATCCGCCTCGAGGCTGTCGCGCTGGAACCGGATCGGCAGTCGTGACCAGAGCGGCACCGGCCGGTCGCCGCGGCGCCCCGGTACGAACTGCAACCGCAGCGCGCCCTGTACGGCCGCCGAGTCGAACTGCGCGTGGTTACTCGGCTCGAGCACGTATGCACTGTCCACGACGCCACGTTCGGTGATGCGGACCATGAGCATCGTCTCACCTTCAATGCCGAGGTCCCAGAGATCGGTCGGGTACTTGACCGGCGAGGTGCGGGATATCGGCTCCGGCAGTGTGAGCGGCGCATCCGATCCGCCGCACGCCCCGAGCAGAAGAGCCAGCGCCAGGATCGGGCAGGAGACTGGATTTCTCACGATTCGATCCATGGTGAACGGCCCGGTCATCGCAGAAGCTAGTGTCGGCACCGGACCCGGTCGAGTCCTTACCTGTCCCGCTCCTGACCCTCCCTCTGATCCATCCTTGCAACGCCCTCCCGCAGTTCCACCAGAAGATTGAGCGCCTGGAGCGGAGTCAGCGAATCTGTTTCAAGCTCACGCAACCTCTGGATCACCGGGTTCTCCGGTGGCTGAAACAGCGAGAGCTGGTCAGGTGCAGGCATGCTGACTGGCCGGTGCCGGCCGGCGCGGCCGAGGCCCTCGCCGCCGCTCGAGCGGGCGCCTTCGAGGTCACGGAGGATCTCGCGGGCGCGCTCGACGACTGCGCCCGGCAGCCCGGCAAGGCGGCCGACCTCGATGCCGTAGGACCGATCCGCGCCGCCCGGCTGGAGCCGGTGCAGGAACACGATGTCGTGACCGACTTCGCGTATCGCGACGTTGCAGTTGATCAGAGCCGGCAGCAGGTCCGCGAGCTGGGTAAGCTCGTGATAGTGCGTGGCAAAGATGGTTTTCGAACGCGCATGCTCGTGCAGGTGTTCGGTCACCGCCCAGGCAATGCTGACGCCGTCGTATGTGGCCGTGCCGCGGCCGATCTCGTCGAGCAGCACGAGCGATCGGGCGCTCGCACTGTGCAGGATGGAAGCGGTCTCCTGCATCTCGACCATGAACGTCGATTGCCCGCGCACGAGATTGTCGGACGCACCGACGCGTGTAAAGATGCGATCGCACACCGCCAGCTTCGCTTTCGCTGCCGGCACGAACGCACCTGCCTGCCCCAGCAGTTGAATCAGTCCGACCTGGCGCAGCAGCGTACTCTTTCCTGCCATGTTCGGTCCCGTCAGGATGATGATGCGACCGTCCTCATCGAGGACGACATCGTTCGGGATGAACGCCTCCCGCGGCATCATCGTCTCGACGACAGGGTGGCGCCCGGCGAGGATCTCGAGCCGATATCCGGTATGGATCTCCGGGCGCACATAATTGCGACGTTCCGCACAGAACGCGAAGGCCGCGAAGACATCGAGTTGGGCGATGCGATCGGCGGCCTGCTGCAAGCGACCGATCTCGCCGCTCACCCGACCGCGCAACGCCGCGAAAAGCCTCGCCTCCGCATCCGCGATTCCCTCCTCTGCCCCGAGGATCTTCGCTTCCGACTCGCGGAGTTCGGGCGTCACGTAGCGTTCTGCGTTGGCCAGGGTCTGGCGCCGTTCGTAATCGTCCGGAACGCGCTCGCGCCGGGCTCGCGTGACTTCGAGATAATAGCCGAATACCTTGTTGTAGCCGACCTTGAGTGATGCGATCCCGGTCCGCTCCCGTTCGCGGGCCTGAAGCCGTGCAATCGTTGCCTGCGCGCCATCGCGCGTCTCGCGCAGCTCGTCGAGTGCGGCGTCATAACCCTCCCGGATGACGTTGCCTTCGCCGAGCGTCGAGGGCGGTTCGTCCATGAGCGCGCCGGCGATGAGCCGCTGAACTTCCTCGAGCGAGTCGAAGGTATCCACGATCTCGCGCGTGCGACGTGCTTCGAGACCCTGCACCGCAGCGCGTACGTGCGGCAGCTGAGCAAGCGACTGCTCGAGGGCCTTCATTTCGCGGGGCGTGATGCGTGCGGTGCTCGCTTTGGCGGCGAGGCGTTCGAGATCGCGCACCTGCTCGAGTGCGGCGCGCAATGCGCGTCGCGCTGCCTGCCGCTCGAACAGTTCGGCGACCGCTTCCTGGCGCGCCCAGATCGCGCGTGCATCGACGAGCGGGCGCAGCAGCCAGCGGCGCAGGAGTCGAGCGCCCATCGCGGTCGCCGTCTCATCGATGACATCGACGAGTGTGCCGCCGCGATCCTCGCGCGGCCCGGAGCGGAGCGGCTCGACCAGCTCGAGGTTGCGCCGCGTCATGTCGTCCAGCACCATCGTATCCGCCGCACGTACGAGAACGGGCGGACGCAGCGATGCGAGCGATGCCGGCTGTACTTCCGTGAGGTAGGCGACGAGCGCGCCCAGCACGCTCACGAGCGGGGCATCGTCCTTCGTGATGCCGAAGCTGTCGAGCGTGTGAACGGCAAAGCGACGGCGAAGTTCATCGGTGCCGACGTCAGGATCGAAGAGCCAGTCGGGACGAAATGTCCGGACCGGCCCGTCCACACCGTCGAGTGTGCGTTCGCGCCAGGATTCCGGCAGCAGCAGTTCAGCCGCTTCGTACGTCGCGAGTTCCGAGCCGAGGTCCGTCGCAGCAACGCGCGTTGCGCTGAGTTCGCCCGTCGAGATATCCGCGACGGCGAAGGCGCAGGAATCCTCGCCGGCATCGGCCAGTGCAACGAGCCAGTTGTTGCGGCGCTCGGCTAGCAGGGATTCGGCGAGAATCGCGCCCGGTGTGATCGTCTCGACGACTTCCCTGCGCACGATGCCTTTGGCGAGTGCCGGGTCTTCGACCTGCTCACAGACGGCAACGCGGCGGCCGGCGCGGACGAGGCGATCGAGGTAATCGTCGCGCGCTCGGACCGGCACGCCGGCGAGCGGGACTTCCGCCGCGCCTCCGTTGTTGCGCGATGTGAGCGTCAGGCCCAGCAGGCGAGCGCCCTCGACGGCATCTTCATTGAACAGCTCGTAGAAATCGCCGACCCGAAAGAACACGAGCGCATCGGGGTGGCGCGCCTTGGCTTCGCGCCACTGCTGCATGAGCGGGGTGTCGTCCGGCCTGTGCATTGTGGGAACTCAGGGATGTGCGCCAGCGATCCGCCCGAAGAGTAGCCCGGCCAGCGCCCCGGGGCAACCGTTCGCCGGAACACGCAGACAGAGCAAAGGCCTTACGATTTCACGGCTTGCACGCGCCAGTTCCAGAGCGCTCAGACCCGCCTTACGCTGGACTTGCCACCGCGACCGGCCCTAGATTCAGACGGTTCAAAGCGGAAATGAACGCAGGCTCCGGACATGAAACGATCAACCCTTTTCGACACATACAACGCCGCATACGTCCAATCGATCTTCGACCAGTACCTTCAGAATCCCGGTCTGGTCGACGAAGCCTGGCAGCGTCTTTTCGAGAGCGGCGCTGCGGGCGCGGCCGGACTTCTCGGTGCGGCACCCACGGTGATGGCTTCGGTTCCGACCGAAGCGCAGCTGCTGGCGTCGCGCGCAGCGGGCGAACTCGTCGATGCGTATCGGCTGCACGGTCATCGCGCGGCGCGGCTCGATCCGCTCGGTGCAGCACCGCCGGGTCACCCACAGCTCGATCCGAGGTTCCACGGCATCACGCCCGACCAACTCGCGAGCGTGCCGGCCTCGATGGTCGGCCTCGAGGAGTGGGGCGCGACCATTGCCGATGTCGTGGACTGGCTCGCGACGACGTACACCGGCTCGATCGGCTACGAATTCGAGTATCTCGAGGACCCGGAGCAGCGCGAATGGCTGCGCGAGCAGATCGAGAGCGCGGCGCACCGTCCTGCTCTCGCTGTCTCCGAGAAACGCAGACTGCTCGAGCGATTGACGGACGTTGAGACCTTCGAGCAATTCCTGCACCGTGCCTACCTCGGTGCGAAGCGGTTCTCGGTAGAAGGCACGGACATGCTCCTGCCGATGCTCGATCTTGCGATCGAACGTGCCGCCGACTCGGGTGCGGCTGAAATCGTGATCGGCATGGCGCACCGCGGCCGGCTCAACGTGATCGCGCACGTGCTCGGCATGCCGTACGCCGACCTGCTCGGCCGATTCGAGGGCCGCCACGCCGGAACGGCTGGGACCGGCGATGTGAAGTATCACATCGGCGCCGAAGGCACGTACGCCACGCGCTCCGGTCATCCGCTCACGGTGCTGCTCGCACCCAATCCCAGTCACCTCGAGTTCGTGAATCCGATCGTCGAGGGCATGACGAGAGCCAAGCAGTCGAATCGCTACACGGCCAGTCTCGAACGCGATGAGAATCTCGTTGTCCCGATCCTGATTCACGGCGATGCTGCATTCGTCGGGCAAGGCGTCGTCACGGAAACGCTCAACCTCGCCAGACTCGCCGGCTACCGAACCGGCGGCACGCTCCACATCATCGCCAACAATCAGGTCGGGTTCACGACCGGGCCCAACGAGGCAAGATCGGCGGATTACGCGAGCGATCCGGCGCGCGGATTCGACATTCCCGTCTTCCATGTGAATGCCGACGATCCGGAAGCGTGTCTTGCCGTTGTGCGTCTCGCCATGGCCTTCCGCAATCGATTCCACGGCGATGTCGTCATCGACCTCGTCGGTTACCGCCGTTTCGGTCACAACGAGGGCGATGAGCCGGCGTACACGCAGCCGGTGATGTACCACCGGATTTCGCAACAGCCGACCGTGCGACAACTCTGGGCCGATCGTCTGGCGGCGGAGAAATCGGTCGATCCCGACACGGCGGCTGCACTCGTGAAGGCCGCGCACGACCGGCTGGTTGCGGTTCAGGACGAGATCCGCAAGAAGCCGGAGGAGACGCGCAGCGCGCCCGTGCACGAGGACGATCGTCCCGCCGATCACGTGGACACAACGGTGAACGCCGATGCGTTGCGCGCGCTCGACCGACATGTGCATGCATGGCCGGATGGGTTCCACGTCAACCCGAAGCTGGCTCGGCAGCTCGATCGGCGCGCCCGTATCCTGACCGATGGCGATGGCCCGATCGACTGGGCCCATGCCGAGGTGCTCGCGTTCGCCTCGCTGCTGCAACAGGGAGTGCCGCTCCGCTTGAGCGGCCAGGACACGGAGCGGGGCACGTTCAGTCAACGGCACCTCGTGCTGCACGGCGTCGAAACGGATGCCGAGTACATCCCGCTCGCTCACCTCGACGGTGCGGACGTCACCTTCGAAATCCACAACAGCCCGCTCTCCGAGCTGGCCGCGATGGGCTTCGAGTACGGCTACAGCGTGGTCGCGCCCAGGGCCCTCGTCCTCTGGGAAGCTCAGTTCGGCGACTTCGCGAACGGCGGCCAGGTCATCATCGACCAGTTCGTCGCCGCCGGCCGCGAAAAGTGGGGACAGCGATCCCGCCTCGTCCTGCTGTTGCCGCACGGTTATGAAGGCCAGGGCCCGGAACACTCGAGCGCTCGCCTCGAGCGCTTCCTCCAGCTCGCCGCGGAGGACAACCTCCGCATCGCCAACTGCACCACGCCGGCTCAGTACTTTCACCTGCTCCGCCGACAGGCATTGAATCCTGTCCGGCGCCCGCTCGTAATCATGACACCGAAGAGTCTGCTGCGGCACCCGCGCGCTGTCTCCACGCTGCCGGAGCTTGCCTCGGGCCGGTTTTACACGGTCATCGCGGATCCGGCGTTCGCGAACGGCAAGGCGAGCGCACGCCGCGTCGTGCTCGCGAGTGGCAAGCTGTATCATGATCTGCTCGCGGGTCGCGAGAAGGCCGGGCCAACGGACGTCGCGTTCGTGCGCGTCGAGCAGTTGTATCCGTTCCCGGTCGACGCCCTGGCCGAGGTTCTCGCGGAGCACGACACGGACAACGTCGTGTGGGCGCAGGAGGAGCCGCGCAACATGGGTGCATGGGCGTTCGTCGAGCCTCGCCTGCGCGAACTGATCGGCGCTTCGCCGGTCTATGTCGGCCGGCCCGAACGAGCCAGCCCTGCCGAAGGGTACGCCGAAGACCACGAACGTGAACAGCAACGCATCGTCGCGGAGGCACTCGCGCCCTCGCAACCGAGAGCGCGCGCAAGCCGCCCTCGTTCACGGCAGAAGAGCGACAAGGGATAGAAGTGTAGCGCAGCAACCACCACTCTCCAGAGGAGGTGACGGCGATGATGTGGGCGATCCTGCTGGCGATTGCGGTCGTGCTTGGCGTCATGGCCATCTACAACGGCCTTGTCAAGCTCAAGGTGCAGGCCGATGGCGCGTGGGCCGACATCGACGTCCAGCTGAAACGTCGTCACGACCTGATTCCGAACCTCGTCGAAACCGTGAAGGGCTACGCCTCGCACGAGAAGGGCACGCTCGAAGCCGTCATCAACGCGCGCAACAAAGCCATGAGCGCGGAGGGTCCAGCCGCTCGCGCCGAGGCCGAAAACGTGCTGACCGGCGCACTCCGCTCGCTCTTCGCACTCGCCGAGGCCTATCCGCAGCTGCGCGCCGCCGAAAACTTCGGCATGCTTCAGAACAGCCTTTCCGAGATCGAGAACGCGATTCAGAACGCGCGCCGCTACTACAACGCCGTCGTGCGTGACCTCAACACGAAGATCATGCAGTTCCCGTCCAACCTCGTGGCCCGCTCGTTCGGCTTCAAGGAACGCGAATTCTTCGAGATGGACGAAGGCGAGCGCGCGGTTCCGAACGTCAGTTTCTGAACATCCCGAACCGGATCGGTCCGATGAACGGGACGATGTGCGGCGCGCGCCGGTTGCTGGCGTTGTGCTGGACCGCGGTCTCCACCACCGTCTACGCCACCGCGGCAATCGCCGGCTTCGCGTCGCTCGGCACGGCCTCGCCCGTGGCCGCGCAGCGGACGCTCACCATCGAGCGCTTCGCCGCCGACATGCACGTCCGGACCAACGGTGACGTGCAGGTCTCCGAGACCATCACGGTGCGCTTCACGGGCTCCTGGAACGGCATCTTCCGCACCATCCCGGTCGAGTACCGCACGGACCAGGGAGCGAACTACACGCTACAGCTCGGCATGCAGCGCATCACGGACGACGCGGGGAACGAACTGGAAGTCGAGACCTCGCGGGACGGCCGTAATCGCGTGTTCAAGATCTGGGTCCCGGGCGCGCAGGATGCTACGCGCACGGTCGTCCTTCAGTACGTGGTCCGCAATGGCCTCCGTTTCTTCGAGGAGCACGACGAACTGTACTGGAACGTGACCGGCGATGAAACCGAGTTCGAGATCGTTTCCGCGGGCGCGAACGTCTATCTGCCTGCCGAGGCAACCGGCATCCGCGCCACTGCGTACACGGGCGTTTACGGCTCCGTGGATCGCGACGTGTCCATCGACACAGCGGGCAATCTGATCCGTTTCGATGCAACCCGTCCGCTCGGCTTCCGGGAGGGCCTCACCATCGTCGTAGGCTGGAATCCGGGCGTTGTCGAACGGCCCACGAGCACGGATCGCATCCGCGATTTCCTGCTCAGCAATTTCATTCTCGGTGTGCCCGTGCTCGCGCTTGTCGGCATGTTCGCGCTGTGGCGAAGCAGGGGCCGAGATCCGGAACTGCGCCCCATAACCCCTCGCTACGAGCCGCCGTCCGGTTTCGTGCCGGCCGAAGCGGGGACCTTGATCGATGCGTCACCGGATATGCGCGACGTGACGGCCACGTTGGTCGACCTTGCCGTGCGCGGCTTCATTCGCATCGAAGAAACCGACGAGAAACAGTTCTTCGGATTGCTGTCGAATCAGGTCTTCACGTTTCACCTCGTACGCGGGCGGGAAGAGTGGGCTGGCTTGCGGGAATTCGAGCGTGAGCTGCTCGATGCGCTGTTCAAAGGCAGCAAACGCGTGGTCAACACCGAGGACCTCGAGAACTCGTTCTACAAGGACCTTCCCGGAATCAGGAGCAAGCTGAGCCAATCACTGGTGGAGGGTGGCCACTACCTGCGCCACCCCAACCGCGTGCGCATCGTCTTTGGAGTGCTCGCGTTCGTCGCCGGCTTCGGCGTCGCGTTCGCGGGTTCCACCATCCTCGTGGGGCTGCTCGGCCAGCAACCCGGTCCCGCGGTCATCGCCGGCGTCCTGACCGGCCTTGTCGTCTTTGTTTTCGGTATGATCATGCCCGCCCGAACGCCAGAGGGCACGCGAAGGCTCGAGGAGATCCTCGGTTTCCGCGAATTCCTCGAACGCGTCGAACAGGACCGCTTCGAGCGCATCATCAAGACGCCCGAGATGTTCGAGTCGTTTCTCCCCTTCGCCATGGCCTTCGGCGTCGAGAAGAACTGGGCGCGTGCCTTCGACGACATCTACCGCACACCACCCGACTGGTATCACGGGCGTTCGCCGCACGGCTTCATGGCGCACGCCTTCACGGGCAACCTTGGCCGCATGGCCGCCGTCACGAGCACGGCGATGCGAGTTGCCCCGCGCAGCAGCTCGGGGAGTTCCGGGTTCAGCAGCGGTGGCGGTGGCGGCGGGTTCAGCGGTGGCGGTTTCGGCGGTGGCGGCGTGGGCGGCTTCTGAAGCGTGGATCACGGTGGCGCGGGTTGTTCGCACCGCGCCACCTTTCTCGATCAGGTTGCGAACGCGGCGAGATGGGATTCGTCCGATCCCGCATCCGGGTGCGCGCACGGTTGCACGTCCAGATCACGAACCAGGTTCGGTGACAACAGCAGAGCGTTGCCATCGATGGATGGCAATACGACCGCCTGCCGTGCTTCGAGCTTCAACTTGAGCGCCTCGAGAAGATCCGCCGGCGAAGTCGCATCGAGCATCGGCAGTGCGACACGTGTCATGCGCGGAGATCCCTTTTCCTCGTGCACGGTGATCGTTGCGCACGCGGCACCAGAAGTGAGCATGTGCTTCTCATGCGCGACCTGCTCCTGTTCAGGCGGACACTCGACTTCATCCGCGAAACCCGCGAGGAGCGGCGAACGAAGGTAGAAGAGCAGCGGTGGCGCCGATGACTTCTCCATATCGACGTTCCGCACGGCCCGGTACAACCATCCGAACAGGCGCGACGAACGCCGCCGCTGATGGATCCGCTGATCCGGCGTCTGATCGCATGGCGAAGGCGTTGCCGCGAATGACGTCGGGCTCGTAACCGGGACGTATGGACCCGCGATGACGATTGCTGCCGTGGATGCTGCGAGTGGACCGACGGGTTGGGCGCTCGCCGGCAGCGGCACGGTGGCGAGGACCGCCAGAAGGCCGCCGGTCAGTCGTAGTGCCGAAACACTCATAACACCGCTCCTCCGTGCAGGGCCACGACTCTGGCATCGGCATTGCATAGCGGCCGACACAGATCCGCGATGGCTGTCGAGTACGCTCTGTCCACTACGGGACGAACGCTGGCGGGTTTCGCCGGATCGGACGTTCGTACTACAAACCTCGTCAGTCAAAAGATCCGCACGTCGGGAACCCGGGCGGGTCTGCTGGTTTTTGATGCACAGAGCCCTGAAAAGGGATGCACGCCCTTCGAAATGAGCCGAATGGAGCCCCTCGTCGTCGTCACTCACGCCACCCCAGTCCACCTCCGCGCCCGACCCCTCGAGTCGAACGAGCAGCTTCCGCCCGAGACGGTCGCGCTCGCCTTCCTCGTCGGCGATCATGTGATTGCGCGAGGCGTCGTAGCCGAACCCGCACTGCCCACGATCAACGCGCTGCTCGCGACGCCCGTGACGGTTGCTCTGGCCGCGACGGAGGACGACGACGGCAACATCGAGGCACGTGTCTGTATCGTGGTTCGGGTGTCGCGTCAGGAGGACGAGGTGCCGGAGGAACCGTGGCGCGAGAGTATTCCCGCGCCTCCGTTCGAAGCGGAAGAAAGCGAGAACCGGCCGGGTGAGGACGGCCTGGCCCTCGTCCCATTGGGCAATGTCGTTCGCGCGTCCGGCAATCGCCATCACGAGGACCTGGCCGGGGATGCGCGCGAGATGCTCACGAATCTTCTGACCGGCCGGTCGCAGGACGCAGTCCGCAAGGCAATTGACGACCTTCTCGACAGCCTCTGAACGATTTCCTCCGCATCTTCCGCCGGGTTCATTCCAGCCACCCCGCATGCCTGCGCGACGAGTGGCTCGCTCGACCCTGTCGGGACGCGAGCGGCAGCGTGGTTGACCGGCCCATCGTCTGGAGCCGGAGGAATGGACCGTGGCGGCAAGTCTCCACGCTCTGGGTGGGGGCCGCGCCCGGAAATGCAGGCGGGCGGGGCGCGGGTTGCCTCGGTGCGCACGCCACGCGCATTCCGTTCGGCGGCGACATCGCCGGAGCCAACCTCGAAGTCCTTCTCGCGGCTGCCGGTCTGACCCGTAACGACACGTTCATTGTCGCAGCGTTGAATCAGCTTCCAGAAAAAGGGGGTGGCGAGCCGACCCGGGCCGAAATCCTTGCCCCGGCTGGTGATTACACGAACAGCCTGGCGCTTCTGGCTGACACGATTCTGGCTTGCGGCCCGCGTCTCATTGTCGCGCTCGGAAACGTCGCGGCGCGATGCACGGTCGCGGCGATGCGACCTGCGAACCCGCCCGGGTTGCCCGGTGTCGATGCGTTGCGGCGAACTGGCATCGCGCGAGACCGGCTGGCCTCATTCGCTTCCCCCAACGCACCGGGCGCCGCGTTCGGCGCGGCCTGGCAAGGCCGGTGGACCGAAGCACCACTGCCGCAGCTTCTTTGGACTACTCACCCCAGCGCTCAGAACATGAGCCCGTATGCGCGCCAGTCGACCCTCTTCCACTCAAGGATGCTCGAAACCCGGGACGTGGTGCGGGCGGCGGCGACAGAGGTGCTTGGAACCATCGGGCCCCGCGGCCATCGGCCTGCGCTGCCGGACGACGGCATTTACGCGTTGCCTGAATGGCGCGACCTGATCGCCCCCCGCCACGCCGAAATGGACCGGCTCTGGCGAGAAAAAGGGGTCTGACGACCCCTCGATTACGGCCCGCGATGGGGCCTGTCGATACTCACGGAAACTGTTGCTCACTGAGGAGGTTCCGCGTTAGCGTATTCTGCCACATGGTCTACTACGCCCGGGTTCCGCTGCGGGATCTGATCCCGACTGTCCTCGTGTGCCTCGGCACCGAGGACGGCGAAGTCACGTTCCGCGCACGCTGGCGATCCACTCCTCTCGAGTTGCAGCGGCTGATCTGGTTCCGGCTCCGCCACGGCCGGCCGCTCTGGTTCGAGGACGATCGCGGCCACGACCTCTGTTTCAAACCCGACCGCATCTGGGCCGCCGTGGTTGACGGCCGGCCAGCCGGAGTCTGAGCGAAGTGCGGTTCCTCAATCTCTGGGCGATGATGCAGGCCGCCGAACCGCCGCCGATCGAGGTCTCCGAGATCCTCGAGCGGATCCTCCAGTATCTGAGCCCCTACACCGAGTACCTGGTCATTCTGCTGGTCTTCTGGCTGTTCGCGCGCCGGGGCGGGCAGAAGCAGGGCGATTTCAATCGTCAGGCGCAGGAAGTCCTTGATGAGCTGTTCAAGCGGGGCGAGATCACGAAGAACGCATACGAGAAGTTCCGCCAGGATATCTCGCTACGTCCCAAACGGTAGGACCTCAGAACTTCCAGTCCAGACCAATGATCGGGAGGACGGGCAGGTCCGCAAGGGCGCGGGCCTGAGAGCCCGCGCCGCGGTCGAAATAATAGAAGATGCCATCCCGCCGGTTGAGCGCGTTCAGCACCTTCACGTAGGGCGTCAACTCGAAGGAGATACCCCGCCATTCCGCGCTCCACGTTCGAGCCAACCGCGCGTCGACACGCAGGTACGGTTGGTCGGGTGCGTTCGGAATGGCCGGCAGAGGCTCCGTCGTGGCGACTGCGCTTGCCGGTGGCCTGAACCCGATCCCGAAGACGGGCGTCGCCGCCTCCGGCTCCGGAATCGCGGCGAACGGGAGACCGGAACCATAGGATACGCGGACATCGAACGTGCCGCGGCCGATGACCGGTCCGTTCACGCCGGCGGTCAGGAGCTGGCGACCGGCGAAGAGGTGCGTCGGCGAGGCCGCATCATCGTCATCCGACCAGACCCAGGCCAGCGAATAGCCGAACCAACCGCGGAAGCGCCCCTCGTTGCGGCGGACCCAGAGATCGACGCCGGACGATTCCGCCCTGCCATCCAGCGTGTTCGGCAGTCCCTGGAAATCCTTGTAGAAGCCTTCGACCGTGAGTCGGAATCCGTCACCGAGCTGTTGATCGAGGGCGAGGAGCAGGTGGGACGCACTGGCGACGACCAGTTCGTGCTCCTGCCGTGGATCGGGGAGAGGCGCGCCGATCGGCGCCAGCGGTTCTGCCCTGTCCTGGACGTATTGCCGGTACCGGCCGGCCGCCAGGGTGAGCGCCACCCGATCCGTGATCAGGAAAGTGGCCGAGATGCGCGGTGCGAGGACGACGTCAGGCTGGATCGAGAAGACGTCCGCGCGCAGGCCACCCCTGAGCCTGAGTCGACTCGCAGGGTTGACGGTGGCCTCCGCGTAGAAGCCGGTGACACTGCCACCATTGCCATTGCCGTAGATGATCGAGTCGGGCCCGACCGCCCCCTGTTCGTACACGAACTGATCGAACTCGAGGCGGTCGAAGGACGCGCCGTACTCGAGCCGGGCGTCGCCGAGGGAGCGCTCGAAGGCGGCGCTCGCCCGCACGCGCCTCGCCTGGCCTTCCGTCAGGAGCGGTCGCAGGCCACCGACGGGGAGTTCTGTCTGGAACTCGCCGCCGGCCACGGTAAGGACGCCGTCCCCACCCAGCATCGGTCCGCGAAAGCGGAGCGAACCGGCCCGATTCCCCCATGCCGCGATACGGTTCGGACTGCGCAGACTGTCGAGTCGAACGGTTTCGCGGTTCCAGAAACCGGTCGCGGAAAGGAGACGCGTCGCCCCGATATCGAAGTCGACCCGCCCCACGGCATCGCCGTAGGAGTACGGGAACGGCTCACCGACAAACGGCTCTGCACCGAGACCGTGGACGCCACGCGTGCCGATCACGTAGGAAACGCCCGACGTCACCGGACCCTCGAGCAACGCCCGCGCCGCAAGCAGATCAGCGGACACGTTCGCATGGTGCCGGTCCGTTCGTCCCGTCCGCGTTTCCATATCCATCACGTACGACAGACCGCCATCATATCGCGCCGGTGCGCCACCGTTGTAGATCGAAGCCGAACGCAACAGATCGGTATCGAGCGCGTGGATCAGACCACCGATGTGGAACGGAGCGAACACAGGTGCACCATCGAGCAGGACCAGCTTCAGATCCGCCGTACCGCCCCTCACGAACAGAACATCCGATGGATCGATCGGCTCGTTGCCGGGCACATCGCGCGCCGCCTCGGCAAGGCCGAGCTCCGCCACACCGGGTGTCGCCTCCATCGCGCGTACCGCGGCCGGCCCGACGTCGGTCGGCTGAACGTTGGAGGTGTCTCGATTGATCGCAGGACCAACCGGCTGCACCCGGGCGGTGATCGATGGCAACAGAACGGGTCGGAGGCGGAGGTCGAAATCTGCTTGAAGTTCGACGCCAGCCGAGATGATCATTTCGATCTCGTGCGCTGCGTGATCGATGTGCGTCGCGCGGATCAGGCGCCGGCCAGGTGGAATCTCGCGCAGGATGTAGACGCCGTTGTTGTCGGTTTCGGCGACAATGCGGGTGCCGGTGCCGATCACTTCGACCATCACACTCTGGATCGGTGCGCCGGTCCCTTCGCTTCGCACGCGTCCCCATACCGTGCCCGGCTGCTGTGCCGGGAGCACCGTGAGTGCGGCGAGAACCAGCGATGCGATCATGCCAGGACCCGATCAGGTGTCGGGTCGCGCGGGTTCGCGACGTTGTGGTTCGTCTGCTTCCTGCGCAACGTGGCCACTCCGTCGAAAAGGAGATGAATCAACGGTAACAGGTACGGGCTGGTGTTGGCAATTCAAGAGGCCGGGCTGGTAACATCGGCCGGCCCGGCCTCTCGATTCCATGCAGAACAGGCGTTACCGTCTCAGCGCGCCAGGAACACAGCCCCGTCCGACGTGCTCTCGGCAACCGGGCCGACCGCCCGACCGACGCCGTCCCGATACTCGTAAAACAGGTCGCCATTCACCGTGACGGACGCGGCCCGTGCGCTCCTTGGAAGGTCCACGACCGCGCCCAGTTCATCGACGCCGTAGACGTTCATCCAACCGTTTCCACTGCGCGTCCGCGGCCGGATCGAGCCGAACGTCTTCACCCACGCTTCTTCCTCATTCAGGACGCGAACCTGAATTCGGGCACCGGGCTCGGCCGAGAAGATCTCGATACGAACCGCGCCTTCGTTCAGCGCGACGGCTAGGCCGGCCGTCGTATCGCGGACAGTTCCGGTGGAAAGGTCATCGATCCGGGGCGCGTCCACGACGCCGGGTGGCGCCGGTGCCGCCGAATCGTCGCCCACGAGGAGGCGAGCAGCACGATCCATCAATTCGCCGGCCCAACGTCTTACCGGAGATCCCGGAATCGCGGCCGACGCCGCGCCAGCAACGAGGAGCACAAGGGCGGCAGCGCGCGCCAGGCTGGCCGGCACGAGACGCACAAAGCGGCGTGCCTTCTCGATACGTCGCACCGCCGGATCCACACTGACGCGGCCTTCCAGCATGGGCGCGTAGGCGTCGAGCTGGGCGAATGCCCGGCGAGCATCGGCCGCGATCTGGCGCATCTCTTCCAGTTCCGCGGCGCACTCCGCACACGACGCGAGATGGCCCTGGACCGCCATGCGATCCGAGGCTCCGACCTCGTTGTCGAGAAGTGCCTGAAGTGTCCCGTTATCGACGTGCATCATCAACCGTGTTCTGCTTCCTGTAGACTTCCACGAATCGTCGCAGCGCTCGGGCAATCAGCGTGCCGACCGAAGCGGGCGCGACGCCGATCACCGCAGCGATTTCTTCGTACTTGAATCCTTCCTCTCTCATCAGGAGCAACTGGTGATCGCGATCCGGCAGTTGCTCGAGCGCGGCTCGAACCGACTCGACCCGCTCACTCCTCTCGACGGCGTCATCCGGCAGTACTCCCGGAGTCACGAGAGGCGGCGCTGTCGTGAGAAGGCGATGTCGCCGCTCCGTTCTTCGTGCCCGATCTCTCACCAGGTTCATGGCCACGGTAAAAAGCCATGGCCGAACCTCCGACTCCGGCAACGGCTGCTTCAGCAACCGGACGAATGTTTCCTGTGCGATGTCCTCCGCCACATCCGCATCGCCGGTGAGCCGGTGGAGATATCGATAGAGCGACGGATACAGCCTGTGGAACAGGTCGTCGAAATCCACGGAACTCCCGGCCGAGGCGTTCAGCTTACAACGCGCGTGTCGCTTGCGTTGTGACAGAGCGCAGTTACACCGCCAACGGCCCCGGGGTGGCATGAACCGCGGGACCCGGCCCGGCCCTTCGAATCAGCATCGGCTGGCTGCCGCAACTCCTTGACTCGCAAGCCGAAGCAGACGTCACATCGAGTGCTTTCCGGCCCGCGTGGCCAAACGTCCCGCCACCATGCAAAGCGCGAAATCGCGGCCAGATCGGTCAGCCTGGGGGACGGCCCCGCCCGATCGGAACCGAACCACAGGCATCGGGCTCAGCCGGCCGGCCGGACCGGGATCGAGACCCGGGTGCCTTCCCACTCGAGCACCAGATCGGAACCGTTGCCGGCGGCTGTCGACCGGATCGTGAACTGCTCGACGTGCTGGTCCGTCGCGGCACTCGGAACGGGCGCACGGCCGACCTCCTGCGCCTTGATCTCCTCCGAGTAGCGACTCTCGATTCCCCACTGCGCCGTGGACCGGTTCACGATGATCGTCCACTCGCTGCGGTCCGGGATCGTATAGAGCGAGTATGAGCCGGGGCCGACCTCGATTCCAGCGATGGTCGCTGCGACCGGGAGGTGCAACGTCGTCGGTTCGTTTGCGCCCGTGCGCCAGATCTCGCCGAGCGGGACCAATCCGTCCGGCGCGAAAATGCTGCGCTGTTTCGCGTACGGCCGGCTGTAGCAGACCTTGGCCATCTGGCCGCCGACGCGGAACGTCGTGGAATCGTAGGGGCTCGCGCGGTTCGCCGTTTCGCGTTGCGGTTGGCACACGATTTCCTGCCCCGGCGCCACCGGGTCGAGTTCTGGCAGATCGCCGGTCAATCCGGCGAGGACGAGCACAATCGGGCTGAACGTGCCGGCGAACATGGACCCCTCCGGGTTCGTGGATTTTGAGAACCGCGTCAACGGAAGTACGTGAGACCCATCGCTTCGCGTACTCGTTCCATCGTTTCCCTGGCCACGGTACGCATCACGGCATTGCCCTCATGAAGTATGTCCTCGATCAGGTCTGGCCGGGCCGCAAAGGCTTCTCGCCGCCTGCGGATCGGCTCGAGGAAGCGCTCGATGGCCGCGAACAGCTTCTTCTTCACTTCGACATCGCCAACCCGCCCCGTCCGGTAGCGCTCCTTCAGCTCGTCGACCTCTTCGCGATCCGTGTTGAACGCGTCGTGGTACAGGAATACGGGATTACCCTCGACCGTCCCGGGGATGTCGGCACGAACACGATTCGGGTCCGTGTACATCTGCATGACGCGCTGGCGCAGGATCTCCGAAGGATCCGAGATCAGGATCGCATTGTCGAGCGATTTCGACATCTTCTGCTTGCCGTCGATGCCGGGCAGTGTCGGAACCTCGCTGATCATGGCATCGGGCTCGGCAAAGACATCGCCGTACAGGTAGTTGAAGCGCCGCGCAATCTCACGCGTGATCTCGACGTGGGGCACGTTGTCCTTGCCGACCGGGACGCAATCGGCCCGGGGCAGCAGAATGTCCGCCGCCTGGAGGACCGGGTAGTTCACGAGCCCGAACGGCATCACCTCGAGATGGGCCGCCTCGGCCATGTCCTTGATCGTGGGCAAGCGTTCGAGCCGGGGCAGCGACACCAGATTCGTGAAGATCAGATTCAGTTCCGCGGTCTCGGGTATGGCCGACTGGACAAAAATCGTCGAGCGCTCGGGGTCGATGCCGAGTGCGAGGTAGTCGAGCACCATCTGCCGGATGTGTTCGGGCACTTCGGCGATCGCGTCCCGTTCCGGTCTCGTCGTGAGCGTGTGCAGATCGGCGATGATGAAGAAGCACTCGAACGTATCCTGCATGCGTACCCGGTTATGGATGCTGCCCACCCAATGTCCAAGATGCAGCCGGCCGGTCGGCCGGTCACCGGTCAGGATTCGCTTGCGCGTGGCGTGCCTCAAACTCTCACTCCTTCAGGGCCGTTGCTCCTGGGTTCCGCGGTCGCTATCCGCGTCCTGAACGAAGGCGGCCTCCGCGAAAAGCTGCTGAAGCTCGCTGTCGAACAGAGCCTCGAGCCTGCCACGTGGGAGATACGTGAACCGGCGAGCGCGATCGGTTTCATCCGATCGATGGAATAACACGACGACCAGGACACCTTTGGCAAACGCACCGGTTCCGGCGGTACCCGCCCCGGCAACGCGGGCAACCCATGTTTCGTTGCCGACCTTGAAGGTGCGAGTCCAGCCGAGCGGTTCGCTGGCGTCCTGCTCCCGAGCGGTCGGCTCATCAGCGACTGGCCCTCGCTCGATCGAGCCTTCGTCGAATGCCTCGGCATCGAGCGGCGGCTCGGACTCGCTCATGGCTTCGCAGACCCGGCCGCCTCGCCGCCGGTGTAGTCGACGAAGAGATGCGGATCCTCATGAAGACGCAAGCGTACGAGAGAAGTACCGGCGGGCAGACCACGCTCGAGGATGGGCCAGAGCCAGGCGAGGATGTTCTCGCACGTTGGAACGAGCCGGCCATCCGCGAAAACGTCGATGGCGTGGTTGATGTGCTGGTGGTCGAACCGGGCCACGACCTCGCGGTCGAGAAGCTGGTCGAGCGCTCCCAGATCGACGGCAAAACCGGTCGTTTCATCGATGGTTCCGGTCACGGTCACTTCGAGCGTATAGTTGTGTCCGTGGCCGACCGGGTTGGCGCACGCACCGAATACACGCCGATTCTCGGCTTCGCTCCATTCCGGCCGCGAATACCGGTGCGCTGCGGAAAACGTAACGCGACGCGTCAGTGTCGCCCATTGCATGGCGCGAAGGTACGCCGGGTCTCGCAGGCCGTCCAGCCTCCGACCCGGCCCATGCGAAAGCGATGCGATATGAAGATCGTTGGACAGCACGAGCCGAAGACGCTGGCACAGCTCTCCGATGTTGCTTCGCGGGCCGAACGCGCAGCGCTGATGGCGGACGGCCACCTGGGCTACATCATGCCGGTCGGTGGTGTCGCTGCGTACCGCGACCGCGTGAGTGTGGCCGGCGTTGGTTTCGACATCGCGTGCGGCAATGCGGCCATCCGAACCGATGTGCGCGCCGAGCACGTGCTTGCGCGTCGCGACGAGATCGCCGACGAGATTCAGGCCACGATCTCATTCGGCATCGGTCGCACCAACCGCGCGACGGACGCGCCCGCCGGCGATCCATTGTTCGAGGACCCGGCGTGGAGCGGCGTGCCAACACGCCACCGCGAAACGCTTCGCAGCAAGGCCAGGTCACAGCTCGGCACGGTCGGGTCGGGCAACCATTATGTCGACGTGTTCTCGGACCGGACCGGCGCCATCTGGGTCGGCGTCCACTTCGGTTCACGCGGTCTCGGTCACACCGTGGCATCCGGGTTCATGGCGCTGGCGCGTGGCGACGCGTGGGATCGTCATGGCAAGGAGATCGAGGCGCTGCTCCCATTGGCGTCCGAGATGGGGCACGACTACTGGGCTCTCATGAATCTCGCCGGCCGTTACGCCTATGCCGGTCGAGAATGGGTCGCCCGGAAAGTCGTCAGCATCCTCGGCGGCCGGGAACTCGAACTCGTCCACAATCACCACAACTTCGCCTGGCGCGAGAATCACGACGGGCAGACGTTCATCGTCGTGCGCAAAGGCGCGACCCCTGCGTTTCCCGGCCAGCTGGGGTTCGTCGGCGGGTCGATGGGTGATGATGCCGTCATCCTGCGCGGTGCGCTCCACGAGCAGGCCCGTCCCGCACAGCGCGAACTGTTGTACTCCACTGTGCACGGTGCCGGGCGCGTCATGTCGCGTACCGAAGCCGCCGGCAAGCGCAACCGCCGCACTGGTGAAGTCCTGCGCCCTGGCCGCGTTTCTCCCGAGGCGATGCGTGCATGGCTGCGCGCAAGGGACGTCACCCTGCGAGGTGGCGGAGTGGACGAGGCGCCGCACGTGTATCGACGACTTCCGGACGTGCTCACCGCACAGGGCCCGACCATCGAAGTGCTTCACATCCTCAGGCCGATGCTCGTCGTGATGGCCGGCGCCGGCGAGTTCGATCCGTACAGGGATTGAGGCTGATTGGCCCGTACGCAGCCCACTCACGTGAACCCTGGCGACGTACCCGGCCGGCTGCGACTGTTGGCCCCTTACGCGGCCGATCCGTGGCTTCCAGCCTGAAGCGCGGACAGAACTTCCTCACCGTAGAACATGCGGATGTACTTCGCCTGTACCGCCGTGATACGGCGGACCGCCCAGACCAGCTGCACGTAGTTGGGCTCGACCGGCGCGCGGAAGAGGTGCATCCCGACTTCCGACGCGAGACGGCTGCCCTTGCGGTTGTTGCAGGGCGAACACGCCGTGACGACGTTGTGCCAGCTGTTGTCTCCGCCGCGCGAGAGTGGGACGAGGTGATCGCGCGTAAGGAATTCCCTGCCGCGCAGGTCCGACCGATTCCTGTGGCAGTACTGGCAACGGTATTCATCGCGCGCGAACAGGAATGTGTTCGTGACCTGGCGCCGGAACTTGCGCGGCACGTGAACGAAACGGACGAGCCGGATAACGGACGGGCACTCGACCTCGTGCCTCTCGGAGCGAAAAACGCGCCCCGGGTCCGTCTCGAGGACTTCCGCTTTGCGATCGATCACGAGGCGAAGCGCCCGTCGAAGCGGCAGGATGGTAAGCGGTTCGAACGAGGCATTCAGCGCAAGGCAGCCAACCAGACGGCACCTCCTTCATTGCGTCGCCGGCCGGCGGCCGAACAAGCGGAGTCCGGTCCGGGCGATCCGATCACCGGCCGGCACCCGACGAGGGCGTCAATGCAGGCCGGGTACGACAGTCCTTTCAACAGTTTATGAAAACACGGGACCGTCAGCAATACGAACGTGGCGAGTCACAGGAGTGTGACAGGGTCACGGTCGAGCACCAGACGCAGGTCAGCCCGGCCCGGGCGCAATTCGTAACGGTGCTGGAGCAGTCGGCCGATGGCGGTGAGGGATCGCGCAACGTTCGAGCGCAGCAGGAAATGCCAGCGCCAGCGTCCGCGGATGCGATCGATGGGGCACGGTGCCGGGCCAGTCAGGAGTACGCCCGGGATGCGCTCGGAGCGAAGCAGATCGCGGCACCAGTTCGCCATGCCCTCGGCCGCACCCTGTACCGCGCGCTCCTCGAGTCCGCTGATCACGACGTTGATCAGGCGGCTGTGCGGTGGATAACCGGGCCCCGCGCGTTCGTCGAGTTCGCGTGAAGCGAATGTTCGGAAGTCGTGCCGTGTCGCAGCTACGATCGCATAGTGGTCGGGCAGTCCGGTCTGCACCAGGACATCGCCTCCGGCGACGCCGCGGCCCGCCCTGCCCGCCACCTGGGTGAGGAGCTGGAACGTGCGTTCGCTCGCACGAAAGTCCGGCAGGTTCATCGCGATGTCGGCGTTGACGACGCCGACAAGGGTCACATTCGGAAAATCGAGCCCCTTCGCGATCATCTGCGTGCCGAGCAGAATATCGATTTCGCGGGCCTCGACTCTCCCGAGGATCTCATGGTGCGACCATTTCGCCGATGTCGTATCGACATCCATGCGCGCGAGTCGTGCATTCGGGAACGTGTCCGCGACGTCACGCTCGACCTGTTCCGTTCCGACGCCGAGGAATGCCAGATCGACGGACTTGCATTCGCGGCACAGGCTGGGTGTGGGTTCCGCATGGAAGCAGTAGTGGCAGACGAGGCGCAGCCGCGCGCGGTGCCACGTGAGCGATACGTTGCAGTCATCGCAGTGAAACACGTGGCCGCAGGCGCGACACTGAACGAACGTCGAATAGCCCCGCCGGTTGAGCAGAAGGATGGTCTGCTCGCTTCGTTGCAGTCGTGCGCCGATGGCCTCGATCAGAGGCGGCGTCAGGATACGGCTGGCCCCGGCGGCATCATCGGTCCTGCGCCGCAGATCGATCGTCCGGACCGGCGGGAGGGACTGGCCACCTGCCCGCTCAGGCAGTTCCAGCAGCGTGAACTTGCCGGTCGTCGCATTCTTCCAGCTCTCGAGGGATGGCGTCGCACTGCCGAGGACGCACACGGCTCCCGTCAGCCGCGCGCGCATGATCGCGACCTCCCGCGCGTGGTAGCGCGGCGCCTCACTCTGCTTGTAACTCGCCTCGTGCTCCTCGTCGACGACGATCGCGCCGAGCTGCGCAACGGGCGCGAATACCGCGGACCGCGCGCCGATGGCAATGCGCCGAGCACCATCATGAAGCGCGCGCCACGCATCGTACCGCTCGCCATCCGACAACGCGGAATGCAGCACCGCAATGTTATCGCCGAAGTGCGCGCGAAACCTCGCCACCGCCTGTGGCGTAAGCGAAATCTCGGGAACGAGCACGATCGCGCCATGCCCGCGTTCGAGCGTGGCTCGCAGAAGCTCGATGTAGACCTGGGTCTTGCCGGATCCCGTGACCCCGAACAGCAACGCGGGCCGAGGCTCCCCGTGCCGACTCTCCGTGGCGAGGTGCCGGACTGCGCCCGCCTGCGCGGCCGTGAGCGTGTGAACCGGGCGTGCGGCCACGTCCATTCCGGCAAACGGATCGCGCAGGACCGGCCGATCCACGAACTCGGCAAGACCCTTCGTGACCAGGCCGCGCAACACGGCTTCCGAGAACCGGAGCCGGTCCCTGAGGTGAACGACCGCAGCGCTGCCGTTCGAGGCCTCGAGGACCTCGAGGCATTCGCGCTGTCGCCTCGCCCTCGCGAACAGGTCCTCGCGCTGTTGCAGGCCAGGCAATTCCCCCGTCAGCCGCAGCAGTCGCTCGGTGCGCACATGCGGTGACCGGCGCCCGGCGTGGGAGAGCTGCGCGGGCAGCGCCGCGCGCAGCACCAGGCCAAGAGGCGTCAGATAATAGGTCGATATCCAGCGACAGAGGCGCAGCAGGTCGGGCGTGATGCTGGGCGATTCGTCCAGCACGCGTTCGACCGGGCGAACCTCGCGTTCAATGGGTTCGCTCGTCGCGCCAACGATCCAACCCACCAGCCGGCGGCCAGCGAACTGCACACACACGCGCACGCCTTCGCGGACCGCGCCGTTCTCGATTTCGTAAGTGAACGTGCGCGGAACCGGGACCGGCAATGCAACTTCGACGCGCATGGACTCAGCGTGAAAGGCGGACGAAATCGTACGCTGGCCAGGGCCCGGTCACGTCCACCTCGACGCCGGGATGCGCGACATCGAGGTCCTCGGCCCGTTCCACGAACTCGACCCAGGCGCCGCGATCGACGAGGAAGGCCGCGGTCAGCAGCCGGCCCGGTTGACTCGGCATCGGCAACGCCGCGCGCGCATTTCTCCGCAGCTCCGCATACACCTGTTGCGCCAGTCCATGATGCTCCGGCGTCGGTTCAGCATCGCGGGCCGACACGTGCAGCCGCATCTCGAAGTGGCCGTCCAGGAAACTGAGCCCCTCATCCAGCACGAGATATTGATCCTCGAGGAAGCGCAACAGCTCGCGACGGTCCCGAAAGACGATGCCGAACGGCAGCGGAAGCACCGTACCCTTCCGCATCGCACCTTCGAGGACGTGCTGATGCCGCTGTATCGACGGCGTATCCGCTTCCGGCGTCGAGAACGGAACGGCCCGAACGAGCGCATCGATATCGCGGTACCGGATGCGCACGTTCTCCGGATCCGTACCGCGGAATGCGGAGCGCAATGACCTGGCCCGGGCCAGCCCGTACAGGTAAAGGCCCTTTGCGATGCGCGGCGCATCCGGGGCCGCTGCGATGGCTTCCGCTTCGTGGCCTGGCTTCATTCCACTGGCAGTGCCCTCATCACATGCTGCGGTTCACCCGGCGTTACGTCCGGTCCGTTCGCGCCGATGTACACGTTGATTTCGGTGCGCACGCCGATTTCGCCGGGGATGTAGATTCCCGGTTCGATCGAGAAGCCGACGCCTTCCAGCAGCGTCCTCGTCTCGTGCGTCTCCAGGTTGTCCATGTTGGGACCCATACCGTGGGTCGCGCGATCAATCGAATGGCCCGTCCGGTGAATGAAGTACTCCCCATACCCGGCACGGTCGATCACTGCGCGTGCCACGTCATCGACCTCGTAGCCCTGAATGGTGCGACCCTCGTGCCATGCCGTCCGGACGAAGGCGACGGCCGCATCGCGTGCCCGGCAAACGATGTCGAACAGTTCCGCGGCCCGCGCCGGCACGGTAGCCCCCAGGAACGCCATCCATGTCTGATCCGCGAACACCGCATCCTCGGACTCTTTTGCCCAGAGATCGATGAGTACGACATCGCCCTTGCGGAACGTATCGCCGCCGTTCGTCGTCTCGTAATGCGGGTTCGCCGCGTTCACGCCGCGAGCAGCGATCGAGTCCGCTCCCACCGCCGAGCCACGAGCCGTCAGTTCCGCAACGACCCATTGCCGGACCTCCTCCTCGAGCGGCGTCCGACCGGCTCTGACCTGACCGGCAAGTCGCTGGAACGTCGCATTCACCGCGCCGACCAGTGCACCGGCCGCCTTGTAATGCGATGTTACCTGCCCCGGCGTCCAGCGCGAGTAGAACTTCGTGATCAGGTCACCGGAAGAGACGACTTCGACACCGTGACCGCGGATCATCTCAACGACGCCGGACGGCACGAGATCGACGATGGGTACGGCATCCCGATCGGACACCTCCATCGCAAGGCGGCGCCGCCCGCCAATCAGTGACTTCATGGCTTCGTCGAGGACTTGCCAGCCGACGTAGCTGCTGCTCCCCCACGGCCACGCCTGCCATGGGATCTGCTCGATGCCATGCGTCAGCGCATGTGGCTCGCCCTGCGCCGGAATCATCACGAAATACCGTCGCGACATCTCGCCGAGCCCGAGCAGGCTTGCGGCGACGCCATTCCTCACGCGCAGGTTGTAGAGTAACCAGCCGTCCAGGCCCTTGTCCGCAAGCTCCTTCTGGATCGCGGGAAGCTGCTCCTTAAGAAGCGCGAATCCTGGTGCGCCGTTCGACGCCACGTCTGCCTCCTTCGTATCAGTCAGGATGCCGAATGATAGTCGGGCCGTGAAGGCGGGGTCAAACGCGTGCCGGCAGTGGGCGCGAGTGGCTCGGATGCAGCCCCTTCGCTGGCCGATGCGCTGAATGCCTCCGCGTGAAACAGGACGCGTCAGTAGGGAAGACCCGCCAGGCCGTGCAGAGTCGCTACCACGCCGTGTCCGGTTCTGTCCGGCGAATAGCCGCCCTCGAGCAATGCGGCAACGCGGCCGCCGCTCTGAACCAGTGCGCGTTCGCGCAGCGCGTTGGCCATCGTGTACATGTCTTCCGGCTCGAGCAAAAGCCCGCCCAGCGGATCGCCCGCCAGACAGTCGAAGCCAGCAGACACGAGGACAAACTCCGGAACGAATTCGCGCCACGCCGCGTCGAGCGCTTTCTCGAATGCGTCCAGGTAGCACGAACGCGAGGTCCCCGCGGCCAGCGGCACGTTGCGCGTCGTGCCGCTGCCGCGACTACGGCCGCGTTCCGTGGCATGGCCCGTTCCCGGGTACCACGGCGACTGGTGCAACGACACGTAATAGACCGATGGGTCCTCATAGAACACGTCCTGCGTGCCGTTGCCATGGTGCACGTCCCAATCGACAATCAGGACCGGGCCGACGGCGAAATCCTGCTGCAATGCACGCGCTGCGACTGCCACGTTGTTGAACAGGCAAAAGCCCATCACGCGGTCGGCGGTTGCGTGGTGGCCAGGCGGCCGGCACAGCGCGAATGCGGTCGTCGCGTCGCCTCGCGCGACCGCCGCCGCCGCGTCCACGGCACAGCCGGCCGAGGCCACCGCTGCATCCCACGAAGCAGCAGACACGACAGTATCCTCGCCAACCACGACTCCCGCTGCGGTACGCTCCGCTTCCGCAACCAATCCGCGCACGTGTTGGACGTGCTCGCGCGTGTGCACGGCCTCCAGCGGTTCGACGCTTGCCGGACGCGCGTCGAGGGGCCGGATCGCATCGAGGAGTGAAGGCGTCGCCGCCTCGATCGCGCGCACCGCTGCCGGCAGGCGTCCCTGGTGCTCCGGATGCCCCCAACCCGTATCGTGACGCCCGCAATCCGGGTGCATCACGAGCGCACACGCCGCTCGTGCGGTCAATCGGCCTGCCCGCGCTCCACCGGAGGACTCATTCTGACCTCTGCTTCAACGGCTGCCGCGACCGGCTCCCGAGGAATTGGTTCGCGTCGCTGGGCGTACATTGAACGGCAGCCATTCGACGTTGTCGAGCGGGATGGTTTCACGCGAACGCGCGACCATCCGCTCCACCTCTTCCATCAGCCTTGCGTTCTCGATGACGACGCCGTCCTTGATCGTGTGAACGATTCCGCCGGTCCGGATCATCTCGCCCACTTCGTCCAGACGCAAGGCGCCGAACGAATAGAGGAAACGCAGGTTGTACGCCGGATTGCCATCGACCAGGACCAGGTCGGCAAGGTAACCGGGACGGACCAGGCCGAGCTTCGGCTGGCGCAGTGTTTCGGCGCTGTTGTGCGTGGCTGCCTTCAGTACTTCGAGGTTATGCATGCCCGTTTCTCGCAGCAGCTGTAGCTCGCGCACGTTCGAGAACCCGGGCGTCGCCCAGATGTAGTTGTCATCCGTCCCGTACGATACGCGGCCGCCGCGCTTGTTGAACTCATAGATCAGATCACCCCACAGCCGGAAGGCGTACGTCCAGTAGTACTCGTCATCGGACGTCCAGTCGTAGTGGTAAGATCCATGATATGCCGGATTCGGCAGATTCCACTGGATGAGTGCCTGGTGCGTGTACTTCTCGTGCCATGGCAGGCTGATCGCGCGCGTGATGTCGCGGTTGGCTTCGTAGACCACGCGCGTCGGCAGCATCGACACGCCATACGCCACGAGCGAATCCGCAACCTGCGACAACAGCCGCGCGCGGGTCTCCGCGTTCGTGCCGGCTTCCACCCACACGTGGCCGGCCGCACGGAAGCGATCGTTCTCGTTGTTGAAGTCGTAGCCGCGCGGAAAATCCTGCACGCTTCGGTTCAGCGAGGATTCCGCGTAACCGTAGTGGTGTTCGATCATCGTCACGCCGAGGCGGGCCGCATCGACGGCCTGAACCACGGCCGTTGTCGAGGGCGGCAGATGGATCGTCGTGATGCCGCCCGCCTCCCACACGGCCCGGCACACCGCACCGAACAACTCCTCGTTCCATGTGACGTTGCCTACACTCACGACGTGAGCGCCTCGCGCGACCATCTCCTGTGCGATGCGCGGCGCCTGCGCCGGATCTTCCGCTTCCTCCCGTGGATAGCCATTGCCCCAACCCCAGATCGGGAAGTACCTCGGCGCCAGTACGCGATTCTCACGGCTTGACGCCGCCCGTGCCATCGCCGAATCCAGACCCCGGTCCGGCGCCGGCACGATCGTCGTCACACCGTGCGCCAACTTCAGATAATCGACGTACTCGACCTCCATCGGCGCGGACCGCAGGTGCATGTGAAGATCGATCATGCCCGGCATGAGAAAGCGGCCTTCGCCTTCGATCACTCGATCACCCGCCGGTCTGCTCCCCGCACCCCGCCGTTCCGCCGTCACTGCATCGAACGGGATCATCTGCGTGATCACGTTCCGTTCGATCACTACATCGTACGGCCCCGCCGGCGGCCCGCCATGTCCCGGTATCACCATCACATTCCGGATGACCAACCGGTCATACGGCCCGCCCGCAAGGCCGTTGAACTGGTCCTGCGCGTATACCGTCGATGCGGTGGCAAGTGAGAATGCCAGGGCTTTGGTCAGGATTCTGGCGGTCATGAGGGTTGCTCCCGATCTCTCGTGAAGGGCGTTTTCTGGGGCTGGTTTCTGGGGCTGGTTTCTGGTGAACGGATCACGATGCCCGTGCGGAACGATAACGACGATTCTGAACGGCGCACCTGCGGGAACGGATCACGGCGCTCCTGCGCGCGACCCGTTGTCGAAGTGGGGTTGAACGCATCGCGTGGCGGGCCTGGCCACGCCGAGACGCCGTTACCTGGTCCCCAGAAACCAGCCCCAGAAACCCGTAACACCGGGTTGCTCCGTTATCTGTTCCCCGGTTGGCTGCTCACGATGCCTCGCTCCTGCTTCTGTTTCCGCACCATCTCGCGTACATCTTCGAGCAACTTCTTCGCATCGTACACGATGCCATCCTTGATCGTGTACTTGATGCCGCCCACGCGCTCGACAGCACCGGTCTGATCGTTGAGTCTCACGGCGCCCGTTCCGTAGAGCACCTTGAGGTTCTCGAGCGGATTTTCTTCGACGACGATGAGATCGGCCTTCAGACCGGCCCGGATCACGCCGAAGTCCGGCGCGATGCCCTTCGGATCGTGCAGTTCCCTTGCGCCGTACATGGTGGCGGAGCGGATGACTTCGAGGGGATGGAATCCTGCTTCGCGCAACAGCTCGAGTTCGCGGATGTAATCGAACCCGTACAGCTTGTAGATGAAGCCGGAGTCGGAGCCGGTCGTGACGATGCCCCCCGCATTCTTGTAGTCGTTCAGGAACTGCATCCAGCGGTGATAGTAGTTCTTCCAGGCGACTTCATCCTCCGTCGTCCAGTAGAACCAGTACGACCCGTGCGCCCTGCGACTGGGCTGATAGAAATCCCACTGCGACGGCAGCGTGTACTCGTTGTGCCACTCGGCTTCTCGGGCGCGCATGACGTCGCGGCTCGCTTCGTAGATCGTCATCGTCGGATCGATGCCGAAGCCGAGGTCCAGAAACTCCTGGATCGTGGCCTTCCACTTCTCGCTGCCCGGCTCGTGGATCTGGTTCCACAAGCGGGCTACATTACCGAAGCGGTGCTGCTCATCGTTGTAGTTGTAGTCGAGAGGCCAGTTCTGGATGCTGTAATCCTTGAGCATCGATTCGAACAGACCGTAATAATGCGTCATCATGTCGAGGCCGATCCGGGCCGCGTCCAGCGCCGTCATACGAGCAAGGCCCATCTGGTCGAGGTGCGCAACCGTACCGAGCCCGTGTTTGTGCGCCTCGTCGATCAGCGCCTCCATGATGGGCGGATCATAGGCGCCGAGCTTCAGACCATCGATCTTCTGGCCTTCGATGACCTGCGCAGCCGCCCACTGCACCCACGCCCTCGCTGCCTCCGGTGAGTCGATCGGTCGATCCCAACCTTCACCGCTGCCCGGCCGCACGTACGCGAACATGCGCGGTGCCACAATCTCATTCCTCGCCGCTCGCGCTTTCTCCTGAAGCGAGAACTCGAACCCGCCAAAGCCCACACCGCGCGCGGTCGTGACTCCGTGCCCCATCCACAGCTTGTAGACATACTCCGGCTGCGCCGCTTTCCCGGCGCCGCCCGTGTGCACGTGCATATCGATGAAGCCGGGCATGACGAACATGCCGCTGACATCAATCTCCTTCGTGGCGTTCTCCGGACGGCTGCTCTCATTGATCGGCACCAGCGGGAACCCGACGCTGTTGACCGAGACGATCCGGTCGTTTTCGATCACGATGTCGACCGGCCCGCGCGGCGGTGAGCCCGTCCCATCGATCACCGTCGCGCCACGCAGAATCAGCCGTTCGTGCGGCCCATCGCCCTCGTCTGCGCGCCGATCCGTCGTCCGCTCCATTCCGCCGCCACCACCCTGCCCAAGGACCTCGCCTGCGGCGATCAGCAGGACTGCGACAGCCACACCCAGCGGCCGGATTCTCTTCCTGGTGCGCATTCGCGGTGTCTCCCCGGTGAAAATGAACGTCCGGCAGTATACAGCGGACCGGGTTCCATTCTCCAGTCCTTGCCCACCAAGCTATCCAAAAAGACGGTTTGGTGGCCCGGAAATCCATGGCAGGTGGCAGGATCGGCCAGAAGCAATGGCCAGAAGCGCAGACTTTGGGAAATGGTTCCCGGTCCATAAAAAGAGGCCGGGACCGGTGTTACCGCGCACACGCCCTTCCTGGTGTCCACCCCGAATGGCGACGCATGCAGCGGGCAACGACCGGCCCGGCCATGCCGTTTGTTCTTACCTGGTGAGCTTCAGCTCACCAATGGGCCAGCATTTCAGCTTACCTTTGGGCAGCTCCGGATCTGTTCGATGTTCGGGTTGTTCTGGATCTCGCCATTGGTCATCGGGAACTTCGTGTTGAAGCCGGTGCCGATGACCTGCGGGAACAGGTTGAAGCGGTAGAGGTCGTTCGCGCGCTGGCCCTCGAGGAAGAGTGTGGCGAAGCGCTCCTCGAGCAGGTAATCGAGCACACCGTCGCGCGTGTTCGGATTGTCGAGCGGCGGCAGGCCGGCATCGGCGCGCACGACGTTCATCCTGGCGATGGCCTGGTCGTAGTCGCCGCTGGCCCAGTGCGCTTCCGCCTCGATGAGCCGCATTTCCTGCCAGTGCGTCATCGGGATGTCGGAGTCACGGGTCGAGTACTTGTTCTGGCTGAAGAACTTCTTGACGCCATCGACGCCGAGGCGGTTGCCGACGCGGTGCACGAGTGGCACGCGCGGGTCCTCGAGGCCGGAGAAATGATCGAGGAAGATGTCTCTGGCACCGGTCGTGTCGGCCTGGCCCCAGCGGCGCGAATCGAGACCGGCCGCCTTGTTCTCCGTGTAGTGATTCAGCTGAACGAGACTATTGGAGTTGCCAGCTTCCGAATACCTCGCCGAGTAGGAGAACCCGTCGGGCACCTGCTGTGCCTCGGCGAGCGCCTCGTCATAACGGCCGATCATGAGATAGGCACGTGCGAGCCCGGCGCGCGAGAAGTTCTCGTACGTCGGCTGGTTCGCGGCCTGCGCTACCGAGATCGCGCGCTGGAGAAGCGGGATCGCGGCCTCGTACATCGCGCTGTCGCTGACGGCCGGTCCGAGCGCTTCGGCAACGCCTTCACAGTTGACCATCGCGATGAGCAGATCGGCCCAGCCGGCGGCTGACGTGACCTGCGCCATCAGTTTGGTTCGACCGGCGCTGTCCCCCATCACGCGCGTGAACCGTGCCTCTGCCTCTGCCGCCGCCGTTCGAACCTCGAACAGATCACCCTGTTCGACACTCGTTCCGACACCGGGCCGGTGCCGGCCCAGATCCGAGTCCTCGTAACCCGACCATGTGCCGGTATGCATGAACTCGTCGGACAGGAGCGCGGTCTGGATGACGATGTTCTCGACCGTGTTGTGCAGATCGCCTTCGACACCGTTCGCGACCGCCGGCAGCGCGATCGGGGCGTCGAGGTCGTCGCTCGTGAACGCGGACGGGTCGTTGACCTCGAGCACGGAATCGAGATCACAGCTGGCGACCAGAATCGACACAAACCCCAGCATGGACAGGCTGCTTGTTCTTGCGATCCAACGTGCCATGTGTGCCTCCTTTTCCTCGTGGTCGTTGCGTTCGGGTTTCGTGGGCCGGTTGCGGGCGGCCCCTGCTTCGGGCCGCCCGCCGCAACCGGCGTCAGAACGTCGTGCGCACGCTCATGAGGAATTGTCTGGCCTGTGGCTGC
>JBOHRL010000115.1:0-14721 GCA_050732695.1 Longimicrobiales bacterium | reverse complement strand
GCCGGGGTTCGTCCTCGGCGGCGCGACGGTCATGAGCGGCCCCGCAGCACAGACGCGGCGAGCAATCTGCGCGTGTCGGGTGGTGTTCCTTGAAGGAGGCGGTCAGTCTGCAACGGCTCCGGTTGGCGGTCGAATCGCGACGTTGTGGTTCACGCGGAACCGGTTGTCAGGATCCCACACCTCCTTGAGCGAGCTGAGTCGCTCGAAGTTGGGGCCGTACGCATCGCGCACGCGATCGGTCTCGTCCTGCGTGAGAAAGTTCATGTACACGTAGCCGCTGGCGAATGGGCGCATCGCGTTCGAAACGGCGCGTGCCCAATCGATGCATGCACGATCACGGGCCGGGTCTTCCCAGCGGGAATGGACATTCATCACGAGCTGTGCAGTGCGATCGGCGTATGCCGTCGCCGCGACAGAAATACGGTTGATGACGCCACCCACCTGCCCGAAGAAGACCTCGCATTGCGGGTCCGGCAGCCGCGCGATGAAATCGCAGGCAACATCGAGCGCCCGGTCGGAGAGGGTCGTGAAGTTGTGCGATTTCCAGTAGTTGCGCGAACCGGGCGCGAGCAGCGGGTCAAACGCCTGTTGCCATGCGGCATACGGTTGCCGTCCGATGACATCGGCGATGGGATTGCCGATACGGCGGAACGGTTCGAGCGCACGTTCGCCGGCAGCTTGATCGGTCCCGACCCAGCATGCGGCGAGAACGACGATCTCTCGGCCGTGCCATTCCGCCGGCAGGAACGGAAGCGGCGGCGCCTTGCGCATGACGACCCAGACGCTGAGTGGATCGGGCGCCTGAGTGAGCGCGTCGCGCCACGATCGCAGAACCGAAGGTGCATCGTCGAAGGGATGTACAATCAGGCCAGAAAGGATCTCCGGGCCGACGGCGTGCAGGCGGAACTCGAACCCGGTGACGATGCCGAAATTGCCGCCTCCGCCCCGGATGGCCCAGAACAGGTCGGCATTCTCCGTCTCCGTCGCGCGGCGCAGTTCTCCGTCCGCCGTGACGATCTCGGCGGCCGCGAGGTTGTCGGACGTGAGGCCGAAGGAACGGCTGAGCCAGCCGAACCCGCCACCGAGCGCGAGGCCAGCGACGCCGGTGGTCGAGTTGATGCCGAGCGGTGTGGCCATTCCGTGTTTCTGCGCTTCTCGATCGAAGTCCGCGAGCGTACAGCCGGGCTCGACGCGCGCGGTCCTCGTCCCGGCGTTGACGGTGATCTGCTTCATGAGCGACAGATCGATGACGATGCCCCCATCGCACAGGGCGTTGCCCGCGATGTTGTGACCGCCGCCACGAACGGCGATGAGGACATCGTGCTGGCGCGCGAAACGGACGGCTGCGACGACATCGTTCGGGTTCTGACAGCGTGCAATGAGCGCAGGCCGGCGATCGATCATGCCGTTCCAGATGGCGCGTGCGGCGTCGTAATTCGGCGAACTCGCGTCGATCAGGTGGCCGTCGAATGCGGCGGCGAGGGCATCGAGGTCGGCAGCTCGGACTGTCGTCGAGCGGCCATCGAGGGTCCGGAACTCGAGATCATTCATCGGTTCATTCCGTGTGGGAGTCGAGTATCAGGTTGAGGGCATCTGCCTGGAAACGCAACATTGTTGACACGAGTATCACCCCTTCGATCTGGCGAAACCGCGGCGCACCCCACACCGTACGGTGGATCGACGTTCCGTTCAACGGTCCGGATGACCCGCCCCGCCGCTGACTTTCGGCCGGGCGCCTCGCATCTTTCGATGCAAGGGAGGCTGTTGTGCCCCCGGAGCTGCGTTTCGTCCTCGACGTCGTGTCGCTCGCCCTCGGCTTCGCACTGGTCCTGTGGGGCCTGCGCTTCTTCAAGGTGTTCGTTGCGCTGACCGGACTGTTGGTCGGCGCCGGCCTGGGCGGTGCGCTCGGATCGGTCGCGATCGACGCGGACAACGGTCTGTTCATCGGCGCCGCCGTGGGCGGAATCCTCGGCGCCCTGGCGGCCTGGCCGCTCCAGCGCGTCATCGCGTTCCTCGTGGCGGGCGCATCGGCCGGCCTTGCGGCGGCGGTCGTCACCGGCGGCCCGCCCGGATCCGAGGCGTTCGGACCGGTCTTCGCGATCGGTTTTCTGATCGGCGGTGTCCTTGGCCTCGTCATCTTCGAGCGCATCGTCATTGCGGCGCTCGCGTTCACCGGCGCGCAGGCGATCTTCCTCGCCGCATTCGTTCCCAATGACGTGTACGCGGCGGGCAGCGTCCGGGGAGTGGCAGAGGGCGTGGTGGGCGTCTACGAGGGCAGGTTGGCCGCCTTCGTCGTCACGACACTCACGTGCATCGGTCTGGCGCTGTGGCAGCAACGCTCGGGCAGGAAATTGCCCATCGAGCCACGCGCCCGTGCGCTCCGTCGCGTTCCGACCGGGTTCGCGGTCCTGCTGCTCGCCGCAAACCTGATGGTCGGGTTCGGCACGTTCGCCGCCGGCTGGAACACCTCTTCCTTCGCGTTGACCGGACTCCACCCGATGGCGTGGCCGTTCGTTTCGATGGCGACCGTGATGTTCCTCGGTGTGCGAACCCGGCTCACGCAGATCCGTGTGGAATCGGACGGAGTCGATGCGATGCAACGGCCCCGCCGGCGAGGTGTCAACTATCCCATCTTTGCGCTGCTCGCGATCGCCGCGCTGCCGCTCGCAACAGCCCTCGTTTTCCGGACGGCCGGAAGCCCGACGTGGGGTCTCAATGCGTTCTACGGCGCGTTCATCGGACCGCTCGAACCGGTGCTGGCGCTGAAGTGGTTCATCGCGTTGATCTGGCTGCCGGCGATCCTCTGGCGCGCAACGCCACGAGTGGTTGCGAGCGCAATGGATACGCCGCCCGTCGATGCGGCCGAGCCCGGGCCGGATGGAACCGACGACGAGCCGGCGCACGCCGCCGCGTCAGAAGACGCCGCTTCGCCGGTTGGCACTCCCGCGGCTGTGGCCTGAGATCGAGGCGATGCGCCGGCGCCGGTCGACCCGGCACCGAAGGCCGGGCGGCGCTTCAGCCGGTTTGAAGCGGTTCGAACGCCCCCGTCTCGCGGTTCTTCCGCACGTCGTTCCACGGGAACCAGCGACCGTTCATCGCGATGTAGACGCCGGGCGGCAGCACCTGCACGAAGGACAGCGCGCTGCCGAGGTTGAACAGTCCATCCGAGCTGCCGAACGCGTACGGCACCATCGCGCCGGTCAGGACGATGGTCTTATCGGCCGAATCCGCCGCGAGTGCCGTCGCTGTCTCGACCATCGTGTCCGTGCCGTGGGTGATGACGATGCGCGTTTCCTCACAGCGGCGGCAGTGATCGACGATCGTCGCACGGTCCTCGTCCGTCATCTCGAGACTGTCGATCATCATGAGCGTGCGAACGGCTACATCGAGGCGGCAGCGACCGAGCTTCAAGAGCTCGGGCATGTGCGTATCCTCGAAATACAATGTGCCGCGCAGCTCGTCATACTCCTTGTCGAAGGTGCCGCCAGTCACGAACACGCGAATCGGCATCGAAGCAGTCACGCTGTGCGCCGGCGAGACCGGTGTCAGGCTGAAGGCAGCGCGTCGATGAACTCGGCCATGCGGCGCCGCTCGGCTTCGGTCGGAACGCGGCCCAGGCCGGCGCCCATATTGTCTCGCAGGTGGGCGGGATCCGTGGTTGCAGGAATCGGCGCCGTCACGGCAGGGTTACCGACCAGCCACTTCAGGAAGAACTGCGCCCAGGTCGTTGCGAACTCGTGCGCCCACTCGGGAACCGGCCGGTCACCGACGCGACGGAACAGGCGAGTCCGGCCGAACGGCCCGTTGATGAGCGTGGCCATGCCGCGGTCCTGCGCGAGAGGCAGCAGGCGGGCCTCGACTTCGCGATTGTCGATCGCATAATCCATCTGTACGAAGTCGAGCTGTTCGGCGCGCATGATCCGCTCCATCTGCTCGTACTGGCGCGAACTCGACGTCGTGATGCCGATGTATCGCACACGGCCGGCCTGCTTCAATTCGCGAAGCAGCGGCAATTGCGTCTGCCAGTCGCCCAGGTTGTGCACCTGATTGAGGTCGATGTTGCCGGGGGCGAGGCGCTGCTCGGACTGCGTCACCTGTGCCATGCCTTCTTCACGGCCGTCCGCTCCGCTGATCTTGGTCGCCATGAAGATGCGATCCGCGTTGCCGATCTCGCGCAGCAGCTCACCCATCACCTGCTCCGACTCGGCGTAGGATGGCGAGGTATCGATGACGGCGCCGCCCAGCTCGGTGAACAGACGCAGGACCTCGCGCAGCTCGGCATGGTCAGCTGGATTGCGGCTCGCACGCGAGACCGTCGCAGCCGTGCCGTAGCCGATGGCCGGGATCTTCTCGCCCGACGAGGGAATCGTCTTCAGCAGCTGTGCATTCTGCCGGACCGGCGATGCGTCGAGCAGATCGCGGCCGAGGACGAGGGCGGCGCCAGCACTGGCACCCAGTCGGAACATCTCACGACGGGAGATCGCCATTGTCGTATTCCTTCCTGCGGTGGGCGATGCGATGAGGCGTCCGGCTCCGGCACAGATACGCGAACCGGGCCAATCTCGTTCCCATCACGGCCACGCGCCAGCCAATCTTTGTGAACGATGCCCGGCGACGGCTCGTCGAATCAAACTCGTACGCCGCTTGCTTCGGTGCGCGACTCTCCCGGCTTCGATGAACATCCTTGTCATCGCCCGGCTCGATGAGCAGCTTTCGTCCATGAGACGACCCAGTATCGCGATCGTTGGCAGTGCCGACCCCGACCGGCCGTACGATCCGCCGCTCAAGAATCAGGACACCGTTCTCGCAGCTGCGGCCGATCTCGGCCGTGCTCTGGCCGAGGCCGGATTCGGACTCATCGTCTACTCGGCCAACCCGGATTTCATCGAGAGCTGCGTCGTGCGCGGCTATATCGAGAGCGGAGTTGCCGAACCGAAGTCGATCTGCGTGCGTTATCCGCTCGGGGCGCAGGGCACGGACCTCAAGTTCCACCTCGAGGACGAGCAGAACGACCTGTTTGACCGCCAGCCGGACCAGCACCAGTACTGGCAGATTTCGTTCTACAGATCGCTGCTCGATGCGGACGGCATCATCGTCCTTGGAGGCGCCGAGTCCGCGTTCCTGACTGGCGTCGTCGCGCTCATGAATGAGATCCCGTGCGTCGCTCTGGCGACGTTCGGCGGCAGCGCCGAGTCCGTCTGGCGCTCCGCCCTCGGATCCATGGCCACGGATGAGCACCGCCGCATCATGTCGCAACCTCGCTGGAACGCGACACATGCACCAATCATCGTCCGCGTGCTGCGCGAGCAGCGCGAAGCGATTGAAGCCCGCAAACGCAGCCAGTCCGACGTTCGCCGTCGGGGCGCCCGCACCCAGCGCCGGCGAGGTCTGGCCGCTGCCGTCGCCACCATCCTCGCCGTCGGACTCACGGGGATCGGCTGGTTCTGGCCGAGTCCGCCCCTCTGGCTCTTTGCAATGGCCTTTCTCGCGACGCCGCTCGTTGCCGGCATCTGCGGCGGCCTTGCGCGCCTCATCTTCAACGAATATCACGGCGATACGCCCCGGCCCAACCAGACCACGGGCCAGGCGATGGTGCTCGGCATGATCGCCGGCCTCGTCGCCGCCATCCTCTTCGTCCTCGCCCAGCTCGCCTCGAATCCCAACGCGTCCAATCTGAGCAGCGGAATCCCACCTGAACTCGGCCGACTCATCGCGTTCGAGTTGATTGTCGGGCTCATCGCCGGGTTCACACTCGAGGCCGTCTTCGACAAGATCAAACGGACCGACGCCCTCAAGGCAAAGTTCCCCTGAGGCAAAGGGCGGTCCTCGTAGCGCCGTCGGTCGACCTGGGTTGCTGATTCCGCCCTTGCCGCGTTTCGCTCTGCTTGTACGTTCCGCGAAGCGGCCGGCGCAAGCCGCGCATCACGGAGATCGAAGGCGATGCACCCAACGTATTTTCCCACGGCAGCGGCATTCAGGGAGTGGCTCGACCGGCACCACGCAACGCGTGATGTCTTGTGGGTCGGCCTGTACAAGAAGCACGCGAAGCAGAAAGGAATGGTTTACGACGAGGCAGTGGACGAGGCGCTGTGTTTCGGCTGGATCGACGGACAGTCGAACCGCGTCGACGACGATCGCTGGATGATCCGGTTCACGCCGCGCACGGCGACCAGCATCTGGAGTGGGGTGAATCTCGCGAAGTTCGAGAAGCTCGACGCTGAAGGCCGTGTCACGCCGGCGGGCCGGGCGGTGTATGAGGCCCGAAACCGCGAACGATCCGGCATTTACTCGTACGAACGCGATTCAATCCCGGATTTCTCGCGCGAACAGATCGCTCGGTTCAGGAAGGCTCGGAACGCCTACGCGTTCTTCACGGCACAGGCGCCTTCCTACCAGCGGACCGCGAGGCACTGGGTCATGAGTGCGAAGAAGGAAGAGACGCGCGAACGACGGCTCGACCAGCTGATCGCAAGTTCGGCTCAGAAAACGTGGCTGTCGTCGTTTACCCCCATGTCGAAGCGTCCCAGGAAGGACCGATGACGGCCCGCGTACGCTGATTCGCCGGGACGCGCACAAGGCAGCATCCACCGCAACGCGTGGTCGATCGTCGCCCGAGACGTTTCAAACGGCAAGAAAAGGGGGGATGACGCACGGAAACTCCGGCCCGGTCGTTGCCGTAGGTTCGGGGGGCGGCACCTTCACCCCTGAGGGCGGCCCGATCGATGGCTCGAGCCGGACGGAGCCCATCCATGCACTCGATCCTGACCGACATCCGTGTTGCGCTCCGCCAACTGGCGCGAAGTCCCGGCTTTGCACTGGTCGCGGTCCTGACGATCGCGCTCGGCATCGGTGCGAACACCGCGATCTTCAGTGTGGTGAACGCACTCGTGCTGCGCCCGCCCGCACACGTGGGCGAGTTCGATCGTCTCGTTTCCATCTACACCAGCGATTTCAGCGGGCCGCCCTTCGGTGCGTCATCGTATCCGGACGTACAGGATTACGCAGCCGGCTCACCCGCGCTCTCAGGCGTTGCGGCATACACCGTGGCGACTGTGGTGATGAGCGATCCGACAAGCGGCCGCGATGCCGAGCTGGTTCTCGGGCAGACCGTGACGGGCAACTACTTCGACGTTATGCGCGTGGCGATGGCCGCAGGGCGAGCCTTCACGGAGGAGGAAGCTCGAGGCGGTGCAAGCGTGATGGTCCTTGGGCACGCGTTCTGGCAGACACGATTCGGCGGCGATCCCGCCATGGTCGGCCGCTCGATCCGTCTGGCTGGCAGGCCATTCACCGTGATCGGCATCGCGCCCGAGGGCTTCAATGGGCTGCTGCCAGCGGTCTCGCCGGCATTCCACGTACCCATGGAAGCGAGCGGAGAGCTTTACGCGAACGATCTGACGTCGCGGCGTTCACGTGGGCTCCTCGTGGCGGGCCGGCTCGCGGAGGACGCCACTGTCGAGCAGGCGAGGGCACAATTGACGGCAGTCGGTGGGGCGTTATTCCAGCGTTATCCGGAAAGCTGGACAGACGTCCGCGAGCAGGCGAGGCGGGTCACCGTGATGCCGGCGAGACAGGCGATTGTGCCGCCGCAAGTGCGCGGCCCGGTCACTGCGTTTGCTGCCGTGCTGATGGCCGTGGTAGCGGCCGTTCTGCTCATCTGCTGTGCGAACATCGCGAATCTGCTGCTGGTCCGAGCGACGGGCAGGCAGCGCGAGATCGGAGTCAGGCTCGCGCTCGGCGCCGGACGTGGCCGGCTCGTTCGCCAGCTGCTCACGGAAAGCATGGTGCTCGCCGGGTCCGGTGCGGTTCTCGGGATCGGACTCGCGTACGCGGGCACGCGGGCGCTCGCCGGACTCGACTTGCCGTTGCCCATCGATGTCCGGCTCAGCGTTGCGCCCGATGCCACCGTCCTCGCCTTCGCCGCATTCATCGCAGTGCTTTCGGGGTTGTTGTTCGGACTGGCGCCGTCGCTCATCGCGACTCGCGCCAGTGTGACGACAGCGATCCGGGCCGATACGGCTACGACCGGGTTCGCCGGCAGGAAGCTTGGTCTGCGCGGCGTTCTCGCCGGCGGCCAGATTGCCGTCGCTCTGGTGCTCCTTGTGATGGCGGGTCTGCTGCTGCGCAGTCTGATCTCGGCGCAATCGGTGGATCCGGGGTTCCGTACGGCGGACATGCTGTTCGTGAGCGTTGCCCAGGACGATAACACGACGACACCCGAACGACGCCTGGCGTTTCACCGCGCGTTGCGCGAGCGCGTCCTTGCCGTGCCGGGCGTGCGTGCCGTCAGCTACGTGAGCGCCCTGCCGCTCGGTGGCGGGTCCGGCCGCCGTTCCTTCGGCATCGAGGGATACCGGCCGGCTCCAATGGAGGACATGGAGATCAACTGGACGAACGCCGGCCCGGGCTATCTCGACGCGATGGGGATCACAGTGCGCGCCGGCCGTGACTTTACAGAGACGGATGGGCCGGGTGCGGCGCGTGTGGCGATCGTGAATGAAGCGTTTGCGCGTCGTTACGTGAGTGGCAGGAATCCCATCGGCACGCGCATGAACAGCGGCGGGGACCAGCCTTTCGACATCGAGATCGTCGGTCTGGTTCGTGACGGGAAGTATCGCTCACTCGGCGAGGACCCGCTGCCGTTCGTGTTCCTTGCATCCGACCAGAGGCCGTCCGCCTCGATCACGTTCGCGGTGCATGCGTCCGGCCCGCTCGGCGGAATCGATGATGCGGTGCGCCGGATTGCCGCTGAACTCGAACCTGATGCCGCGGTCACGCAGGTCGCGACGGCGGATCAGCACCTCTCGTTTGCCTTGTTGCCACAGCGCGCCGGAGCGTGGTTGCTCGGTCTCTTCGGTCTGCTCGGACTCGCTCTCGCGGCTCTCGGCATCTACGGTGTGATGGCGTTCGCCGTGAGCCGCCGGTCGCGCGAGATCGGCGTGCGCATGGCCATTGGCGCCCGCCCGCGAGATGTGGTGAGCATGATCGTTCGACAGGGCATGACGGTCGCGGGCATCGGCTTCGTGCTCGGCCTCGGCATTGCAGCCGGTGTCAGCCGCCTGCTCGCCTTCCTGCTGTTCGGCATCGAGCCGCTGGATCCGATCACGTTTGCCGGCGTTGCCGCCATTGTCGCGGGCGTCGCCCTGGTCGCGAACTGGCTGCCGGCCCTGCGGAGCACGCGCGTCAGTCCGGTCGCGGCGTTGAAAGGCGACTGAGAAATGGTCAGATGGTCGAGAAATACTCGATCATGCGGGCCCGCGTCGCCTCGTCCGGCAGCCGGCCCGTGCACGCGCCCATGTTATCGCGCAGGTGTGCCGGGTCGTTCGTAGCCGGGATGACGCACGTGACGGCCGGGTGCGACACGATGAATTTCAGGAAGAATTGCGCCCAGCTCCGGGCATCGAATTCTGCGGCCCAGGCCGGCAGCGGCTTGCCGGCGACACGAGAGAACAGGTTGCCGGTGGTGAACGGCCGGTTGGCGAGAACGGCAATGCCGCGCTCTCTCGCGAGAGGCAGGAGGCGCTGTTCCGGGATGCGGTCACCCATCGAGTAATCGAGCTGGACGAAGTCGAGCGTGTAATCGCGCATTGCCTGCTCGGTGTCTTCGTACTGCGGATCCCGCGACGTCGTAATGCCGAGGTAACGGATCCGGCCAGCGGTCTTCCATTCGTGCAACACCTCCATGTGCTCGTCCAGCGTGGCGGCCGAGAGGCGACGGATGCTGCCGCCCAGATTCCATACCTGGATGAGATCGCACGTGGGCCGGCCGAAAACCTCGAGCGAGGACTCCATCTGCGTATTCGCGGCCGCCCGGCCCGCACTGCCGACGTTCACCTTGGTGGCAATGAACACATCGTTATTGATGCCGAGTTCCCTGGTGGTAGCGCCGAGGAACTGTTCGGAGCGGCCGTATGTCGGCGATGTATCGATGACCTTGCCGCCCATCTCGTGGAACAGGCGGACGACTTCGCGACCGTTCGCGTAATCCTGGTCTTGCGGTGTCAGGTTGAACGTTTGAGCAGAGCCGAGACCGATGACGGGCAGGCGCTCGCCGCTCGAGGGGATCGCTTTCGTGATCCGTTCGGGTTGCGCCAACGCGGGGCTGATAACCTGTCGGGCGTGCGCCGGCAGGCGGTCCCCGAGCAGGGATGCACCCGCTCCGACGCCGAGCTTCAGCAGGTCACGGCGAGAAATGGGCACCGGTCACCGTTCCAGACGAACGTCGAAGGCGTTTGATAACGAGAGTGAGTCAATCTGCGCACACGCACCGTCACCTGGACAAGGGCGGACGTGGTAGTAGAGCCGGAATCGGCCCCAGAACGCCCGGTGCTTCGTCCCCGCGCCATCTTGACGCTCGATGTCGCGGCCCGCCGGAACGCGCGACACGGCAACTCGAACCAGCGGGCCCCGGATCGGCCCGCTCGGGAGCAGGCGTCGGCCTGTTTCCCCCATGACGCCTTTGCTGTCCATACGAGCGGCGCACGAGCTATACCCCGGAGGGTGTCGTGTAGATCGAATTCCCGAGCTTTGGAGTCTTACCGAAGATCTGCCGAAGACGGGCCGAACGCGAATCATTCCGTTCGTCGGAAATCGTTGAGCCAGATGGCTGGCGCGAAACCGGTGCGTTCACTTTCGTTCCACAAACCTGGCGGCATGGTTATCCCCGAGCGTGAAGACCACGATGATCGACACACGCGTGCTGAACCGCGGAGGGCAGTGTGAGGAGCCCGGGAGGGCGGCGTGAAGAGCCCGCTGGATCGGCTGTCCTTCGACCCATAGGGTCGTCGCACCAGGTCCTGGTGTTGCCGCCGGTCCGGGCACGTCAGATTGCAGTGGCCGCAGCGTTTGTCTTCGCTGCGCTGCGCCGGGGATCAGGCGTCGTTCCAAGGCCGGCGCGTGCTTTTCTGTCCGGGGAACGCTGCGCGCTATGCAAGTGTGCGGCTTCGGTCTCCGCAGTCGACATGGCGTTAGCCCGACGAACGCTGCGTTACGCGCGCGTTGTCTAATTTAACCTTGAGCAGTGGCGATCGCGATGCGACGAGGGAACGTTCTGAAGGCCGGTCACCATGCTGCAGTGTGTCCCCGCCGTCGCGACTCAGCGTAAGTCGCGGAGCGGGGGGATCCGTGACGAACCATCGAACCGCTGTTGGCGTGTGGGGCCGGTCTCTTGCCTTCGGGTTGGACTACCTGATAATTGCGGCGTACCTGGCGGTGCTCGTTGCTGGGGGCGTGGCACTCACACAGTTCTTGCCGTCAGTCTCGAATGCTCTCTTTGACGGCCCCATCTCTGGTCAGATCGCCGGATTCCTGCTGATCACCTTGCCTGTCACCTCTTACTTCGCGCTCTCGGAGGCTTCATCACGCCAAGCGACGTGGGGTAAGAGGAGGATGGGTCTGAGGGTCGCTGACCGTCAAGATAGACAACTCAGACGTGCTCGGTCCTTTAGTCGAACAGCTCTCAAGTTTGTCCCATGGGAGCTTTCGCATACCTGCATCTGGCAGGTCTCGTTCGCAGCTGACCCGTCAGCACCGGTCTACACCGCTGGATTCTCCATTGTCTGGCTCCTGGTCGGCGCGAATATCGTCAGCTTGCTTCTGAGTCCGGCCAAACAGACGCTATATGACAGGCTGGCTGGGACGCAGGTGCTACAGGCGAGCTAACAACCAAATGGAGGCGACGCGCCTGCTGTCTCGTGCCATCATGTCGCCGAGGCGCGCGGCTCATTTGGACCGTTAGCCATCACCCCATGCTCCCGGTTGCCTCCGGCCGCCAGGGACCGCAGGTTTATCGACATGAAGCATCCTTTCTTCGACTTCACCCATCTCAGCCCCGCGCAGCGCGCGGAGTTAGCGATCGCGCTCCGGGACAGCCTTCCCGATGACTCGACCGCGCTGACGGACGGGCAACGGGCGGAGCTGGGCCGGCGTGTAGAGGCGTACCGAGCGGACCCGGGCGTCGGCGCGCCGTGGGAGCAGGTGCGGGAGCGGATCCGGAGTGCGGCCAAGCGCGGGCGGTGACGCCGCGCTTCAGTATTCGCCCAGAAGCCGAGGCCGACATGGCCGAGGCATACGAATGGTACGAAACGCGGTCGCCGGGCCTCGGCGAAGAATTCGTGGCGGTCGACGAGGTGCTGGTAGCCACGCGCGAGGCTCCGCAGCGCTTCCCTGTTGTGCATCGTGACGGCGACCTCGAGGTACGGCGTGCCCGGCTCCGGCGGTTCCCATTCGGGCTCTTCTTCATCTGGAATCACAGGGAGACCGGCGACACGAGCGTGATTGCGTGCTTGCACGCCCGCCGAGACCCCCGGCGCTGGCTCCGACGAACGCGATGGCTTTAAGCTGCGGCGCCGTGCGGGAATAGTCACAAGCGCAATTCTACCACAGCGACGGGCGCCGAACCTCGCGAACCGTTTTGAAGCTGCTTACGCGGCGTTTGTAACGTCCGACTCACCGCCGCTTGCGCGGATCATGCCGGAGCAAGCCGGCGGAGGGTTGGGGCGGCGTCCTGGGTTCTTCTCTCCCCGCATGATGATGACCGGTGTCGCTCCATGCGATCGCCGGAGCGTGTCGAGGGGACTACGCACTCCGCGGCCGCCGCGGTTCAGCACATGCGTGTAGATCATCCCAATGTGTGGGCAGCCCCGTTCGTGTACTGGCTTCAGATAACGGATTTCACCGCCGAGAATCGGTCTGATCTCTCCCACACTGTGGCGCTTCGGTCACGGGTCGTGTAGCCACCGTGGCCCGCGTCATCCGGCGAACTCGCCGGATTCGCCGCCAGTCGGCATCGGCGGTGCGCGGGGACGTCCGGAAGAACAAAGCCGCCAGCAACGCCGCGACGACCAGGAATACGGGGACATAGCCGACGATGCCGATGTTCCGTAGCAGCGTGGGGGTCACCCCGGCCAGCATGCCCATGAAGACGAGCGCGGCGAGACTCAGCGTCCTGCAGTGGGCTGGCGGCTTCGAGCGTGACGACCGCAATGGCCGAGCCGATTCCCACTCGGCGAGCAGTCGCGGTGAACTCGGCGGTCATGCGAGTCCCGGAATCCCGGCGTTCCCGGCTGGCCGGATCTCGGCCGCGACGGCGCTCGTGGCACGCCGGGATCGATCCCCTGCGTATCGACCGACGACCCCACGGACCGACGCCGCCGGCCTCACCAGCGCGGACTGCGCGGAGCGGCGGTTTCATGCGATTCCGGCCAGCTCCGGACCGTGCGGCGAGCTCAGCTGCCCTGGGCGCGCCGTCCGAACACGATCTCGGGTACGTCGGCCTGCTGCGTCAGCAGCCTCATCGGTACCTGGCTCGCGTTGCCCGCGTACTCGCAGGCTTCGGCAAGCGACTTCATGCGCAGCGCGTCGTAGAACGTCTGCACCCACACCGCCAGCGCCCTGGCGCTGACGATGTCTCGCGGCGCGATCACGTTCGTCACCGCCAGCAGCGTCGTGATCAGCGCGAGCGAATTGCCGCTCGCGATCACGACCAGGCGCGTGCGCGCGGTCTTGAGCAGGGTCGCCAGCGCTTCGGGCCGGAAGATCTCGACGTCGCCGTCGCGTGCGGTGCCCGACGGCAGGTCGACCGGGCTGAAGTACAGGACGCCCGTCCGGGGGCACACGTATGCCGCCACGTGAAGGATGTCCACCCGGCCGACCATGAGCGCACTCTGAAGCTCGCGGGCGCCCAGCACTACGTCGTGCTGCAGGTCGCGAGGAAACGCGTTCAGAACCACGTCCAGCTGATTCCGGTAACCCAGCTCGAAGAACTGCTCGCTGCTGACACACACGACGCGCGGATCCTCGACGATCACCTCGTCGCTCGGGTTGCCGCTCGCCGCCGCATCCTCGCGCCGCTGGCGGCTGTACTCCACCTCCAGCGACCCGAACTCGGCTGCGTACAGGTCGAATGGAACGCTCGGGACGTCCGACGCGAGCAGCTCCGCGATCCTCGCGTACAGCTTCCGCAGACCTTCGGCATCGGTCAGAACGAGCCCTTCGGACATGCTCAGCGGCACCGGCAGCTGGTCGGGCGCGATGCCGCTGTGACACAGGGGAATGATCTCGACGCCCCTCATGCAGGCCGCACCGGTCTCGTAGTTGATCCAGGGCATTCTCACGGAATCGGGGCTGCAGATCACGAACTGGAGCCTGGCCTTCTCGATGCCCGCGAGCAGCCGGTCGAACCACTGGGTGCCGACCGGAATGCTGGTTGCATCCGTGGAGACGAACAGATCCAGGAGACCGATGAAGTCGCGAGTCAGGCAGTCCCGCAGGAGGTCCGCGAACTTCGCCTCCACGGTCAGGTGGCTGACGAACACGTTCACCTTGGACACTGCTCACACCCCGGAGAAAACGTTCTCCCGAAGAAGAGACTCAGGGCGCCGTCCGGCCGGCTTCGCGTCGCGGGGCGCATCTTCTGTAAGCGTGATCCCGTGAATCGGACGGTCACGTCCGACCGAGCCGTGAAACCAGCCGCCACGCCCACACGGAGAGGGCGGCGGCCGCGACCGTCAACAGAACCCACCACGGATCGGACACCAGCGCGGGCCCCTCGTCCACGATTCGCATCAGGTGAGCCACCACGATCAGCGCGAAAAGGGTGCCCGTGGTCACGAGATAGGCTTTCATCCGTTCCTCCGTTTCCAGCGGTCATGAGGTCGAGTCGATCGCGCGACGACGGCCGTCGACCCGTGCGCGCGTCGACGTCATAGCCGGCGGAGATCC
>JBOHRL010000114.1:0-4581 GCA_050732695.1 Longimicrobiales bacterium | reverse complement strand
CGCCAGCCCCTGCGCCGCCTGCACCCGCGTGATCGCCGCCGTCAACGTCGTCTTCCCGTGGTCCACATGACCGATCGTCCCCACGTTCACGTGCGGCTTCGTCCGCTCGAACTTCGCCTTGCCCATGCCGTCCTCTGAACCGTGTCTGGTTTCTTCTGAAACGTGTCTGTCTGTTCTGAAGCGTGTCTGGTTTCTGGTGTCTGGTGTCTGGTTTCTGGTTCGACAGATTACGGATTGGGCGCGTCACATCCACCCGTCCCGGAAACCGACCCCGGAAACTCCGTTCTTTATCCTCTCACCTTGGCCAGGATTTCTTCTGCCTTCGACTTCGGTACTTCCTCGTACCTCGAGAACTCCATCGAGTACACGGCCCGGCCCTGCGTCAGCGAACGCAGTTGCGTCGAGTACCCGAACATCTCGGAGAGCGGCACGCTCGCGCCGATGACCTGAGCGCCACCGCGCTGCATCATGCCGCCGATCTTGCCTCGCCGGCTGGACAGATCGCCAATGACATCGCCCATGTAATCCGCGGGCGTCACGACCTCGACGTCCATGATCGGTTCGAGGAGAACCGGTTGTGCCCGCCGTACGGCTTCCTTGAACGCGATCGAGCCGGCGATCTTGAACGCCATCTCGCTCGAGTCGACGTCGTGGTAACTGCCATCGATGAGTTCGACGCGCACATCGACGACCGGATAGCCGGCGAGGACGCCGGTCTCCATTGCTTCCTTGATGCCTTGTTCGGTCGGTCCGATATATTCCTTCGGTACGGTCCCGCCAGTGATCTTGTTCTCGAAGAGAAAACCGTGGCCCGGCGGCTGCGGATACAGGTTGATCACGACATGACCGTATTGCCCGCGCCCACCTGACTGGCGGATGAACTTGCCTTCCACCTTCTCGGCCGCATGGCGGATGGTCTCCCGGTACGCGACCTGCGGCCGGCCGATGTTGGCGTCGACCTTGAACTCGCGCTGCATGCGATCGACGATGATCTCGAGGTGCAGCTCGCCCATGCCGGCAATGATCGTCTGCGCGGTCTCCTGATCCGTGTACACACGGAACGTCGGGTCTTCCTCGGAAAGCTTCTGCAATGCCGTGGCCAGCTTGTCCTGGTCCGCTTTCGTCTTCGGCTCGATCGCGACATTGATGACCGGCTCTGGAAAGCGCATCGCTTCCAGGATCACCGGGTTGTCTGCGTCGCACAGCGTGTCACCCGTGCGCGTATCCTTGAGACCGATGGCTGCCGCAATGTCACCGGCATACACTTCGTCGATCTCTTCACGCCGGTTGGCGTGCATCTGGAGCAACCGGCCGATGCGTTCGCGCCGGTCCTTCGACGAATTGTAGATGTAGCTGCCCGCGGGCAACGACCCCGAGTACACGCGGAAGTACGTCAGTTTGCCGACGTACGGATCGGTCAGGATCTTGAACGCGAGCGCCGCGAACGGCTCCTTGTCGTCCGGATGCCGCTCGACGATCGTCGTGTCGTTGTGCGGCAGATGTCCATTGATGGCAGGGACATCGAGCGGCGATGGCAGGTAATCGATCACCGCATTCAGCAGCTGCTGCACGCCCTTGTTCTTGAACGCCGAACCGCACAGAACCGGCACGACCGCACCCGCCAGACACGCCTTGCGAATTGCACCACGCAGCTCCTGCTCGGTCGGCTCGGTTCCGTCGAGATACTTCTCGAGCAACGCTTCGTCGTGCTCCACTGCGGCCTCGACGAGCTCGTGGCGCAGGTGCGCAACCTTTTCCATCAATGCATCGGGGACGGGTCCCTCGGTCCACATCACGCCGAGCGAGGCGTCATCGTAGACGAGCTCGACGTTGCGTACGATGTCGACCATACCGGTGAACAGCTCACCCTCGCCGAGCGGGTAATGGACCGGGAACGCTTTCGCGCCCAGCCGGTCGCGGATCATGGCAATCACGTGGTCAAAATCGGCGCCCACGCGATCCATCTTGTTCACGAACGCGATGCGTGGAACTCCGTACCGGTCTGCCTGGCGCCACACAGTCTCGGACTGCGGCTCGACGCCACCCACTGCACAGAACACCGCCACCGCTCCATCCAGCACGCGCAGACTGCGCTCGACCTCGACAGTGAAATCGACGTGCCCGGGCGTGTCGATGATGTTGATGCGATAATCCTCATTGAATCGCTTCCAGAACGCCGTCGTCGTCGCCGACGTGATGGTGATGCCGCGCTCCTGCTCCTGCTCCATCCAGTCCATGGTCGCGGCGCCTTCATGCACCTCGCCCATGCGATGGATGCGGCCCGTGTAGTACAGGATCCGCTCCGTCGTCGTCGTCTTGCCGGCATCGATGTGCGCCATGATGCCGATGTTGCGGAGCTTGTCGAGCGGAGTCTGTCTTGACATGAAACGTTTCTGGGGCTGGTTTCTGGGGCTGGTTTCTGGTTGGAACCAGAACCCGCGATGCCAGACCCTTCGTCCTCTCTCGTTAACTAGAAACCGGCCCAGGAAACGAGTCCGCTCGCAAGCGACTCGCCGCTGATCCTGCCCGGGCCTTACCAGCGGTAATGAGCAAACGCCTTGTTGGCCTCCGCCATCCGGTGCGTGTCGTCCTTCTTCTTGATCGTGTTGCCTTCGTTGCGAGCGGCTGCCATCAACTCGTTCGCGAGGCGTTCGCCCATGGTCTTGTCGCCGCGGTCGCGCGCGAACGAAACCAGCCACTTCATCGCCAGCGCGTTGCGCCGCTCCGGCCGCACCTCGACCGGGACCTGGTACGTTGCGCCGCCCACGCGCCGGCTCTTCACCTCGAGCACCGGCTTTGCGTTGTTGACGCTCTGCTTGAACACGTTCATCGCCGGCTGCCCGGTCTTTTCCTCCACGATGCGCATCGCCTCGTAGAAGATGCGCTCCGACGTGGACTTCTTGCCGTCCACCATCAGCGCATTGATGAACTTCGTGACCGTTGTCGATCCGTAACGCGGATCCGCTGGAACGTCGCGCTTGACTGCGCTCTGGCGTCGACTCATGACTTCGGCCTCTTCGTGCCGTACTTGGACCGGCTCTGGTTCCGATCGTTCACGCCGCTCGCGTCGAGCGTGCCGCGAATGATATGGTAGCGGACGCCCGGCAGATCCTTCACACGACCACCCCGGATCAGCACAATCGAGTGCTCCTGGAGATTGTGCCCCTCTCCCGGAATGTAGGCCGTCACTTCGTGCTGATTCGTGAGGCGCACTCGAGCAACCTTCCGAAGCGCAGAGTTCGGCTTCTTCGGCGTCGTCGTGTACACACGCGTGCAGACTCCGCGCTTCTGCGGATTGCCCTGTAGCGCGGGCGCCTTGTTCTTCTTCTCCACCTTCTGCCGTCCCGTGCGGACGAGCTGATTGATGGTGGGCATGCCTCTCCTTCAGCAGTCGCGGAAAATTGTCATCATAAAGGCGCCGGGGAGCCCTTTGTCGCCTGGCCCCCCGACTGCGCCCGGACTGCGCTCAGCGGCCGTCTCCGGACGTTCCTGCCGTCCCGCTCCATCCGGGTCCCGGTCGCGGGAGCGGTTGGATTCGATGACAGACCGGGAATTTTAGCGGGCCAGGTACTGGGTGTCAACGGGCTTGGAAGTCGTTCTGGGGCTGCCTGCTGATTTGAACCGCTGCGGAACGGAAACGGCGGGAGTGTCGGGCCGGGTCCCTGAGAATGGGCACCGCCTGGGACGCATGCCCCGTCCCGTTGCCAGACCCGGAATGAGCCAAAGCTCCAGAACACCGCAAACGTCCAGCAATGACGGCCCGGTCTTCACCCTGAGGCGCACGTGTCCCGGTGAACCCATGCCGCCATCCGCCTACCCCGATCTCTCGCCGGCGCCGGCCGGCCAGAATATCATCCCGCCGGCGCACGGAGGCGCGTGCGAGGCGTACGGTCATGCTCGATGCGATACACGATGGCGCCGCGGGACGAGACGTGGTCAGGTGTCGAGCGCTACTTCGCGATTCGCTGGGCGAGGACGGGGCGGTCGGCCGTGGATGAGGTGTGGGTCGTCGCGCCAATGCCGACGGGTCGTGACGGTTCGGGTCATGCGTGCGCCCCGCCGCCCCACACCGTTACCCAACGAACGGGACGTCCTGCACCGGACCGAACGCGTCGATCACCATTTCCAAGCCGTGAGTCACGCATTACCGGTACAATGACAGGAGGCCCGCGTTCGCGGCAAACTCGACATGTCGCGGTGTTACGCTCGCCGGATGTCGAGTTGACCGCGCTATCCGGCGTTGGGGCATCCTTGTTTCAGGCGCTGCATGTTCGAACAGCGCTCACGTACCGTTGACAGGAATCGCAAGTGCTCAGTCCACGAGGAGCCGCACGTGAGGTTGGCGATCGGGTCGGCGATAGCGGGTCACCAGTGCAGTTGATTGAATTTGGAGATCCAACGAGGGATCTCCGTCGGAACGAGCAGGAAGTCACTCCATCGGTCGACAAGGGTGAGCTGCTCACGCGTCTCTACATCCGGCGTGACCGTCGACGCCAGATAGTCGCGCGAATCTATACTGCGATGGCGGCCACCAGTCTGCGCCTGGCGGTCGGCAACGCTCGAGTTGTGAACCACTGAATG
>JBOHRL010000113.1:0-54562 GCA_050732695.1 Longimicrobiales bacterium | reverse complement strand
CCCTCGTGTCGAGTTTTCCGCGAATAGCGTGGTCAACGCAACGCGGACCCCCGCCGGACCCCTCGTGTCGAGTTTTCCGCGAATAGCGCGGTCAACGCAACGCGGACCCCTGGCGGACACCCCTCGTGTCGAGTTTTCCGCGGATAGCGCGGTCAACGCAGCACGGACCCCGCCGACCGGGCAGGGGAAGAAGAATCAGAGCGTGATCATGCCCGCCTGTGCGGCGCGCGTCACCGCGTCAGTGCGGTTGGCTGCGCCGAGCTTCGTGATGATGGAACTGACGTGGAACTTGACGGTTCGTTCGGAGATGCGAAGCGTGGCGGCGATCTGCTTGTTGCTGCGGCCGCGGGCGAGGTGAGCGAGGACGGTCTGTTCGCGGGGTGTGATCGCGGTGTTGGGGCGCGCGGTCCCGCCGCCGCGCACGCGGCGAAGCACCGCTGAAGTGGCGACGGGCGCGAGGAGGGATCCGCCGGCAGCGACCTGGCGGACGGCATCGAAGACTTCGGCGCGAGGAGCGCCCTTGAGCAGGTAACCGGCTGCGCCGGCTTCGACGGCGGCAATGATGCGTTCATCGGTATCGAAGACGGTGAAGATGATGACGCGTGTCCGGGCGCCGGTCTCGCGCAGGCGGCGGAGCACACTGACGCCATCGAGGCCGGGCATTTCGAGGTCGAGGAGCAGAACGTCGGGATCGGTGGCGGTGACGACATCAAGCGCTTCGGGGCCGGTCCCTGCCAGCCCGGCGACATGGATATCGGCCTGAGTGGCGAGCATGGCAGCGAGTCCATCACGGACGACGGGGTGATCGTCGGCGATCGCGACACGGACGGGGGTGCGGCGATCGTTCACGCGTGCGACCGCAACGACCGGAGTGAGTTCAAGCGGAGCGGGATCTCGACATCGACGACGGTGCCGACGCCGGGCGATGTTTCGATCGTCAGACGGCCACCGAGGAGGCGCGCGCGCTCGCCCATGCCGACGAGACCGAATCGGTTGGGCGGCACAGTGTCGGGCTCGAAGCCGTTGCCGTCGTCTTCAACGCGAAGCCGGACGCGGCCGGGCGCGCGGTCGAGCCGGATGGCAGCGCGGGCCGCACCGGCGTGGCGGAGCACATTGGCGAGGGCCTGTTGCGTGATGCGATACAGGCCGACTTCAATCGCGACGGGCAGGTCGGGCGTTGTGCGGTGGAAGCCGTGGACGTGCAGTCGGATCTCGACGTGGCGGTCTGCGTTGTCGCGTGTTTCGGCGGCGAGTTCTTCGAGCGCCTGAGGCAGCGCGCGGCCACCGAGTGGCGAAGTGCGTAGATCGAGGACCGAGCACCTTGCCTCATCGAGCGTGCTCCTTGCGAGTGCAAGTGCACGCGACACGGCGTCGCCGAGCGCAGCATCCTGCTGCGCAGCCGCCAGAGCATCGACCGTTTCGAGCTGCAAGGTCAGAGCGGCGAGAGCCTGAGCGAGCGTATCGTGAATCTCACGTGCGATCCGATTCCGCTCTTCGGCCGCGATCGCCCGCGCGCCTTCCGTCTCGAGACGGGAACGTTCGATGACGAGGCTTACGAGTGCGCCGAGGGTCGTGAGCAGATTCAGCTCATCGTCCGTCAGAACACGCCAGTCGGGCGTTGCCACATTGAGCATGCCGAGGCGACGCCCGCCCACGGCAAGCGGAACACTGGCATGACTGCGAAGCCCGAAAGTGCACCGCGTCGCATCAGAGCAGTCGTCGAGCAGGGCGAGCCGGCTACAGCGCACGACGTTCACGTTCGCAGCGCCGTGCAGATCTCCCGCGCGAAAGGTTTTCAGGCAGTAGCAATCGCCCTGCATCGCATCGGGATGATCACGCAGACTGGCGGGAAGCGAACGCGCTGCGGCGAGGTGCGGTTCGATGGTGTCGTTGTCGAGCAGCCAGACCCAGCCGGTGTCGAGGCCGAGGACCTCGGCAACCGTCGAGAGGGCTGCATCGAGAGAATCGCCCAGCTCGGCCGGCCGGCTGAGCGCCTGAGCCAGAGTCGTCAGAATCGTGAGTTCGCGTGCGGCGGGCATTCGTATCGCTCCGTTCCGATGCCGGCGGATGTGCCAGCCGCTCGACATGCAGCACCTGTCCGCGTCCCGAAGGAGGCCCCTCCTCGCGGCCGCCTCTCGATCGGCGATCCTGGCGCCGTCTTCGTACCCGCATGCACGACGGCGGTTGCGCCGGTGCCATCCGCGAAATCGCTCACACTCGGCGCCCGGCCGATCGCGGTGCCGTCCGCCGGTACTGTCGAAAAACAACCGGATGGCGAATCTTGTAACCAGCATTGACCGGACGTGACGGACGTGCCCCGCGAGGTCGCGCCGCTCGCACGCCCGCGGGACCTTGCGACAGGATGGACGATGAACCGACGCAATGGCGTGTCGATGGGCGCTGTCATGACGTTCCTGCTCGTGGGCCCGGCCAGCGGCGAACCCCGGCAGGCGGAGCAGGATTCGGCTCGACAGGAGTGGGATGTCACGCTGGCGAGGGGTGAAACGCGCCAGATCGACTTCACGACGAGCGAAGCGACATGGCCATCGGTGGACGTGTCGCCCGATGGTTCCTGGCTGGTGTTCGACATGCTGGGTCACGTCTATCGGGTGCCGGCGCGCGGCGGCACGGCACAATCGCTCACACAGAACAGTGGCGTCGCGATCAACGCGCACCCGCGCATCTCGCCGGATGGCCTTCGCATCGCATTCATCTCCGATCGGCGCGGGCAGAACAACCTGTGGATCATGAATTCCGATGGCAGCGATCCGAAGCCCGTATTCACCGACCAGAACTCGCGCGCGGTGACTCCTGCGTGGACGCCCGATGGCCAGTACATCATCGTGCGCCGGCAGGCCGTCGGCGGTGGTGGCAGTGGTGAAGGCGAGAGCGTCAGTGGACTGTGGATGTACCACCGCGATGGTGGGAACGGAGTGCGCCTGGTAGAAGGCGGCGAGGCACGTTGGCCGACTGTCTCGCCGGACGGGCGGTACCTCTACTTCGCGCTGAGTGAAGATGGTAACGATGCGTTACGCGGTCATTACCAGGTCCGGCGTCTCGACATCCGTTCGGGCGACGTCATCAGCATAACGGCGGGCAACGCGGATGGCGCCGCATCGAGTCGCGTGTCGAGCGGCGGCGCGTTCGCCCCCGAGATCTCGCCGGACGGTCGCTGGCTGGCGTTCGCGCGCCACATCCCCGACGGCACAGTCTCGTGGAAAGGCCACCGCTTCGGGCCGCGCACAGCGTTGTGGCTGCGCGATCTCGAGACCGGAGCCGAACGCGTCGCGATGGATCCCATCTCGGTCGCGGTCGAGAGCGGCAGCAAGACGCTGCGAATGCTACCGGGTTATGCGTGGACGGAAGACGGTACTGCGATCTACATCGCAGAGGGCGGCGGCATGAGTCGCCTCGATGTGAGCGCCGGGACCGTGACACCGATTCCATTCGAGGCCCGCGTCCAGCGCACAATTTCCGGGCAGGCGTATCACGCATTTCGTATTGAAGACGATCCGTTCGAGGCAAAGTTCCTGCGCTGGCACACCGGTTCGCCGGACGGCCGGACGCTCGCGTTCCAGTCGATTGGCCGCATCTGGATCACGGACCTGCCCTCGGGTACACCGCGCCGGCTGACACCGGAGTCGTTCTCGCCCGCTCAGGAGTTCGCGCCAGCGTGGTCACCGGATGGCGAGTGGATCGCGTTCACGACCTGGGGTGACACGACAGGCGGCCATGTCTGGAAGATCGCGGCGCGCGGCGGCAATCCGATTCGCCTGACCTCACAGCCCGGCGAGTACGTGCATCCCGATTGGAGCGCGGACGGCTCGCAGCTGGTGCTCGCGCGGGGCGCGGGTGCGACGGAACGCGGCCGGACACTGACCCATAATCCGTGGTGGGATATCGTGCGGCTGTCGGCCGGATCGGAGCCATCGGAACCCACGCGTGTTGCGCGCCTGGCCATCCCAGCCGGCACGAGCCCTTCGAGTTTCGCGCGCCGCGGGATCGTCGCGCCATCGTGGGGGCCTGAAGGCCGTGTCGTGTATCCCGAGCAGGTTCGCATCGAGAACCAGAATCGCACAGCGATCGTCTCGATCCGGTCCGATGGTCTCGACCGTCGCGTGCACATGCTATTAGCCAACGCGGATGAGGCCGTGGTCGCGCCGGACGGCGAATGGATCGCATTTCAGGAAGGCGACAACATCTACGTCACGCCGCTGCCCTGGGCGGGGACCGGCGCCGATCCGGTCACGCTTGAGAAACGGCGAGGCCGGCTGCCGGTTCGCCAGGTCTCGCTCGAAGGCGGCCTCTTCCCGCGCTGGCGCGACTCGAGCACGATCGAGTTCGGCAGCGGCAACCGGTATTTCCGCTACAATGTTGCATCTGAACAGGCCGACACGTTCACGGTCCGGCTCGAAGTGCCTCGCCGCATCCCGGAAGGATCCATCGCCTTCACGAACGCCCGTATCGTGACGCTCGCCGGTGCGCAGTACGACGAAGTCATCGAGAACGGAACACTGGTCGTCGAGGGCGCCCGCATCGCGTGCGCGGGAACGTGTGATACGAGCGGCGCCGAGCGCGTCATCGATGCCACCGGCAAGACCATCATTCCCGGCTTCATCGACATGCACTCGCACCACTACCGCGAACACCGCGGCTTCCGTCCGCTGCGTGACTATGAGGTCGCCATCTATCTCGCCTACGGCGTCACGACAAGCCTCGACAACTCGATGTGGTCGCAGAACATCTTCCCGACCGCCGAACTCATCGAGGCCGGCCGGACCATCGGCCCGCGCACGTTCAGCAGCGGTGATCCACTCTATGCCGGCGATGCCGCGCGCCAGAACGAACTGACCAGCCGCGAGGTCACGGAACAGAACATCAACCGGCTCGCCTCGTGGGGCGCGGTCTCGCTCAAACAGTATCAGCAGCCGCGGCGCAACCAGAGACAGTGGGTGTCCGACATCGCCCGTGAGAAGGGCCTCATGGTCACCGCCGAGAACGGCGATCTCGAGTACAACCTCGGCATGATCATGGACGGGCAGACCGGCTTCGAACACCCGATCAGCCTGATTCCGATCTACGGCGATGTCGCGAAGTTCTTCGGTCAGGCGAAGACCGTCTATTCACCGACATTCGTCGTGGGTGGGCCGACCGACTGGGACATCGAATACTTCTTTGCCGAATCCGATGTGTGGAAGGATGCGAAGCAGCGTCGCTGGATGCCGTGGCGCATGACGACCACGTTCCTGCGCCGCCGCATGCTTCGGCCCGAAACGGACTATGCATTTCCCATGATCGCCCAGGGCCTGGCCGACATCATCGCCGAGGGCGGGTACGGGTCCATCGGGTCGCACGGCGAGCACCACGGCCCGAATGCGCACTGGGAAGTCTGGATGGCCGCCTCGGCACTCGGTCCGCTGGGTGCGCTCAGGGTCGCTTCTCTGCACGGCGCATACTTTCTCGGTGCACAGCAGGACCTCGGCTCGCTCGAGGCCGGCAAGCTGGCCGACATGATCGTGCTCGACAGCAACCCGCTCGAGAACATTCGCAACACAGCCGACATGGCATACGTGATGAAGGGCGGGATTCTGTACCAGGCCGATACACTGGATGAGATCTGGCCGGAGACCCGACCGTTCGGGCCGTACTACTGGGTGAACGATGACGCTCTGCGCATGGATGACCTGCCCATCGACTACTGGCGCAGGCGCCGTTGATTCCGAATCCACGGAGGCGTCATGAGCAGATTCGGTACAATGCTCCGCGACCGTCGCGAGTCGCTGGCCTCACACAGGAAGACGTGGCGGCCCGGCTCGGCGTCTCACACGCTTCAAACGAACAGCGGTCCGGGTTCAGAGCGTGCGAAGGAATTCGAGGATACGCTCCTGTTCGACGCGGCCGAGCGCATCGAATGCTGCTTTTGCACGCATTGCCTCGCCGCCGTGCGCACGGATCGCGTCGATCAGACGGCGTGTGCGGCCATCGTGCAGGAGACGACGGCGGTAGCCGACACCGGTGAGAGGTTCGGTGCGGTACTCGGTGGGCGATGCCGCGACGCCGCACGCGCCCGCGAGCCCGGGACCCATGTCGTGAAGCAGGAAATCGGAGTAGAGCGTTGCGGGTTTGCGATCGAGTGCGGCGACCTCGTTCGGTCCTGTTTCGAGAGCCGGGACGTGACAACCTGTGCAGCCCACACTCGCGAACAGCGCTTCGCCGCGCTCCATGTTGGGCCGCAGAGCAGCATCCTCTGGCAGGCGGCGAGGCAGAGGGGCGAGGAAGCGAACGAAGTCGGCCAGCCGTGCGAGTGTTTCGGCATCGACTTCGGGATCCGATGCGGGATCGGCATCGGCCGGTAGCGGCGCGCCCGATACGCCGGGCTCGACGGGGTGAACCGGCGAGGTCAGGCCCATCTCGAGGAGGAGGGCGCCCGCGGTGAAGTCGGCGATGGTCGCGTGCTCGGCCTTGCGACCGAAGCGGGCGACGCGGCCTGCGCGGTCGAAACCGACGCGGCCGGAGATGCCATCGTCGTTCTCATCGCCGGGGTCTGCGAGTGCGAGCAGCGTCTCATCGGGCACGGCCTCGGCCAGCCCGAGGCCAAAGAGGAAAGGCACGAACGTGAGAGCCCGCTCGGTCGCGCCGTGCGGCGAGGGCCGCGCTGTAATGCCGTGTGCACGAAGCGCGTCGGTCGCATTCGTCTGGAGATTCTCGCCCTCGTCGGCAGCGAGCAGTTCGCATCGGTCGGGCGCGATGAAACGGGTTGCGCGGATGGCGGACTGCTCGCCGGACCCTCCCGAGACCGGGTCCGTGTGGCAGGCGCTGCACTGGTTCTCGTTGAAGAACGGGCCCAGCCCTTCCTCCGCTGTGTAGATCCGATCGAAAAGGGCGAGACCGGCGTCGAAGCGAGCCCGCTCATCGGCGGACAGCCCGGGCAGCGGATCGCCCGGCTCACGCGGCACCTCGGGCGTATCGCTCCCGGAGGTGCCGTTGCAGCCGGTCACGTGTAGAATCAGACCGAACGTGGCCAGTGCGGCCGTGTGACGGCGCCGAGGCCCGGGCGGGCTGTGCGGGCGCCTGCCGCCGGCAACCGACGTCCTGCCAGGTCGCGTCACAGACCACCAGTCACGAGACCGGCGCCGTGCACGTTCGTTGAACGAGTTTGAAGACGATCTGACAGATGCCTGCTCCTTCCGCCGGAGGCCCGATGAGGTTGCCCGCGCGCACGTATAGACGATTCGGCGCGCTCGCCCTGATTCTAACCGGATCAACGGCCGCGTGCGATTCGCTGCTCGACACAACGCCGGATTACGCCGAATTCGCTCACGTCCGCGTGACCGGTTCCAGCGATGTGCCGCTGAAGCTGGTACTGTCGAACAATTTCACGGCACTCCCGGACGACGACGGCGAGATTGTGGTCTCGCTCATTGATGCAGACACGCAGGTCATCGATCTCCCGATCGACGAGAGCTACCCGCTCGGCGAAGGGCTTCGTATCCTCGCCCGCCTGATCAACCCGGACACCGCCGTCACCGCGACGATCCACATGCGCGTGTTCCTCGATGACGATGAGGTCTACAGCCAGCAGGCGACGATGCGCGATGCGTCGCTCGAGTACTACTTCGCATACTTCTGATGCACCGCCACCAGCGTCATCACGCTCGCGTTCGCATCGGCTCACCGGTCGTCAAGCTCTCTCGAGCGCAGCTGTCTCAGACCAGCCCGTCGCAACAGCGGCAGCCGCGCGCTTTCTCTCTCAATCTCTCGCCCCGCTTTCGAGCACGTTCGCTGCGTCGCGCAACGCTTCAACCACTGCGGCGGCAGCCTGTCGCAGCGCCGTCGTATCGCCTGCCTGAATCGCCTCGGCGATCGACGGCAGTGGCAATGCATCGTAGCCGGTTGCTTCACCCGGCGCGTTGAGCGGGTGGCGGTACCAGGGTCGGCCGGGAAGTCCCTCCGCACGCAGGAACGCCGTCTCGACGCGCGGCAGCGCACGATTGAGTGCAGCCGCTGCGGCCGCATCCGCATCGGTCAGGACGAGTGCTGCCTGACGTTCTGCTTCAGCGGCAGCGGCGCGGAAGCGGTCGAGTTCCGTTCGAATCGTGGCAACGTCAAATGCAACGCCCGTTGAATCCGCCTCGGCTCGGCGCGTCTGCAGATGCTCCGCAATGCGATCGGCATACGCGCTGTAGCGAAAAGGCAGGACATCCGCCTGTGCGAGGCGCAATAACGAGACGCCCATGACGCCGGCGAGCGCGGGGGCGTGGCGAAGCTCCGGATCGACGAACCGCCGAGCGTAGTCGAACGTGTCGAGCGACGAATGATACACGGCGTAGATTCCTCGTCCGTTCATCGTCCACTGGAGCGACGGCACGCCGGCGTGGTGCAGGAACGCGGTCCAGTCGCTGCCCGCGCCAATGTCGCCGACGCGAGCGCCGCGCGGCCGGCCGGCCCATTCCTCCGCGAGCGTCCGCCCGGTTTCCGGATCACGCACGCGCGTCGCTGCATCGTAGACGAGGTCACGCAATGCGGGCGACCCGGTGACGTCGAGCGTACCGGCCGTGTACGTGTCGATGTTGAAGTACGCAATGGCATCGGCGGACAATCGTTCGATATGCCGCTCGACCCATTCCGTCGAACCCACGACACCGAACTCCTCCGCATCCCACAATGCGATGATGATGGTGCGGCGAGGCTTCCAACCGTTGCGCAGCAGCGTGCCAAGGCCGCGTGCGACCTCGAGCGTTACGGCCGTACCGACGTGCGGATCTGCACCGCCGCTGACCCACGCATCGAAATGATTGCCCAGGATGATCGGTCGATCCATGCTGCCGGGGATCGTCGCGATCACGTTGTAGATCGGGCGCTGTGTCACGGCCTGTTCCGATGCGATGCGCATCCGCGCTGGACCGGGCCCGGCGTTGTAACCGATGTCGAGCGCACCCGCGAATCCGTTCGGCGACGGGCCACCCAGCGAGGCGAGGATGGCCGCCGCATCCGCATACCCGATCGCTACCACAGGAATACGCGGCAGATTCGTCGCGTCCGCCGGGTCAATCCGGTCGATCGCATCGATTGCCGGGCGCCCGGGCGTGAGCGGATCGCCCGTGTACTTCCACATGTACATGAGAGTACCGCGCTGGACGCTCCACGACGGACGATAGGGCCCGGCAGGCAGCGTGTCGCCGGCGCCGAAACCATCGCCTGCCGGATCCGGATAAAGCAGCAGGCCCGCCGCGCCGCGCGCCTCCGCCTGCGCCACTTTCACACCCCGGAACGAGCGACCGAGTCTGGCCAGAATGATACGGCCGCGCACGCCAATGCCGGCCCGGTCGAGCGCGGCATAGTCCTCTGGCAACCCATAATTCGCGTATACGACTTCCGCCTCCGCCTCGCCGTTCGTCGCATACGCCATCCAGTTCCACAGCACGGCGCTGCTGTCCGCCGCACCGCTGCCGGCCGGCGGCTCACGCACGCTCAGCGCACGACGCTCCGGTCCAAGAAGTGTCGCTTCGACGCGGATCGGCCGGGGCAACCATGGGTCGAAGCGCTCGATGCGAACGTCGAATCCATAACTTTCGAGTATCGCCGCGAGAGAATCGGCCATACGACGGCTCGCAGCCGTACCAGCCATGTGGGGCCGGGCCGAAAGCCACCGGACTGTTCCGACAGCAGAAACACTGGACGGGACCTCGAGAAACCGCGATTCCAGCTCGTGCTGTGCGATGGCCGAGGCAGCTGTGAATCCGTCGATACGCTGCCGCTGCGCAGCCGACGGTCCGGGCGACACGGCGGCGGCAAGCGATACGATGAAGGCGAGGACGGCGCGTACATGGGGTAGCGGCGCCCGTCGGGTTGGCGGGTCGCCTGCGTTGCACGGAAAGAACCGTCGCCAGCGGGATCGGACGTGCGGGCCGCGAGCGCCGGAGCACTCGCGACCCGCGCGGCCATCGGTCCAGAGCTTCCTCAGCAGGGTGCGCTCGCGTTGCGGTCGCACTCGCTCTGCGGAAGCGGCAGGAAATCGTACTTGCGCTGCACATCGAAGCGGCGCAGGTCATCGAGCCGCAGTCCCTGCAAGTACAGCTCGTAGCGACGCTGCTCGAGGATCTCATCCAGAACAGCCTGCTGCGTGGGCAGATCCGTCGAATCGAGAGCGTTCAGGCAGGCGGCCGGTTCACCGGTCACGTCGCACTGCGTGCGCACTTCATTGATCAGCGTGATGGCCGCTGCCAGATCGCTGTTCCTGGCCGCGGCCTCGGCGCGGATCAGCTTCATCTCATCCGGCAGGAAGACGGCGAAGGATTCGTCCGGTGCGCGGTACTTCGCGAGGTCATCGAGCGTACGGCTCGCACCCTGGATGTTGGCTGCCGAAACCCAGAAGTCCACGCGCTCATCGCCCGATTCCGCATTCAGCCTCAGCTCCTGGCGGGCGCGCACCTGCCAAGCGTTGCCCGAGTTGTAGGCAATCGTGTAGACCGGGTTCTGGTCGGCGGCCGAGAAACGGAATTCGGACCGTGCCGCAGGCGGCACGGACTGCGCCTCGGACGCGGCTTCCGCGTAATTGCCCAGCATCAGGTTGTAGCGCGCGAGCATGGCGTAGATCGTCACTTCGACGTCGAACCCGGTCGCCTGTACATCGTCGCGGAACTCATCGGACAGCGGTTCAGCGGCAATGTCGCTGCGCGCGGAGGTGAGCAGATTGATCGCCTCGGCGAGTACCTCGGTGCGTAAAGCAAACTCCGCATCCGGCTTGTCGATCCCGGCGTCGATGGGAGCGGCCTCGAAGAGTGTGGCGAGGTGTGCGAACGCCATCGCCTTGAACAACTTTGCCATGGCGAGGACGCCGCTCCTGGTGCCGGCACGGAGGTTCGCACCGGGCACGGCTTCGAGCAGATCCTCGGCGAGCTTGTTCACGCGGTATGCGGCCGCCCACGGCGCTTCGGACAGATACTGCCCGGCGACGAGGTCGTCGCCGGCGTCCGCGGCCTTGAAGTTGTCGAAGCTGGCCGATCCTGCGCCCATCTCATCGGCCGTGAGGCTGGAGACGAAGATCTGGGGCCCCATCATCGCGGCAGCTTCGGCCTGGAGGCCGATCGCGACAAGGATCAGGTTCTGGCCATCACCGAACACCGCCTCTTCGGTCGGCGAGTTCGGGTCCGACAGGTCCAGGTCGCAGCCGCTCGCCACAAGACCGGCGAACAGCAACGCGACCAGAGTCATCTTCCGCATCATGGTGTGTGCTCCTCGTGTCTTCGTAGTGACCGGCATCAGAACCCCGCCCGCATGCCGAAGCTGAACGTGCGCGGATTGGGATAGGTGGCGAAATCGGTTCCGCGCGCGACCGTCGACGTGCCGAACATGTTGGTTTCGGGATCGAGGCCAGTGTAGTCCGTGAAGGTGATGAGGTTGCGGCCCGCGATCTCGAGTGAAAGCGTGCGCAGGCCGAGCCGTTCCACGAACTCCTGCGGCAACAGGTACGACAGCGAGATCTCGCGCAACTTCACAAACGTCGCATCCTCGAGGTACTGCCCCGTTATGCCCTGGATACGAGCGCGGTACGCCTGCGTGATCTCCCCCTTGAGGAGTCGGTCATAAAGGGGTCCGGCACTGAAGATGTCCATGATGCGGACCGTCTGGTTCCACACATCATGGCCGAACACGCCATCGAGCAGCACGTTGGCCGTGAGGTTGCGGCCGAGCCGGAACTCGTTTCGAAGCGATGCCAGGAAGTCGGGATTCGGATCGCCCATGACGACGGTCGAGTCCGTACGCACAGGCCCGGTGCCGTCTTCGATCACGTTGCCGCTCGCGTCGCGCTTGACATCGAACAGCTTCCACACGCCAAGGGCATGGCCTTCGGCAACGTAGTTGTTGTAACCCTCGGTGAACGCGCTACCGGCCAGTTTCTCGACGCGGTTCCGGTTGAGCGAGAAGTTGAAGGTCGTGTTCCAGCCGAAGTCCGGCGCATCCACGTTGCGTGTGTTGACCTGGAGTTCGACGCCCTTGTTGCTCAGTTCACCGACGTTATCGAGAATCGAGCCATAGCCCGTGCTCGGCGGGAATGGCCGGGTGAGCAGGAGATCCGTCACGTACTGGTTGTAATAGGTGAATGCCAGACCGAGCCGGTCCTGGAAAAGGCCGGCATCGAAGCCGAGTTCCCATTCTCTCTGCCGCTCCGGCTTGAGGCCAGGGTTACCGGCGCTGGCGAGGTGGACGAGGCCGATGCGGTCGATGTTGGTAACACCGGTGTACCGCGGAATGCGCGAGTACGCGGCACCGACGGGCGGCTGGTTGCCGGCGAACCCGAGTGCGCCACGCAGGCGGAGCTCGCTGAACAGAGAGCCCAGATTGTTCTGGAACCAGTCGGTCTCGGACAGGACGTAGGAGCCGCTGAGCTTGGGATAGAGCTGCCAGCGCTCGTCCTTGCCGAACGTCGAGGAGGCGTCCCAGCGTAAAGCCCCGGTCAGGAAGAGCCGGTTCTGGAAGCCGACCTGCTGCTGCGCGAAGAAACCGAATGTGGCCGTCTCGAACCGGTTCTGGCTCGCGAACTGCACCGCGCCGCGCACCAGCTCGGTCGTGGGAGTCAGGTCTTCCGCCCGGGCATTGACGGTCTGTTCGCGCGAGTACGTGTGGTTCATACCCGCCGAGGATGTCAGTTGCAGTGCGCCAGTGTCGAACGAGTAGTTTGCGACGACATCGTTGTTGATGAGGAACTGGTTGCGCGTCACTGCCGTCGAGCTGCCGGTTGGTTCGACGGGCGTGCCGCGCGGGATGAAGAGATCTGTCTCCATCGCATACGTGTCATAACCGAGCCGGTACTCGATCGACGGCAATCCGGCAGGCGTTGCGCGCGCCTGGAACGAACCGACGAAGCGGTTGATCGTCTGGGGTGATCCCCACCGCTCGACTACTTCGAGCGGATTCGGGAACGTCGTCTGGCGGATCACGAACTCGCCTGTCTCGGGGTCACGCTCGGCGAGATTGACGTTCGTGTTCGTGAAAACGATCGCAGTCAGGACGCCGCCGGTTCCATTCTCGCCGTTGATCAGGAGATCGCCCTTGTTGCGCACGTAGTTGAAGCCAGCCGAGAGATTGAGCCAGTCGCCCACGGTCTGATCGATGTTGAGGCGGCCACCCATCCGCTCATTGGCGGAGCCGATCATGATGCCGTTGTCCTTGTTGTAGTTGCCGGACAGGTAGAACCGTGTCTGATCGCCGCCGCCCGATACCGACACGGCGGTCTCGTTGCCCCATGCATTGCGGAACACGAGATCGCCGTGATTGAATCGTTGAACCGGCGTGCCGTCGGGCTGGACGGGTGTAAGAGCCCACGGCAGTTCCTGCTCGAGCTGGTTGTACGTGGCGCGCGTGCTGAGGTCGATGCGCGTCTCGCCGGCGGACCCGCGCTTCGTGAAGATCTGGATGACGCCGTTGTTGGCGCGTGAGCCGTAGAGCGCCGCCGCTGCCGCGCCCTTCAGAACCTCGACGCGCTCGATGTCATTCGGGTTGAGGTCGGCCAGCCGGTTCGACGGATTGGTGCGATAGCCAAAATTGATCTGCTGGTCCGAGCTGTTGTCGACGATGACACCATCGACGATGAAAAGCGGCTCCGCGCCGGCGACGATCGAGCTGGTCCCGCGCAGGCGGACGGAGACACCGCCGCCCGGCGATCCGTTGTTCGACATGATCTGCGCGCCCGCGATCTTGCCCTGGAGTGCGGCATCGACCGTCGCGGATCGCGCGTTCGCGATCACGTCACCGGACACGACCGAGACGGCATTGCCGAGCGCGCGCCGCTGGGTCGCCACGCCTGTTCCCGTGACGACGATCTCGTCGAGCTGGACCGCCGATTCGCGCATCATGACCGGCGGGACTTCGATCGTGAGGGTGTTGCCCAGCTCGATCGGCCGGGACACGGACTCGCGGCCGATCAACGAGAACTCGAGCGTGTGCGAGCCCGGCGCCACGCGCGGCGACAGCTCGTACCGGCCGCCCGCGCCGGTCAGTGTGCCGATGTGCATCGTGCCCAGTGTGACCGCGACATTGGCGAGCGGCTGTCGCGTCGTCGAGTCGACGACGGTTCCTGAAATCCGATACGTGTTCTGCTGCGCCCTCGCGTCGTGTGCCGGGACGAGCGCGAAAAGCGCAAGCAGCAGTCCCCCGCCGCAGACGGTCTTCGAGCCACCTCGGCCCGTCCTCCCAAACCTCCAGTTCAGACTCATCTTCTCTCTCCTTCGGTTCAATCCATGCGGCCCGTCGTTGGGGGCGGTGGTGCGCAACCCGCCTGTCGTGACAGGTCACGTCCGGACCCCCGGAAAGTGACGCCGGAAGCTAGTCCAAACGTGCCCGGAATCCGATGGGCCTGCGGCCAGGCGTCTCGCAAGCCGCCGCCGGCAGGCCATTTCCGACCGCGGAGTGCCGATCCTCGGGGCATGCAAGGCGACATCACGCCGGCCCGATTCCATCACTGGCGCGGCGACACCGGGACCCGACTCACCATCGCGATGCTCGGCTATTACCTGGCGGTCATCGCCGTCATCACGCTCGTACCGTTCCGCTTCGAGATGCCGGACGGGTTTCGCCCGACCATGCGATGGACGTTGCTCGACGCCAGCGCCAACGTGCTGCTGTTTCTGCCGCTCGGCTTTCTTCAGCGCCTCGCGGGCTCCGGCCAGGCGGACCCGGGGCAGGTACTGCGCGTAACACGAGGCGGTTCCCGCGTCGATCCTGCGGCACTACAGGTCCTCGCCATCGGGCTGCTCGCGAGCACGATCATCGAGACCATTCAGATCTTCGAACCGGCGCGCTTCGCGTCCCCGATGGACATCATTGCGAACGGGGCCGGCGCATGGGCCGGCGCGCTTCTCTGCGATCGCGTGGCGAAGTGGATCCGGCCCGATTCCCAACTCGTGGGCCGACTTTCGCTCGAGATCCCGCTGATGGGACTCATCTACATGCTCATCCCGCTGCTCTGGCTCAGCAGCCTCGCCGTGGGCGCCGATGCAGAGAGACTCGGTCTGCTTCTCCTGACTGGCCTCTTCGGCGGACAACTGCTGGCCTTCGTGCACCGCCACCGACCTGGCCGGCCAGGGCTGGCCTCCGTGTACGCATTCGCGCTCGCGGCGGGCCTCGGGACGTTCGTCGGCGTATTCCCGGCCGTGCCGCAGTACCCGGGCCCGGCTCTGTTGCTCGCGCTTGCGGTGGCAGCGTTCGTGCGAATTCGGGCAGGCACCGGAGCGAGGACCGGGGGCGATCGCCGCTTCGAACGAATCGCACTCCGGGCTGCGATGCCGATCTTTGCGACGTACCTGCTGAGTGCTGCATGGTTCGCTCGGCCGGACGGCCCGACTACGGGAATCGACCGCATCGGCATCCTGCGAACCCTTGAGATGGTCGTATCCTTCACCGTGCTCGGCTACATCGTGGCCGAGTGGCGCGGCCGCGTGGCCGAGAAGTTTGGCGAGGCGGTTCGTGCAGTGGTGATGCGGGCGCTGCCTCTTGGGGCGCTGACCATCGGCTTGCGCTTTCTGCCGGCCGCCCCCGCACAGGCGCTCGTCTGGCTGGTACTGACGATCCTGTCGAGCGTCTACGGCGCCGGCCTTTACCGCCTCCAGAGAGCCCACGTACAGCAACTCATCACCGCGGCTTCTGCTCCGCGCCCGGCGCACGGAAGTCGGGAAGTGGCGGCCTGACGGTTCTGCGGTTCGCGGGTCCCTGACGCTGCCATCGATCGGATTCTGGAGAGCTCGGCTCATGCCGTGATGCCGGTGAGGACGGATGGTGCCGGGTTGACCCCTCCGTGCGGCGACGATTATTCTTCGTGCCCCGTTCCGCCGGCAGGCCCCTATCGTCTGGTGGCCAAGGACATCTGGTTCTCAGCCAGAAAACCGGGGTTCGATTCCCCGTGGGGGTATCCGGACCCGGTCGGCCGGCGCCTCGACGGGGGACCCGATCAGGCAGGTCGCATAGCTCAGCTGGATAGAGCGCACGGTTCACATCCGTGAGGTCGAAGGTTCGAGTCCTTCTGCGACCATCTCCGCCGCGGCGTCAGGCCGGTCAGGACCCCGTGGTCATGCGGCGCGCCTCCGCCAGAACCTCGAGGTCCGCGTCTGACCGGTGCCAGTTGACCAGCAGCCGCCTCCATGCCGAAGCGGCCGCCGCGCGGTCACCCACCGCGGCGTGCGCGCGCGCCAATCCGATCAGAGCCGCGGCACGGTTCGGTGTCAGCCTCAGTGCGCGCTCGTACAGCGCCGCCGCATCGCGCGGCCGGGCCTGCGCCATCATGGACTCGGCCAGCAACTCGTGCACGCGCGGCAGCAGCGGCGGTCCTACCGGCGGCCTGACCGGCGCGTCAGCGAGCGGAGCCAGCAACGCGCTGGCGCCGGCGTGATCGCCTCGAGTCTGCCGCGCCACGGCATCGAGCAATGTCACGCTCGTCCGCAGCATCGGCGCAGCCGCTGCATCGTTTGAGGATGCGGCCGCCCGCAGCGCGCGCGCCGCCTCACCTTCACGGCCGGTGCAACGCATCTCCGCAATGACGCTCTGGACGAGAGCGACCGTGCGGAACGAACGCTCGCGATCGGAGGCCGGCTCGGCGTCCATCCGCGGCAGGTGCACACGCTCACACGCACGTGCCGACCACTCACCCGTGTTGGCGGCGTGTACGAACTCCAGCTCTGCGACGATGTAGCGGGCATCCACATGCTGCGCGTCGCTCAGGTCGAGGCCGTGCAATACGGCACGCGCGGTATCGGCGAGCGCACGCGCTTCGTGATAACGACCCTGTTGCAGGTAACCGTACTGGAGCCACTGGAGCGCATGGAAGCTGACGTCCGCGTTGGATCCGCCGCGCGCCGCGATCTCGGCACGCGACGCGGCCCACGCCCGCTCATTCGACGCAACGACTTCGTCCCACAGCCCGAGCTGTAGAAAGATGTGCGACGGCATGTGCAGCGCATGCTCTGCGTCGGGCGCAAGCTCCGCATAGCTGCGCGCCGCCGCCTCGCCCCTCGCCGCAAAGTCGGGGTCGTCCGTCGCGTGGATCAGGTAATGAACCGCGCCGGGATGCGTGGGGCTCGCCGCGTACGCGCGTTCCGCCAACGTGATCGCTTCGTTACGAGCGGCGTGACGCTGTTCCGGAGACAGCATGCCCACGTACTCGGTGAACATCAGCGATAGCGCGCCAAACGCGAGTGCGTCAACATCATCCGGGTAAGCAGCGAGGACGCGTCGCAACGAATCCGCGAAGGCGTGTACGCGTTGCGCGACATCGGCATCCGCGAAAAACGCTTCGACGGCCGCGCCGTACGCCCGCTCGCGCACCGAGCCGGCGAGGCCGAGGCGCGCTTCCGGTGTGGGCCCGAGACGAGTGAGCGCCGCCCGTGCCGACGCCGGATCATCCTCGCCCCAGAGCAGGTGCGCGTACGTCAGTGCCTCGCCCCAATACGCCATGGCGAAGGCCGGGTCCGCGGTCTGTGCGGCGAGGAAGGCCTCCGCGGCCTCCTCGTACTCGAAGCTGTGCAGCAGGGCAAGGCCGCGCAGAAACGGCTCCTGCGCCGCCGCGCCGCCCGAGTTCTCGAACGAGACGTCGCCAAGACTGCCGGCGTGCGTCGCCCCAGCCCTGTGCATGTGACGGTCCGTGACCTGCGCCGCCGCGGGCAGCCCGCAGATCATCAGGAGTGCACATGTCGTCGTGATCCTGGGCATCGTACCTGTCCTTGTCGGAGCGCGTGTGCGGCAGGCCAGCCCCCATGCTTGCGGCGCCAGTCCGCGTTCGCCCGGCCGCTCGGCGTTCCGGATGATGCCGACCCAGGTCCGGAGGAGGACTGCTTCTCGTCCGCTGAGAGTGCGCGCCAGGCAGCTGGCGGGTGGTGGTGGGTGTGTAATTGCTCTCTATCCGCTCCTCTCGTTCTCGCTCTCGCTTGTGGTTCATCTACTGAGGATTGGTCTCTCGCATTGATTCAAACCAGTGCCATGGTGGGACCGTTCCTCTTTTTGCGGCCGAACGTCCAGCACATTTAGCTGGCCTATTCACGAGTCGGTAAGGAGACGATCGTCTGAGCTTGAAAACCACATCACACATCTCTCGTCGTGGTGGTGTGTAACTTTGCTTTTCACCCATGGCGTGTTGTCGTTCTCGACATGTCGTCCACCACGTACCCGTTGAAAGGCGTCGGCGCGCTTCAGTTCGCGTCGGGCTTGTGTGGGCGGGCCGGCCGGCGCACCCATGGAGGCCAGCTTCGTTTCGCTCGTAGCGGTCGGCGCCAACGTGAAGCATGGTGCAATCTCCTGGCCGCGAGCGCAAGGATCTCGTTCGAAAGACCGTGTGCACATGCGGCAGCACGATGCGAGCGCGATCGGTCGCGCGGCACGAGCAATACTGGTTCGACACCACCAGTATCCGTCACAGGACGGCAAGCGGACTCCCCGACGGTTGCTGGCAGCATGCCCGCCGGCGCTCCGGGGTGGCGATCCATGTAACTACGGTGCAGTCTTCGACTTGGAGGGACCGTTAGTGATTTTGCGTCACTCACGGGTTCATATGGCAGGTGCCACGCGCGCCCGCTCGGCCAGCGTGAACACCTCGGTCGTGGTTCGTCGCTCGCGGTGCGGTTCGCGGGCCGTTCGATCGAGCGGCTGCGGCAACCTCCTTTCGCCGGAGGCGAGACGATGCATGGGTTGAGGCCGTGGAAAAGCGAGAACACGTCGCGTCCGGGCATGGCCACGCTCAGATGTGCCGGCAAGCCACATTGCCGTACGATCCTGGTTCCGGAGCCTTTCAGTTCAGCTCATCATGGTTTAAGGTAACACGGTCGAGCTGGAACAGTTGGAGGTGGCATGAAGAGGGTCCACGGCACCGTAGGTGGTCTGGCCCTGGTTCTTTTTGGCATCGCATGCTCCCCCGAAGGAGATTCAGGGCGCTGTGGGTCGCGCCCATGCGGGATCACGCTCACGCCGGTCGCAACCATAACCGACTCAGAGGCACTCGGCGAACTCCGACAGGACGTCGAACGCAAGGTGGTGCGCGACCATCTCGGCCGCCTCCTGACCGGCGGTTCCGACGGTGCGTTGATCTACGAAAGGGACGGCTCGTTCGGCACGATCTTGGGCCGCCGCGGGCAAGGCCCTGGCGAGTTCCGCTCGCCGGCATCTCCGCTGTTGGGTGCTGGCGATTCAATTCACATCTACGACTATCTGAACCGAAGGGTATCGGTGTTCGCGCCTGATCTGACACTCGCTCGTGAGCAAAGGTTCGAGGCACCGCCAACGATGGTTCTGGAGGATGGGACGTATGTGGTTGCACAGCAATTGACCACGCCGGAACATGCGGGGTATCCGATTCACGCCGTCGATCCAACAGGGGTGATTCAGAGATCGTTCGGTACCGATACAGCACAGCACCGATGGGACTTGGAGCTTGTCACCACTCGTATTGTGGGTCCGTCACGGGACGGGGCAGGGGTCTGGGCGGCCCCTCCGGGTCGTTACGTTCTCGAGAAGTGGGACCCTGCCAGCGGATCGAAGCATCTTCGTGTCGAGGTCGATTCCGATTGGTTCGAGGAGTCGATTCACTTCGAGAAGCTCGGCGAACGCCCACGCACGGTTCTGAATGCCCTGTGGGAGGATGAAGAGGGCCTGGTTTGGGTTCTGCTCCGTACGGCCGCTACGGACTGGACTCCGCCCGCCCAGTTCGAGTCACAGCGCGAGAGGCCTTTCGATCCTGTGGAGTATGCGCGGGATTACGATTCTGTTATCGAGGTCGTCGATTCGAATACGGGGCGTATTGTGGCTCGCCAGCGGTTCGACACGCCGCTCACAGTTCATCCGCAGGGTCAGATTCTGGCCTCCAACAACTTGGACAACCCAAACCTCGTTGGATTCGACCTATGGACAGCGCACGTCAATCATGAGGAGTCTCCATGAAAGCCGTTGCACGCAGTTAAGGAGGGAACCTTCCGGGTGGACGAGTTCCTCGACCGGCTTCGGCATTGAGACGCTCGGCTGCGGCATCGATCCGCTTGCGATCGCGCGCATTCATCGGGCGCGCCCGTCGGCGGAAATGGCGCCGCAACACGCGCTCGATGCACGCAGACCGCGATTCGCCCGAGGCGGCGTGCTTGTCGAGTTCACAAGCCCCTCACTCAGCCGCGACGACAGCCGCCCAGCTCGTCGAGCAGAATCGCAATGACCGTGCACATGAGGCTCGTGCGCTCGTTGCTCTTTCTCGTGCTTGCATAGACCACTGCGTTCTCTGCACCGACCGCATCGGCTGCCGGGGCCCAGGGTGTCGCAGCGATTGGCCGGCCAGCGGATGTTCGCCCAGATCGGCGAGGTCGATGATGCTCACGGCGATGTCACACCGAAGCTGCCCGCGAACAGCTGCGGTGGCAGATACGGTGCGTGCGCATCGCAATAGTTGAAGAACGCGAAGAAAGTCTTCCTTCGCGGTCATCCAGCCAGTTCAGGAACTCGGCGTTGACCCGATCCGCAGGTAACGCGAGAAGCCGCGGCCGAGCCCGCGTTCGCGATCGGCGAAGATCGTGTTGCCGACGAAACCACCGGTGACGTATCCGCGGGATGCGAGGAACTCCGCGATTGTCGGTCGCTCGCCACCCGGCGAATCGGGCGCAATGACGTCAGCGCGGCTCCGTTCCCTGCTTGGCGCGATCCGCGCCGAGCTGCTGCGCGAGGCCGGGCGTACGGCCGACGCGGTGCGAGCGTACGACGGTGATCGTCGACAATGTATATGGGTCAGGTGCTCACACGACCGAGGGCATACACGCCCCGTGCACTCACGGCGATCGGCGGCAGGCGACGGTGTTTCTCGAAGTACGAGTAACCCGGCTCGAGCGTTTCCCAGAAGTCGAGTAACTCGGTATCACTCGAGTACGCCGCGCGAACCCGTCGCCATGCGCTGGACTCCATGCGCGCCGGGAAGATGTGGACCGGAATGGACCGCTGGCCCATCGCACGCGCTTCGACGGCAAGCCAGTAGATCTCCTCGATGCCGCCATCCGTCACCGCGAGGCAGCCGATCGACTTGCAGCTGCCATGAATGTAGATGTCGCCACCCATCCGCCTGCCGCGATTCACGATCCGGTCGCGCTGGTTCGGATAATTGACCCGCATCGACAGATGGTACGAGCTGAACGGGTTGAATCGATCGATCGTATAGAAACCTTCCGGCACCTGTGCATCACCCTGTCGCCGCTTCGGGCCGAGTTCGCCAGATGCCGCACAGATCGCGTACGTGTTCAGCAGCTGGAAGCGCGTCTCGTTCGCAGGCCTGACCCACACCTCCAGGGCTCGCTCCTGCTTGAACGCGCGCAGGTACACCTCCGCGGCAGGGTAGCGGATGCCCTTCTCCGTGAACAGCCGAAGGATCTTCGGACCGGCTGAACGTTGCGCCTTCCGCACACGACTGTATTGCAGCTGCTCCTGCGCAAACGATGACTCCGCCACGAGCAGCTTGCTTCTCGCCGTGACGGCGGCAGTCGATGACACGCGATGCGCTGCGGCCGCCTGCGCGCCTGCTTGCATCGCCGTTCCAGAAAGCAGCAGCGCGCAATACGCCACACCGCTGTGGAATCGCGTTCCCGGCTTCATCGCCTGTTCCTCCTTTGCCGTTGGTTTGAGATCCGCGTCTCAGACGGGGCGGGACTCAGAGGCGGCTCCCATTGGGGCACCCTGCATGCCGCCTCCCGGCGAACCGCCAGCTCAACAGCTAAGTATTTGAACCACAGGCTGTTGTGCCATGGGCACGGGATCTGAAACGGCCCGCCGGATCGCTACGAAGGTCGCGAAATCGACGATATTTTGAACTCGTCACCAAGCTGAACCACCTGGGGTTCGAGTACAGGCCCGATGACGAGATCCCCGACCGGCACTATTTCAGGAGACGCATTGGCAGGATACGGACACACCATCTGTCGCTGACCGAACCCGGTTCGTCCATTTGCCGGCAAGACGATTACGTTCCGCGATGCGCTGCGCAGTGAGAACGCGCTGGCGCGCCGCTATGAAGCTCACGGGATCGTCAAGGAGAGGTAGAGATCTGAAGATTGGCGATGCTGCGCTCGGCGGGTCCGGCGAACGCGCCATTCGATTCGGTGGGCTCGCGGTTCTCACGGGCGCGTATCTGCTGCTTTCGTTCGCGAACCTCGACCGTTTCCCGGTCGTTCACGAGGACGAGCCGTACATCGCTGCATCGGCTGCACACCTTGCTGCGACCGGCGAGTACGGGAATCCGATGTTCGCCGGTTTCCACGGCGCCGAACGACACGTCTACCTGCACCCGCCTCTTCTTGCGCTCCTCCAGGCCGGCGTATTCAGGACGATGGGCGTGAGTACCGTGTCAATGCGCATTCCGACCGTGCTCGCCGGTCTCGCGGTACTCGTGCTGACGTTCGCGGCAGGCGTGCGCGCAGGTGGCGGTGCGTGCGGATTCGCGGCCGCCACGGCTCTGCTCGTTCTCGCGCCCACGGGCGGTTGGAACGGGACGTCGGGAGTTCCGCTCCTCGATATCGCGCGCGTTGCCCGGTACGACATCCTTGTCCCCGCATTCGGTCTGGCTGCGCTGCTCACGTTCGATTCAGCCACAGGCCACGCAGCCGCTCTGTTCCGATTGATGAGCGGTGTCCTTGCTGGTACCGCGACGATCGCGCACGTCTACGGCGGCTTCTGGTTGATCGCACTGCTTCTGGTGCTCCTGCTGCGCGAACCTCCGGATGTCGGCCGTTTGCGTGCTTCGCTACAGCTGGGCGCAGGGTTCTTGCTGGCGATGCTGCCGCTCGCGATCTGGATCCTTTCCAACTGGAACGATTTCGTGGGTCAGCAGCAACTGCTCGTCGAGCGGTACGACGTGCTGGATCCGCGGTTTCTGCTCGATAACGTCATGCGCGAACGGTTCCGCTACCGCCCCGTCCTCGCATTCGCAGATCCGTGGCGGTCCCTGTGGACCAGTCCCGGACTCTGGATCGTTCTCGTGGGTGTGCCGGTCGCGCTGGTTTCCACACTCCGCGCGAGCAGAACACGCAGGACCGGGCGGACAGCATCCGGTTCGGACGATGCGCGCGCGCTCCCGGCCACCGGTTCCCCTGCTGAAGGCTCCGGCCTCCCGGTCGAGCACAGCCGGGAGAGCTTGGCGTTTGCGATTGCGATCGCGTTGGTTGTGCACGTCACGCTCTTCGCACTACTCGTCCAGGTCAAGACGTACAACTACCTGATTGCCGTCTGGCCGCTGGCCGTTCTTCTTCTCGCCCGAACCATCACACGGACCTGGCGACACGCCGGTCCCGGCGCGTACAATCATGCAGTGCGACAGATCGAGAGCCGTGCTGTCGAGAGTATGCCGGTCACCGGCCGCAAGCCAGAGCATAATATTGCAATATATACGATCCTCGTTGGCGCCCTCTTCGCGGCGGCCGCGGGCGAAGGCGTGGTCCGGATCGTACGCTGGCAAGCCGGCGCACACGCCACAACCGCATACGCATCGTTTACACAACGGATTGCGACGCACGTGCCCGAGGGCGGCCGGGTGCTCGGACTCCAGCGATTCTGGCTCGGTCCCGGCTCCGACTACATCAGCTGGCTGGTGCCGGTCTGGTGGAACGATCCGCGCTTCACAGATGGAGCGGTCCCGCTCGACGTTGCCATCGACCGCGTCGGGCCCGATGTGATCCTGATCGATGATGCAATGCAGCGCTATTTCGACGGCCTCGCCGACACGACGCACCCGCAGCACGCACGCTTCCTCGAATGGCGCAGGTACATCGAACGCCGGGACCTCACGATGGTCGCCACTGTCGATGATGTCACCTATGGCTCCGTTCGCATCTGGCGTTAGCCGCTGGATCCGCAGGACGATCCCCTGACCAGACAGACCCGACGCCGTCCGCAGCCTTGGAGTAGGAAAGCGACGAGCAGAGCGGTCAGTCCGGCCCCGCATCCGTTGCCGTTCCAGGAAACCAGCCTCAGAAACCAGCCCCAGAAACGCCTCAGAACATGATCAGGGTGGCAATCGTGAAGTAGATGAGCAGTCCGGTAACATCGGAGAGCGTGGCGACGAGCGGTGCGGAAGCGGAAGCGGGATCGAGGCGGGCGAGACGCAGCAGGAAGGGCAGCATCGAACCGATCAATGTTCCCCAGAGCACGACGCCGACGAGGCTTCCGGCGACGACCCAACCGAGGCGTACTGCTTCGGTATTGTAGTCGGTCCCCATGGCGGCAGCAAGCAGGACGCGCGCGAGCCCGAGCATGCCGAGGATGGCGCCCATGGCGAGGCCGGCGGCGAGTTCGCGTCTGGCAACGCGCCACCAGTCCCGCACGCGCAGTTCGCCGACCGTGATGGCGCGGATGACGAGAGTCGATGCCTGTGAGCCAGAGTTGCCGCCGCTGCTGAGGATGAGCGGGATGAAGAGAGTGAGTGCGGTAAGTGCAGCGAGTTCGGTTTCGAAGAAACGGATGACTTCGGCCGTGAGCAACTGAGCGAAGAAGAGCAGGACCAGCCAGCCGCCGCGTTTGCGGACGAGCGATGCGAAGCCGGTGCGCATGTACGGCTCGTCGAGCGCCTCCATGCCGCCCAGCTTCTGGATGTCCTCGGTCGCTTCCTCCTCGACGACGTCGACGATGTCATCGACCGTGACGATGCCTTTCAGGACGCGGTTCTCATCGACGACGGGCACGGCCAGCAGGTCGTGTTCGGAGAAGAGGTGCGCGAGCGCCTCCTGGTCCATCTCTTCCGGCGCAGTCAGCACTTCGGTCGTCATGATGTCGCGCACCTGTTTCGTGCCCGGCGCCGCGAAGAGGTCACGGAACGAGATCACGCCGAGGAGGCGCTGGCCGCTGTCGAGAACGTAGACGTAATAGATGGTTTCGGGCTCGATCGTGCTGGTGGCCTGCTTGCGCAGGTACGAGATCGCCTCGTCCGCCGTCATATCGGGCCGGACACGGGCGTACCGCGAACTCATGAGCCCGCCCGCCTCGTCCTCCGCATAGGCAAGCAGCGCCGACACTTCGTTCCGTTTGGTCTCGTCGAGCAGGTTCAGCAGCGGGGTGCGGATCTCCTCGTGCGCGGCCTGGATCGCGTCGGCCGCGTCGTCGGGCGGCAGCAGCCGGATCCAGCGACGCCGCTCGGCGGGCGGGATCGCGTTCAGGATCTCGGCCTGATCCGCGGCATCGAGGTCGAAGAAGAACTCTTCGGCATCGTGTGCCTCCAGCAAGCGAAAACCAGCGATGCGATCCTCGAGCGGAAGCAGGGCCCACGCTTCCGCGAGTTCCGCGATGTCGATTTCCGCCTTCTCTATCGATTCCGTGGTTCGATCTCCGTGGTGACGATTCCGTTACGTATCCGTGCACGAACCGAAACGGGCACGGTTCAGGATTGAGTGGGCGCAGATCGCGCGCGGTCTGCCAACTGTCCTGACTGAAAGGCCTGAACCATGATCCGGTGCTCGGAAAGATCGTTGCTTCGAGCGGGCTTCGCTACGGCCCTCTTCCTTGCCACGCTGGCCTCGCCGATGGTCGCGCAGAGCCAGGGCGGCCGGATCGTGGGCCGCGTTGTTGATGCACAGACAGGGCAGGGTCTGGTCGGCGTGATCGTGCGTGTCGAAGCAGGGCCGGGGGCGCTGACCGGCGTCGATGGCCGATACGTCATCGATGAAGTGCCCGCGGGCGCTGCCACACTGCACATACAGAGTCTCGGCTTTGCGGCCAAGACGGTCACGGATGTGATCGTTCCGCCGGGCGGCGCGGTCGAACAGACGGTCGCCCTCGACACACAGGCACTCGAGCTGGAAACCATCGAAGTCTCCGCAGGCGAAGAGCGAGGCAGTGTGAGTCGTGCGCTCGACCGGCAGCGCACGGCCACGAACATCGTCAACGCCATCACCGCCGAGCAGATTGCACGCAGCCCCGACAGCGATGCTGCGGCGGCGATGCAGCGCGTCAGCGGCGTGACGGTGCAGAGCGGCAAGTTCGTGTTCGTGCGTGGCTTGGGCGAGCGCTATACCACGACATCGCTCAACGGCGCACGGATCCCGAGCCCCGATCCGGAACGGAAAGTCGTACCGCTCGACCTGTTCCCGAGCGGCCTGCTCCAGTCGATTACGACGGCGAAGACGTTCACGCCCGATCAGCCGGGCGACTTCAGTGGTGCACAGGTAGATATCCAGACGCGCGAGTTCACGGGCGAGCGTCAGATCGTGTACTCGTTGAGTACGGGCGCCAACGATCGCGTGACCGGCCGATCGCTGTCGCGTGCACCGACGGTCGGAGGCGAATGGCTCGGTATGGCCGGCGACGATCGCCAGCTCCCGGACCTCGTGCGGCAGGCCGGCAATTTCACTGGGCCGGTCTCACAGGACCAGGTCAACCAGATGGTAAACGCGTTCCGGAACGCGTGGTCGACCGACGCGAACTCGCCTTCGCCGAACCTGTCGGCTGGCCTTTCCGTCGGTGGCACCGACCCGCTGTTCGGCCAGCGGACATCGTATCTCGTATCGGCAACGTACTCGCGGAACAACGAAGTCAGGGCAGACGAGGTCCGCGCTCAGGCCCTCGCCGGCGAGGATGGCAGCACGATCGAAGTCGATCGGTTCAATGGGGCGACCGCCCGCACGAGCATCCTGTGGGGCGGCCTCATGAATCTGTCGACACTGCTCGGCGAACGCACTCGCCTCATCGCGAACGCAACGTACAACCGCACATCCGACAACGAGGGCCGCACGGAGATCGGCTCGAGCGAGAATCACGGCGGCCTGCCCCTGCGCATCGATCGACTTCGCTTTGTCGAGCGAAGCGTGTACTCGGCGCAGCTCGAGGGCGAACATGAGCTGAACGATCGACACCACATGGACTGGGGACTCACCGCGTCCGGCGTCGAGCGCAATGAGCCGGATCGGTCCGAGATCGTCTATGCGATGCAGTCCGATCCGGTCTCCGGCGCGACACTGCTGCCCGCCTGGTTCAGCGTGAGCAACGAAGGCGCGGTGCGGACGTTCGGCCAACTCGGCGAAACCAGCCATGAAGGCTCTCTGAACTATCGCCTTTCGTTCGGCGACCCGGGCAAAAAGAATGCCTTGAAGGTCGGCGCCGTCGTACGCAGGACGAATCGCGATTCAGACAACCGCGCCTACAGCATCTCGACGGGCGCGCTCGGCCGCGAAGAACGCGAGCTGCGGCCCGAGCAGATCTTCGATGGCCGCTTCTCCGGCAGCGATGACCGCGTGTTCCGCATCACACCGCTCAGTCAGGGCGGCGCATACACCGCAGAGGATCGGCTCTACGCGGGTTTCGTCATGCTCGACATCGGCCTGACAGACAGAATTCGCGTGATCGGCGGTGCGCGCTACGAAAGGTCCGAGACGGATGTCGTCGCCACACCCACGATCGGCAGCTCGATCACAACGACGCCGCGCTACACCGATGTGTTGCCCGCGCTCAGCGTGAACATGCGACTCGGCGAGACCGCAACACTCCGCCTGTCCGCCAGTCAGACGCTGGCCCGGCCCGAGTATCGCGAACTCGCCGGTATCCAGTACCGCGAGGTTCTTGGCGGCGACAACGTACTCGGCAACCCGGGTCTCGAGCGGACTCTGATCCAGAACTTCGATGCACGCTGGGAATGGTACCCGAACTCGGGCGAGGTCCTGTCGGTGGGCGTGTTCGCAAAATCGTTCGACAGTCCCATCGAACGCGTTTACCTCGCGACATCGGGCACGCGTGTGATCAGCTTCGTCAATGCCGAAAGCGCCGAAAACTACGGCGTTGAAGTCGAGGCCCGCAAACGGCTCGGTCTGATCGCCGAAAGTCTCGACGCCTTCAGCATCTTCACCAATGCCACGCTCATGAAGAGCGAGATCCGCATCGCACAAGGACGATCGATCGGTGAGGACCGGGCCATGGTCGGGCAGGCGCCGTACGTCGTCAACGCGGGCCTCACGTGGGCGGGCCCGGCCGGGCACAGCGCGACCGTGCTCTACAACATCGTCGGCAAACGGATCGACAGCGCCGCCGAGGCGCCTCTGCCCGCGATCTACGAGCAGGCCCGGAACATGGTCGATGTCTCGCTCCGCTTTGCCCTCACCGAGGCCCTGTCTGCGAGGTTCGATCTTCGTAACGCACTCGATGAGCCGTACGAGTTGACGCAGGGCAGCGTGACACGTGAATCGTACCGGGCCGGCCGCGTGCTCACACTCGGTCTGTCATGGAATCGATGAACGATCGTGACACACCAGAGACACTCGCATGACCTGCCGATCACACAACCGTGTTTGATTGGGTTGCACAATATCAGTGCGGTACCGGATGCCGCAATACCGGCCACGCGCTGAACCCATGAACAACCAGGTGGAACGATGATCGTGAAATCGAACGGGATCCTCGGCGCAGTTCTCGCCGGAGCACTCATCCTCGGCGCGTGCGACGACGACACGACGGGCCCGAGCCTGACGCCGCCCGCTGCTGTCACGGTCACGGCGACATCGCCGACCACGGCGACAGTCACGTGGAGCGCCGTGACCAACGCAACGGGCTACGTCCTCCAGCGCGCGGATGGGGCAGCTGGCGCGTTCGCCACCATCGCATCGCCAACCGCAACGACGTACGACGACACCGGCCTCGCGGCCAGCACCCAGTATCGTTACCGCGTGGCAGCCACGCGCGCGGGCGATCAGACGGCGTTCAGCAACGAAAGCACCGTCACGACGCCTGCACCAGGGCCGATGGTCGCCACCATCGCGGCCGACATCACCGCCGACCGCACCCTTTTCGCCGACACGACCTACACACTCCAGGGCTTCGTCAAGGTGCAGCCGCCCGCAACTCTGACGATCGAGGCGGGAACGCGCATCGAAGGCCACTTCAATACGCTCGGTTCGTCCCTGTTCGTGCTCCGCGGTGCGAAGATTCGCGCCATGGGCACCGCCGATGCGCCGATCGTATTCACGTCCTCACGGCCGGCCGGCGAACGACAGCCCGGAGACTGGGGCGGGCTCATCATCGTCGGCAACGCACGCGTCAATCGCGGCGACCCCGTCATCCTCGAAGGCACCGAGAACTTCGCGTCACCCGTCAACTACGCCGGCGGTAACAATGACGCCGACAACAGCGGCGAGCTCCACTACGTGCGCGTCGAATTCGCCGGTTACGCAACCGCGCAGGATGCAGAGCTGAACAGCTTCACGTTCGCCGCAGTCGGCAGCGGCACGCAACTCGACCACCTGCAATCGCTCGCTGGCCTCGACGACTCCTTCGAATGGTTCGGCGGCACGGCCGATGCCAGATACCTCGTCTCCTATGAATCCGGGGACGATCACTTCGATATGTCCGAAGGCTTCAGCGGACGCTTGCAGTACCTGATCGCATACCAGTCGAAAGTCCTCATCCCGAGGACCGGCGCCGGCAACGTGTCCAGCGACCCGCAAGGCATCGAAAACGACGGCTGCAACGGCGCCAACTGCACCAGTGGCCAGCTTTCTCAACCGTACACGAATCCGCTCGTCGCCAACTTCACACTCATCGGCACCGGGCCCGGCGTCGTCGATGCAACGTCCGGCGGCTACGGTGTCGTGCTGCGCCGAGGAACCGCCGGGATCTACGTGAACGGCGTCGTCGCGCGCTGGCCCAACGCCGCACTCAGCATCCGCGATACAGCGTCCACGCGCGCTCGCATCACCGCCGGTGACCTCATCGTGCAGAACGTGCTCGCTGCCGATAACGCCGCGCTATTCCACGCCAACCAGATCTCGATTGACGCGACAGCCAACGCGCTCGAAACCATGGGCACTCCCGCCCAGGCACTCTTCAACGCGTTGCCCGTCGCTCCGACCAACGTTCAGCAGTTCGACTGGAGCCCCGCTCCCGGCTCCGCTGCCCGCGACGGCGGCATGGCCACGTTCACCGGCGCCATCGCCGCAAGGGCCGGCACCTTCGTCACCGCCACCGCCTACCGCGGCGCCGCCGACCCGGCCGCCACCGCGAGATGGTGGGAAGGCTGGACCACGTACTAATCGGACCGGGAACCATTTCCCAAAGTTTGCCCATCTGGCTATCGAAAAGCGCATGGAAACCAGGCATTCGCCAGCCGCGGAACCGTTCGGGCGACGGAATTGGATAGGAGAATGGGCAATCTGTAACAAGTGGTTCCCGGTCCGCTTTGTCCTGGCCGCCGCCAACTGCGGCGGTCAGACCGGGCCAATGGACGCGGCGCTGGCCGCGTTTCGCGAAGGACTGCCGGAGCGCACGACGCTGGGAGCGGAATCGGCGCGCACGCGCGATGAACTGGTCATGCGCTTCGTTCGGGCGCTCGAGGGCGCGGATACGGCGGCGTTTGCACCGATGATGCTGTCACGCGCCGAGTATGCGTGGCTCTACTACCCGATGACCAGGCATGTGCGGCCGCCGTACGAATTGGAAGCGGGTCTGCTCTGGTTCTTCATCGTGCAGAACGCGGAGAAGGGAATCGGCCGCGCTCTTGGCGAGTATGGCGGGGTCCAGCTTGGATATCGAGGCTATCGGTGCGGCGAGTCGCGGGTCGAGGGCAAGAACGTGGTGTGGGAACAGTGTGTTCTGGACATCACGGTACGCGGCGAACCGGTCGAGAAGCGACTTTTCGGAACGATCCTCGAACGTGGGGACCGCTTCAAATTCGTGTCCTACGCGAATGACCTCTGAGGCCGGCGGTTCGCGCCCTGTCCCGGTCTCCCGTATCTTCGGGACAGTGCTCGAACGGGGAGTCGGAGGGCTGCGCGAAGCGAATGTCGGGACGGCTACAGGACACGGTGGACGCGGCAGGCGGGGGCTGGTCGAGTCCGACAGAGGACACGGCGGACTTTCTGACCGATGTGTTCCCGACGCGAGTCGCGGGCATTGACATCGGATCGAACGCGATACGATTCCTCGCTGCCGAATTCCTTCAGCCGGCGCACTACATCAGTCTGGAGCAGGTGCGCACGCCAGTCCGTCTGGGACATGATGTCTTCCTGACGGGTCGACTCACGGAGCCTGCCATGGCGGCGGGCGTCGAAGCGCTGGTTGCATACCAGCAGCGCATGAAGACGCTCGGCATTGAACGGGTGAGAGCGGTCGCCACGAGTGCGGTCCGGGATGCGGACAACGGCGAAGACTTCATTACGCGTGTTCGCGATGCGGCCGGTCTCTCGATCGAGATCATCACGGGTGCGGAGGAAGCACGCCTGGTCCACCTGGCGGTGCGAAACCGGATGGACCTTGGTGATCGCCGGTGGATTCTCGCGGATCTCGGTGGTGGCAGTGTCGAAGTATCGCTCGTCGACCAGAAGGATGTGCTGTGGAGCGTGTCGCACGGGATGGGTTCGGTGCGGCTGCTGGAAGAGCTACAGGTCGCGGGCGATGAGCCCGGCCGGTTCCGGCGCCGTCTCGAGGAGTATGCGGCCACGCTGAAGATTCCGGCGGTCGGCCGGGCGCGCCGCGCGGGATTCGTAGCAACGGGCGGCAACATGGAGACGCTCGCTCGTCTGGCGGGTGCGGAGCCCGGGTCAGATGGCGTCAGCATCGTCAGCCTTGCCGCTCTGCGGCAGACGATCGAGACGCTGGCATCGATGCCGTACCACCAGCGTGTCGAGCAGCTGGGCCTGCGCGAGGATCGGGCCGATGTGATTCTTCCGGCAGCAACGGTCTATGAACGATTGTGTGTACAGGCCGGCATCGATGAGATAAACGTTCCATATGTCGGACTCAAGGAAGGCATTGCCCTCGATCTGGTCGACGATTACGTCCGTCACGAGCCGCACGTGCGGCGCCAGGAGCAGGTTGTGCTGGCGGGCGCGGTCGCACTGGGCCGCCGCTTCCGCTTCGATGCGGCGCATGGCCGCCATGTCGCTGCGCTGGCGCTCGCTCTTTTCGATCAGCTCGAAGCGCTGCACAAACTGTCGCGCGATGACCGGCGCGTTCTCATCGCGGGTGCCGTGCTGCACGACGTTGGAGCATTCATTGGCTACCGCGGCCACCACAAGCACTCACTCTACATCATCTCGAACTCGGAGCTGCCCGGACTCACGCAGTCGGAGATCGTCATGGCAGCGAACGTCGCGCGCTACCATCGCAAGAGCATGCCGGGTCCGAGCCATGAAGGTTGGGTGCCGCTTACGGAGAAAGAGCGGTCGCGCGTCACGCGGCTGGCGGCGATCCTGCGCATCGCCGATGCGCTCGATAGCGAACACCGCCAGACGGTCCGGGACCTGCGTGCGAGTGTCACTGACCATACGGTTCACCTCGAAATGAACGGATCAGGCGACTTGTTGCTCGAACGCTGGGCCGTGCAGAAGAAAGCGGCCATGTTCGAGACAACGTTCGACCGCAAGCTCCGCATCCGCGACGACGGCAAACCATGATTGGCCCCGGTCGCAAGCTCCGCAGCCGCGACGACGGCAACGCATGATTGGCCCCGCTCGCAAGCTCCGCAGCCGCGACGACGGCAAAGCATGATCGCCCAGAACCGCAAGGACAACGGCGTCCTGATTGCAGTCGAAGGACTCGACGGCTCTGGCAAGTCCACTCAGATCCGCCTGCTGCACGATTGGCTATCCTCGCTTCGCCTGCGCGTCTATTTCAGCGAATGGAACTCGAGTAATCTCGTGAAGGGCGCAACCAAGCGCGGCAAGAAGCGGCAGATCCTGACACCGACGACGTTCAGTCTCATCCATGCTACGGACTTCGCCGACCGTTACGAGCGACAGATCCTGCCCATGCTCAAGGGCGGGTACATCGTGCTGTGCGACCGATACATGTTCACGTCGTTTGCGCGCGATGCAGTGCGCGGTTGCGATCCGGCGTGGCTGCGGCGCCTCTACGGATTCGCGCGCGTGCCGGACCATACGCTCTATTTCCGGCTGCCGCTCGAGACGGCGCTCGGCCGCATTCTCGAAGGCCGGCCCGCACTCAAGTATTTCGAGGCCGGCATGGACCTGAACCTGTCCACGGATATCTACGAAAGCTTCCGTCTCTTCCAGGGCCGTGTAATGCAGCAGTACGAGACACTCGCCGACGAGTTCGCGTTCACGAAGATCGACGCCACGCGCAACGTACACGAACAGCAAGTCGACGTGCGCGACATCGTCGGCAACAGCATCGACATGAGCCGGTTTCGTACGCGCGTCGTGAGATAAGCGATGCAAGGCAAACGCTGTTTCGGCGCGGCGCTTCCCGATCTCGATCTTTCAAAGCTCTCCGGCGCGCTCGTCGTGATCGAAGGTCCGGATTCATCGGGCCGGTCCACACACATCGGTCTGTTATCCGAATGGCTTCACCAGAACGGCTACCCGGTCGTGCAGATCGGACTCAAACGATCGCGACTCGTCGCGAAGGATCTGGAACAGGCCAAGCTCGGAAACGTTCTGTCGCCACGCACCATGTCGCTGTTCTACGCGACCGATTTCTACGACCAGCTCGAGAACACGATCGTACCTGCTCTGCGCGCGGGCTCCGTCGTTCTGGCCGACCGCTACATCTACACGCTCATCGCGCGTGACCTCGTACGCGGCGGCGACCCTGACTGGCTCACGTCGCTCTACGCGATGGCGATCGTTCCCGACGCCGTGTTCTACTTCGAGGTCAGCGACCGGACGCTCGTCGACCGGACGCTCGCCTCCCATGAGGGCCTGGACTACTGGGAGTCGGGCATGGACCTCGGTCTTTCCCGTGACTGGTTCGGCAGCTTCATCCGATACCAGCGCCGCCTGCGACGGGAGTTTCAGCGGCTGCGAAAGAGGTATAAGTTCGAGGGCATCAATGCGAATCGCGGGATCGCAACGATCCACGATGAACTCAGGGACCGCGTCCGCCGCGTCCTTCAGGGCATCTATCCCGAACACGAGATCTCATGAGCGAACCTTCCGATCATGCCGAAGTTGAATTGCCCGAATCAGCGGGCGAATCGGGTGCTGCACATGGTACGGCGCTGGATGGCAAACGCCGAAAGCGGAGGCACGGCGGCAAGCGCCGCGACCGGGCCTCGGCTCTCCGATCCGGTCCGGGGCGCGATCCGGACCACATGGCTGGCGCGGGCCGGGGCCCGGCCGAACCCGACCCGGACACCGTTTCCGCCCTCGGTGACGAGGGCGCCGCCGAACAGGCGCGCCAGGCACGGAAGGTCCGCGGGAAGCGCCGGCAGGACCTGAATCAGGCCCTTGTGTTCGAACTACGGACGCTGCGCGCCTCACTCGGCCGAACGCTCGAATCCATCGAACTCCGCATGGGCGGTCGCATCACCGAGTTGCTCCACACCATCGAGGGGGATCCGGGCCTCGACCAGAAACCGGGGCTTCTCACGGTCAAGGCCGCTCAGACCGCACTGGCCGAAATCGAGGACCTGCGTATCAAGCCCAAACGCGGCCGCCTGAAGGACATTCGCCGAATCGAGCAAACGCTCGAGGCAATCCGGGGCCTGCAAGCCGGGCGGTGAATCTGGCGCGCAACGAACGACCGGGCCACCGGGACAACCGCAGGTGTCATCGGTCCGTCCGACCGCGGCGATCGAGCGTGAGCAGGTGGACGGACTCGACATCGAATTCGTCGAGCATGCGCACGAGCAGGTGATCTGACCCGACCTCGAGGACATCCATGTCGGCGGGCACGTCGATGTCCGTGAGCCAATCGCCGCCGGGAGTGAAGACGCTCCAGGTCGCGAGTGTCGCATCGAACCGATGTCCTGCCTCGATCCAGAGGTATCCTTCGGAATCGACGAGCATCGATTGAAGCGCCGGGATGAACTCGGCAGGCGGCACATCTTCAAGGCTGGCGCGCGAGCCGGCACGGATCTCCACACCCCGCGCGTGCGCGACGAACGTGTAAACCGCAATCGTGTTTCACCCATTCGGATGCGGCGCCGACCTCAATGGTTGCGGCCGATTGTAACGGGCGGGCAACCTGCACCGATTGGCTGAGTTCATGCAATGCATTTCCGGGTCGTCGTGATAGATTCGTTACCAATCCTTGACCCGGGTTTTGCGCGGGCGCGATACATCCGACGGCGAGGAGGTATGGGCGTCACACGACTGCGGGCAGGGTAACAGGAATGCCGATCACAGACCGTAGCGCCACGCGCGTGGCGGCAGCGCAGATTCTCGTCGTCGAGGATGAACGGGACATCTCGGCGCTGGTCGCTTACCACCTTACGAAGGAAGGGTACCGGGTGCGCACGGCCGGGGGCGGGCTCGAGGCGCTCGAGGCGGCGCAGGGTGAGCGGCCGGACCTGATCCTGCTCGACCTGATGCTCCCGGGTTATTCAGGATACGATGTCCTGGCTGAATTGCGCCGCCGGCCGGAACTGTCGGACGTCCCCGTCGTCGTGCTTACGGCGAGACGGGACGAAGCGGACCGCGTGAAGGGCCTGGAACTCGGCGCGGACGACTACGTGACCAAGCCGTTCAGTCCGCGCGAACTGGTTCTCCGTGTTGGCGCAGTCCTGCGGCGTGCGCGTTCGCCGGCGGTGGCGGGCGCAGGCCGGCTGCTTCGCGGCGGTCCACTGTCGGTAGATCTGAATGCGATGCGTGTGACCGTGGCTGGAGTGACCATCGATCTCACACCAACCGAATACCGGTTGCTTGTGACGCTGATGGAGCGGCGAGGCAGGGTACAGAGCCGGCAGCAGCTGCTCGAGAATGCGTGGGACATCCACGCCCGCATCGAGACGCGCACCGTGGACATGCACGTCCAGCGACTGCGCACGAAGCTGGGCGTTGCCGGCCGCCAGATCGAGACCGTCCGTGGCTTCGGTTATCGGTTCCGCGCGCGTGATGGAGACGAATGAGGCTTTCTCGCTGGCGGCTCCGGCCGCTGGTCGTTCTGTGCTTCGTAGCGGTCTTTGCGGTCGCGTTCTTCGTCGCATACCTGATCAGCCGGCGCTATCTCGTCGCACGTCTCGAAGCGCTGCTCGGTGCCGATCAGGCCGAGCTGATCATCTCCGGCCACGGTGTCGCCTTCCTCGCGGCGGCCGTCATCGTGATTCTGCTCGCCGCCGGTGTCGCATTCGCACTGTCTACACGCGCAGCCAATTCGCTTGTGCGTCTGCGAAACGCGATAACATCGAGAGCACTGGGTGCAATGCCGGTTTCATCGTCCGGCGTGCCCGAGTTGCGGGCGGTTGCATCGGCGATCGAGCGACTGGCGAGCGATCTCGAGGAGCGCGCACGCGAGCTCAAGGAAGAACGTGACGAGCTGAGTCTGCTCGTCGCGTCCGTTTCGGAAGGAATTCTGCTGGTCGACCGCGACGGCCGGATCGTGCACGCGAATGCGGCGGCGAGGGCGCTTCTCGGTCTGCCCGTCGAGTCGCGCGGTCGTGTCTTGTCATCGCTGGTCCGCCACGTCGAACTGCGCCGCGTTCTCGAAAAAATGATTGCCGGCATTCCGGTCGTGCCGGCCGAGGTCACAGTCGGTGACAACCGCGTGCTCGTCGTCGCGCGCACGACCGAAGCCGCCAGTATCGCCGATGGCGGCCGCACCGGTACGGTCATCACATTGCTCGACCTCACCGAAGTGCGCCGGCTCGAGGGAGTGCGCCGTGATTTCGTTGCCAACGTGAGTCACGAGCTGAAGACGCCGCTGACTTCCATCCGCGGATACGTCGAGACATTGCTGACGGACGATCTGCCAGCCGACATGCGGCACCAGTTTCTCGAAGTCGTGCAGAAGAACGCCGAACGACTTCACAGCATTGTCGACGATCTGCTCGACCTGTCGCGCCTCGAGTCTGGTGGCTGGCGGCCGGCCATCGAACCCGTCGCCATGAACGCCGTGATCCCCGATGCGTGGAAGGAGTGTGCCGATCGCGCCAGACTGAAACACATCGCATTCATCGAACCCACGTCGGATGCCGTCGTGATGGCCGATCCATCCGCGCTCCGCCAGATCCTGCTCAACCTCTTCGACAACGCCATCCGCCACACGCCCGATGCGGGCAACATCCGCGTGTTCGTCGAAGCGCCTTCACGCGCCCGAATCGATGAACCGGATCCCGCCCGCAACGCCGAACCGGAAGCCTTCGTCTCGCTTCGCGTCGAGGACAGCGGGGCCGGTATTCCGCAGGACGCGTTGCCGCGAATCTTCGAACGATTCTATCGCGTCGACCCCGCCCGCTCCCGCTCCGAGGGCGGTACTGGCCTCGGCCTTTCGATCGTGAAACACCTGACCGAAGCGATGGGTGGCAGTGTTTCGGCCCGCAGCGATCTTGGCAAGGGCACGTCGGTCGAGATCCGGCTGCCTGCCCGGTGACCAGTTCGTTACGCAAGACGGCCGTCGTTGTGACGGGATCCGCCTACCTTCCTTCTGTCTCCGCGGCCCGGCAGGGAGCCTGCCGTTACCCGAACGTTACGGATTCGTGGCAGGTTGGTCATGGCATCGCATGCATTCTGAGTGCCGGCCGTTACACACGAACTCGTGGAGGCACGATGGGGCGAGGCCGGTTCGGAGTCGCGCTGGTGCAGGGTCTGGCATGGGTGGCAGTGGCAGTGCCCGTTCGAGCGCAATCGGCGAATGGCGTCGAGATCCGGTTGACCGGCCGGTTGCAGTACCAGTTCAACACGACGAGCGTGGACGAAGCCGATCTGGGTGGGCCGATTGCCGCGAGCACGTTCGAAACCCGGCGCGTGCGGCTGGGCGTGAACCTCGAATTTGCCGAGTGGCTGACGGCATTGATCGAGCCGGAGTACGCGCTGGCGCGGCTACAGTTGCGGCAGGCGTGGGTGAACCTGGGGATCGACCCGAGGTTCGAACTTCAGTTCGGGCAGTTCAAGAAGCCATTCAGTCTCTGGCAGCTCACGAGTTCGACCGTGCACCCCTTGATCGAGCGAGCGGTCCGAATCCGTGGGTTGCACGATGTGTACGGTGTCCTCGATGAAGCCGGTGCATCTCCCCTCCTCGGTCGATTGGATGACGAGGTGGTGTTGGGCGAGGAGCAGGAGCTGCTCGATCGCATGGGCTACGACAGTTACGACATGGGTGCAGTCGCGCACGGCGAGATCGGCCGGTTCTCGTATACGGCGGGCGTCTTCAACGGGACGGGTTCGGACACGCGCGATAACACCGATGGCAAGGGCATCACGGCGCGCGCGACCGTGCAGCTGCTCGAGGAAACGCCGCTCGTCATCGGCGCGGGCGTGAGTCATCAGGAGATCATGCTGGACGATGACGCGCCGGCGAATGGAACTGCGTTTGAAGTCGATGCCGAGCTGGGCGCGTTCCGCCGTCGCGGCGTGCACATCCTTGCGGAAGCAGTGACCGGGACGAACCTCGCCGTCGATGAAACATTTCGCGCGGCGCAGGCAATGATTGCATGGTTCGCACCGACACGCGGGCGGATCGAAGGAGTCGAGCCGCTCGGGCGAGTGAGCTGGGGCGATCCGAACGACGAGATCGATGGCGATGAGGGGCTGCTGCTGACGCCCGGACTCAATCTCTATTTCGTGGGCCGGACGCGATTGATGTTCAACTGGGATGTGTTCGTACCGGCAGGCGACCGCTTCGAAACGGTGTCGGCGATGCGTGCGCAGGCGCAGGTCGCGTTCTGAACCCGTCCCGACCAGGGGGGAGGCAAAGATGATGGATATACATCGAACCGCTTGTGCACTCGCGTTCGCGGCGATCATGCTTGGCGCGTGCGGCGGCGGCGATGCCGGGAGTGATGCGGCAGGCGATGCGTTGACCGGCAATGTTGAGACAGACGGTTCGAGCACGGTGTTTCCGATCACGGAGGCGATGGCCGAGGAGTTCTCGATCGCGCACCGGGGCAATGCCACGGCCACGGTCGGGATGTCCGGGACGGGCGGCGGCTTCAAGCGCTTCTGCGCGGGTGAGATCGACGTCAGCAACGCGTCGCGTCCGATCACGGAGAGCGAGCGCGCGCAGTGCGAGGCGAGCGGTGTCGCGTTCACGGAGATCGAGGTCGCGCTGGACGGCCTGGCCGTGGCGGTCCATCCGGAGAATACCTTCGTCGAGTGCCTCACGGTCGCCGAACTGAAGCGAATCTGGGAGCCGAACAGCATGGTACAGCGCTGGTCACAGGTGCGCAGCGGCTTCCCCGACGAGCCACTCCGGCTGTACGGCCCGGGCACCAACTCGGGCACGTTCGATTATTTTACGGAAGCGATTGTCGGCGAAGCGCGCGCCAGCCGGCCAGACTACACTGCGAGCGAGGACGACAACGTCCTCGTCCAGGGTGTAGAAGGCGATCGATTCGCTCTCGGCTATTTTGGTTACGCTTACTACATCGAGAACGCGGACCGCCTCAAGGCCGTCGGCGTCGATGGCGGCAACGGCTGCATCCTGCCTGCGCCAGAGACTGTGACATCGGGACAGTACGCGCCACTGTCAAGGCCGCTGTTCATCTACGTAAACAACGCTGCACTGGTGGCGAGACCGGCGGTTCGCGAGTTTGTGAAGTTCTATCTCGAGAATGCCGCAGAGCTGGTCCCGCAGGTGGGCTACGTTGCGCTGCCGCCCACCGAGTACCAGTCGGCGCTGGCTGCGCTGGAGCAGACACGTGGCCAGCAGTGAGGCACTGCCGCCGCGTGCTGTAAACGGCAACGGCAGTTCTGGCGGGTTGCGGCGCCGTCACGCGAAGGAGCGTGCCATTCGGACGCTCCTCGTGGTGTGCGCTGGCGTGTCGATCCTGACCACGCTGGGGATCGTCGCAGTGCTGCTCTACGAGTCGGCTGGCTTCTTTGCGGATGTCTCACCATTCGCGTTCCTGACCGGTACAGAGTGGACGCCACTGTTCCAGCCCGCCCGTTTCGGTGTTCTGCCGCTGCTCGTGGGTTCGCTCCTGATTGCGGGTGGCGCTGCACTCGTTGCGCTGCCGCTCGGGCTCGCCGCCGCAATGTACCTGAGCGAGTATGCGCATGATGGCGTGCGCCGCTGGCTGAAACCGATTCTCGAGATCCTGGCCGGCGTGCCGACCGTCGTGTACGGATACTTCGCACTCAACTTCGTGACACCCATTCTGCAAGCGATCTTCCCGAGCACGAGCATCTTCAACGGCGCGAGTGCAGCGATCGTCATGGGCATCATGATCATCCCGATGGTCTCTTCGCTCTCGGAGGATGCAATGAGCGCGGTGCCGCGGCAGCTGCGGGAAGGCGCATACGCGCTGGGCGCGACGAGGTTCGAGGTCGCGACCAGGACGGTCGTGCCGGCGGCCTTGTCGGGTATCATTGCGTCGTTCATTCTGGCGGTGTCGCGCGCGATCGGCGAAACCATGATTGTCACCATTGCGGCCGGCGCCGAAGCAAATCTGACACTGAATCCGCTGCGCAGTGTCCAGACCATGACCGCCTACATCGCACAGACCAGCTTCGGCGAGGCACCACAGGGTTCCATCGAATACCAGACGATTTTCGCGGTGGGCCTCACCCTGTTCGCGATCACGTTGCTCATGAACATCATCAGTGCAATGGTGCTGCGCCGCTTTCGCGAGGAGTACGAATGAACCGGCCGGCCATTGACACTCGGGCTGTCGATCTCCGGCCGCAGGTCGATCGTCCGCCCTCCGGCAACAATACGGACGAGACGGTCCGGCCGGCCAAACGGGATGCCAGCCGGTTCGAGCCGCGCATTCGGCAGCGCCGGCTCATCGGCTCCGCGTTTGCCATCCTGTGCCTGTTCGCAACACTGGTTGGAATCCTCGTACTCGCGACACTGCTGGTCGACATCGTGCGCGATGGCTGGCATCGGTTGACGCCGCAGTTCCTCGACAGCATCCCATCGCGCATTGCGAGCCGGGCCGGCATCAAACCAGCGCTCGTCGGATCGGCATGGACGCTCGGCCTGACTGCACTGATCGCGTTTCCGCTCGGTGTCGGGACCGCGATCTGGCTCGAGGAGTACGCACCCGACAACCGGCTCACCCGCATCATCGAAACGAACATCGCGAATCTGGCCGGTGTGCCGTCCATCGTCTACGGCATCCTCGGCCTCGCCCTGTTCGTGCGCGCCTTCGCGCTCGGCCGCAGCATCCTCGCCGCCGCACTCACGCTCGCGCTCCTGATCCTGCCCGTGATCATCATCGCATCACAGGAGGCCGTGAAAGCGGTCCCGAACTCGTTCCGATTGGGGGCCTTTGCGCTCGGCGCAACACGCTGGGAAGCGATCCGCTTCCACGTCCTGCCGCTCGCACTGCCCGGCATCCTGACAGGAACGATTCTCGCCCTTTCACGCGCGATCGGCGAGGCCGCGCCGGTGATCCTCGTTGGCGCACTGGCCTTCATTCCGTTCGTGCCGAGCGGGCCAATGGATCAGTACACGGTTGTCCCGTTCCAGATCTATGCATGGGTGTCCAAACCGCAACAGGCGTTCCTCGAGCTTGCCGCAGCCGCGAGCATCGTACTCATGGTGCTGCTGCTGACGATGAACGCCGCGGCGATCTATCTGCGCAACCGCTTCAGCCGGAAATACTGATGAGCACGGCGATCCAGGTCCCGGCGGGTCCGATCGAACTCGAAGCACGCGACCTCTCCGTCCTGTACGGAGAGACGCCGGCCGTGCGCGGTGTCTCGATTCAGATCCCCGACCGCCAGGTCGTTGCGTTCATCGGACCGTCCGGCTGCGGCAAGAGCACTCTGCTGCGCTGTTTCAATCGCATGAACGATCTCATCCCGGGCGCTCGCGTGACCGGAGCGGCCCTGTTCCAGGGCGCGAACCTGTACGGCTCCGCCGTCGATGCAGTCGATGTCCGGCGCCGCATCGGGATGGTGTTCCAGAAGCCGAACCCGTTCCCCAAATCGATCTACGATAATGTCGCGTTCGGTCCGCGCATCAACGGCTATCGCGGCAATATGGACGAACTGATTGAGCGCTCGCTGCGCCAGGCCGCACTGTGGGAAGAAGTCAAGGATCGTCTCGATTCGAGCGCACTCGCGCTGTCCGGCGGACAGCAGCAACGGCTCTGCATTGCCCGCGCCCTTGCCGTCGAGCCCGAAGTCCTGCTCATGGACGAGCCCGCTTCCGCCCTCGATCCTATCGCCACTCAGAAGATCGAAGACCTGATCTACACGCTGAAACAGGATTACACGGTGGTCATCGTCACCCACAACATGCAGCAGGCAGCCCGCGTCTCCGATTACACGGCCTTCCTTTACATGGGCGAAGTCGTAGAATATGGACCAACCGAGGGACTCTTTACGAAGCCCGCGGAGCAACGCACGGAAGCATACATCACGGGGAGGTTCGGATGACACATCGTCATTTCCAGGAGGAACTGGACGCGCTCAAGTCCAAGCTCGTGGCGATGGCCGGCCTTGCCGAATCGGCGGTGCGCACTGCCGTCGAGGCGCTCCACGAACGCGACGAAGCCAAGGCCGATCGCGTCGTCGAGGCCGACAACACCATCGATGCTCTCGAGATCGAGATCGAGGACAAGGCCATCAACCTGCTCGCGCTTCAGCAGCCGATGGCAAGAGACCTGCGCCAGATCACCATGGCGATGCACATTTCGAGCGATCTCGAGCGCGTCGGTGATCATGCCGTCAACATTGCCGAAGCCGTGCATTGGCTGATCGAGTCGCCCGTGTTTCCGACCCTGCCCGAGATCGAGGAGATGGTGCGACTCGCCACCGCAATGCTCAAGGACTCGCTCGACGCCTTCGTCCGCGGCGATGTCGGCCTCGCCCGCGAAATCCTCAAACGCGACGATCGCGTCGATGAGCTGCACGAGAATACCTTCCGCATTCTGCTCACCCACATGATGGAAGATCCCCGCCGCATCTCCGCCGGTATGGACCTGCTGCTCGTATCCGGAAACCTCGAACGCATCGCCGACCTCGCGACCAATATATCCGAGGACGTCATCTATCAGGTCGAGGGCCGCATCGTGCGGCATCACGCCGAGGAGCGACACGCCGGGTGACAGCAAACGTTTCTGGGGCTGGTTTCTGGGGCTGGTTTCTGGTTGACGGACAATGGAATGATGCGGCGCGGAGCGGAACGCGTGCGCGTGGCATCCGGGGTTCGCCCGGCGCCAGCCAGAAAGGGTACTGAACGCGATTCTGGCCGCGACGAGCGCCGGCAGAAGCCCTTCGTTCTCGCACTCTGATGAAGGGCCAGCATCCTGCGACGGCTCCCCAAGCTGTGCATCGGAGTTGTGAATGAATGCGCGGTGCGTTTCGTCGATACTCGGTAACAGCAGTTGCGCGCGCGCGCCTGGACGCGTAACTCCGCGCGCCGTTCCGAATGCCCGAAGAATGCTTCGTAAAGCTGTTGCCAGAAACCAGCTCCAGAAACCAGCTCCAGAAACGTGTCTGGACTGTCTTGTCTTGACGCGGCCAGTCCCGGCCAGCATCCTGCCCGGGTTGAGCGCGAAGGCGAGAACGGGGGAGCGAATGGATGTCGGCTGAAAGGGCGGCCACGTGAAGGAACAGCCGACAGCGGGTGTCCCGCCTGTGGGACGTGCGACAATGCCGGTTCGCGCACCGAAGGACGCAGTCGAACGGTTGCTCGCGGAAATCGTCGAACCGCAGACCCACCCGCTCCGCTCGGAAGCCGGGTTGCATGGTCTCGGTTCCGTCGTCACGGGTGGCGCGACGGGGATCGGCCGGGCGATTGCACTCGCCCTTGCGCGCGAGGGCGTCAACGTCGCCTTCAACTACCGCGATGATGGCGATGGTCAGATCCTCGAGGCAGCCGACGACACGGCGGCTCGCCTCCGCCAACTCGAGGTCCAGGTCCTGCACCGCGCCTGCGATGTGCGTGATGGCGAAGACACGACGGCTTTCGTTCGCGAAACCAATGAACGGTTCGATGGTGTCCACATTCTCGTGAATAACGCGGGTATTGCAAAGGATCGCGCACTGTGGCGCATGGAAGACGAGGAGTGGACAGAAGTTCTTGATACGAACCTGACCGGGGCGTTTCACATGATCCGTGCAGTCGCACCGATCATGCGCGCGCAACAGCACGGAAAGATCGTAAACATCACGTCTGTGCATGGCCTGCGCAGTGAGTTTGGTCTTTCCAACTACGCGGCGTCGAAGGCAGGCATGATCGGACTGACGCGCTCGGCTGCGGTCGAGCTGGGTCGATCGAACGTGAACGTGAACGCGGTCGCGCCCGGCTACATCCGGACGACTCGCCTGACCGATGGTGTCGCATCCGAGATCCTCGACCGCGCGCGCGAACGAAGCGTGCTCGGCCGACTCGGCGATCCACAGGATGTCGCCAACGTTGTCGTCTTCCTGTGCTCCGAGATGGCCCGCCACGTCACGGGCGCCATCATTCCGGTCGATGGCGGGTACATGCTGTGAAATGGACGTTTCTGGGGCTGGTTTCTGGGGCTGGTTTCTGGGGAACGGATAACGGCAACGGCGGACCCGGGGCTGTTCCAGGGGAACGGGTAACGGCATATTATTCTGCCTGCGGTTCGGTCAGGGTTGTTCATGAGAGGTGGGCAAAGGGAATGAGTGCGTTCATAAAGCACCAGGTCGATGGGCCGGTGGTGACGGTGACACTCGATCATCCGCCGTCGAATCTGCTGACGATTGCGGTGATCGAAGAGCTGAACGAGGTGTTGCTCGACGTGCGTGACCAACTGGATCTCAAAGTCCTGCTATTGCGAGGTAGTAACGGGCTGTTCAGCGAAGGATTCGATCTGACGGAGCACACGACCGACCGAGTACAGCGATTGCTTAGCGTATTCCTGCGCATCTTCGAGGCACTGCGTATGATGCCAGTGATTACGGTAGCGGCGGTCGAGGGGCGAGCGTGGGGAGCGGGGTTCGAACTGGCGCTGGGCTGCAACCTGATGGTCGCGGCGGAGACGGCGACATTTGCGTTGCCGCAGATCAAGGCAGGCCTGATTCCACCGGTTGCGTCGGCGCTCCTGCCGCGTGTGGCACCGCGCCGGCATGCAATGGAATGGATTCTCACTGGCAATCTCATCAACGCGCGTCGGCTCGAGCATGACGGGATCATCAACCGGCTGCTGCCGGAGGATCATTTCGAAGCACATCTCGACGGCTTCCTGCGTGAGCTGACCGGCAAGAGCGGGCCGGTCCTCCAGCTCGCACGGCGAGCACAGGTAGCATCGTACTACGGAACGTTTCCGGAAGCGCTTGCCAACATCCAGTCGATCTACCTGCGTGAGCTGGTGGACCTGGAGGACGCGCGTGAGGGTGCAGCCGCCGTGCGTGAAGGTAGAAAGCCGGTGTGGAAGAACTGCTGACAACACCGGAACGTCATTTGAACATCGGGAGACGCGGTTGAAGACGATGGAACGTCGTGGTCGCGAGGGGTTGCGATGGTGTGCGATGGAACGTCCCGGCGGCCCGTCGTTGCGATGGTGTGGGAGGGAACGTCGCGCTGGCGGGTGGTTGCGGTGGTGTGCACCTCTGGCCCTGGTCGCGGCGTGCAGTCGTACCGTCCCGCCTCCGTCTCCGGACCAGCCACAGGCGAGGCCGCCGGACCTGACGGGCGCAGCTGTGATGGTACTGCCTGCGCAGGCTGGTCCAGCGCATACCGGCGCGGGCGAACCAGTGCCGGGTCTCGATCGCGAGATCGCGTACTGGCTGGGTGAATTGGTGCCGCGCGCAAACTGGGTCTTCCCGCCCGCAATCGAGCGCGCAATCAGTCGCAATCCATCGCTCGGCATCCGGCTCGATGCGCTCGCGGTGCAAAGCTTTCATCGCGGCGTCGTCGAGATCATCGGGGATCCGCTGTTCGGCGATCTGTCCGCACTCGGGCCGTTGGTCGGCGCGCGTTTCGCGCTACTGCCGGTTGCGGTGGATTATGTGACCGAGGAGTCAGGTGATGGTCGCGTCGAGGTCCAGGCTGCGCTGATCGACACACGCGGCGGCCGCGTGATGTGGTTCGGCATTGTCGCGGGCGATCGCGCCCCGCAGGGGCCACAGGCAACGGCATCCGCTGCGCGGGCACTGGCCAGTTTGTTCGCAACGTGACACAGCCAGCGGACCGCATGCCATCGGATGCATCCTGCTACGGACCGACATCCGCGTGAACAATCCAACACAAACGAAAGCCACATTGAAATGAGTCAGACGGTTACGTTGATCCCCGGCGATGGCATCGGTCCGGGCATCACGGATGCGACCGTACGTGTCATCGAGGCAGGCGGAGCACGCATCCAGTGGGATACCCGACTGGCCGGCATCGCTGCCGTCCAGGAGCACCACACGCCGATCCCGGACGAAACCATTGCGTCGATCCGCGAGACGCGCGTCGCCCTCAAGGGCCCGCTCACCACGCCCATCGGCGTCGGCTTCCGCTCGATCAACGTCACACTGCGCCGGGAGTTCGATCTTTACGCGAATGTGCGGCCGGCGAAGAGCCTCGTACGCGGCGGCCGCTACGAGGACATCGACCTCGTCCTGATCCGCGAGAACACCGAGGGCCTCTACGTCGGCGTTGAACACTACATCGGCATGGGCGATGATCCCAAGGCGGCTGCCGAGTCCGTCATGATTATCACGCGTTACGGCGCTGAGCGCATCGTGCGGTATGCGTTCGAGTATGCGCTTTCACACCACCGCCGCAAGGTCACACTCGCGCACAAGGCCAACATCCTCAAGTACACACAAGGCCTCTTTCTCGATGTCGGCCGCAAGATCGCCGAGGAGTATGCCGGCCGCGTCGAGTTCGAAGACCGCATCATCGATGCGACCGCCATGCACCTCGTGCTCGATCCGTACCAGTTCGATATCCTCGTCATGGAGAACATGTTCGGCGATATTCTCAGCGATCAGATGGCGGGTCTCGTTGGCGGTCTCGGCATGGCGCCCGGAGGCAATATCGGCAAGGACACGGCCATCTTCGAACCCGTTCACGGCTCTGCGCCCGATCTCGCCGGCAAGGGCGTTGCCAACCCGACCGCCATGCTGCTCGCTGCTTGCATGATGCTCGACCACATCGGCCAGACCGATGTCGCCGCTCGCGTCCGCACGGCCGTCGAGGACACACTCCTCGCCGGTGAAACGCTGACGCCTGACCTGGGGGGGACGGGGGGTACCGACGCGTATGCGGACGCGATCATCGCCCGGCTCGCGACTGGCTGATCTTCACCTGGCCAACCGGCCGCACGGGCATGCGTTCAACTCGTGGGGCCTCATGCCACGCGATTATTGGATCTTCACGCCCATCGACATCGCGCTGTACGTGGCGAGCTGGGTGTTGACGGCGCCGGGCCGAGGTGGCCGGGCGCGCCTGACCCCCTTCCTGTTGGCCTGATTGGCCCGCACGCCCTCGAACAGCGGCCGCACCTGCGCAGCTTCTTCCGTTGATCGGCACCGAGGTATGCGGACCGAGCCGCTGCCGGGATTGCGTACCAGTGTGCTAAATCATTGCATTATACGATGTTACGGCACTTTTCCATGCTTCGCACCGGTTCTTGCTTCCGCGGGCACGCGGGTAACCGACCGATTCTGAAGATCCCATGGCCGAGCGGCAGGTCTGGCCGGGGATCAGGACGCCCAGGCACAACGGCCAACCGGGACGAGCCGCCGGCATGATCCGGGCGCACGGCCCACTCCAGGCTTGCGATGATCGAGGTTACGGACGGCGATGTGGTCATTACTGTTGGCGATGATGCTGGTGACGGGGTCACGAGACTGTGAGCCGTGGCCGGAGTGTGCATCTGTCGAGACACTGGTATCACTCGTCCGCGTAACGCCGCGATCTTTCGCGTCTACGGACACACCGGTCTCACTCGTCCGCGTAACGCCGCGATCCTTCGAACCGATCCGCATGGTTCCCTTGCCGTCGTCGCCTGGCGATACGGCGCAGCAGCTCTTCGAATACTCCGATGGTTACGCGACGCGTCTCACGATCCATCGCTGGTCGAGTTACGCGATGCTGCCGTTGTTCGTTGCGCAGATCGTGATCGGCGAGGAATTGTTGCGAGACGGCGATCGTGCCGCGGGCTGGGCGAAGCACACGCACAAGCCGATTGCGTACGCGCTGGGCGGTCTGTTTGCGGCGAGTACAGTGACGGGTGTGATGAACGTCATGGAAGCGCGGCGCGACCCGAGCGCGGGTGCGCGGCCCACTCTTCACACTGCGCTCATGGTGCTCGCGGATGCCGGCATGGTATGGACCGGTATCACGGCCGGCGGAGCTGGCAAGCCGGGGCCGGGCGGGCGCATCAGCACGAAGCATCGCAAGACGGCGCTGGTCTCGATCGGAATTGCCACGGCCGGCTTCCTGATGATGGTGCCACCGTTCCGGCAGGACTAATGATTCTCGTGCCGGATGGGTTGCTGTCGCTGGTTCAACCGTGGTCGGATCTGTATGCGGGATCGATCGCGGTTTCGGCGTCCGTCGAGTTTCTACACCTTGCCGGACTGCTCGTAGCGGGCGGCTTCGCGCTGTCGTTCGACCGAGCCGCACTTCGCGTGTTCGCCGGAACGGTTGCGCAACGGACGAGTTTCCTCGCGGAGCTGACTGCCGTCCACAGACCTGTTCTGCTGGGTCTCCTGGTCGTGGTCATAAGCGGACTCGCATTGCTGTTGTCCGATCTCGAAACGTTCCTGCCGTCGACGATCTTCTGGTTCAAAATGGGCATGCTGCTACTGCTCCTGATCAATGGCGCGGGGATTCGAAGAGCGGGCACGAAGCTGCGACGCGATGCTCTCGACGTACCTCACTGGCGGGCGCTGAAGAGGGGGTCATTGCGCAGTATCGCATTGTGGATCGTACTCCTTCTTCTTGGTGTTGTGCTGACGACGGCAGCCTGAACGGGAGACGCGAATCGTGAAGCAATCAATCCACCCGAACGATCCCTGTTCGACCTGCGCGCGCCGTTTGCGTGCCCCAGCGACAGTCAAGCGCGGTCCTCAGAGCGATGGCGAGCTGCTCGAGATCGAGGGCCTGCCATCGTCCCAGCGCCGAGCTTGTTCGGCTCCTGTCATGCCGGATTGTGTTCGTCCCGGCGATTCCGGTTGTGACACGATGGAGAGCCGCCGTGACTTTGTGCGCGGCACGGTCGCCGCCTTCGCGGCGCTCTTCGTGGCTGGCACGATCGCGCCTGCCGATCTCAGTGCGTTGCCGATCCAGTTCACGAGCGGCCGTTCGCGCGGTCGTGCGTTGACGTACCCGATTCCTCCGGCCGATGGCGCTGTCATCGATCGCGACAACGAGATCATCCTGGTTCGCTGGCAAGCACAGCTCTACGCATTCGCGCTCTCGTGTCCGCACCAGCGTTCGATGCTGAAATGGCGCGACAAAGAGCAACGCTTCCAGTGCACGAAGCACAAGTCGAAGTACCAACCAGATGGGGCGTATGTGTCCGGCCGCGCAACGCGGGGCATGGACCGCCACCCTCTGCGTATCGCAGGTGACTCGGTCGAGGTCGATACGTCCATCAAGATCGAACAGGACCAGGATCCGACTGCCTGGGATGCAGCCGTCGCCGATCTGGCCTGAACCGAGGACTCCCCGCCCCGCGCCCGGTTCGATACATTTCCGCCGACCTTTGGCCTGATATTTTCACGAGGACGACGGAATCCCATGGCCGGCTTTCAGGGCATCGATTACTTCGAGACAGACGCACTCTTCAGCGAAGAAGAGCGCATGGTCCGCGACACGGTCCGGGAGTGGGTCGATGACCAGCTCCTTCCCGTGATCCAGGATGCGTACATCGAGCGACGCTTCCCCAAAGCACTGATTCCGCAGATGGCGGAACTCGGTATGCTCGGCGCGAATCTGCCGGAAGAGTACGGTTGCGCCGGACTCAACAATGTCGCGTACGGGCTCATCATGCAGGAACTCGAGCGGGGCGATTCCGGCATTCGCTCCTTCGCATCCGTGCAGGGCGCGCTGTGCATGTATCCGATCTTCGCGTTCGGAAGCGACGAGCAGAAGCAGAAATACCTGCCGCACATGGCGAAGGGCGAGATCATCGGCTGCTTCGGGCTGACCGAGGCGGATTACGGCAGCAATCCCGCCGGCATGATCACGAACGCGAAGAAGACGGGCGATGGCTGGCTACTGAACGGCGCCAAGATGTGGATCACGAACGGATCGATGGCGCACATCGCGATCATCTGGGCGAAGACCGGTGATCTGGATGATGCATCGTCCATCCGCGGCTTCATTGTTCCCACGGAAACGCCCGGATTTCAGGCGCGCGACCAGAAAGGCAAGCTGTCGCTCCTCGCCTCGGACACGAGCGAACTGTCCTTGCAGGACGTGCACGTGTCCGACGATGCACTGCTGCCACAGTCGGGTGGCCTCAAGAGCCCGCTGGTGTGCCTGAGTCAGGCCCGCTACGGCATCGCGTGGGGGGCCGTTGGCGCAGCGATGGCCTGCTTCGATGAAGCGCTCCGCTACTCGAAGGAACGCGTCATGTTCGACCGGCCCATCGGCGCCACGCAGATCCAGCAGGTCCGCCTCGCCGACATGCTGATCAGGATCACTCAGTCGCAGCTGCTGTGCGTTCAGCTCGGTCGGCTGAAGGACCAGAAGAAAGTGCGGCCGCAGCAGATCTCCCTCGCCAAGCGCGCGAATTGCGACATGGCGTGCGACATCGCTCGCGAAGCACGACGCCTCCTCGGAGCGAACGGCATCCTCGTCGAGTACTCGGCCATGCGCCACATGGCGAACCTCGAGTCCGTATACACGTACGAAGGCACGCACGATATCCATGGCCTCATTCTCGGCCAGGATCTGACGGGCTTTGCGGCCTATTGACGCAGCTGTTTCTGAATTCAACTCACGATCACGATGTCGTGGCGTAATCGGCAGGTATCCTTGGCAACGCTCCCGATCCGCAGCCTCGGAGTCACGTGACGAGCACCGCATAGTGGCTGTACACCAGATTACCCCAGACCCTGGTGCGAAAAATAACCTGGCCCGTTGCCCGGAGCCGCGCCAGCCGCAATGAGCGGCCGGACTTTCCGAAAACAAGTGCTTCGCGCGTTAACAGGTATTGAAAGTTTGCCAGGATCGTCAAGCCCGCACCCGCGATCATGCGATTCCACTCGCGGACCGAACGATGCCAGAGGTGCCCGAGTTCATTCGGGATCCGCTGGCGGCCGCGGAGCTTACGTATCCACCAGACCGCATCGAGCACCGGAGTTCCTTCAACGGGAACTTCGATGATCACAAGGTGGGCGACGCGTTTCGCTTCACGCAGAGCGGTCGTGGGATCCGGCAAGTGCTCGATCACATGCGACAGTATGGCGAGATCGAACTGTTTGTCCGAGAATGGAAGTCGGCTTGCATCGGCGATCATGCCTTCCCTGAGATTGTGTAGCCCAAGTCGTCTGATAGCCGCAATGCTTGCCTCGGCGACGTCGAGCGCCGTCAGGTTCCATTTCGGGCGTCGCGTGGACAACTCCTCCAGTATTGCGCCGGTTCCTGCGCCTATCTCGAGGACCTCAGCTATGTCCTGTGCTGTACCCGTCTCAACTTGTGAGTCGAACGCCAGTTGCTCGGTCAGGCGAAGGATTGACTGAACCTTCATGCTCGCCATTAACCGGCGCCACACGAGGAAATCATCCTGGGGATCTGTGTACGCCCTCTCGTAAAACGCACCGACCTTAGTGTTTCGTACTCCCCCTCCGCCGTCCAGGTTACCCTTGGGAGCGTTCGTCATGCTTTCGAGCCGCTCCAAGCTCGAGCAACCCACGGTAGGCGGTCAGGCCATTGGCGTGCTTCGGCGGTTACGCATGCAAAGTGCTGGCGGACATTGGCGGCCCGGTGCGCTCGTGCGCCGTGGCGATGAACTCGTTGGCAAGTTCGGGAATCGGATGGACGGAATAATCTGCCGCGGTAAGCAACGCGATGCACTCCTCCCGTACTGCCTTTCCGTGCGTGGCGAGGAAGACGACGGGCCGGACTTCGGCGAGTGTGCGTGTCGCGCCGCGAAGGACGTCGGCTTCCGCGCCTTCCACATCGATCTTGATGCAGTTCGGGGGGGGGGGATCCGCGCGTATCGACGAGAGCGTCCACCGTCGTACACTCGACGACGACATCACCATCGCTGGCAATGTGGCTCCTCACGCGGTCCGGCGTTTCGCGGAATCGGACCGTACCGATGCGGTCTGTCACGGCGGAAGGCACGACGCGAACGTTCACCAGCCCGTTGATTTCGATATGCCGCCTCAGGTACGCGAGATTCGTGGGCTGCGGTTCGAACGCGATGACGCACCCGCGTTCGCCGACGAGCTTCGCCGCCAGTAACGTGTAACTTCCCACGTTCGCTCCAATGTCGTACACGACGCTGCCCGGTCGAACCAGCTCGGCGAAGAGCTTCCGCTTGTTGATCTCATTGATGCCGAGCCAGTTGCTGTGTGGCCCCGATCCCGTGATCCACTTGAACCCGCGCCCGGGTCCGGCCAGGACACGAACGACAATGTTCCTGGGAATCAGGCGCAGTGGCAGGCGAATCAGGCGCCCGACTGCGCTCCTGTGCGGCAGGATGTCGGCCGGATCTCGCAACAGCGCCTCCACAGAAGGTGCGGGATCGCGGCCTCAATCCAAAAGATCGAAACGCACGTCCGCTGCGGCACAACGCGGCACCGCAAGGCGCGGGCCGTTCTTCCGTCTTATGGTCATTTAACGCGCTGGCCAGGTGCAAATAATGGGTGCCAGCCCGCCTTCTGACTCGTTTACCGATTCCGCATCGCCCAGCGGGTGCGAGCCATGATCCAGCCAATGGGTGCGCAGGCCAATGGGCAGCGCGAACGGGAGTTTTGCACAGGATGCATCATCAGCCAGCGCCGCCATCGAGCGGTGCGCATTGGCCAGGATCCGGGCCTGCGCGACCCGCGTCTCGAAAGATCAGATCCTCGGAGTTCGCTGATGGACATTGGAGGTCGTCACACTCGTGCGACCGTGGCGATGAACTCGCCGGTAAGTTGGGGAATCGGATTGACATCATAACCTGCCCCGGCAAGCAGGGCGATGCATTCTTCGCGTGCCGAATTTCCGTGCGTGGCGAGGAAGACGATTGGCCGGATTTCGGCGAGCGTGCGGGCCGCGCCGCGAAGGACATCAACTTCAGCGCCTTCCACATCGATCTTGAGACAATCGGGCGCGGAGAATCCGCTCGTATGGACGATCGCGTCCACAGTCGTAGAGTCGACGACGATATCACCATCGCTTGCAATGTGGCTTATCACGCGGTCATGTGTTGCCTCGAACCGGACCATACCGATGCGGTCTGTCACGCCGGAAGTCACGACGCGCACGTTCTCCAAGGCGTAAATTTCGATGTGCCGCCTCAGGTACGTTAGATTCGCGGGCAGCGGTTCGAACGCGATGACGTCGCCCGCGTTCACCGACGAGCTTCGCTGCCAATAGCGTGTAGCTGCCCACATTCGCACCAATGTCGTACACGACCGTCCCGGGTCGAACCAGCTCGGCAAAACGCTTCCGCTTGGTGATCTCGTTGATGCCGAGCCAATTGATGTGTGGCCCCGATCCCGTGATCCACTTGATGCCTTGTCCGGGCCCGGCCAGGATACGAACGACCATGTTCCGCGGAATCGCTCGCAGCGGCAGGCGAATCAGGCGCCCTACCGTGCTCCAGTGCGGCAGGATATCGGACGGATCTCGCAACACGGCCTCCGCTGACCGAGGGCAAAGTGGTGGCGGCCGGACCTTGCAGGAATCATTCCCTCACGCCGGTGGAATTTGCGATGATCTTTCAAAGGCGGAAGCTCCAAATACGCTGGCTGTGGCTTCCCGACGCGTCCGCACACGACGGGCCATGACCATGAGCAATAACGAACTGGCCCGGCGCGCGTCCTCGCGCCGGGCCGACAGTCTCGCGCGTGTGGAGGTGATCCTCCGTAACGCGAGATGGGGCCGCTGCGCAGTCAGGTCGACAGGCTTCCTATCGATCTCTCCTCGTCCTGCCCACGCGGGCCGCGATCAGACCGATAGGCGCGAGGCTGATGAGCACCATGAGCGGGAGCGTTGCACCGGCTGCATCCTGCGCGGGTGGCGCCGCCATCGACCGATACGCCTTGGCCAGGATCTGAGCTTGAGAGACCCGCGTCTCGATATCATCGTCCGTGACGTTGCGCGGCACGACCCAGCCATCATTGGTCGTGTAGCTGGGCACATTCACCGCCACAACCTCGCCCTTCGGTCCGAGTGTCACGAGCGCCGTCGCCGAAGCATGCTCGCTCTCCTGCATTGTGACCACGGCCACCCAGCCGTTCGCATCCTCGGGCAAGCCGCGGACTGCAAACACGCCCGCCAGGTTGGTCGGCGCGACGCGCAGCGGGAGCGTCATCCGCTTTCCGTCTGCCAGGCCGTGCGCAACCGCAGTGAGCGGCACGTCGATCGATGTGCTGTGATGATACAGCCGCACGAGGAACGCGGCGTCCCGTGTGGACGGATGGTGCGGATTCGTCGGAAACTCGATGCTGATCCACGGCGGGCCGGCACTCGCGGACGCGGCGATTCCGAGAAGCAGCAGCGGCGCGAGGAGCAGGATTGCGGACGAGCGAATAACCCTTGGCATGATCACCTTCCGGATTGCAGTGTTCACCACATCGCAACCTGCGACGCGATGCCGGCCGTCATGTTGTGCGTGACGACCACCAGAAGTGCGATGCCGGTGGTAGGTCGAGGGTTTGAATTGAAC
>JBOHRL010000112.1:0-44040 GCA_050732695.1 Longimicrobiales bacterium | reverse complement strand
CGGCCGCAAGCTTCGACCGCTATCCCGATTTCGCCAGCCGCATCCGCGATGCGACCGGCATCGACGTCGAGTGGCGCGAGTGCGGCAAGCTGCACGTCGCGCTGACGGCCGCCGAGTCTGCCGAACTCGACGTGCTCGAGGCAGCCGGCGGGCGTTACAATGTGCAACGCCTCGATGCCGATGAGGCACGCTCGCTCGAACCCGCTCTTTCGCCACACGTCCTGACCGCGTTGCTCGTTCATCGCGATGGCCGCGTTGACAGCCGCCGGCTGGGTCACGCCGTCTGGCTCGCCGCCGAGCGCGCTGGCGTGACGTTTCATTCCGGCCGCTCCGTGAAATCGATCGATCCGTCCTCGCCTGCCGGCGGCCACACGGTTCGCCTCGACGATCATACATCCCTCGTCGCAGGCGCCGTCGTGATCGCTGCTGGCGCGTGGAGCGGCACCATCGAAGGCGCCGGCGCGCCTCCGGTTGTTCCCGTTCGCGGTCAGATGTTCGCCGTGTCAGCACCCCTCGTTCGACGCACGATTCATGCGCACGGCTGCTACCTCATTGCGCGCGACGACGGCCGCACCCTCGTTGGCGCCACGGTCGAGGACGTCGGCTTCGCGCCCGGCCCGACGCCCGGCGGCATCCGCCAGCTACTCGACGCAGCCATTCAGGTCACCCCCGAAATCGCGGCTCAACCCCTGATCGAAACGTGGGCCGGATACCGCCCTGGTACGCCGGATGGCCTGCCCATTCTGGGTGAGGACCCCGACATGCCGGGACTGTTCTGGGCAACTGGCCACTTCCGCAACGGTATTCTGCTTGCCCCGATCACCGGCGAACGGATCGGCGCCGCACTCGCTGGTGATTCCATTCCGGACCTCGAGGCGTTCTCGATCCGGCGATTCCGGACCGGCTGAGCACAACCGGAACGTCAGACCGCGACTCACGATCCGGCCACGTCTGTTCATTGCAGCGCCTCGAGCGCGCGAAAGTACACTGCATCCGGGATGTCCGCCTCGCGCTCCCAGCGGCCGCTCGAGGTCCACTCACCCGGCTCGACACGCAACCGTTCATTCGCCTGAATCAGCGCCGCAACCGGCTGTTCCGGCAGCTCGGGTGGCTCCCAGCTTCCGTCGAAATGGGTTCCGCCGCGAGGATCGAGGAATACAGGCCGTGCTTTTCCCCACCACTCGACGCGCCATCCACCTTCGTGTACAAGCCTGTGATGGTACGAGCACAGCAGGATGCAGTTGGCGAGACCGGTCTCACCTCCATCGGCCCAGTGCTTCAGGTGATGTGCGTCCGTGAAACGAAGTTGACAGCGCGGGAACCGGCAGCCCCGGTCACGAACCTCGAGGGCACGACGAAGCCCGGGCGAGATGGTGCGCGTCTTGCGACCCACGTTGAGGATCGAACCGTCCGTCGCGTGCGTCACCTCGACTTTGCTGGCATCACACGAAAGGCGGCGGGACGTTTCAGCTGAAACGCGTGTGCCATCGTCCAGCTCGGATCGTCCAGCTTCGGTCTCGGCCGACAGCGTCGCCGCCTCGACGTGGAGCACAACCTGATACCGTTGTGCACGGGTCCCGCTGATCGGAACGATGGCTGACGGACGGTCGCGCTCATCGAATCTAGCCGCCAACGCCCGCTCCGCGACGAGGCCCACCGCATCGGCACGCCGTTGACTGGCCTCGCCCTCGCCGTAGACGGTCCGACCGGGCGCGCGGAAGAGCGCGTCGCCTGCCGCGTCGATCGCGCGCATCAACAGCGCGCCGACTTCGGGCGTGAGGCGTCCCCTCACGACATACATCCCGTCGTCGTCGGGGAAGACCGAAAACGCGCGCGAAAGGTGTCGCTCCCGCTCCCACTCCGCCTCATCCGTTCGGTTCCCCTTCTTCCACGCACGAACCATTCGCTCGAGCTGCGCGGTAGTGGTTCCACGTGCCAGCTCGAGCAGCTCGGCCTCGTTCTCCGTCCGCGCCACCCGCGAGAGCGCACGCACCTGTGAGAACGACAACTCGCCTCGCGCCATGGCCGCACCCGTCAACGGAAGCGTCTCCAGTGCACGCGCCGCTCGCACCTTCTCGCGGGCTGCCCCGAGATCGATGCCCGTGCGCGCCGCGAGCCACCGCGCGCAATTGCTGTAGCCCCCCAGCTCCCATCCATGCAACCGATCGAACTCGCCGATGAGCACGAGCAGACGGTGAGTGGCCGCATGAATGTGCGCGCTCAGCGTCGCGATCTCATCACCCAGGCGCTCGATCTCGTCCGCGTCCGATGCTTCAACTTCATTCCGCGAGACGCGAGGTTGCACACGGCTGGTCCGGGCCAGCCGTGCGTTCGCAATCCCGTCGATCATCCGTGCGGCGCTTCCCATCCCGACCCTCTGTTCAAAACGATTCACGGCTCATGTGCTGCAATATAACGGGCGGTTTCGCGACGCTCTCCAGTGCGCCCAGAGCAGTGTGACGGGCTTCCGGCATCTCCGGAACAAGGTCGAATCACGCGGCCGCCTTACAGTGCATTCAGGGCGCATGGACGAGCCGTTGGCGAGACAGTGTCGGACATCCGGCGCCGACTCTGTCCAGACCCGTCAATGGCTGGTCGGGACGATCTTCCGTTCCTTGCCGGTGGCGATGGTCATGGTCATGGTCAGTGAGCATGTCAGGAATCAGGGGTAGCCACGGGACGCGGTTGCGACCCCGGCCATCACGCGAGACAATGCCGCGATGTGCCGATTGTATGCGAAGACTCGCACGTGCCGAGACTCGATGTCATGCGGTGCGAGTCCATGCCGGGCCGCAAACGGGTGTCCGCTGCGGCTGATCTTGCCTTCGTCGCTTACTTTGCGGGTACACGCCAGAGGTACGCGGCCCTTCGTCGTTCTGTTCTGGGGCGCACAGAGCCTGTTCAACGTTGCGCGCTACATTTGCCGATGCACGCGCACAGGTGCTTCCGCTCGTCGGTGGCGAATACGCGATCCACGACTGGGCATGGATGCTCAGCCGCATGCATGTGTTGACGCGGGACACGGCGATCGCGATGGAGTCCGCATGCTGGCCGGCATGCTCTGGTTCGCCGCGATCCTTGGCGGCATCCACTTCGCCGCGATCCTTGGCGGTAACCGCTTAGCCGCTCGCCCGGCTGACGGCACACCGGAAGCCGATTCCGGGGTATGACTCGCAGGCCGCCTGCGCACAGCGCAGACTCTGCGCACAGCGCAGACTTCTCCCGTCCTCGATTGCTCGCGAGTCATGTACGAAGAAGATCAGACGGACGATGTCCGACCGCAGCCCCGGAAGCCGAGCGCCGTGCCCGATGGGCCAACGGGTGAAACGGCGGACGGCGGGACGCCGCGTTGCGATCTGTGCGGCGCTGTGATGATCGAGCGCCATTGCAGGCTGGTCTGTCCGATGTGCGGCTATCAGCGCGATTGCTCGGACCCCTGAGTACGCTGGCAGGTGATTCCTTCCGGTGACGATGCCCGAACCACTGCGCTATTCGCGGCAAACTCACTACACACCTGGTCGACGATGAATCCCGGTCCCATTTCGCCGTTCAGATTCCCCCAATCTCCCGTCTTACACATTTCCAGCTACACGCCGAGGATTCGCGCGACGTACCAGTAGATTATGTCGGGTCCCCAGACGTGGGCGACCGCTGCGCCCATGGCGAGGAACGTGCCGAGGGGGAGGTAGGATCCGAGGGGCTGGAGGCGGTTGCGGCGCCAGAGGATGGGCACGCCGATGAGGAGACCGAGAAGTGCCCCGAGCATGATCGTGAGTGCAGCGCCGGCGAGTCCGAGGAATGCGCCGACCATGGCCATCATGTGGATGTCGCCCACGCCGAGAGCCGGCTTCCGGAACGCCTTTTCGGCGCCGAGCTTGATGGCCCACAGCGCGATGTAGCTTCCCGTTGCGCCGATGAGCGAGGCGATGAAGGAGAAGCCACCGGGCACGGCGGCGAGGGCGAGGCCGATGGCGGTTCCGCCGAGGGAGAACTGATCGGGAATCACCATCTCGCGCGCGTCGGTCATCGCGATTCCGAGAATGGTCGTCAGGAATAACGCAGAGTGAGCTGCTGCGACGGATGGACCGAATCGCACTGCGGCGGCCAGCCAGATCAGCGCAGTGGCCAGCTCGATGATCGGGTACTGTGGTGAAATCGGTGCCCGACACGTGCGGCATGCGCCGCGCAGCAGGATCCAGCTGATGATCGGAATGTTGTCGTACCACGCGACCTGTGTTCCGCACGACGGGCAGCGCGAGCGTGGCCGCACGACCGACTGCTCTGCCGGCCAGCGGTAGATGCAGACGTTCAGGAACGATCCGACAAGGGCACCGAACATCGCGGCCGTGATCAGGAACAGAGTGTCAGATTGCACGGTGGATCCGTCAACGAGAAACCAGCCCGAGAAACCAGCCCCAGAAACGCCGTCCTCACCAGTGTCGGCACCATCATGCCCTCAACAGATAGAGCAGGATCGAGCCGGCGACGGCTGCGTTGAGCGATTCGACGCGGCCGCGCACCGGAATGGCGACGATCGCATCAGCGGCGGTGCGCACCGACTCGCGCACACCGGCGCCCTCGTTGCCGATGAAGAGCGCGACCGGTCCGTCCCCGGCCTGATTCCCGGGCGAGTCGCCAGTCGAGTCCGCGACGAGGATGCGGAATCGGCGTGAACGAAGGAACGTGAGTGCATCATTGGCCGCGCTCTGCAATACGGGGACGCGGAACAGCGAGCCGGCCGTCGCGCGCACGACTTTGGGATTCCATGGATCGACGGTGCCATCGAGGGCGAGGACGGGGGCTGCGCCAAAGGCCTCCGCGCTCCGCACGAGGGTTCCGAAATTGCCGGGATCCTGGATCGCGTCGAGGACGAGAGCAATCGCATTCGCATCGATCGTGAGTGAATCGAATGACCAGGATGGCATTCGTCCCACTGCGACGACACCCTGTGGAGAGTCGGTGGCTGCGATGCGGCGCAACGTATTCTCGGCGATACGACGAATCTGCGTTGCATTCGAGAGTGCAGCGGTCAGCGCCTGTCCTCGCGGCGTGTCCTCCAGTGTGGTCGAAACAGCAGCGAGTTCGACGGCCAGATCGGATGCCAGCAGCTCTTCGACGAGCCGGACGCCCTCGGCGAGGAACAACCTGCGTTGCTCGCGCTGCTCTCGCTGTTGCAGGGCGATGAACAGCCGCTCTTCAGCGCGCGTCAGCGCTTCGGCCATGAGCGTTCGGTCGCGCGTGGCGCAGGTGGTGACGCATGCCGCCACAGCCTTGCAGGGCCACGACTTGCGGTGTGCCGGAGTCTCGCCGCGACGTCTGCCCGGCGCGCTTCGACCGGGGCAGACATGGAAGATGGAACGTCTCTTGCCACTCCACGTGATGCAGGAACGCAGGAATGGGAGGGATCCGAATGAGAACGCATCGCAAAACAAACCGGCTGACCGGTGCTCTGCGCGGGCGCCTGTCGCTTGCAGTCATGACACTGCTCGGCGTGACGACGGTTGCGTCGTGTGCGATCTCGCGCCAGCAGGAGCTCGCGCTGGGGCAGCAGTACGCGGCGCAACTCGACGCCGAACTGCCGCTGATCGAGGATGCGACTGCGGTTCGCTACATCAACACGCTTGGCACCTCGATCGCGCGGCATGGTGAGCGCGGCCTGTCGTACACGTTCAAGCTGGTCAACTCGGACGTCGTGAACGCGTTCGCCGTGCCGGGCGGTTATGTCTACGTGAATCGCGGGCTGGTCGAACGAGCGGACAACATGTCCGAGTTGGCGGGTGTGGTCGCGCACGAGATCGCCCACGTCGAGGAACGCCATTCGGCGGAGCAGATCGGCCGAGTGCAGGGCGCGAACGTCGGCCTTACGCTGGCGTACGTTCTGCTCGGCCGCGGGCCGGGCGGGCTGGAACGAACGGCCATCAACGTCGGCGGTGGTCTGGTCCTCGCCGGTTACAGCCGTGATGCCGAGGAAGAGGCGGACGCCGTCGCCGTGCCGTTGCTGGTTTCCGCTGGCATCGACCCGGACGGGCTCGTCACGTTCTTTCAGAAGCTGATCGATGACCAGAAGCGCTCGCCGTCCGCGCTCGAGCAGTGGTTCTCGACGCACCCGACGACAGCAGACCGCATCGAGAACACGCGTGAGCGGATCGCTTCGCTGCCACGCGCGCAGATGCGCAATCTGGCGAGCGAGTCCAGCGAGTTCGATGCATTCCAGTCCCGCCTGCGGTCGATGCCGCCAGCACCGAAGACCGCGTCCCGTGATTGACGGGCGGCTGGTGGTCGGGCCGGACCTGCGCACGCGTACCATCGTCATCGCTCCGCGGCAGGTCGGGCCAGCCTGCCGGGGGCCGCGTGAGAAGCGACGGCGGCGGGCGGTGCGCTCGTGACTGTGGCCGACGCTGCCGCGCTCGGCTAAGTTCTCGCTGTGAAGCAGCACACGGACTCCCTGCCAGCGGTTGCACTCACCATCGCGGGTAGCGACAGCGGTGGCGGTGCCGGCATACAGGCCGACCTGAAGACGTTTCACGCATTTGGCGTATTCGGTACGACGGCGATCACAGCCGTGACCGTGCAGAACACGCTCGGCGTATTCGGTGTTCATGCGGTCCCGCTCGACATCGTCCGCGGCCAGATCCAGGCCGTCGCGCGTGACTTGCACCCTGCGGCATTCAAGACGGGCATGCTCGCCACGCGCGACATCGTCCATGGCGTGGCCGAGTGCATTCGTGCGGAGGATCTGCCCAACTTCGTGATGGATCCGGTCATGGTCGCGACGAGTGGGGACCGCCTGCTCGATGAAGAAGCGGAGTCCGCGCTGCTTCGCGCGTTGTTGCCGCTCGCCGTTTGTGTGACGCCCAACCTGAACGAAGCGGCGATCCTGACCGGACGTACGCTGCGCACTGCGGATGACCTGCGTGGCGCGGCAGAGTCGCTCGTGCGGTCGGGTGCGCAGGCAGCGCTCGTCAAGGGCGGGCACCTCGACAGCCCGACCGTCACCGATGTGTTCTTCGACGGTTCTCGCCTGCGAACGTGGTCGCGGGCGCGCCTCGTGACGCGAAACTCGCACGGCACCGGTTGCACGCTGTCGGCTGCGCTGACGGCGGGCCTTGCTCTCGGGCGGCCTCTCGAGCAGGCCGTTGAACATGCACTCGAGTTCGTGCATCGCGCGCTCCAGACCGCGCCCGATCTCGGTGCCGGCAGCGGGCCTCTCGATCATTTCATCCGCCCTCCGCAAGCTTCCTGAGAACACCCAGCAGAAGCCGGCGGAGAACAGGGCCGGCCTGTGTAGCCGCGCGCATCACATCTTCGTGATCCAGCGGATCCGGCGTCAGACCGGATGCGGTATTGGCAATGAGGGACAGGCCGAGTACGGCTGCGCCAGCCGCACGTGCGACGAGGACTTCCGGCACGGTACTCATACCCACTGCATCGCCACCGAGATGCCGGAGCATGCGCACTTCCGCGGGCGTCTCGTAGCTTGGACCGAGCAGGCCGACGTAGACGCCTCGCTTCAGCGGGATGCGCTCCTCGCGCGCGACGTCTTCTGCAATGGACTGGAGCCGCGAATCGTACGGCGCAGACATGTCCGGAAAGCGCGTTTCACCCTGCTGCACGGCGCCGATCAGCGGGTTCGACCACATGAGGTTGATGTGATCGTCGATCAGCATCAGATCGCCCGCGCGGAACGTGCGATGAATGCCGCCCGCCGCGTTCGTCACGATCAGCGTGCGAATGCCGAGCCGGACCAGGGTCCGGATGGGCAGTGCGATCGTCGCCGCATCGTGCCCTTCATAGTGGTGATAACGCCCGCGCATCACGGCGGATGGCAGTCCGCACAACTGGCCGGCCGTGAGCACACCGTCGTGACCCTTGACGCCGATGGGCGGGAAGCCAGGGATCTCCGTGTACGGCATGTGCACGGCGGCCTGTACGTCTCGTTCGAGACCACCCATGCCGGAACCGAGAATGATCCCGAGTTCCGGGCGAATGCCGATGCGCTCCGCGATTGCGCCGGCTGCCTGGTCGATACCGTCTCCGTCGCTCACACGACAATCCCTGCGATCGTTGCGGTCATGAACGCCGCAAGGGATCCCGCAACCATCGCGCGCAAGCCCAGCCGCGCGAGATCGCTGCGCCGGTTGGGCGCGATGCCGCCGATGCCGCCGATCTGGATGGCGATCGAGCTGAAGTTGGCGAATCCGCACAGCGCGTACGTTGCGATGATGATGGATCGCGGAGAAAGGTCGGTTCCGCTGCCCAACATGTTGCTGAGCTGAAGGTACGCGACGAACTCGTTGATGACGGTCTTCACACCGAGCAGCGTTCCGACCTCGGGCGCGTCCTGCCAGGGCACGCCCATCACCCACGCGAGCGGCGCGAGCACCCAGCCGAATATGGTCTCCAGCGTGAGACGCTGACCTTCCGCGAGCAGGTTCATGTTCTGGAACAGGCCGGCCAGTCCGGTCCATTCGCTCACCCACCCGAGCAATGCATTCAGCATCGCGATCAACGCAATGAATGCCAGCAGCATCGCACCGACGTTCGCGGCCAGCAGCAGGCCATCGCCCGCGCCACGGGCCGCGGCATCAATCACGTTGGCGTCGATCTTCTCGACCTCTACCGAGAGCGTGCCTCGCGTGACCGGTTCTTCCTTCTCCGGCAACATGATCTTCGCGAACACGATCGCGGCTGGCGCCGACATCACGCTCGCGGCTAGCAGGTGCCCCGCGATATCCGGGAAATAGAACACGAGCATGCCCACGTACGCGGCCATGACGCCGCCGGCCACCGTCGCGAAACCGCCCGTCATGACCGTCATCAGCTCGGACATCGTCATCGTCGAAATGAACGGCTTGATCAGAAGCGGCGCCTCCGTCTGGCCAAGGAAGATGTTGCCCGCGCACGAAAGCGTCTCTGCGCCCGACGTGCGCATCGTACGCAGCATGACCCACGCCACCCCCTTCACGACCCACTGCATGACGCCGAAGTGGTACAGCACGGTCATGAGCGATGAGAAGAAGATGATCGTCGGGAGTACGTTGAAAGCGATGAATGCACCCGTTTGCGCGACCTGGCCCGGCAGTGGCGTGATCGGCGCATTCGTACCCGGCGTCCCCGTTCCAACCGGCACCGCGTTCCAGACCAGGTCGCCGAAGATGAAGCGTGCGCCCTCGACCGTGAACCCGAGCAATGCAACGACGACGTCATTCACGCCTGCGAAGATGGCTTCGCCCGCCGGTGTCTTCAGGATGAACAGAGCAAAAACGAACTGGAGTGCGATGCCCCACGCGACCAGTCGCCACGGCACAGCGCGCCGATCACTCGACAACAGCCAACCGATCAGCACCAGCACCGCCATGCCGAGCACCGAGATGAGGCGGGCCGTGATCGGCGTTTCAATACCGAGGCGCGTGTCGCTCAACGACTGTCCGCCCTGCTGCTGAATCCTTTCGAGCGAAACAGACGCCTCGAGGACGGACGCGCCGATCCGGTCTGCTGTGACAACCGCCGATCCAGCGTGAACCGATCGCGTTGCCTGTGCCGTTCCCGGTTCCGACAATCGCGAAACGGTTTCAGTCCGCGTGCCCGTCGCCGCGCCGAGCACCGCGAGCACAAGGCCAATACAGGCAAGGGCAGACAACGACTTCACAAACGTCACGACCGCCTTCGCCATATCGACCCTCTCTCCGGGGAGACTGCCGGCCGGGCCGAAGGATGCGACTGTAACGGAGAACATGCAACGCCAGGAAAGCGCGAAAGAAATCAGCCGCGTAAACGGGAGCCGGAACGTTCAGGGAGGGTCGAAGGTTCAGATCCTCAGTTCGATCGAATCATGAAACGGAATCGCTGAACGGATTCGCGTTCGAGTTCAACCTTCGCGAGCGCGAGCATGTCGTCCGGTCCGAAGCCGGGCGCGAGATCCGGCTCCGCTGGCAAATCCCCCTGACTCCGCAAACACCGCCGTGTCGAATTCGACAATGCGAACGCCCGCACGGTCTCGTTCAATAACACCATGTGATTGCCCGGCCTCGCCGCACCCCGCCCCAGGCCTTCAGTTGTGGGCCGAACGGGGGCGCACCCATCAACCCCGCGACCCTCCCCTCGACCTGAACCCGATCAACCCTCCACGACCTCCCGTCACGCGTGCGTACGCCGGTCGCGTTTCTACTATATATCCAGGAGTCGCCGGCGACACACCCTCGAGGGCCAGTTCATGGACGATGGAGCGGGGGGCGATGGTGGCGCGTGCGTCAGAACCAGCCGCGGTGCTCGACCTCGAACGGACTCAGCTGGATGTGCTGGCGGCGGGCGGCAACGAGCTGGCGGTTCTCGAAGAGTTTGACGAGCACGACACCGGCGATGAAGCCGCCGATATGCGCCCAGAAGGCGACGCCACCGCCATCGAGCGGAGTTGCCGTACCGGAGATCACCTGGAGGACGAACCACCAGAGGAGGATGACCCAGGCGGAGACGGGGATGACGCGGATGTAGAAGATGATGATGAAGAGGGTGTGGACCTTGACGCGCGGGTAGAGGAGAAGGTAGCCGCCCATGATGCCGCTGATGGCGCCGGAGGCACCGACGGTGGGGATCATGGAGGCTGGAGCGGAGAGGATATGCGCGCCGGAGGCAGCGAGCCCGGTAATGAGATAGAAGAGCAGGAAGCGGAGGTGGCCCATGGAGTCTTCGATGTTGTTCCCGAAGATCCAGAGGAACCACATGTTGGAAATGAGGTGCATCCAGCCGCCGTGCATGAACATGCTGGTGAGGAGCGTGGTGGTTGTTAGGCCACCGAGCCGGCAGGGCGGCAAGCCGGGCGCGAGTTCCACGACGCCGCGGGCGCCCTGAGTGAGTTCGGCGGAGATGGAGCCGAATGCGCAGACGGAATTGGCGAGCGTTGCGGCATCGAGGCCGGCGCCTTGAACGAGGAACCAGACGGCGACGTTCGTGGCGACGATGAGCCAGGTGATGATGGGAGTCAGGGAAGTCGGGTTGTCGTCGCGCAGCGGGAACAGGCGATCCTCCGTCGGTTCGAGAATGATGTCTGCCGTTGGATCCCCGGGGCAGCGCCCGCGTCGCCAGAATAGCGAGGTGCTGTGGCGGGAGAAAGGCATTGTTGGTCGCCGCTCGACGTTCGACCATCAGGGGGTGGCTCACGGCATCTGCCTTTGCGACAGGCAGGCAGTCGAAATCCGGCCAATCTGGCTGAATCGACGCGCGATCCTGCGGCACACGCGTTGCACGCGTGAGCGATGTTTCGGTCACTTCAACGAGTCATCAACGGCAGGAGTTTTCGACCATGGCGAAGGTAATCGGCATTGACCTCGGAACGACGAACTCGGTGGTCGCGGTCATGGAAGGCGGCGATCCGGTCGTCATTCCGAACGCGGAGGGTGGCCGGACGACGCCGTCGGTGGTGGCCTTCACAAAGGACGGCGAGCGGCTGGTCGGCCAGGTCGCACGCCGGCAGGCAATCACGAACCCGCGCAACACGATCTTCTCGATCAAGCGGTTCATGGGGCGCAAGGGCGGTGAAGTGACAAGCGAGCGCGGGCGTGTGCCCTACGATGTGAAGACGGACGCGGAGGGCCGTGTCGAGGTTCATGTTCCGAACGCGAACAAGACGTTCACGCCGCCCGAGCTCTCTGCGATGATCCTTCAGAAGATGAAGCAGACAGCAGAGGACTACCTGGGCCACGAAGTGAAGCAGGCAGTAGTGACGGTGCCGGCGTACTTCAACGATGCCCAGCGCCAGGCGACGAAGGACGCGGGCAAGATCTCGGGGCTCGAGGTGCTGCGCATCATCAACGAGCCGACAGCAGCGGCGCTGGCCTACGGGCTGGACAAGAAGAAGGACGAGAAGATTGCGGTGTTCGACCTCGGCGGCGGCACGTACGACATCTCGATTCTCGAGTTGGGCGACGGCGTGTTCGAGGTGAAGTCGACGAACGGCGATACGCACCTTGGCGGCGACGACTTCGACCAGAAGGTCATTGACTGGCTGGTCGAGGAGTTCAAGAAGGACCAGGGCATCGACCTGGCGAAGGATGCGATGGCGCTGCAACGGCTGAAGGAAGCCGCCGAGAAGGCGAAGATGGAGCTGTCCTCGACGATGTCGACCGACATCAACCTGCCGTTCATCACGGCAACCCAGGAAGGCCCGAAGCATCTGAACATCACGCTGTCGCGAGCGAAGCTCGAGCAGCTCGTGGACGACTTGATCAAGCGCACGATCGCGCCGATGGAGATGGCGTTGAAGGACGCCGGTCTGAAGGCGGCGGGCATCGACGAGGTCATCCTGGTCGGTGGCTCGACACGCATGCCGAAGGTGCAGGAGACCGTGCGCACCTTCTTCAACAAGGAGCCCCACAAGGGCGTGAATCCCGATGAAGTCGTCGCCGTCGGCGCCGCCATACAGGGCGGTGTCCTCGCCGGCGATGTCAAGGACATTCTGCTGCTCGACGTGACGCCGCTGTCGCTCGGCATCGAGACGCTGGGTGGTGTCATGACGTCGCTGATCAAGCGTAACACAACGATCCCGACGAAGAAGGCGGAGGTGTTCTCGACGGCGGAGGACAGCCAGACCACGGTCGAGATTCACGTGTTACAGGGCGAGCGGCCAATGGCCATCGACAACAAGACGATCGGTCGATTCCAGCTCCAGGGCATTCCGCCGGCGCCCCGTGGCATGCCACAGGTCGAAGTCACGTTCGACATCGACGCCAACGGTATCCTGCACGTGACGGCGAAGGACCGTGCGACGGGCAAGGAACAGAAGATCCGCATCGAAGCGTCGAGCGGCCTGTCCGAGAGCGAGATCGACAAGATGGTCAAGGACGCGGAATCGCACGCGGACGACGACAAGGCGAAGAAGGAGAAGATCGAGGCGCGCAACCAGCTCGACTCGCTGGTCTACCAGGTCGAGAAGGACACCAAGGACTGGGGTGACACGATCAGCAGCGACTCCCGGGCTGGCGTCGACGCCGCCCTCGAGCGCGCAAAGAAGGCTCTCAAGCAGGACGACCTCGGTGAACTCCAGGGCGCACGCGATCAGCTCATGCAGGCGTTCAGTGCCGCCGGCCAGCAGTTCTACCAGTCTCAGGCGGGCACGCAGGAAGCCGCCGGTGAGCCCGCCGGCGCAGGCGCCACCGCAGACACCGGCAGCACGTCAGGCGCACGCCCGGATGACGATGTCGTCGAGGCGGATTACGAGATCGTGGACGACGAGAAGTAAGCAAGGGTTTCCCGGGCTGGTCTCCGGGAGGATCGAACGGTGGACCGGGAATGCGGGCGATCGGTCAGCGTGCCCGCAACCGATAACGACCAATGGTCCATTCCGATGGCGGCATTGCCAGCAGGACGTCGACGTACTCGCCGCCAGCAAGGATGGTCCCCGGCACCGGGCCGTGATCAGTCTGGCCGGACGAACGTGTCGCGTGGTGTTGCTCACGGATCGATTGGCGTTCTGAGTTTCGTCGGGTTGTCAAGGAGCGTATTCAGCTTGCGGGACGTGACCGGTGCGATGTCGGAGAGCCGACTCGCAGCACGACTCGCCATTCTGCCCTGGAGCGGCATGAGTACGGGCAGGACCATGTAGACCCAGCCGGGCCAGACCGGCAGGCCGGGCGTGAGGACCAAGGCGAGCCAGGCCGAAAGCCCACCCACCGCTGCGAGTATCAACCAGGAAGATTCCCATGACGGGCGCATTTCGGGGCGTTCGGCTAGGGATTAATATCGACGTCGACTTCGACTTCCACGTCATTTCGAGGCATGAGGGCATCTTGACGGAGATCCGTGATCTTGGTGCGCTGGTGACCGAGGTGGTCGATCGGTTGGCGACGGGCCGTTTGCCGGCGGGCTACCAGGCGGACATCAGTCGGGGCTCCGCGGCGGGGACGCTCGCCGTCATCGTCGATCCGGACGAAGACGATGCGGAACTGCTGATCGTCAAACTGCGCATCATGCGCGAACCGGTCTCGGCGGCGGCGTTCCATCGACGGCTGCTCGAGTTGAACCGATCGATGAACGGGAAGGCGGCCTTCGCGGTGGACGCGGAGGGTATCGTGGTGCTGCTGGCCGGCCGGCCCGTCGCGGATCTGGATGCCGGTGAAGCCATCGACCTGATTCTCTGGACCGCTGATCGGGCCGACCACTTCGACGACCTGCTGCTTGGTGAATTCGGCGAGGAGCACGCGCTGGGACCACGGCCATGACACGACGAGGGCTGGACGCCACCGAACGGCGCTCGCTGTCGTTCATTCTTGCGTACTACGCTGTTGGCGTGGCGGCTGCCGCTGCGCTCGTCACGCTGGTGCCGGGTCTCGACAATGCATTTGCCCTTGGCCGGTTGCGTGAGTTGTCGGAAGCCGGGCTGGGTACGGGCACATCGCCCGGCGGGCCAGCGCTCGCGGCATGGGACCGCTACGGCGTTGGCGCGGCCGCGGCTTCCGCGTTCGGCGCCCTCGTCGTGATGATCCCGGTCGCGTGGACGTACATCCTCATCCGGCGCAACGCCGATTACGACCAGTCGCTGGTGCATACTCTGCTCATCCTGCCAGTCGCGGTTGCGGGCATCGTCACCATTGTCCAGAACAGCCTCGCCCTTGCCTTCAGCCTCGCCGGCATTGTCGCCGCCGTCCGATTCCGCACCACGCTCGAGGACACGAAAGATGCGGTCTATGTCTTTCTCGCGATCGGCGTCGGCCTCGCCGCGGGCGTACATGCACTGGGCATCGCGGCCGTGCTTTCGGCGGCGTTCAACGGGATCAACATCGTTCTGTGGAGGCTCAACTTCGGCAACATCTACGCGGATCAGCGGCGCCGCACGCGAGGCTTCGGATTGGGCGATGCGATTGCCGGTCCGGGTTCAGGCGCGAGCGCACTTTCCTTCGGCGACAGTCGGCTGGTCGAGGCCATGGAGCCGAGGCAGCTCGAGGAGGTCGCGGAGCGGCTGGCGCGAATGGATCGTTATCTCGACGATGAGGCAGAGGGCGGGAAGGAGCGCAAGCAGTTTCACGTGCTGCTGGTCCACGCGAAGACGGTCGACCGCGCGCAATCCGTCACCGAGAGCGCACTCGCAACAATGGCTGCGCGCTGGCGTCTCGCGGAAATCGGACGCGGCAGCGGCGACACTTCCGTTCTCGAGTACCTGGTCCGTCTCAAGGACGGATTCTCCGCGGGCACACTGCTTGACACGATCCGCACAGAGTCAGGGACGGCCGTGCAGGCGGCCGAGATCCGATCGCTCCACGGGCAGAAGCGACGGAGTTGAATCGGATCGTTTGACCTGGAGCGGAACGACGCGCCAAGTGTAGGAATCGCCGGCGCAGGGCATGGACCAGGCAGCGGTCAGATTCGAATGCGAAGAACGATGTACCAACCGCGGTTCGAGACCCCGGACGCAGGTCAGTGATCCCGTCATGACAGCATGGTCGAAGGCAGCCGTCGCGGTGGCGGCAGTGGCAGCGGCGGCAGGCGCGGGCGTTTTTGCGGGCTTCACGTTGCGCGAGCCGGCCAAGGAACCGCCTCCGGTCCTCGATGCGCCGGCAACCACACCGGTTGTCGCGAACCGGGAGGTCGAACAGGCGGCCGGCCTTTCCGAAGCGTTCATCAGCATCGCGCAGGCGGTCACGCCGGCGGTGGTCCGGATCGAGGCCGAGCGATCGTTCGAATCGAGCGAGGGCTGGCGATCGCGGCTGTTCGACCGGTTCGGCCAGGAATCGCCGGATGGGCCCGGCTTCGATGGACTGCCCGAGGTTGCGGGAGGCACGGGCATCCTCCTCTCGGAGGATGGGCTCATCCTCACGAACAATCACGTCATCGCGAGTGCGGACCGCCTGACGGTCGAGCTGTCGGACAAGCGCACGTTCGAGGCGAGTCTTGTTGGTGCCGACCCGACGACGGACCTGGCCGTCCTCCGGATTCGAGCCAGCGGCCTGCCCGCGGCGAGGCTGGGTGATTCCGACAATCTGCGTGTCGGGGAATGGGTCCTCGCCATCGGCAATCCGGGGTTTGGCGATGAAGGCACCCTCGACTTCACGGTCACGAGCGGCATCATCAGCGCGAAGGGCCGGCCGCTCAACGTGATTCCGGAGGGCATCGACGAGAGCGATCCCAGCGCTCTCGATTACCTGATCGAAGACTTCATCCAGACCGATGCGGTCATCAATCCGGGCAACTCGGGCGGGCCGCTGGTGAACCTTGGCGGGCTGGTCGTCGGCGTGAACACGGCGATTGCGTCATCGACCGGTTTCAGCGAGGGCTACGGGTTTGCGATCCCTGCGAACCTCGCGAGGCGGGTCGCGCGTGACCTGATCGAACACGGCCACGTCCGCCGCCCATTGCTCGGCGTTTCCATCTCGGAGGTCTCACCCGAAGACGCCGAAGTCTACCGGCTCCCCTCGATCGCGGGCGTGCTGGTCGAGGACTTTGCCGCGAACTCACCGGCGAAGGACGCCGGTCTCGAGCGGCACGACGTGATCACCGCGCTGGACGGCCGTCGCGTGGACCGGCTCGGTCAGCTCCAGCGGCTGGTCGCCCAGAAGGACCCGGGCGACACGATGCGGCTTTCGGTCATCCGGTTCGGCGACACGCTGACCGCGACGGTCCGACTGGGCGAGGCGAGGCTTGCGACGGCCGAGCCGGCTGCGCCGCGGCCGTCCGCTCCGTTGTCGGACCTCGGCCTGGACCTCGCCGACCTCGACGAGGCGACCTCGCGAACTCTCGGGTTCGCCACCGCGACCGGGGTCGTCATTGTCGATGTCCAGCCGTGGGGGCCGGCGTTCCGCAAGAATATCGCGCCCGGGCTCCGACTCGTCAGCGTCAGCGGAACAGCGGTCGCGTCCGCGCGTCAGGCCAGAGCCCAACTGCGAAGCATCCCGAGCGGCGGCATCGCGTCGCTCGTCCTCGAGGCGCCGGACGGCCGGATCTACATCGCGAACGTTCGCGTCCCCTGACGCCGTTGGCGACCCGGGTTGGCCGGCGCCGGAATCGGTTGATCCAGCGACGCTTATGCTGTTAGCTTTCGTGACAGCGTTCCTGCGAAAGTGGCGGAACTGGTAGACGCGCGAGACTTAGGATCTCGTGGGGCTCCCCGTGGGGGTTCGAGTCCCCCCTTTCGCACTTTCCTGACCGATCCCGAAGACTCGTTGATGACCGTCGAACCGGCAGATCTGAAGGTCGAAATCGAGAAGTCCGCCGCCTGGACGCGCCGACTCACGATCACGGTGACGAAGGAGCGTGTTGCGCGTGAACGTTCGAGCGCGGCAAAGCGGATCTCACAAAAGGTGCGCCTGCCCGGCTTCCGCAAGGGCAAAGTCCCGATGACAGTGCTCGAGAAGCGGTTCGGGCAGGCGATCGAGCAGGAGGCGATCGAGCGCCTGATCGGCGATGCCTACCGTGAGGCGGTCAAGCAGGAGGGTCTGCGACCGATCACGCAGGGCGAGGTCGATCGTGTCGACTACTCGCAGGGCAGTGATCTGACGTTTGCCGTCGATCTCGAAGTCCGGCCCGAGATCGAACTCGAGCGGCTGGGCGGGTTCGCGGTCAAACGTGAGGTCGGTGCCGTCACGAGTGACCAGGTGCAGCAGGTGCTCGAACGGCTGCGTGAGCAGAACGCCGTCCTGCGACCGCTCGAGGACGCGCAACCGGCCGAGGGCGATGTGGTCACGGTCGAGATCCAGCGCAAGAACGATGAGGCCGGCGCGAGCCCGCGCGCCTATCAGCTCACCCTCGGCCAGAACCAGGCGCTGCCCCGGATCGAGGCGCTGATCCGGACGCTGAAGCCGGGTACCGAAGGCGATTTTGACGTGGATCTGCCAGCCAATCCGGACGAGCCCGAAGGGGCAACCGAACGACATGAGCTACACATCCACCTGCTTGACGCGAAGCACCCGGAGCGGCCGGAACTGGACGACGAATTCGCCAGGAGTATAGGTGAGTTCGATGACCTCGCCACGCTGCGGGAACGCATCCGCACCGACCTCGAGCGCGAGGCGGGCCGGGAAGCCGACCGTGACGTGCGTTACCGCCTGATGCAGAATATCCTCGAGGCGAACCGGTTCGAGGTCCCGGCCTCGATGGTCGAGGATTACCTTCGTCAGCTTCTCCCCGACCGGGAAGATGCCGACAAAGAGAAGATCGAGTTGATCCGGCAACAGACGCGGCCGGCAGCAACCGATCTGATTCGCCGGCACCTCGCCATCGAGCGCATTGCCGAAACGGAATCGCTGCGGGCCTCGCCGGCCGAGGTCGATGAAAAGCTCGAACGCGTAGCCCAGGCCGTCGGCAAGAACATCGGACACGTGCGCGCGCAGTTCCAGAAGAATGGGCGTCTGTCCGAGATCGAAAACGAGATCACTGAAGACAAGGTGTTCGACTACCTGTTCACGCTGTCAACGATCGAATAGCGGAGCCCATGGCCATCTATCCGCCTTACGTCATCGAGCGGACCACGCGCGGCGAGCGAAGCTACGACATCTTCAGCCGCCTGCTGATGGATCGCATCGTGTTCCTCGGCACACCCATCGACGACAACGTCGCCAACATCATCATCGCACAGCTGCTCTTCCTCCAGGCGGAAGACCCGGAGAAAGACATATATGTGTACATCAATTCGCCCGGCGGATCCGTCTACGCGGGCCTCGCGATCTATGATACGATGCAGTACCTGTCCGCACCGGTGAACACGATGTGCATGGGCATGGCCGCATCCATGGGCGCGACGCTTCTCGCCGCCGGCACCAAGGGCAAGCGCAGTGCGCTGCCCAACTCGCGGATCATGATTCACCAGCCGTCCGGCGGCAGTCAGGGCACAGCAGCCGACATCGAGATTGCGGCGCGCGAGATCCTCTACGCGCGCGAGCGCCTCAACAGCATTCTCTCGAAGCACACTGGCCAGACCATCCAGCGCATCGCGGATGATGTAGACCGCGATCGCTTCATGAGTCCGCCGGAAGCCGTCGATTACGGCCTGATCGACCAGGTCGTCACGCACCGCGGCGAAGGCGCCGAGGGCAACGGCACCGGCAAGAAGGAGAAGGAACGGTAGGCAAGGCGGAGTGATCGGTCGGCGCGAACGCGACCCGGCCTCCGCCCCACAGCAGCGAGTGAGCCATGCCGAGCGAGAAACACCTGCGCTGTTCGTTCTGCGGGAAGTCGAAGGAGTCCGTGAAGAAGTTCATCTCGGGCCCTTCGGTCTACATCTGCAACGAATGCGTTTCCCTGTGTAACGAAATCCTTGCGGAAGAGGAGGAGCGCGAGGCGGCAGAAGCCGTACCGCGCATCCCGACGCCACGCGAGGTCAAACAGGTATTGGACGATTACGTCATCGGCCAGGAAGAATCGAAGAAGGCGCTATCCGTCGCCGTCTACAACCACTACAAGCGCATCAACCACCACGGCGTGCTCGACGACGTCGAACTCGACAAGTCGAATATCCTGCTGATCGGGCCGACTGGCGTTGGCAAAACACTCCTGGCGCAGACCCTCGCCCGTGTGTTGCAGGTTCCGTTCACGATTGCAGACGCGACGACGCTCACCGAAGCCGGTTACGTCGGCGAGGACGTCGAGAACATCCTGGTCCGCCTGCTCCAGGCTGCCGACTTCAACATAGCCGAGTGTGAGCGCGGCATCGTCTATATCGACGAAATCGACAAGATCGCCCGCAAGTCCGAGAACCCGAGCATAACACGCGATGTCTCGGGTGAAGGCGTGCAGCAGGCCCTGCTCAAGATTCTCGAGGGCACGATTGCATCGGTCCCGCCGCAGGGCGGCCGCAAGCACCCGCAGCAGGAATACATCCAGATCAACACGCGCAATATCCTGTTCATCTGCGGCGGCGCCTTCGATGGTCTCGAGAAGATCATCGAGCAACGCACCGGTCACCGGCGCATCGGCTTCAACGATGACGGGTCGTGGGAAGAGCAACGCCGCGTGAACCCATTCGCAGACACGCAACCGGACGACCTGCTCCGCTTCGGCATGATCCCGGAACTCGTCGGCCGACTGCCGGTCGTGGTGACTCTCGATGCGCTCGATGAAGTCGCACTCGTGCGCATCCTGCGCGAACCCAAGAATGCTCTGCTCAAGCAGTACGACAAGATGTTCGAGCTCGAGGGGATCCGCCTGACATTCGATCCCGCCGCTGTGTCCGCTGTCGCCCGCAAGGCGCTCGACCGCGGCACCGGGGCGCGCGGTCTGCGCGCTGTCCTCGAAGACATCATGCGCGAAGTCATGTTCGATGTGCCATCCCGCGAAGATGTCCGCGAGGTCGTAGTCACGCCCGAAACCGTCAACGAGAAGATTCCGCCGCTCCTCGTGCTGCGGCCCGAGCCCAGGAAGCGCGAAGCCTGACCCCGGATTTCACCACGGAGAACAACAAGGACGCAGAGGCAGGCGACTTCGCGTCCGACGTGTTCCCGGCGGTGATGATTCTGTGAACCGACGACCCGAATGAAGCTTCTCGATGTCGAGTTTGCGGGCGCGCTGGCTTCGCCACGTGGGCGCGTCCCGGGGGATCTTGCGCAGGTCGCGTTCGCCGGGCGGAGCAATGTCGGCAAGTCGAGTCTGATCAATCGCGTGCTGGCGCGGACGCGGACACCCATCGCGCGCGTGTCGGCGACGCCAGGCAAGACCCAGGAAATCAACTTCTATCGCGTGAACGCACAGCTCGCGTCGGGACACCCGGCACCGTTCTATCTCGTGGACCTGCCGGGGTACGGGTATGCACGAGCGCCGGATGCGGTGCGTGCGCGGTGGGGCCCGCTGATCGAGAACTATCTGGCGGACGCGACGGCGCTGCGCGGCGTGATTCTGCTCCTCGACATGCGACACGAGCCGACAGCGCTCGACCTGCAAATGTTCGAGTATCTCGGCCAACTCGGCATCCCGGTGCTGTTCGTGCTCACCAAAGCCGACAAGCTCAAAGCGAACGCGGCGGAGAAGCGCGAAGCGGATCTCCGCAAGGCGCTCGGGTTACCTGTGGAACAGGTGATCGCGTTCTCGGCGAAGACGGGTGCCGGACGCGAGGCCCTGCTCGATGCGCTCGATGCGCTGCTCACGGAGGAACGACCATGAACGGCATGGTGAAGACGGCAGCCGTGGCCGCAATGGCGGGGGCGATGGCGGGGGCGACGGCGGAGACGACGGCCGCTGCCGCCGAGGCGGGGGCGACGGCGGGGGCGACGGCCGCCGCCGAGGCGGGCGTGACCGCGCCGGCGAGCAGACAGGCAGAGCAGGATACGATCGTGCCGGCTGGCTTCGGCACGCTCAGGCAGGACGATGTCACGATGACACTGCGGAGCGGTCCGCTGCTGATCAAGGTGACGCCGCTGGCCGAACCGATCATTCGGCTTCTTGCGCCCGACACGTACCAGCGACTTCGCAATCTTGCCGCGAGCAAGCGCACCGAGGCCTCGCGCACCGGCGGCCTTGCAGAGCCGGCGATGTTCATGGTTTCGTTCTTCAGTTACCAGCCCGACGTCGAGTACGTTGCCGAGGATCTCCAGTTCTCCCATCAGGGGAATCTCCAGGGGCCGATCGCCGTGTTGCCCGTTACGCCGGCGTTCGGTCGACAACGCCTCGCACAGCAGGACCAGCAGGTCGCCGTCTACGCGTTCAACCTGCGCGTGGATTACCAGCTCCCGATCGTGATCCGCTACGGCCTCGAGCAGAGTGATCAGTGGGTGAACATCATTCCGAAGCTGGAAGTGGAGAGGGCGAAGGTTCGAGCGCGGGCGAGGGGGAAAGCATCGCAACGTGAACGGAAAGCCTGACCCTCGGACCGCTCGGTTCTACGCTCGACCTTCACAATCTCAGGTCTCCTGTTTGACCCGATCCTGTCCGTTCCTCACAACGCGATCCCGTATTCCTTGATCTTCCGATAGAGGGTGCGCTCTCCCATGCCGAGCATCTCTGCGGCCTTTCTCCTGTTTCCCTTGACGTCGCGGAGCGCGGCGGTGATTGCGGCGAGTTCGAGATCGGCCAGCGTCATGCCGGCGCGGTAGACAATGACATGGTCTTCGTCCTCTTCCTCGTCATCGTGCAGATCATCGGCGAGGGGAACGTCCTCGATGGGAGGGTGGAGGATGGAGGCGGGCGGGAGAGTCGCGTCCCATGACCGGGCGTGGGCAAGTTCCGGGTGACGTTCGCGGTATTCGTCGAAGCGGTGACGCAGGTCTTCGACATCCATGCGAAGCTGGATGAGGGTGCGGAAGACGAACTCGAGTTCCGGTGATGACGCGCCGACTTCACGGATCTCGGTGTGGGGCAGGTGAACGGGCAGGACGCGAGTCCGGCCATCGCTCTCGCGGATCTCGCGCGGGATGTCTTCCGGCCGGATCACGGTGCCGGGTGCGAGCACGACCATGGATTCGACGAGGTTGGCGAGTTCGCGCACATTCCCGGGCCACCCATAACGGATGAGTATCTGCATGGCGTCCGGCGTGATCCGGACCTGAAGCCGATCGTGTTCCTGTGCGGTGGAATGAATGAAATGTTCGATGAGAAGCGGGATGTCGTCGCGGCGTTCCCGCAGTGGTGGGAGGTGGATGCTCAGCACGTTCAGGCGATAGTAGAGATCGCGGCGGAACGCACCGAGTTCGACGAGGTGGCGCAGGTTCTGATTCGTGGCGGCGATGAATCGGACATCGACGGTGATTGGCACTTCGCCGCCGAGGCGCATGAATTCGCGCTCTTCGAGGACGCGCAACAGCTTGGTCTGTGTCGAGATCGGTATCTCGGCGATCTCATCGAGGAAGAGCGTGCCACGGTTGGCCAGTTCGAAGAAGCCTTTGCGCTGGCCGACCGCTCCCGTGAATGCACCTTTCTCGTGGCCAAACAGCTCGGATTCGAGCAGCGTCTCGGGCAGCGCTGCGACGTTTGCCGGAATGAAGGGTCGGTGCCGCCGGGGCGATAACGCGTGGATACCGCGAGCGACACGTTCCTTGCCCGTCCCGCTTTCACCGGTGACCAGCACAGTCGAGCTGACGGGCGCAATCTGGATCACGCGCTCGAGTACCTCGATCATGGCATCGGTCTCGCCGATGATGCCGGTGACTTCGCGGAGCCGGCGCCGCTCGAGGAGCCGGCGCGCGACGAGCACGACTTCCGCCGGATCGATGGGCTTGACGAACGCCTCGGTCACGCCCAGCGCGCGGCGAGCATCGGGCGAAGCCGTTTCAACGCTGTCGAACAGGGCAATGATCGGGAAGTGATCGACTTCTGCGGCTTCGCGGACGAGCCTGCGCGCCTGCTTCTGATCGAGTCCGCCGGTCAGGACCAGCAGCTTGGGATCCGGCACGTCACCAATCCGCTCACCCGCCGTCAGCAGCTCGACCTTGAAGCCGTCCTCCTCGAATGCATCGCGGAGGCGAACCGCCGGCTCGAGATCGACGGTCGTGATGAGAACCAGCTCAGCCATCGTGATGGCCTGTGTCGATGTCGCGAAGCAACTGTACCGCGTGATGCACGAGCGGGCCCAGGACCTCGAGGCCATCGCGCACGCCGCTCTCGCTGCCTGGCAGGTTCACGATCAACGTGCGCGCGCGAATGCCTGCAATGCCGCGCGAGAGGTGAGCGTACGGCGTGACGGCGGCGCCCTTCGCACGGATCGCTTCCGCAAGACCGGGCGCCTCACGCTGGATCACGGCCTTCGTTGCCTCCGGCGTCACATCGCGGGCCGTGAATCCTGTACCGCCTGTCGTCAGGATGAGATCGACATCGCCCGCGTCTGCAAGCTGTGCGAGCCGCGCTGCAATGGCGGCGCTTTCGTCAGGCAGGACCGTGGCCGTCGCGACTTCATGACCCGCCTGCTCTGCCCACGCCGCGATGCGTTTGCCGCTCGCATCTTCGCGTACACCGGCGTTCACGCCGTCGGAAACCGTCACAATCGCAAGCCGCACTCTGTCCAAGGGCTGACCTATCGCCGGATCGAGCCGTCCTTGTAGAACGGCGCGCGCGTGACTTCCGCCGCGCAGGGCCGGTCGCGCACCACGACTTCGAGCTGCGTGCCTGCCTTCGCTGCCTCGGCCGGTACGTACGCCATCCCCACGCCGACATTCAACGACGGCGCGTGTGCACCGCTCGTTACCGTGCCGGCCGGCCTGCCCTGCCACTGCACGACGTAGCCATGTCGAGGAAACCCGCGTTCCTTGAGGATGAACCCGACCAACTTCTCGCGTACGCCCGCCGCCTTCTGCCTCGCCAGTGCCGCACGGCCTACAAACTCGCCCTTGTCCAACTTCGTGACCCAGCCCAACCCCGCTTCTAACGGAGTGCGCTGCTCATCCAGATCGTTGCCGTAAAGGGCGTATCCCATTTCGAGGCGCAACGAATCACGCGCACCCAATCCGACGGGCACGAGCCCGTCCGCTGCGCCAACCTCGAGTAGCCGCTGCCACAGACGCGCACCTTCCGCCGCCGGCACGTACAGCTCGAACCCGTCCTCGCCCGTGTAACCCGTGCGACTGATCACGGCGAGGATGCCATCCACCGCGGCTTCCGCGAAATGATAATACTCGATGTCCGAAAGATTCGTGGCTGTCACCCTCGCAAGAATCGATGCCGCCTTCGGACCCTGTAGCGCGAGCAGTGCAATGTCATCGGAAACGTCATCGACTTCGACGTCACGACTCCGCGCGTGCGATTCGATCCAGTCCCGGTCCTTATCCCGATTCGATGCATTGACGACGACCATGTAGCGACCCGGGAAGCGGTACACGATACAGTCATCGATCGCGCCACCGTCATCACGGCACATCACCGAGTACTGCGCCTGACCGACCGCGAGCTTCGATGCATCGTTCGTGGTCACGTGTTGCACGAGGGCCAGCGCGTCCGGCCCGCGTACGTCGATCTCGCCCATGTGTGATACGTCGAACAGCCCGGCATTCGTGCGCACCGCGCGATGTTCCTCGAGAATTCCCGTCGGGTACTGCACCGGCATCTCCCAGCCCGCAAACGGAACCATCCGGCCACCCAACCGAACGTGCTCGGCGTGCATCGGTGTACGTTTCAAGTTCTCCGCCAAAGTCACTCCTCACCAGCCACATTCGACATGAGCATGGCCATGATTGCCTTCTGAACGTGCAACCGGTTCTCCGCCTGATCGAACACGCGTGAAGCCGGTCCCTCGATGACCTCGTCCGTCACTTCCTCTCCGCGGTGCGCCGGCAGACAATGCAGAAAGATCGCGTCCGCCGCCGCACTCGCCATCAGCTCCGCATCCACACAATAACCAGCAAACGCCCGCGTCCTGTCCGCGGCTTCCGATTCCTGCCCCATCGACGCCCAGACATCCGTGTTCACGACGTCCGCCCCCGCCACCGCCTCCGCAGGGTGTGTTGTCACCATGATATTCGCGTGCGCTTGTGCACGGGACAGGATCGACGCGTCCGGCCCGTATCCCTCCGGACACGACAGGCGCAACTCGAAACCGAACCGGTACGCCGCGTTCAGCCACGAGTTCGCCATGTTGTTCCCGTCACCAACCCACGCAATTCGACGTGCACTCAGATCGGCGCCGTGAGCCTCACGGATCGTCAGCAGGTCCGCCATGACCTGACACGGATGCAGCAGATCCGTCAGTCCGTTGATCACCGGTACCGTCGAGTTCGCCGCCAGCTCCTCGACCAGCGATTGTGCATACGTCCGGATCATGATCATGTCCACGTACCGCGACAGCACCCTCGCCGTATCCCGCAACGGCTCGCCGCGACCCAGCTGGATATCCCGCGACGACAGGAACAGCGCCCGCCCTCCCAATTGGGCTGCCCCAACCTCGAACGAGACCCTCGTCCGCGTCGAACTCTTCTCGAAGATCATCGCCAGCGTGCGCCCCTCGAGCGGCCGCTCCGAACCCTGCCCGCACTTCATCCGCCCGGCCAGCTCGAGGACATGTTCCAGCTCGGCCAGGGAGAAATCGGGAATCGCCAGGAAGTCACGTTTGCTACGCATCGCGCCAAGCTATCTGCCGGAACGGCAGCCGCACAAGCAGCGGAGCCGGCACGTGCAAAAGAGTACCGGGCCATGCGCGTTTCGGTGCAGATCGCAGTGCGGCATGAATTGCGTAAAATGTTGTGATTGCGTCATATACATGATCGGCACGCAGAATGCCCGTGAGTGAATGAGAGCCGGGAGGCAAGCGGGCCGCAAGGGGTGGCCCCGGCCTGGACCCGGTGGCAGGAGGGCCGGTGATGGCACCGGTAAGCGAGAAGATGAGGCAGGCCGGGGCGGGGCGGTTCAGTGTCGTCGAAGTGGCGGTCGCGGTGATCCTGGTAGCGGTCGTGGTGGTCGGGATCCAGGGTCTTGCGGCCGGCCCGGTCGCGGGAGCCCCGCGAGAGGTGGACCATCCCACCGCTCTGGACCTTGTTGAAGAGCGGATCGAACGGATCCGGATGGACCCGCAGTACCGGCAGATTCCTTCACGTTATGGCGGTAAGGAGACGACGATTGCGGGGTGGCCGGGCTACACCCGGCTGACGCGCGTGGCGGCGACGAGGGATTCGACGACGAGCGGAGTCGTGGATTGGCTGACCGTCACTGTGACGGTGACCGGCCCGGAAAGCGGCGTCGCGGTAACGAGAACAGTGACCCTCGGCGCGCTGTAACGCGGGCCAGTGACCCTCGGCGCCCCGAGCAGGCCGTTCCCCAGAAACCAGCCCCAGAAACCTCCGTTCAAAGGATGTACTTGCGCAGGTCCTCGTCCTCGAGGATGGGCTTGAGGCGGTCGCGCACGGAATCGGCATCGATCACGATGCGTTCGCCGCCGGCCTCGGGCAGATCGAAGAGGATGCTGTCGAGGAGCGTGGTCAGCACGGTGTGCAGGCGGCGCGCCCCGATGTTTTCCATGCGGCTGTTGACGTCGGCAGCGATGCGAGCGATCTCGCGGACGCCGGGGTCATCGAAGATGAGATCGACGCCTTCGGTGGCGACGAGAGCCTGATACTGTCGGATGAGGGCATTCTTGGGCTCGGTCAGGATGCGAACGAAATCCTTCTCGGTGAGAGCCGAGAGTTCGACGCGGATGGGGAACCGGCCCTGAAGTTCGGGGATGAGATCGCTGGGTTTGGCGACGTGGAACGCGCCTGCCGCGATGAACAGGACGTGATCGGTGCGCACCATGCCGTACTTGGTCTGAACGGTGCTGCCCTCGACGATGGGCAGCAGGTCGCGCTGCACGCCTTCGCGACTCACATCAGGGCCTGCACCGCCACGTTCGCCGGCGACCTTGTCGATTTCATCGAGGAATACGATGCCCATGTCTTCGGTGCGCTCGAGTGCCTCGTTCACGACTTCATCCATGTCGACGAGCTTGTCGAGTTCATCCTGGAGGAGAATGCGGCGTGCTTCGGCGACCGAGACGGTGCGCGTTTTCTTGCGCTTGGGCAGCATGTCCTGAAGCATCTCGGTGAAGTTGAAGTCCATGCCTTCGCCGCCCATGGGGATCATCATGTTCTCGATGGGCGGCGACTGCTGGACCTCGACATCGACGGTCCGCTCATCGAGTTTGCCGTCACGGAGCAGGGCGCGGAGCTTTTCACGAGTGCGCTCGCGGCGTTCGCGGATGCGGCGCTGTTCATCGTCGTCCGCTTCGGCCTCATCGACGTGGCCGCTCCGGATGCCGCCATCGGATCCGACGACGAACGCGCGTGGCGAGCGAGGCTGGCCGGGCTCGCCCGCGACGACCACAGGTCCCTGTGGCCTCGTCCTGGTTTCCTCGCCCTCGGACGGCGGCAGGAGCAGATCGAGGAGACGCTCCTCGACACGCTGCTGCGCGACTTCTTCGACATCCTGTTCTCGCTCATCGCGGACCATGTTGACCGCGACATCAACGAGGTCGCGGACCATGGATTCGACGTCGCGGCCGACGTACCCGACTTCCGTGAACTTCGAGGCCTCGACTTTGACGAATGGCGCACCGGCGAGGCGGGCGAGGCGGCGGGCGATTTCGGTTTTGCCGACGCCGGTCGGGCCGATGAGGATGATGTTGTTGGGAACGATCTCGTCGCGCAGCTCATCGCCGACGCGCTGCCTGCGCCAGCGGTTGCGGAGTGCGATGGCGACGGCGCGCTTCGCCGCGTCCTGGCCGACAATGTACTTGTCGAGTTCGGCCACGATCTGTCGAGGCGTAAGTTCATCCAGCCAGTTCTGCGATTCAGCAGACTGGGCGTCGGGTGCGGTCTCAGTCGGATTCATGCTTCCCCGGTACGAGCGCTCGAGCCGTCGTCGAGATCGAGCACCAGAATGTTACGATTCGTGTAGATGCAGATGTCGGCCGCGATCTCGAGTGACGTGCGTGCGATAGCGTTGGCATCGAGCGATGCGTGCTTCTTGAGCGCGCGGGCTGCCGCCAGCGCATACGGCCCGCCGCTGCCAATGGCAACGACATCATCATCCGGTTCGATCACGTTGCCATCGCCGCTGATCACGAAGAGCCGCTCCCGGTCGGCGACAGCGAGGAGTGCGTCGAGACGGCGCAGATAGCGATCCGTGCGCCAGTCCTTCGCCAGCTCGATGCACGCGCGCGGCAGATTGCCGGGATAGCGTTCGAGCTTCTCCTCGAACTTCTCGAAGAGAGTGAAGGCATCGGCAACTGAGCCGGCGAAACCGGCCAGTATCCTGCCATCCTTGAGTTTGCGGACCTTCTGGGCGGTCGCCTTCACGACCGTGTCGCCCATCGTGACCTGACCATCCCCGCCCAATGCGACGCGGCCATCATGCCGCACTGCGACAATCGTCGTCGCATGAAACGCCCCCACCATCGCCAATCCGGCCTCCCCTCGGTTTTCTGGATCCGTTGCGCTCGGGAGTACCCCCGGGTTGCAACCCGGGTTCTTTTCTTACGCTCGCTTGAACGGAGAAAGGCGGGTGGGGGTGCGGGTGGAAGCGGAGAAAGACGGGTGAGGGTGCGGGTGAAACGAGGTGGGGGTGAGGGGAGGCGGGTGAGCGTGGGGGGGACGTGTTTCCGACCGTACCCGTTGTTGCAACCCGCTCTTGTGCAACCGTTCTTGCAACCCGTTCTTGCAACCGTTCTTGCAACCCGTTCTTGCAACCCGTTCTTGCAACCCGCGCTTCTGCAACCGCGCTCTGCAACGCTCTTCTCTGCTTCCAGAAACGGCTCTTGTAACTCCCACCGTCGGCTCGATCGCCGTGCCGTCGGAACGCCGGGGGAGATTGGAGTATGCGTGCGATCACCGGTTCGCAAGTCTCATGATCGCGCTCGTCAGCATTCCGACGATTGCACCGGCCAGGTTGTAGGCACGTTGAATATCGTCCTGAGTCAGTACGCCTTTGATGACCAGACGGCGGAGGATCGCGCGCACTTCGTTCGCCTCCTTCTTCGCGACCTCATACGCCGCGATTTTCGTATTCGGCTTGTACGCTCCGACTCCTTCGCCGATGTTGAACAGAACGGATTCCGCGGAACGCTCGAGGTGTTCGGCTGCATTCGACGCCAGTCCTCGCGCCCGGGGGACCAGGCGGTCGACTTCCGCCATCAGTTCCTCCGCTGCCTGCCAGACGCGCATCCGTTCGGGCTGCATGCTGAACGAACGCGCAGACGCCGGGGCCAGGCAATTGCCGGATGTGACAACATGACGCCAGCCCCATGACAACGGGCTGGAGCCGGTCCTCGAGCGGGCAGGATCCAACCCGTTCATGCATAGCGCTCTGCTGGTGTAACGCGCCCCAGGCGGCGCGCAACGAGGTCTGGTATGCACTGGCCCCCCACCCGACGTCGATTCCCGCCTTCCCTCACCCTCACCCGCCTCCCCTCACCCCCACCTCGTTCCACCCCCACCCAAACCCGCCGTCTTTCCGTTCCATTTCACGCCCGGGGGTGTGCTTCGTCATAAACCCGTTTTATGCGTTCGCGAGACGTGTGCGCATAGATTCGCGTCGTCGAGAGAGACGCATGGCCGAGGAGTTCCTTCACAGCGATGAGGTCGGCGCCGTTGTCGAGAAGGTGAGTCGCGAAGGTGTGCCGGTCGGAGTGTGTCGACAGTCCGGTGTCGTCGCTAGCCGCGCGCAGAAACGCGCTGACGATTCCCTGGATTCGGCGCCGTGAGAGGCGTCTTCCATGCTGGGAGAGGAAGACGGCGTCACGATCGTCGCTTGTCGTGCCGGCGGCGGTACGGGCACGGAACGGTTCCCAGCGGCGCAATGCTGAGACGGCAGCGCGGCCGAGTGGAACGATTCGTTCCTTCTTTCCCTTGCCGCGCAGTTTGACGACATCACCGACGAGATCGAGGTCGCCGGCATTGAGGCCGTGCAGTTCGGCGAGACGGAGGCCGGTCGCGTACAGAAGCTCGAGCATGGCAAGGTCACGGATGCCGCGGAACGAGCCTTCGGCGGCACGATTCTCGACGAGCGAGAAAAGCGAGTCGGTCTCGGCGCGATTCAGCCATGATGGCAGGGTCCGTTCGAGCCGTGGCGAACGCACGGTCCGTGCGGGATTCGCTTCGATCTTCTCTTCTCTGTGCAGGAAGCGAAAGAAGGAACGAGCCGCAGACAATTTTCGTGCGATGCTGCGACGACTCAGGCGTCTGCGCGACAGATGACCGAGGAAGGAGCGCAGAGCAAGCCGATCGATGCCCGCCCACGTCCATGCATCGCTTCCAAAGTGCGTATCGAAGAAAGCAATCAGCTCGGTGAGATCGCGGCGGTATGCGTTAACCGTGTGTTCACTGAGTTGGCGGCCATCGGCAAGGTTGCGCAGGAAAGCAAGGACGAGCGCGACGGATTCGCGGACTGTCGAGGCGAATTCGACAGGTTCGCGCGCCGGCGCTCCTGCGTCGACAGGTTCCTGCACGTGCACGCCGGTGTCCGTGCTAACAACTGGCGGCTTGCGCTCGATCATTGCTGCGCTGCCTGCTCAGCGAAGGAGGCTGGTGTCATGTCCGATTCGAAGGCCGGTGATGGAGCAGGCGCCGGTTCGAGCGCATGCTGCGTCATCCACGACGCGAAATCATGTTGCGCGCGTTCGACGACTCTGCGCCGTCGCTCTCCCTTGTCGCGGACCGGTTCATCGAGCGGTGCGAGAAGTCCGAAATTCGAGTTCATGGGCTGGAAGTTGGCCGGATCCGCGCTCCGCAGGTACTCGTACAGTGCACCGAGCATCGTAGACGGCGGCGGCAGGATCGGCTCGAGTCCGTTCAACAGGCGGCCGAGGTTGATGCCGGCGAGAATGCCGGACGCGGCGGACTCGGTGTAGCCTTCGACGCCGGTCAACTGTCCGGCGATGATGACGTCGGGCCGCGTGTGGGGTGCGCCGTACGCCGTGAGTCTGGCCGGGAAGTGCAGGTACGTGTTGCGATGGATCGAACCGGTGCGCAGGAACTCGGCGTTCTCGAGGCCCGGGATCAAGCGAAAGACGCGACGCTGGTCACCCGTCCGCAGTCGCGTCTGGAAGCCGACGATGTTCCACATCTGGCCAGCGCGATCTTCGCGGCGGAGCTGCACGACGGCCCAGGGTCGCCGGTCCGTGCGCGGATCGCGCAATCCGATCGGCCGCATCGGCCCGAAACGTAACGTGTCGTTGCCACGTGCGGCCATGACCTCGATGGGCAGACAGCCCTCGAAGAACGGCACGTTCTCCCAGTCGTGGCCGGGGTACGTATCGGCATGTCGGAGCGCCGCAAGGAACGCATCGTACTCGTCACGCGTGAGCGGGCAATTCAGATAGTCCGCGCCCTCACCACGGTCCCAGCGCGACGCAAACCATGCAATGTCGAGGTCGATCGATTCGACAGACACGATGGGCGCGATGGCATCGTAGAATGCAAGGCCGTCATCGCCGAGCAGCGTGCGGATGTCCGCTGCAAGGGCATCACCCGTTAACGGACCGGTGGCGACGATGCAGGGTTCATGCGGTACGCGCGTGGCCTCGCGTCGCTCGATCGTGATGCGCTGATGTGATGCGATGCGTTCGGTCATCGCGCGGGCGAACGTCTCGCGGTCGACCGCGAGCGCGGTACCAGCGGGAACGGCGGCGGTGCGAGCGCACGCAAGCAGGATCGAGCCGAGCGCGTGCATCTCGTGTTTGAGCAGGCCGTGTGCATTGGCCGGGTCGGTACTCTTGAAGCTGTTGGTGCAGACGAGTTCGGCGAGAAGTTCGGTCTGGTGCGCGGGCGAGGAGCGGATCGGTCGCATCTCGAGGAGAGTGACATCGTGTCCGTCTTCGGCGAGTCGCCAGGCGGCCTCGCAGCCGGCGAGGCCGCCACCGATCACGGTCGCTCGTGCCAATGTCGCTCCTTGCGCGACTCAACGCTTTCGCGATGAGGTCTTCTTCTTCGCGCCACTGTTCCTGCTGCTACCCTTGGCTTTCGCGGGCGTGCCTGCCATCTCCGCAGCAGTCATCTGCGCCTTCCTCGCAGCCGTCGAGCCCGCGTTGCGCGTAGCAGCCGAGCGCTCCGGTTCCTCTGCGGGCGGCGCATCGCTGACGACCGTGCGTTTGCCGCGCGCGGAGATGCGCACGCGGGCAGGGCGAGACGATGCACCGTCCTCGGCGGATGTCGATTCCGCGCGTGGCAGCGCGAACACGCTGTTGCATCTGGTACACTTGAGGAAATCGCCCTTCGCCTTCGACTGCTTCTTCACGAGGAACGGCGCTTCACAGGTTTCGCACACCTGCGGAACGGGCTGATCCCAGATCGACCAGTCGCATTCGGGATAGCGCGTGCAGCCCCAGAACGACTTGCCCCGGCGGGTGCGCTTCTCACCGATTTCGCCGATGCCGCACTGCGGGCAGGTCAGGCCCGGGATCGTGCGGGGGCGGGTGAACGTGCACTTCGGGTAGTTGCTGCATGCGATGAACGCACCGAACCTGCCTTTGCGTTCGACCATGTCGGCGCCGCAGTTCGGGCATTTCTCGCCGGTCGGCGTGGGCGCGGCCTTCTCCTTGCCGTCGAGCTGTTCGGTGTGACGGCACTCGGGATAGCCGGTGCAGCCGAGGAATCGGCCGTACTTGTTCCAGCGCACGGCAAGCGGGCGGCCGCACTCGGGGCATGGTCTGGTGTCACCGGCGACGACTTCGCGCACGATGGTGTCGGTCTTCTTCTCACCCTGCGTGAGCTGTCGCTTGAACGGCTTGTAGAAATCGTCCAGCACGTTGCGCCAGTCGAGGGCGCCTTCCTCGATGCGGTCGAGTTCCGCTTCCATCTGACTCGTGAACCCGACACTGAACAGGTCGGGGAATACGCGTACCAGCACGTTCGCGACGGTCTCGCCGAGCGGCGTCGGATGGAATCGTTTCTGTTCGAGCTGCGTGTACTCGCGGTCCGTGAGCGTCGAGATGATCTGCGCGTACGTGGATGGCCGGCCGATGCCGAGGCGTTCCAGCTCCTTGACGAGACTGGCTTCCGTGAATCGTGGCGGCGGCTGTGTGAAGTGCTGTTCGGCGATGATGTCGTGCAGCGCGCACACATCGCCCTTCTCGAGGCGGGGCAACGGCGCCAGATCGTCGAGCGTCCGGTGATCGCCTTCCTCGCGCGCCTCCTGGTACAGGCGAGTGAAGCCATCAAACTTGACGACGGAGCCCGTTGCGCGGAACATGTACGCCGTGCGACTGCGACCGTCGAGGTCGAAATCGGCGGTCGTCGTATCGTACACTGCTGGCGCCATCTGGCCGGCGACGAAGCGCAACCAGATGAGCTCGTAGAGGCGGTACTGGTCGCGATCGAGCGCGCCACGCAACGATTCCGGGCGGCGGCTCGCGTCCGTCGGACGAATGGCCTCGTGCGCTTCCTGCGCGCCCTTCTGCTGTTTGCCCGTCCACAGGCGTGGCGATGCGGGCACATACTTCTTGCCGAACGTCTCGCCGATCAGCTCGCGCGCGACGTTGACGGCATCGGTGCCGACACGCGTCGAGTCGGTTCGCATGTACGTGATCAGACCGACCGCGCCTTCGGATCCGACCTCGACGCCTTCGTAGAGCTGCTGCGCGGTGCGCATCGTGCGTTGTGCGGTGAAGCCGAGCCGCTTCGCGGCCTCCTGCTGCATCGTCGATGTCGTGAACGGAGCGGGCGGATTCTTGAGGCGTTCGCGACGCTTGAGATCACCGACCTCGAACGGCAGGCCGCGTACATCCTCGACGACGGACCGCGCCTGTGCTTCATCAGCCAGGTGGAATGCCTTGCCGCCGATGTGGTGCAGCCTGGCCTCGAAGCGTGCACCGTCCTTCTCGAGAAGTGCGGCAATCGACCAGTACTCCTGCGTCTCGAACGCACGGATCTCCGCTTCCCTTTCAACGATCAGTCGCAGTGCCACGGTCTGTACGCGGCCGGCTGAAAGGCCAGGCCGGATCGGCTTCCACAACATCGGGCTGACCTGGTATCCCACCAGCCGGTCCACGATGCGTCTCGCCTGCTGCGCCTCGACCTTGCGCATGTCCAGATCGACCGGACCGTCCAGTGCTCGACGAACCGCACCGCGTGTGATCTCGTGAAACAGCACACGACGGAAGCGCGTAGAATCGGCCTTTCCCCGCCGGCCCGCTCCGTAGCCGAGCTGTTCCGCGACGTGGTACGCGATGGCTTCACCTTCCCGGTCCGGGTCCGTGGCGAGAAGGATCTGGCCCGCGTCTTCCGCTTCGCGGCGCAGTTCCTGGATGACCTTGCCCTTGCCGCGGATCGTCACGTACGTCGGCTCGAAGCCGTGCTCGATGTCGACACCGAGTTCGCGCTCGGGCAGATCGCGGATGTGGCCGACGGACGCTCGCACGCGATACCCCGCGCCGAGGTATTTCCCGATCGTCCTCGCCTTGGCCGGCGATTCCACGATCACAAGGTGATGGGCGGTCTTCTTCGCCATCTCAACCGGTTCGGATGTGTGACTCGATCTCCGCCGCAATCGCGGTGGGATCACGGCCATCCACGTCGACCGCGAGGCCGGCGCGGCGATAGGAAGCCTCGCGAGCCGCGAGCAGTTCCCTTGCACGGACGACAGGGTCATCGCCGGCGAGCAGCGGCCGGACGCCGCCTTCGGCGAGGGCCCGCCGCACCGCCTCGCCGGCCGAGACCCGCAGCCAGACGACGAGACAGTCCGGCGGCAGGGCATCGAGCGCGCCTGGCATGGCGGCCCAGCCACCGCCAGGCGCGATCACGGCCTCCGTCTGCGCCAGCATCTCGAGCGTGCGTTCGGCTTCCATGGCCCGGAACGCGGTCTCGCCGGCCGACTCGAAGATCTCGGCGACGGATCGGCCGGCCGCGCGGATGATCGCTTCATCGACATCGAGGAACCGCCAGCCGAGCCGGTCGGCCAGAATCCGGCCGACCGTGGTCTTGCCGGCCGCCATGAAGCCCACGAGCAGGATACGCCGGACCGGCTGCCGGGGTCCGGCCGTGCCCGGGGCCGGGGCTTTCCTGCTCATCGCCGGCGGACGGCTCGAGTCTGGCGGACCGCCGGCCCTCATATCAGTCCGAGGTCGTGCGAGCCGCCGCGTTCGCGAGCGCGATCCGGCGACGTTCGAGCTGCTGAAGGTACCCCTCGAAGTTCCGCCGCATCTCGCCGAGACTGTCGGCGCCGAACTTCTCGAGCATGGCGTCCGCAAGCACGATCGCAACCATTGCCTCACCGACGACGCCGGCCGCGGCCAGAGCCACGACATCGCTCCGCTCGCGCACGGCATCGGCGCGTCCGCCCGTCCGCAGGTCCACACTCCGCAATGGCTTCATCAGCGATGACAGCGGCTTCATCGCGACGCGTGCGACGAGCGGGGCACCGGTTGTGATGCCGCCCTCGAGGCCACCTGCGTTGTTGGAGGTGCGCCGGAACCCGCCGGTCCGGCCCGACTTGCTCGCACTGGCCCTGATCGGAGGGTCTTCAATTCGACGGGCCGCGCTCGGGGCCATGGCCTCGATCTCGTCGCGGACGGCCTCGATCTCGTGGACGGCCTCGATCTCGTCGTGGACGGCGGAGCCGGGGCGGCGGGCGGCCTCGAATCCGAGTCCGATCTCGACGCCTTTCATGGCCTGGATCGACATGAGGGCGCCGGCGAGGCGGCCATCGAGCTTGCGGTCCCAGGAGATGTGACTGCCGAGGCCGACAGGCAGGCCGCGGGCGACGACCTCGAATGTTCCGCCCAGCGTATCGCCGTGTGCCTTCGCCTCGTCGATCGCCTCCACCATGCGCGCTTCAGCCTCCTTGTCGAGAGTGCGCAGCGGCGATGCATCGGCGGCCGAGTTGAGGTCGTCGGGCAGTATCTCGGGCGGTCTGGCTTCGATGCCGCCGAGCATGACGATGTGACTTCCGATCGAGATGCCGAATTCGGCGAGCAGTCGTTTGGCCAGAGCGCCTGCGGCGACGCGTGCGGTCGTTTCGCGGGCGGACGCTCGTTCGAGAATGTCGCGCGCATCGTCTCGATCATACTTGAGGACACCGACGAGGTCGGCATGACCTGGTCGGGGGAGGTGCACGCGGCGGAGCGTTTCGTCATCGGCGTCCTGCGGCTCGTGTGCCATGGCTACGAGCCAGTTCTCCCAGTCGCGGTTCCAGATCGCGAGTCCGATGGGCGAGCCGAGCGTTTCGCCGAGACGGATGCCTGCGATGATCTCGGCGCGGTCCTGCTCGATCTTCATGCGGTCCCCCCGGCCGTAGCCGCCCTGGCGGCGGCGCAGGTCCGGGTCGATATCACGCGCAGCAACGAGTGGCACGCCGGCAGGCATGCCTTCGATGAGGCAGAGCAGGCCGCGGCCGTGCGACTCGCCGGCGGTTCGGAACTCGAAGTGCATCACGCCCCCGGGAACGGATACCGGACCAACCTGCAAGCGAAAGAGCCTGGCCGAAACCGGGCTCTCCCGAGGCGGTCACCCTGAATGCCTATATAGTGCGGGTTCCCGTGCCGTGTCCAGCGGTCGGCGGTTCAGCCGATACGCCGTGCGTTCCGGCCGCGGCGGGCAAGGCGACGGCTCGAGGCGAGGGCAGCGGGTTCCGCGAAGGAAATCCGCTGGCCGCGGCCAGCCATGATTTCGGGCGGCGCGTCACCGAGCGAGATGCGGCCGTCCTTGGTGATGCCTGCGGGCATACGCCCGCGGACGCGGCCACCCGTCGTGTCTGTCGCCGTCGTATCGCCGGCCGAACACGCCGAGTTGCCGGTCACGCTCACGAACTCGGTTCGGACCGGGCTGAGGTGATCGTCCTGATCGTAGGCCGTGATCAGGATCATGAACACGCCATCGGATGTCACGCAGGGCGCCGCGACGGCGACGTCCTCGATCACGGATGTCGAGGGAACGGCGGGCACGAAGTTGGTTTCCGGCTGGTCCAGTTCATCGGAAATGAAGCCGCGCCAGCGGAAGCGGATCCGTTTGATCGGGCGTTCGCCGATGGCCTGGACGCGAACGTCCACGAAGTGGCCGCCCTGGACCGAGGAGGTCTGGACGCTCGAGGAGGCGATGAGCGGCCCACCGGACGGCGTCGGGACCATGTAGATCTCCGACTGGCCGAGATCGTTGGCGCGATCGAGAACGAAGGCCTGCACCCGGACCTCGGGAATGATCAGGTTCGGCGGCAGGATCTTCGAAACGAACTCGACGACCTGCGCCCGGCTCGGACTGACCGTGATGATCTGGTCCTCATTGAAGCCACCGCTGTAGCGCAGGCGGATCTGTGTGACATGGCGCAGGGCAGTCGCCTGGACGACGAGGTTGAGCACCTTGCCGGCCTCGACTGTGGGCGGCACGAGCAGCTGCACGCTGGGCGGCTCGATCGCGAACGTGACGAGCCCCGAGCGCGGTACGCTCGAGAAACCGAACTGGTCGTATGCAATCGCCGAGAGCGTGATCAGCGTGTCATGCACCACATCGGGCAGGCGCAGGCTGATGACTTCGTTCACATCGACGACCGGTGTGATATCGACCGCGGTATCGATCGAGATCGCCCCGCGCGCGGACAACTCGAGACGCGACACGCGGCGGGCGCCGAATGCGGTCACGCGTACGTTGATCGTCTCACCGGCGCGGACGCCGCTCGGACCGTTGACGGCAGTGACGACGGGCGGACCGAACGCGAGTGCGACGACCTCCGCGGGCGGACTGAAATCGCCCGCCACATCCGAGACCTGGGCCAGAACCCGCAGCACCGAGTCCTGGATTTCGAGCGGAATCGGCACCGTGAAAACGAGCGACGCCTGCTGCTTGCCTTCGTCGACCGTCGCCGCAGTGTCGCGGTTGACGGCACCGCGCAGCGACAGGAGGATCTGGTCGATCGAGCGTGGTGCAACGGCGTCCACGCGGATCAGGACCGTGTCGCCGGCGACGACGGACTGTGGCAGCACGATGTCGATGATTCTCGGCTGGCCGGCCGTGCTTTCGCCGCTGAACACGTTGTCGCCTTCGCAGGCACCCACGGCCACGACCATGGCGAGCGCGCCGAGAACGGTGCGCGCCCCGTGGCGGCGGGAGCGGCCAGCCGCGCTGTGTTTGCTCGTACGCATCATGGATCCTTCGTCTCGCCTTTCCCGGGTGTCGGCCGTGAGGCCGCGTTCTTCATTCGCACGGTGCATGATCAGTTCCTGACGATGTGCGGGGTGACCATGATCAACAGGTCGCGCTTGTTTTCCTGTTCGCGCGTGTTACGGAACAGTGCGCCGAGGACCGGCAGATCCATGAGCAGCGGGATGCCGGTGCGGACGCGGCTCTTTTCGGTGATCGTGAGGCCGCCGATGACGGTGGTCTCGCCATCCTCCACGAGCACCTGTGTGCTGGCGTTCTGCGTCGTGAACACGAAGCCGATGTCCGACGACGCGGGCACTGCGTCCGAACGCTCGGCGTGAATGTCGAGCAGGACCTGTTCACCGGTGACGTGCGGCGTGACGCGCAGGATCACACCCGTGTCCTGGTAGTCGACTGTCGCCGCAGGGAGCGCGCCGCCGCCGCCCGCCTGCGCGCCGAGGTCGAGCACGCGAATCGGGGTGCGCTGGCCGACCTGGATCTCGGCCTCGCGATGGTTCATCACGGTGACATTCGGCTTGGCCTGGATGTCACTCAACGTGACGGACTGGAGCGCTTCGAGGAACGTGATCAGCGTGTGACGGCCGAGGACCAGCGACGTCACGACTTCGAGGGCCGGGCTCGGTACCGGGAAGTTCGCGTTACCGAGCGCCGCGATCGAGTTGCCGCCCAGCAGCACAACGTCTTCGTCCGTCGCCTCATCCGACTGGAAGACGCCGTCCCCGTTCTCATCAATGAAGCCGCTCACGCGCGAGTTGAACTGGTTCCCGCGCGAGTCCTTCACGTCGTACGTGAGGCCGAGCTGTTCGAGTGTGGTCCGGTCCACGAATGCGATCGTCGCCGAGATATTGACCTGCGGCATGCGCTGGTCGAGGCCCTGGATCAGCGGATCGATCTGACTGAGCACCGACGGCACGTCCGTGACCAGCAACGTGTTCGACGACTTGTTGGCTGTGACGCGGCCGCGCCCCTGCGACAGCATGCCCTGCACCGCCGTGACGAGCGAGTCCGCGCTCACGTACACGATCGAATACTGTCGCGTAATGAGTGGCTCGTTGGCTGGCCGCTGAGCGAGCGTCGCGCCGTCCTCGACGACAATGACGCCGTTCTCCAACTCGCGGGCCATCATGTTATTGGCCGTAAGGATCGCCTCGAGTGCGATCTCCCATGGCTGGTTGCGAACTTCAGCCGTGATCAGCTGCGCCTTGACGGCAACCGCTGGCACGATGCTGCGGTTCGCGAACTCGGCGAAGGCGGCGAGTACGTTGGCGACTGGCTCCTCGATGAACGTGACCGTGATCAGCGGCTGTTGCGCAATCGGTGTGCGGCCGAGCCCACTTGCGACTCGAGCCGAGCCGCTCGGGACCGTGGCCGGTTGGCTCGCGGCCACAGCCTGTTCGCTCGCTGATGCGTCAGCGGGCGGTGCCGCGGCTTCGATGCCACCGGTCGATGACCACGGCTCGAACGCGCCATCGGGATTCTGGAATGAAAGCGTGATGCGGCCGTCGGCCTGCTCGAGGTTGTAGTCGAGCGATTCGCCGACTTCGACCACGACGCGAACGATGTCCGGATCGAATTGCGCGATCCGGACTCGCTGCACACCGCCGCGGCCGACGTCATACTGCGCCGCCTGCACGGGCGCGAGACCGATCAGATCGATCACGATCCGATCCGGGGCGGCCAGGGCAAAGTGCGTCGCCGTGACCATACCGTCCACGCCGATAAGGATTTCTGTGCGATCCGCCGCAGGCCGCACGCGCAGATCCGTGACAGCGGCTTCTTCGCCGGCGCCCGGTCCCGCCAGTACGGCGAGTGAGAGCGCGATGACCGAGATCATCCGCTATGCTCCTTCCTTCTGGTTGGCCTTGATGTCGAGTACTTCCTGCCGGCGATTGCCGAAATCATCGACAGTGAACGTGACCTTCGTTGACGTGATGTCGAGCACGGTCGCGTTGCCGATGATGTCGCCTCGCCGCAGCCGGTAGATCTTCCTCGATCCGTCCGCAAGCAATGCGACGCTCTGATTGGGCAGCGGCGAGTGAATGATCATGCGCAGCACCAGTTCGTCGAACAGAGGTCCCCTCTCCTCATCGGCGAGCGACTTGAACGGATCACGGCCTGTCTGCGCCGGATACCGGAACACTTCGCGCTCGAACACGAGCCGGATCTCTCGCGCGGCCGAAACCGGTGCGGCAGCTGGCTGCTGCCCGTTGGGTCGAGCCCCTTGCAGCTCGGCCTGCCCGTCCTGGGCGACAGCCGGCGAGGCGAAGAGACCGACGGCGAGCAGCGCCGTCCATGCGCTCCTAGCTGTTGGCGTTAGCATTGGCATTCGTGGTGTCGGCCGGTGCGGCCACCGGCTCTGGGAGCACATAAGTCACGATACGAAAGCTCGTATCGAGTATCGGCGAGCCGTCCCGCGCCGTTCCGCTCGTGGCCAGTTTCAGGATGCGCACGTCCGTCGGAGTGACGATGCGAGGCAGTGACCCGATCTCGGCCAGGAACTGACCGATGTCGTTGTACGTGCCCTTCACGCCGATTTCGTAGATGCTCTTCGTGTAGAACGTGCCTGCGTCTTCGGTTTCAGGTTTCATTCTTGTCAGGTCCACGCCGGAACTCTGCGCGCGCAGCGTCATGCTGTGGAGCAGTTCGGCGACTTCTTCGCGCCTTGGGATCAGCTCTTCGAGCTGGCGAGCGTGCTGCTCGTAGATGGCGAGCCTCTTTTCGAGTTCGGGCCCACCCTGAGCGGCAAGCGCCTTGGCCGCGTTGTTGGTCATGGTCAGCGTCTCGAGCTGCGCCTCGAGCGTCTCGATCTCGGTGACCTTCTTGCCATGTACGAGCTGGTAGTACATGAAGAGGCCGATGAACGGGACGAGGCCGAGGATCAGCCGTTTCTGTGCGTTCGGGTTACTGGGAAGCAGCGCCATGGTCAGTCGCCCTCCCGTGCCTGGAAGAGAGATACGGTTTCGATCATGTCAGCAGGTGGATGCTGGAACTGGCCGTCGAGAACAAACGAGTAGATCGTGTGCTCGCCGTCCTTGACCTGGTCGGTCGTGACCAGACGGATCGAACGAATGAAGGGAGACGCCTCGAGTTCTTCCATGAAGGCCGTCAGCGCGAGTGTGTTGCCGGCGCGACCTTCGATCTGGAAGTGAGGCGAGTCGAGCGTCGTGTCGACGGGTCGCGTCACGACCTGAATCAGCCACGTGTAGGGCGGCAGTGCGCGCGCGACTTCGTCCATGATGTGAACCCAGGAGTAACGGCCCGCGTCGATCTCCTGGATGATCGCGAGTTTCTGCGCGATCGAGTCCTGACGCGCGAGCAGGACCTCATTCATCCGCCGCATCTCGGCATAGCGGATCGAGTCCATGCGCGCGCCTTCAATGGCGACGCCAAGGTCCGTGATCTCGTTCTTCGCGCCGAGGAACAGCCATCCCGTGACGACCGGGCCGATGATCCAGCCGCCGATCAGGACGAGCAGCCACTTGTCGACCGAAGGCAAAGACAGGCTGGCCTTTGGTTTCGATGCGCCGGGGCTGGCTTGGCGACGCCTGGACCGCTTCGTCGCCCCCGGCATCAGATTGATCTTGATCATGGTCCCTTCCTAGGCCTGACGCAGTGCGAGTCCAACCGTCAACATCAGCATGGGTGCGATCTCGTCGAGTGATTCGCTTTGCGAGACTTCGGGTCGCACCGTGATCCGCTCGAGCGGGTTCGCGACCTGGGTCCGGATGCCGAGCCGGTCGCCGACCGCGCCAATCAGGCCCGGGATGCGGGCGCCGCCGCCGCAGACGAACACGCGTGTTATGGTGGCGCCCGTCTGCGCGACAATGAATGCGGCCGCGCGTTCGATGCCGACCGCCAGCTCTTCGATCCTCTCGTCCAGCAGACTCCGCACTGCCGGCTCGTCGCGCCGGCCTTGCACGAGGTCTTCCGCCTGCTCGGCCGACAGCCCGCGATCGCGCTGGAGCGCCTCGCGCAGCTTCCGCGATCCGAATGGAATGTCCCGCACGAGCACCGGTACGCCGTCATCCAGCAGATTCAGGTTCGTCGTCTCGTGTCCGATGTTGACCAGCGCGACAAGGCCGTCGACCGCATCCGGATAGCTGCGCTCGAACGCGTTGTACAGCGCGAATGCATCGACATCGATCACCGCTGGCGAGAGACCGGCGTCGGCAAGCAGATTCATGCGGTTGTCGATCAGCTCGCGCTTGGCCGCAACGAGGAGAACCGACATCTGCGCACCACTGCCTTCCGGATCGAGGATCTGGAAGTCGAGCTGCACGTTCTCCATGTCGAACGGCACGTGCTGTTCGGCCTCCCAGCGAATCACTTCGCGCGCATCATCACGGCTCATGCGATCCATCTGAATCCGCTTGATGATCACGTCGTGACCACCCACCGCGGCGACAACCTGTTTGCTCTTCAGACCAACACTGCGGACCAGCGACTGGATCGTCTCGGCGACCAGGACCGGGTCCATGACCTCGCCATCGACGATCGCGTCAGGCACGAGCGGCGATGTCGCGACCTGCACGACCTCCGGTTCAGGCCTCGAATGATCGACGACGACGAGCTTGATGAGGCCACTGCCGATGTCCAGACCGGCGGAGACTCTGTTTCGGCCGAAGAAACCCATTGTGTCCCTCAGGAGCCGATGGTTCGGGCACGCGTGACCGCGGACCTGTGCCGCGATCCGTTGCAAAGCGGTTCGTCTTCAACGCCGACTGGCGGGCGATCCTCGCTCACCGCGTTCAAACGAAGCCGGACATCCACGCTACAGATCATCGAACGACCACCCGCGATCAGGCGGCCCGTCGACTTGAGCAGGAACGCGGCGGGCGACACGTGCGCCACCCGCACGGCATACGTTCCGGTCGATCCTTCGCCGTCGAAGACACGCGCTTTCATGATCAGAGAATCGGCACCAAGCGGGATCTCCATGAGACTCTTCACGTCCGTATCTTCCGCGAACGCCCGCACCCCTTCGAACGCGAGGATCGACGCGCCATCACTCACCCGATGATCCCGCATGCGATCCAGCGCGCGGTACAGTCCCCCGGCGGACACCGTGCTGCCGAACAACAGCAACAGAAGCACGATCGGCGTTACCCGTTTCGCCGTAGCCGCGCGCCCATCGCGGTCGGGCTCGGGTGTCCACAACCAGGTCTCGAGCGGGTTCATGGAACGCTCATCCCGTCTCATCAAGGTGCCCCTCGCTTCTGCCATCCATGGGTGGGTGCCAGAGATGGCTCGCTGCTGAGCCATGGTCACCCGGTCCATCGTGAGGTGCGTCGGCTGCGATTTCCGTCGCCGCCTGATTCAGCGTGCACGCGCAGCTGCTTCCCTTTTCAGCTGTTTCGTCGCGTTTTGCTCGGTGACCGGGCCGCCCATCCTGCGCGTCCAGAGTCAGAGGTTCGGCCACTTCGTTTCCAGTTCCATGCCCGGTAGGTAAGGCACGGCAATATCGGGTCTTAGCGAGCTTGGCACGGTTGCCGGAACGGAAAACTGTGCGGGCGCCCGGATAGTAAGTTTTCGTTTCTGGGGCCGGTTTCTCGGGCTGGTTTCTGGCAACGGCAGGGGGCGCCCGGCGATTTGA
>JBOHRL010000111.1:0-27695 GCA_050732695.1 Longimicrobiales bacterium | reverse complement strand
TCACCGAGGAATCCGTCCGCGGCACCCTCCAGATGCCCACGCTGGTGTAACACGCCTGACGTGGCTAAACGACGGGTGAGGGTGAGGGTGCGACGAGGTGAGGGTGGGGGGCTGCGGGAGAGGGTGGGGGTATGGGGGTATGGTAAGTCAGTCTGCCGGTCTTCGGTTGTTGCGGCTGTCGTTTTTTCGAGACTGAGTGGGCACGCCACGTTCGCCGGTACTCACGACTCCCGTACTCCCCACCCTCTCCCGCAGCCCCTCACCCCCACCTTTTGCCACCCTCACCCTCACCCGCCGTTCGCCTGAAATGGCCTTAAGAATGGGTTTCCCGCCAGACGTTACCCTCACGAAGCGCATCATTCGGCAAGGGACGCCTGCGGATCACTGCTGGCGGGCGACTTCCCGCGTGCTGCCGAGGCGGAAGAACTCGTTGGCGCGAGCGGCGTGTCGTTCCGCGTCTTCGCTCCGGCCGATCGATGAGTAGACTTCGGCGAGTCCGTAGTGCGTGTAACCGTAATAGAAGGGTATCCCTTCGGTAGCGGAATCGACCCAGTGTCCCCACGTCACTGGGAAGCCGCCGCGGTGCACGAACACGTCGGAAACGAGTGCTTCGGTGCGCGGAAGATCGATCCATGGGCCGGTGAATGCGCCGATCTGGCTTGGCGGCGTTGGCAGGATGCCGCGCACCGAGTCGGCGACGACCGGACCGTTGTTCAACTTGAACGCGACGCCCTGGCGGATGAGATAGGGCCGGAGCGCCAGCTCTTCATAGGCCTGCGTGGTCATCGCGAAGTAGATCGGCCGGTCCTCGATCGCAGTCCGGATGATCGAGCCGAGGAACAGATCTGACGGGATGATCACACTGTTCGCCGGCAGGTCCGAGCGCAGATCGCCGGCGTCGTAGGAACGGGCCTGCTGGAGCAGATACGGCGGCGTGTTCGCGATCTGGAGGATCTCCTCGTCCGACAGCGGCACGATCGAGCGGGTCGGTACGCCGAACGCATCGGGCTGGCCAAGCGGGACGCCCGGCTGGTCAGCAGGTGTAGTGCCGGCGCTGTAGAAGGCCGGTGCACGATCCGGTTCGAACGGGCGCTGGCACAGGATGAGCGTCGGATTCGCAAGCGGGTCTTCGCCCGGCTCGCACGGTCGCGTCAGGTCGCGGATCTGTCGAACATACCACGGCGTGTTCAGATAACTCATGACCATGACAGTCACGTCGCGGCGGATGCCCTCGACTTCCTGAAGGTACCAGAGTGGAAACGTGTCGTTGTCACCGTTCGTGAACAGGATGCCGTACGGTTCGATGCTCTGGAGCAGGTTGAAGGCCCAATCGCGAGCGGTGTAATCACCGGCACGGCCAGCCCATGAAAAGTTTGCGAACAGCGGAATGAAGGCGAGCGCCATGACCGGCGAGGCGAGCAGCGCGGCGCGTGCGCGGCCGGTGCGCACGAAGCGGTCGCGCAGCTGATCCCAGATAGCGGCGAGGCCGATGCCTGCCCAGAGGCCCCAGACCGAAAAGCTGACAATGAAGAAGTAGTCGCGCTCGCGGACCTCGGTCAGGTCCCGCGCGCTGCCCACGGCCGCAATGAAGTCGCGCCGCATGAGTGATTCCGGCAGCGTGTACCCGTACCGGAAGTTCATGTAGAACGTAAGGCCGAAGGAGAGCGTCGCGAACAGGGTAGCGACGTACGCCCAGCTCACGCGGTCTCGTTCCCAGTGCACCCACGCACCCATCAGGCCGAGCATGCCGAACAACAGTGTGATCATCGGGCGCATGCCGCCGAACCAGCTCAGATTGCCGGCCAGCGAACGAGCCCATTGCCAGTCGAAATACTGCGCGTAATTCAGCAACTGGCGCGTGAGCAGGTGCGCATCGCGCGGCAGGGATGGATCGAGCGGGTTCTCCGTGATACTCGGCTTGTCGTACTGCTTGCGCGACAGTGCGGCGGACAACTCATCGCAGCCGGTCCGGCCCATCGTGACGATACTCTGCAATGCCGCGCCGGTCGATTCGCACGTCGGGTCCGCTTCGTTGATCACGGGTGAGAGTCCCGCGCGCAACGGCAGGAACAGGTGGATGGAAAGACCGAGAATGCCCGCCGGTACGGCGAGGGCATACAGCCGCCAGTTCCACAGCGTACTCGGGTGCACGAACAGGATGAAGAGGACGAGCGCGGGCGCGACCAGGAACGCCATCAGGTGGTTGCCGACCGAGAGCGCAAGGATGAACGCCATCAGCAGCAGCAGGTTGTCATCCTTGCCTTCGCCCAGGCGGTCGCGCCAGCGGAAGGCGAGCCAGGACAGCAGCGCGATCGTGAACAGGCTGACCGTATAGACTTTCTCGTTCACGTTCGACTGGTTCCACACCGTGAACGCACTCGCACTCACGAGCACCGCAGCGGCGGCGCCGATCAAGCGGAACTTCCGGTCCTCGGAGAAGAACACGAGAATGCGATGGACCAGCAGGAACCAGAAGCCGTGCGCCAGTGCACCCATCACGGCGCTGAACAGATTGACACGCACGGCCACGGAAAGACCGAGCGGCGCGAGAATGAGTTCCCATGCCCGGGCCAGCACAACGAACAGCGGATTCCCGGGCGGGTGCGGGATGCCCAGGATGTGCGCCGTCGCGATGTATTCGCTGGTATCCCAGAAAGCCGTCGTGGGGGCAAGTGTGAAAGCGTAGAGCGCAAAGACGGCAAGCGTGACGAGGCCGGCGGCACCGTACGGCGGTCGGTATGGCTCGGCCGGGGCGGCGCGCGAGGCGCGATCATGGGTTCGCGCCGGTCTCCGGGTCGTTTCTACAGTGCTCATGAAGCGTTTCAAGGTAACCCACCCCGCGCGGCGTCTCAAGTTCCCGCGCGGGCGCGCGCGCGTCAGAGCGGCTCCACGAGCAGGCACGCATCCTCCCGGACGACGGCGCCCCATCCGGCCGGCAACCAGAACGTCGACGAGTACTCGAGCACGATCGCCGGCCCCTCGAGCCGGTGATCTGCACGCAGATCCGAACGCGCAAAGCATGCCCCGCGCATGGCTTCGCCACGGACCCTGATCGTGGTATGCGATGTGGGCTCGGCGTTGTGCCCGGCGCGTGGCAGGCGAACCGGCTCGATCGGAGCACCCGGCGCAAGCGCTTCGACGCGGATCGTTACCGCTTCGATTCCCGCGTCCGGCCGATCGTACCCGTATCGGCTGAGGTGCGCTTCGTGAAACGCGCGCGTCCAGTTCTCTGCCGGTACGGTCAGTTCGAAGCTCTGGCCACGGTAGCGCGCGTCGATGCGATGGTGCATCGTGATCGCTGAAACCGGGACGCCTTCCTCCTCCATTGATGCCATCGCCTCAGCGGTCAGTTGTTTGAACGCGGCGGCGAGGAAACGCTCGGCATCGTGTTCATTCCAGAGCACCGTCCGAGCGGCCTCTTTCCGGACCGGCGCGACGAGCATTCCCCACGCAGAGAGAACGCCGGGATCGGGCGGCACGAGAATGGCCGGGATGCGAAGTCGCTCTGCCAGTGCAACGACATGAAGTCCGGCTGCGCCGCCGAACGGGACCAGCGTGAACGATGCGGGGTCGTGGCCGCGCTCGACACTGATCACCCGGAGTGCCCGCTCCATCGTCGCGTTCACGACGGCGAGGACGCCTTCCGCCGCACCGTCCGCATCGCTTCCGATGGCGAGCGCGAGAGCCTTGATGGGGGACGCGATCGCGTCGCGGTCCAGACCTTTCGCATCACTGTCGTGCGCCCACGCGCGCGCCGGCAGCCGGCCCAGCCACACGTTGGCATCCGTCACCGTCACGGCCGTTCCGCCCCGCGCATAACAGATTGGTCCCGGCACGGCGCCGGCGCTCTCCGGCCCGACACGCAGCGCACCACCCGCATCGACCGTTGCGATCGAGCCGCCGCCCGCACCGACCGTGTGGATGTCCAGCACCGGCACGGCGATGGGCAGGCCGGCCATCGTGAACTCTCGCGTGTGCTGCGGCCGGCCCGGACACAGCGAAACGTCCGTCGATGTGCCGCCCATGTCGAAGGTCAGGATATTCGCGATGCCGGCGAGGCGCGCGTACTCGAGCGCACCAGCCACGCCACCGGCCGGGCCCGACAACACCGTGTGCACGGGCTCGCGGCGAGCACGCGCGACCGCGAACGCACCGCCACCCGAGCCCATGATGCGAACGCGACGGGCGCCGCTCCCGGTTTCAATACTGCCGAGATATTCCTGCATGAGCGGTGCGATGTACGCGTTCACGACGGTCGTGGCCGTGCGCTCGTACTCGCGGAACTCGGGCAGGATGCGGCTCGATACCGAGACCGGAACGCCCAACGCCGACAGCGCACCGGCGACACGGTCCTCGTGCTGCGGGTGCGCATAACTGTGAAGCAGGCAGACCGCGATCGATTCGGCATCGCCCATGCGCTCGGCGAGCGCGGTCAGCTCCTCGTCGTTCAGCGGCTCGATCTCCTCGCCGGCCGGTCCGATCCGGCCGTGCACACCGTGCCGGCGATCGCGCGGCACCAGCGGCGCCGGCCGCTCGCACGCAAGCGCATACAGTTGCGGCCGGTTCTGGCGGCCCAGTTCGAGCACATCCTCGAAGCCTTCATTCGTCACCAGCGCGACGCGCGCGCCTCGTCGTTCGAGCAGCGCGTTCGTCGCGACGGTCGAGCCGTGCACGAGGGCGAACGAGGGAGCAGCGCCAGCGGTTGAATCCGCGCGCGCGGCGAGAATGCATCGCACACCTTCGAGCACGGCACGGTCCGGGTGGTCCGGGGTGGACGGCAATTTCAGGACGCGGACCCTCTCGCCATCCCACAGGACGACGTCCGTGAATGTACCGCCCGTATCGACCGCTACGACGATTGACACCCGTTCTCCCGAACGTGACATTCCCGCGCCCATGCTCAGGCCCACGTTCTCCGAGTTCATGACGCTCGCTTCACGCGGTACGCACGTGCCCGTTTACCGCGAGTTGCTCTTCGATACGGACACCGCCGTCACCGCGTACGCGAAACTCGCGCGCGCCAACCAATCCACAGCCGGCAGTCGCTTCGGATTCCTTCTCGAATCGCTTGTTGGCGGCGAAAAGTGGGCGCGCTGGACGTTCCTCGGGACGGCTCCCGCATCCGCATGGCGCCTCGATCCCGGTGGCCACGTATCAACCTGGTCACCGGACAGCGGCTGGAGCCGGCCTCAGACCTTCGCCGATCCCATCGCCGATCTCGACCGCCGCGTCCGTGATGCTCGCCCTGTCACGCTGCCCGGCCTGCCTCGCTTCACCGGCGGCGCTCTCGGCTACCTCGGCTATGACGTCGCTCGCTACTTCGAGCGGCTCCCCGAACCACCGCCCGATCAGGATGGCACTCCCGATGCCCTCCTCATCTTCACCGATGTCGTCATTGCCATCGACAATGTCTTCGACCGCGCCCTCGCCATCGCCACCGTTGACGTTCGCGGCGCTGACCAGACGGCTCTGAAAGGACGCTACGATGCCGCCGCGGGCAAGCTCGATGCCGCCCTCCGCACGCTCGCAGAACAGCCACCGCCGCCGCCGCTTCACCTCGGGACCGGCGATGCGCCGCCGTTCCGGAGTTCCGTCACCAGAGAGAGATTCGAACACGATGTCCAGCGCATCCGCGATTACATCCGTGCGGGCGATGCCTACCAGGTCGTGCTCAGCCAGCGTCTCGCCGTGCCGCTCGACGTCCCGCCTTTCGACATCTACCGTGCACTCCGATCCATCAACCCATCGCCCTACCTGTACTTCCTCGAACTCGACGGCCTCGCCCTCGTCGGTTCCTCCCCCGAAGTCATGGTTCGACTCGAGGACGCCAGGGTCACCGTGCGGCCCATCGCCGGAACTCGCCGCCGCGGCCGATCCGACGATGAGGACGCCGAACTCGTCGCCGAACTGCTCGCCGACGAAAAAGAGCGCGCAGAACATCTCATGCTCGTCGACCTCGGCAGAAACGACGTCGGCCGCATCGCTCGTTACGGATCCGTCCATGTCTCCGACTTCATGTCCGTCGAACGGTACAGTCACGTCCTCCACATCGTGAGCCAGGTCGACGGCACACTGCGCGACGGGCTCTCCGCGCTCGATGTGTTCCGCGCCTGCTTTCCAGCCGGAACCGTCAGCGGCGCGCCAAAGATCCGCGCCATGCAGATCATCGATGAACTCGAGACCGTCCGCCGTGGCTGTTACGCCGGCGCCGTCGGATACTTCGCTCTCGGCGGCCAGGCCATGGACACCGCGATCGCCATCCGCACGCTCGTCGCATACGGCGGCGCCGCCCATGTACAGGCCGGCGCCGGCATTGTTGCCGATTCCGTCCCGGCCCTCGAGTACGAAGAGACGCTGTCGAAGGCGAGAGCCCTGCTCGCCGTGCTCGGCATGTTCTCGTCCAGGTCGTCGCCGGACAACGCCGTCCCGTAGCACGCGCAGCAGGCGCGGGCGAGGCCAGGGCGCCCGCACGACAGAACGATCAACAGGCCCCGCCGGCGCACTCGACATGCCGCCGGCGGGGCCTTGTCATGTGTGGGGGTGTCAGCTTGCTTCGGCGGAGATCGGCTCCTCGAAATCGTCGAGTTCGCGGCAGTGATCCAGTGCGCGGAACAATTGCTCGAAGTGGTGTGGCTCGTGTGCGGAGGTAGCACACAGACGGAGTCGCGCATGTCCGGGCGAGACAGCCGGGTAGACGACGGCGGACACGAACACGCCGTGGTCGAGCATGGCCCTCGCCCACCGGTAGGCCCGCCATTCGTCACCCAGCAGCAGAGGAACCACGGGTGTGGTGGACGGCCCCGTCTCGTGGCCGCGCTCGCGCAGACCATCCTGGAGGACGTGCATGTTGTGGCGCAGTCGCTGCACGTGTTCCGGTTCCTCGTTGAGGATGCGGATCGACTCGAGGACCGCTGCCGCGTTACCAGGCGTCATCGCGGCGGAGAAGATGTAGGGCGCGGAGCCGTGCTGGATGTAGATCTTGAGTCCGCGTGAGCCGGCGACGAAGCCGCCGGATGAGGGAATCGCTTTCGACAGCGATCCGGTCACGATGTCGATCGCGGCGGGATCGACGCCCTGCTCCTCGCAGATGCCACGGCCCGTCGGGCCGATCGCGCCGATGGAATGTGCCTCATCGACGAGCAGGAACGCCCCATGCTTGCGCTTGATGTCGATCAGGTCGGCGAGCGGCGCCTGGTCACCATCCATGCTGAACACGGAATCGACTGCAACGAGGATGCGGCGCGCTCCGCGATTCTTGGCCTGCCGGATGCGGCGTTCGAGGTCGTCCAGGTCATTGTGACGGTAACGGCGAGTCTCACAACCCGCCATGCGAACGCCATCGTGGATGCTCTGGTGGGCGTACTGATCGAGCAACGCATGGTCGCCCGGACCGAAGAGCGATGTGATCGCCGCGATATTCGCATCGTACCCGGACGCAAACGTGGCGGCTGCCTCCTGGCCGAGGAACGTGGCGAGTTCATGTTCGACTTCGCGGTGCAGCTCGTTCGTCCCGGTGAGCAGCCGAACGCCGCCCGTGGACGTGCCGAAACGGGACACCGCGCGCTCGACCGCGGCCGCCAGACGAGGGTGGCCGACAAGGCCGAGGTAGCTGTACGTCGAGAACAGCACGAGCGTGCTGCCCAATGAGTTGATTTCCGGACCACAGTGACTGCCCAGCGGGAGTTGATACGTATACAGCGACTGCGGCAGACCCGCTGCGAACAGGTCGAACCAGCGGCGCACCGCCGGCGTATCGAGCAGCGAGCCGGGCGTGATGATATCATCGACCGGGCGGCCTTCGAAGAAGCCGGAAAATGGATCCCTCGTGTACTCCCGGAGTCGCGCGCTCGGGCCACACGCCTTCACTCGCGTCGAGGCGCCATCGCCTGGTGATGTGACGCCAGTCCCGGTGTCCACCCGCTCATGCTCCGGGGCGGAATGCGACCTTGATCGAACGGTGGCCGCCTTTGTCGAGGGCGGCTCCGAGGGCTGCACGATAGTCCTCCAGTTCGTAAACGTGCGTCAACATGCCAAGATCGGTAAGATCGTGCTCGCGAAGGACTTCGAGCGCGATCTCGTAGATATCTCGCCGCTCTCCACGATACGGGGCGAGGCCGTACGCAAAGATACCGGCCACTGTGAGTTGCCGGTACCACAGGCGCGTCCAGTCCGCGGTCACGCGCGCAGCAGCACCGACCAGCACGACGCGCCCGCCCTCCCGGGTCAGCGCCAGCGCGTCACGAATCGTCCGGCCACTGCCAACCGTGTCGTAAACGAGCGACGGACCACCCTCGACGAAACCCGCTGCCAGCGTCGGCCTGTACTTTCGTGCGCCCGGCAGCGCCGCCGCCCATTCGTGCATCTCGTTCGCTCTGGCGAACACGCGCGTGGCGCCGGCCCGCTCCGCAAGCTGGCGCTGGAACGGATAGCGACCGAGCACGGCGATCGCACCCGACCAGCCCATCGCACGCAGCGATTTCACGGTCAGGGCACCGATCGTGCCGGCGCCAATGACCAGCACGGTATCGCCCTCGACCGGCGGGTGCAGCAGCACCGGACGCAGCGCAGAAGCCAGTGGATCGACCAGAACGGCGATCTCGGCCGCCAGCTCGTGGGCCAGGAGCAACTGCGAACCGTGCGCGACGAACGATGCTGACCAGCCGCCGCCGGTACCCGGACAGTAGCCGATCATCGGCCCGGTGCCGAGGACCCCGCCGGTCGTGTTCCGGCACAGACCGTACTCGCCCCGGGCGCACGCCGGGCACCCCGGATCGATCCCTCTCTGCGCACACGCGAGCATCGGGTTCACCACCACGACCTCGCCCGCCCAGCCGCTCGAGCCTGCACCCGTCTCCACCACACGACCGACGTTTTCGTGGCCGAATGTGAATGGATAGGCGCCAAACGGCTCGAGCGTGAAACTGTCGTGCGCCGTAACGGCCGCCAGATCGCTGCCGCAGATCCCCGAAAGCAGGGGCTCGATCCGCACCCAGTCCGGACCCGGCAACGGCAAGGGCTCAACCTCGTCCAGACGAATACAGCCCAGCGCCGTCAGAGCGATCTCCGGCCGCCGCGTCGCCACCCACCGTGTGAGCAGATACCGCACCGGCCGGTAATGGAAACGAATCGCCTGCAAGGCTCCGAGATGGCTCCTGTACCGGGCGCCGATCCCGTGCGCCGGACCGACGCTCGACCTGTGATCTCGTTGGACCATGGAGAGGCTGCCGAGCGACTGGGCGGGAAGTTAGGGTCGCGGCGACCGGCCCACAAGCGAATCCTCATCGCCGCCATGATCCATGTGTTTGACCCTTCGCGATTCGGTGCCGTACCTTCGCCATGCCGGTCCAGCCGGCCGAGCGGCCGGCAGTCGCGGTCCACCGGAGAAATGGAGACGTCAGTCGTTTGAACGGTACGCCCGAACCCGACGTGTCGAACGTTGCGATGCCTGTCGCGAATCTCGACCGGCGGGGGTTCCTGCGCCGGACCGCCGCTGGCTCGACGGCGGCCGCCCTCGCCTCGATCCTGCCTGCGGGCTGTTCGGCAGACTACCCGCAGGCCACGGAAGACGGTGTAACGCTCCGTTCGCTGACGGACAAGGAATACGCCGTGACGAGGGCTGCCGCCGAGGCGCTCCTCGAAGGCGTGCCCGTCGAGCCGGCAAGCGTTGCCTCCGCGATCGATCGCGAACTCGACAGCGTGGGCGATCCTGTCCGCGCAGATTTCAAGGCGATGCTCGGTCTGATCGAACACCTCACCATTCTTCACTTTCGCCGCCGCACCTTCACGGAGTTGCCGCCGGATGCGCGCCTTCGCTACCTCGCCGGCTGGGCACGCAGCCGCTTGTCACTTCGACGCGGCGCGTATCAGGCGCTGCGCGGCTTCATCGTTTACTTCGCGTGGATCCGCGACGAAACACGATCCCTCACCGGCTTTGCCGGTCCGCTCCCGGAACGCACGGCCGTGCCGGCGACACCCGTCGATTTCGGCGAGATCGCATGATCATCCAGGGCTCGCACGCCACCGGCGATGTTCACGAGCGCGCCGATGTCGCGATCGTCGGTACCGGTGCCGGCGGCAGCACCCTCGGAGCATACCTCGCCGATCGTGGCTGGAACGTCGTCATGCTCGAGCGCGGCGGCTTCTTCCGGGCCGAAGACTTCTCGCAGCGCGAGGAAGAAGCCATGGCGGCGTTCAACGGCCGCCGCGGCCTCGATTCGACCGTCGACAACGCGATATTCTTGAATTATGCACAGGCCGTCGGTGGCAGCACCGTTCATTACTGGGGCGATTCCTTCCGCACGCCGCCGGACCGCCTCGAGCGCTGGCGTACCACGCACGGGCTCGATTGGATGACGCCCGCGCAGCTCGATCCTCATTTCCAGGCGATCGAACAGGAACTCGGCATCCACGTCACACCGGAACAACTGCTCAACGAGAACAATCGCCTGGTCCGCACCGGCTGCGAGGCCCTCGGCATCGAGGGGGCGCCACCGCCTACGGCGCGCATCGATTGCATTGGCTGCGGCTGGACGCAGTTCGGCTGCGCCTATAATCGCAAGACATCACAACTGATCACGACGATCCCCCGCATCTCCAGGGCAGGCGGCAGGATCTACAGCGACGCACTGGTGGACGCGCTCGTGATCGATGCAGGCCGCATCCGCGCCGTGACGGGAGCGTTGCGCGATCGCACGACGGGGCAACCCCGTGCAACATTCCGCATCGATGCGGATATAGTGGTCCTCGCCGGTGGCGCGCTCGGCACCGCCGAACTGTTGCTGCGCAACGTGCCGGACGCGACGGTCGGCCAGCGCTTCTTCGTCAACCCGCACTACTTCGTATGGGCTGACTTCGGCCGCACCATCGACAACCAGACGGGCATTCCCTGCGCCTACGTGGTGCATGAGTTCCGTGAGGTGCAATACGATGCTCGCGGCAACTATGCGGGCGGCGGTTACATCATGCTGACCAACCACCAGTCACCCGGCATCATGGCCGCCATGTTCTCGGACGCCGGGCCGGCACACACCGAGCGCATGAAGAAGTACGATCAACTGGGTTCCGTGATGTCGGTGATCGATGAAGAGCATCCGGGTCGCGTGTTCCTTGGCGAAGACGGGCTGCGTCGTACCGAGTTCAACGTGCGCGGCGTCGATCAGGAGAAGGCCGTCGATTACCTGCGCAATGCCAGCCGCATCTTTCTGGCTGCCGGTGCACAGGAGGTCTGGATCCCCGACGTCCATGGCACCATCGTCCGCACCGAGCAGGAGATCATGGACAGGATCTCACTGCGCAGCGTTCAGCCGAACGCGCAGTTCTGTGCGGGCAGCCACCTGGTCGGTACGGCGCCGATCGGCACGGATCCGGCCGATTCGTTTGCCGGGCCGACCGGCGAGGCGCATCGCATCGCCGGGCTCTACGTTGCGGACGGTGCGGCGCTTCCGGGCTCCGTGTCCGTGGATCCATCGCTCACGATCATGGCCGTTGCGCGCTGGATCGCATCCGGTCTTCACGAGCGGAGCGGTCGCGCCGGTGCATGAGATCGATGGCGTTGCGGGCGGCGCCAGATCCTCGGTGCGCCGCATGTCGAGGAATCAATAGGCCTCGCGAAACTCGACCGAGCGCTCGATTTCGCTCCGCTCCAATAGAACTCGGCGCATCCGTTTGCGCGCGAAGAGCGCGAGTTGATCGGTACGATGATTGGAACCGGGTTGGCTGGCGTTCCCGTAAGGCAGGATCGCGAACGCACGAACCGGGTCGCCGAATTCGACGGCCGCGACGTACGAGTCCCCGAATATTGCGATATCACGACCATCCTCGGCATCGGAAAAACCGAGGACGCGAAAGATGCCGAGCTGGCCGGGCCCTCCATTGGCCGGGAAATCGAGACCGCCCATGCGCAGCCGATGCACGTCACCCCATGCGACATCGAGGGCGCCGTGCGTGCTCTCGACGGCCGCCGCTGCGGCATCGAGTGCTTCGACGGCAAGACGCGGGTCAGCAAGCCCGTCAGGAGTGGTGAGCGGGGAAGCGGCCATCCATGGCAGTTCGAACGGCGAGGGACCTGAGCGCCGCAGCCACTCGCGGTAGAATGCAGCGAACAGAATCATGCCCCGGCTATCCGGTTCGGCCTGTCGATCCCAGCGTTGCAGCACGACTGCGGCGCGCTGCGCACGTTCGCTGCCATACATGCGCGTAGCCAGCACGAGATCCTCGATGATGTGATCGGCGGCCTCGACATAGGTCGAGTATTTGTACGCGATCATTTCCTCGAGCGAGATCGCGGCGTCTTCCATCAGCATCCGTGCGGACCGTTGCGGCCGGAAGGCGAGCGGCGTACGAGGCGCCATGGTCGGCGGGTAACGGGCCGGGTCGAGAACCGGCGGAAACGTCGTCGTCCACGGCGGGTCATTCGCGTTCTGAAGCCAACCGCTCTCCGGGTCGATGGCACGCGGCAGCTCGTAGTATGCGTGATAGGCCGACCACAACGTGCTGGACGTATCGCCGCGCACGACACCGGACCAGTCGGCCCAGGTACCCACCGTCCGTTTCGGGAACAGGCCGTTATGTACGTGCATGATATGACCTTCGCGGTCGGCGTACATCACGGAAAACATGGGCAACTGACCGAGGCCGAGGGCGCCCTCGAACGTGCCGAGATCGCGTGCGCGGAGCATGTTCCATGTCTGTTCGAATATGCGCGGCCGATCCAGGCCGACGACGCGCAGTGCGAGAGCGCGGCCGCCCCGTTCGGAGAGGATCGGACCATGCAAGGATCGGCGGATTTCGAGGCGCTCGTCGCGCACCGTGCCGTCCGCTTGTTTCACGCGCAGGGTTAGGGTCTCACTCTCGATGGGTCGTACCCGGCCATCCCAGCGGTAGCCGTTTCGCTCGAGGGACAGTTGGAAGAGATCCCAGCCATCCAGCGTGTTCACGGTGTGCGTCCAGCCGAGGTCGCGATTGAACGCAATGACGGGCAACGGAAAGCCGATCAGAGTGGCGCCGTACGCATCGATGTCGGGCCCGATGAGATGACCTTCGAACCACGTATGTTCACCGTCCCACGGCAGGTGCGGGTTGGCCAGCAGAAGCGCATGGCCATCCTCGGTCCTCGCCGGTGCAATGGCCCACGCATTCGAGCCGCCGGTTCCGGCTGGCGCAGAACGATCCCTTGCAGCGCCCGGATCGGTGGTCGATTGCCAGGCCCGGATCGCGGCATCGATGGCTGCCGGGTTCGCGACAAACCCGAAATGGATGACGCGCTGAACGTGCGCGAACACATCGCCGGGTTCGAGCGGCAGCACGACTTCGACATCATCTGCAATGCGATCCGGATGTGCGATCGCGTACGCGTTGAGGCCGGCGACGAACGCCTCGATGTAGAGCTTCTGGTACAGGTTCTGTGCTGCGTACCATTCACGCGCTCGGGCGGGAATGCCGTTCGCCTGAACCCACGTATCGCTCTCGTACCAGGCCTCGCCCCAGTACTCGGCTGCACGGCCACGCGATTGCCCGTACAGCCGCAGGATGCGATCGCCGTGACTGTGCATCTGAGCCCATCCGTACGCCCACAACAACGCGACTTCATCCTTCGCGTAGATGTGCGGAATGCCCCACGTATCCCACAGGATCTCGATGCGGCCGGTCGGTGGGCCCATGGGCCCGAAGATGGGGGCCACGGTCCGGGGCGAGGGCTGGCCCGGCTCCGCGATAGAGGGCTGACCGCCGCACGCGCCCGCCGAGACGCCCACCCACAGCGCCACGAGAACACGAACCGCAAAGCGTGCACGCGCCGCTGTCACGAGCCCTCAACGCCGCGCTTGAGAATGTCCAGCGCAACGACAGTCACGCCGTTGATGACGAATTGTGCACCCACGACCATCACGATGAGTCCCATCAGCCGCGTCATCACGTTCATTCCGGTCTGACCGATACGGCGAGTGACCGCGGGCGCTGCCGCAAGCAGGGCCCACGAGACCAGCAGGACTGCCACGATCGCCGCATAGATGCTCGCTACCTCGACCGCGCTGTCAGCCTGTCCATTCAGCGCGATCACGGTCGTGATGGCGCCCGGTCCTACCAGTGTCGGCAGGCCGAGCGGAATGATGCCGACGTCTTCCTTCGCCGCGCTCTGGGTCTCCTCTTCCTCGGTCGTCTTCGAGCGGGTGCGGCGGGCGTTCAGCATGTCCCACCCGACGCCGAAGAAGATGATGCCACCCGCGATCTGGAACGCCTGCGTGGTGATGCCGAAGAAGCGCAGAATCCATGGCCCGAAGAGCGCGAAGGCGACCAGAACGAGAAATCCTGTCACGATTGCGCGCCGCAGCGCAGCAGCACGCTGCCGGTTCGCGTACGTCGCTGTCATGGCAACGTAGATCGGCACGGCGCCAAGCGGATTCACGATCGCCAGCAGCGACGTGAACGCGAGCACCGCGAAGCCAAGGAACCCCGGCGTCACACAGCCCTCATAGAACCAGCCCCCAGAAACCCACCGTAGAAACCAGCCCCAGAAACCAGCCCAAGAAACGTCTCACAGTTGTTCCCTCAATCGGCTCAGGTCCACATTTCCGCCACTGGCCACGATGACGATGCGGCTGCCGTTGCCGGCGCGGACGGCGCCTGCTTCGAGCGCTGCAAGGCCGGCAGCACCGGATGGTTCGACGAAGAGCTTGGCGCGCGTCATGATCGTTCGCATCGCTCGCAGGATGGCGTCATCGGGCACGGTGACGACGTCGTCCACGAAGGCGCGCACATGCTCGAGAACATGTTCGCCCGTCATGGGTGGCGCGAGGCCGTCCGCGATCGTTTCGATACGATCGAGGCGAACCACGCGACCCGCGTCGAGGCCGGCCCGCACATCTGCTGCGCCTTCTGGTTCGACACCGATCACACGCGCAGCCGGCCGCAGCGCCTTGATCGCCGTCGCCACTCCGGACAGAAGTCCACCGCCGCCGGTCGGAACCAGTACGACATCGACATCGTGCAGATCTTCCAGAATCTCGAGGCCGAGCGTTCCGTGACCGGCAATGATGGCTTCGTCATCGAACGGGTGCACGAGCGTGTAGCCGTGCTGATCGCGCAGTTCCTCCATCCGCGCGAACGCGGCAAACACATCGCCGTGCAGGATGATGTCGGCTCCATAATTGCGACTTGCTTCGACCTTCGCCGGTGATGCGTGAGCCGGCATCACGACGGTGCTGCGTACGCCTGCTGCGGTCGCCGCCCATGCGAGCGCTGCCGCGTGGTTGCCGGCCGAGATGCCGATCAAACCGCGCGCCTTCTCGGCATCGCTCAACTGCCGGATCCGGTTCAGCACACCGCGCACCTTGAACGAGCCGGTCTTCTGGAACAGTTCTGCCTTGGCGAACAGGTGAACACCGAACGGGCGGCCGATCGACGTCACGGAGACGAGCGGTGTCCGATGGATGTGTTCCGCGATGTGGGTTCGGGCGTCCCTGATTGTTTCGAGTGTGATCATCAGCGAATGATGCCCGGACGCGGGGACCCGCGGCAAGCCGTGTCTGGACGGGCCGACACGCCGACCCCAGATTGGGCACGAAGGGAGCGACCATGCCCGACCGTCTGGGATCGACAGAACTCGCCGAGCCGATGGCCCAGTTCGGCGACCTTCGCCGCGCTGCTGCGTTTCGTGCGTTCCTCGAACGGCATGCGGGCGAGACCCATCTCGTTGCGCTCCAGGATTTCCCGGATCCCGACGCCATCGCCGCCGCTCTCGCGTACCGCCTCCTTGCCGCCACGTTCGAGATCAACACGGAAATCGCCTACGATGGCCGCATCAGTCACCAGGAAAACATCGCGCTCGTGCAGGTTCTCGACATCGAGCTGACCAGATTCACCGATGCAACACCTCTCGACCGGTACGATGGCGCCGTCTTCATCGACAATCAGGGCACGACGACGCGTCTCACGGATCGGCTTATCGGGGCCAGAGTGGCCATACTTGCCGTCATCGACCATCACACGAAGCAGGAACTGCTCTCGCCCGAGTTCGCCGACATCCGGCCCGTCGGTGCGGCCGCCACCATATTTGCCGATTATCTGCACAGTGGCGAGATTCTCGAACTGGATGCCGATAACGCGCACCACGCTGCGCTCGCGACGGCCCTCATGCACGCGTTGCGCAGCGAGACCAACGGGTTCATGCGCGCGGGCTCCGAGGAGTACGCGGCCGGGGCGTTCCTCAGCCACTTCCATGATGCGCAACTGGTCGAGAAGATCCTGCGTGTGCAGCGGTCGAAGGGGACGATGGATGTCATCCGCATCGCGCTCACCGATCGTTATGTGACCGGCGGCTTCTCGATCGCCGGCGTCGGCTATGTTCGCCAGAGTGATCGCGACGCGATCCCGCAGGCGACGGACTTCCTGCTCACGGAGGAGAACGTCTCTGCCGCCATCGTCTACGGCATCCTGACCGGCGATGGGGAACGGGAAGTCGTCGTTGGCAGTGTGCGCACTTCACGCCTCACACTCGACGTCGATGAGTTCCTGAAGAGCGCCCTCGGCGCAGACGCGCGCGGCCGTTTCTATGGCGGCGGTCGCTTTGGTGCTGGTGGCTTCGAGATCCCCGTCGGTTTTCTGGAGGGCGGCGGCGATTCCGATCACCTGCGCATGAAATGGGAGACGTTCGATCAGCAGATCCGCGCCAAGCTGTTGCGGGCTGCCGGCATTGAAGAGGACATCGAAGAAGGCTGACCGGCCAGCCTCGCCCCGCTCAGCCAGCCACGACAGCCCATTCGCAGACGTCATCGCCGCGCGCAATACACTTCGCGTGCGAAACCTCGCGCGGCCTGCCGGCGTACAGCTCGACCAGCTCCTCGAAAACGCCCGTGTACATCGCGCACGCAGGGTCGCCGATCTGCGCCATTGGCGAATCCTTCATCTGCACGTTCAGCATCCGGCCGGTGATCACCGCGCGTGAATCGATCGTTATTCCGCGCAGCAACCTTCTGGCCGTCGATCGGACGGGCAGAAACAGCAGACGGTCTGACCGGCGCAGAACGCGCACCTGGAGCGGGACCCGCTCACCCAGTCGGCGTCGCGCGAAGCGGCGTCCTGTCTCGCGCAGGATCGAGGCCGCGTCCGGCCGGCGCAGCACGAGGCGCAGCAGATTCGCGACATCCGCGAACGGCACACGGCCGCCGGCCGCCGCCTGATAGTTCCTGATCTGCGTCGCGATGACGCCGGACAGGCCCAATCGCCGCGGCAGACTCGCTGTCAGGTCTTCAGCCTCGAGGATCTCGACCGGGCGATCCTGATCGCGTACCGACTCGAGCAGCGCGAGCGGCAGTGCGGCCAGGACCTGACCATGGACTTCGATGGTGGTGCTCACAATGCAGGGATTCGAGTCATCCGCAGCCGACTGGCTTCGTTCAGCAGTATCCCAATCTGGCGCTGTACCCGTGCGGCGGCAACGGTCGCCCGGTGCACCCCGCCCATTCGACTGGCGGGAGCTTCGCCGCAAGGCCAACTTTTCGCCATGAGACGCTACCCCGGGATCGATCCGCCCGAGTACGTGGATTGGAAGCCGGACCCCGAACTGGTCCGCGCCTACCGGGCCCGCGTCGAGGCCGATGCCGAACGGCACGCACTCGTGCGAGACCTGGATCGGGACCGGCTCCTCGAGCTGTACGCCGGTCTGGTTCGTTTCCGGGTACACGATTTCACGCTCAAGCGCTGGGTCCGGCGAGGTGTCCTGTCGAAGGCGTGGCTGGGCACGGGCGAGGAGGCGGTGACGGTCGGCAGCGTACACGCGCTCGCTCGCGCAACCGACGTCGTCGCGCCCATGATCCGGAACGCCGGCGCCTGTCATGAGATGGGGATGTCGCTCGACACGATGTTCGCCGGGTACCTCGGCACCCGCGACGGCCCGAATCACGGCGTCGACGGACATTTTGGCGATCTCGCGAGCGGCGTCATCCAGCCCATCTCGCACGTTGGCCAGATGGTCCCGATCGTGACCGGCATGGCCCTCGCGTTCCGCCAGCGTGGCGAAGCGCGCGTCGCACTGACGTGGATCGGCGATGGTGCAAGCAAGACGGCGCCCGCCCACGAAGGCCTGAATCTCGCCGGCGTTCTGCGCGTGCCTGCTCTGTTCATCCTACAGAACAACCAGGTCGCGCTCGGCACTCGACTCGACCAGCACCAGGCAGGCGATTTCCACGCGTGGCCCGCGATGTACGGTCTGGCCAGCGCTGACGCCGACGGCAATCACGTACTCGACGTTTATGCCGCGACGCGCATCGCCGCCGACCGTGCTCGCAGCGGAGGTGGCCCTTCCATCATCATCGCCGAAACCTTTCGCATGGGTGGCCACGCGACTCACGACGAGAGCGAAGCACGACGCACGTTCGCGCCCGAACTGTTCACGGAATGGGGCCGCCGCGATCCGATCGGCCTGTACGAGGAATGGCTCGTGGGCGAAGGCATCACACGCGACACGCTCGAAGCACTCGAGAACGCAGTGACGACCGAGGTCGAGGCCGCGGCACAACGCGCTCTCGATGCTCGCGATGAACACACGCCCGAGCCAGGTGCCGCCGAGTTCCTCCCCTTCAGCGCCGGCGTCCGACAGCCCGGCCTCGCCCGACGCCTGCACGCCTGACGCACGAACCGCGATCGCGCAACACGCTCGCCAACCCGCCGCAAGTCAGATGCCCGTCCCGGCCGCGATTTCGAGGAACTGGAGCAGGATGCGGTGGGTCAGCCCCCAGATGACGTAGTCCCGGAATACGATGGAGGGAAAGGACAGCTCGGAACCCGCGTGCGCGATGGAGAGTTCGGAGACGGCGGTCGGATCGCGGAGCGCGGTGATCGGGACCCACGCGACGGTACGGACTTCACGGCTATCGGGAACGGCCTCGGTCCCGGCGGGCGCTGCGATGACGAAGGGCGTGATGACGAGAGCCGGAAGACGGCGGGTGCCTGGCTCGATCTCGTCGAGAGGGCCGAGGACGTCACCGGCGGCGAGGAGCGCGATGCCCGTTTCTTCCTCGGTTTCCCGCATCGCTGTATGGAGCAGATCCTCCTGATCGGCACGGCGGCCGCCGGGAAACGCGATCTGGCCGGACCATGGATCGGAAGCTCGTTCCGCGCGTTGAATGAAGAGCAACTCGAGTTCGGTATCGGGCCGCAGGATGAGCGCGACGGCTGCCTCGCGTTGGGCTGCGTCACGCGCAATGGTTGCGGGCGGTCGGGCACGCAGTGCTCGCCGCAGCTTTTCCAAACGCGGGTCGGGGCTCACGCCGCAGAGTAGGCCGGGGCCGCCGCAGTGGGCAATACGCAGGGATCGAGGCGGTGAACGGCGTGTATGCACCTCTGTGAAGAAGCGCATTCGCGATGACAAACCGAAACGGCTGCACATTTTTGAGCGAGACGGGTTCCGGTGCGTCTATTGTGCGGCGGTGTATCGCGCAGATGATCTCACGATGGACCACGTCGAACCGCGTGTGAAGGGTGGCGACGGGTCGGCCGGCAACCTCGTAACGTGTTGCCGTACATGCAATGCCGAGAAGGGCGGAGCGGCCGCATGGGCTTTCCTGGCCAGACGGCCGGACCTGCGTGCCAACTTTCTGATTCTCGCGTCAGCCGTCTGGCCGCGGCTGCGCCGGGCAGTTGAAGAAGAGATCGAGCGATCAACCAACCGTTCCGAGGTTCCGAAGCTCTAAGGAACAGGAACCCCGGGGTAGGCAAGAAACGAAGCGCGACGAAGCGATGAATCGAATCCGTTCCGCAATCCTGCCGCTGGCGATCCTTGTCGGCTGCTCGACGGCGTGTGAAGGCGTCGGTGGTCACCGGTTTGTGCCTGATGTTCAGCGCGAACTCGATGACGCCGAAAGCGTTGCCGCATCGTGGATCGCCACGGCGAGAGGCGATAGCGGGATCGACGCGACGACCGCCATCGCTTCGGGATACCTCGAGCGGCTCCGGCTCGGGCTCGGCAGCCCGTTCCGCCTCGCCGAGATGGCTCTCGACGATCCTCGCCTCGGCGCCGAGACCCGGCATCGCCTGGCATGGGCTCTCCTTGGCCGAACGATCGATCAGGAAACCTACGCCATCGATCCCGCAGTGCTCGACCGGATCGGCGGCGGCCCGCTCGGCATTCGACCGGGGATCGGCCGCTACCACCTCGACCTGATCGAAGGGGCAATCCGCCAGTCCGCCGATCCCCGCGGCGGTGAACTCGCGGTCCGGCTCGGCTATGCCCTTGCGGCCGCGGAGGGGGCGATCACGCAGCACGGGATCGAGCTGACGACCCGCGTCGCCGCCCTCGTGCGGGATCGCGAACTCGCGCAGCGCGATGCTGGCCGGTTGGTTGAAAGCGCCGGTGAATCCGGGACCGATGCGCTCACGCTGCTCCGGCGCTGGCGCGCCAATCGCCAGTTCATCGTCGAGCAGCCGCCCATGACGCAGATCTCGCCTGAGGCCGAGCTGCACGCGATCGAGCTCGCACCCCGGCTCGCCCGTGTCATTCACGATCTCGCTCAGACCGGCGGCCGGACCAACGTGCAGCCAACCCGGCCGCCCTCACCGTTGCTCGGGCGGGAAGCCGCGCTCGCACTCGGCGCGGCCGCCGATTCGCTCGATGCGCCGCCCCAGACGCCTGTCGCTCTCGCCGCCCGGCTTCATCGCAACGAGTTGCTTGAGTCGCCGTGGCTCGATCGCGATCAGCGCGCCAACCGCGAGCGGTTCCTCCAGCAGGCGACGTCCGAGGAACGGTTCGCGGCCGAGTTGGCCCTGCTGGGCCGCCATTCGCCATGGGACAACGGGCCGGCGCTGGCCGCACTGGCGGCGGCCGTCGGCCTCCGTGCCTATGCCCAGGAGCCGGTCTGGTTCCCGGGCGACGATGGTCCATCGACACGCGAGCTGGTCGAGCGCTACGGCCTTGCCTCGGTCACGTTCGGGCAGCAGGTCCGCCCTGCCTGGCGCCCGTACTACCGTCGTATGCTCGATCTTGCGCTCACGGACCTGCGCACGGTTCTGCCGTCGCTCGACCTGCGCGGCCTGCACATCGTCTTTGGCGATCGCGCGCGGCCCGATGCGACGCTCGCCATGCACGATCCGCGGCACCGCACACTGACGCTGCCACCGCTGACTTCAGCAGGCACGCTCGCGCACGAGATCGCGCACGACCTTGACTGGCAGGTCGCGCTCCAGCGCTACCGGGTACGGGGCGATTATGCGAGCGACCGGGCCGCCCGCGGCGGCAGCGATCGCTTCGCGCGGCGAGTGCAGGTCCTCGCGGGCGCATCCATCGATGCCGAGAGCGATGCCTCGGGCGCATCCGATCATGCGCGCCGGCCCGCGGAGATCTTCGCGCGCAGCATCGACTGGTTCGTGGCCGTCTCCCTTGCGGCGAGGAACCGGTCGAACGGTTACCTCTCGTCGGTCCAGGACGATATCCTGACCGGCTATGGCACGGTGCGTCCTCCCGATATCACGGGCAACGCCGGCAACGCACTCATCGCGATTCTCGATGACGTCGCGCCCGTCTACCCGCGCACGCGTGAGTGGTACATCAATCGTTACGGCCTGAACCGATCGCTCACGCCCTACGAACTGGTCCGCAAGATGGTCGAGATGAAGATTCCGGGGCCGGGCGAGTTGGCGGACGTGCAGGCCCCCGGATCCGGCGAAGCCCGGTTCGTCGCGATCGAACAGGCCCGGACGGACGGGTTCACGGCGATCGATCAGTGGCTGTGCCGCGCTCCCGGCGCGACGTACCAGCCTCGCTTCGAAGCCGCGCGCCGCTCACTCGTGCTCGAGGCAGCACGTGCCCGCGCTCGTGGCGTTGCGCTCGATCTGGCAAGGAACGTGGCCGGGCGAGAAGGGGCGAAGTGGGTCGCGCGCCGCCTGTTCGATGCCCCGGGTCCCTATGGCGCGGACCCCGACTCGGCCGTTGCTGCGACGCTCGCCGCCATCGTGGATCGCGCGCGCGAGGCAGGCACGGCGCCAATGCCCTCGAGCGTGCCGGGCATCCACATCGTCTCGCCGCCGAGCTACTGCGCGCTCGCCCCGCTCGGCTCACCGTTCGTCAGCATCGCCCCGTAAACAGGCGTCAGACGCCGGGTACGGCCGGTCCCCAGATGACTTTGTGCAACTGGATCTGGTAGCGGACCGGCAACCGATCCGCGAGCACCCACTCCGCGAGTTCCCGAAAATCCATGCGGTCCCACACGGGCGAGATGAGCAACGCACGCAGAGTACCCGCATGCACCCGCGCATCGAGGCCACGGCTCCGGATCACATCGACTGCCCAGTCGTAATCGATCCGGTCGGCGATCACGAACTTGATCTCATCCTTGCCTGTCAGGTGATCGAGATTCGACCAGCGGTTGCGCTCGACTTCGCCAGAACCGGGACACTTCAGATCCATGATCGTGTGCGCGCGCGGATCCAGTGGCGCGATGTCGAAGGCGCCCGAGGTCTCGACCAGCACGGCGAAGCCGTCATCGAGCAGTTGCTGCACGAGCAGGAACGCATTCGGATGGGCAAGCGGTTCGCCGCCCGTCACTTCGACGAGCGGTGTGCCAATTTCACGGACTCGTGCCACGATCGCGTCCAGCTCCATGCGCTCACCGCCGTGGAACGCATAAGCAGTATCGCACCACGTGCAGCGCAGCGGACAGCCCGTGAGACGCACGAACGTGCACGGCTGCCCGGCCCACGTGCTCTCACCCTGCACACTGTGAAAGATCTCCGTAATCCTCAAATACTCACCCAACCGAAACTCCCTTTCATGAGCTCAGCCTTCGAGTTCCCGCTGCCTCCGCTCGATGGCCGCGTCGAGTTCGGACCGTACCTCGTAAAGCGAGAGATCGAGCGCGTTCTGCTTCGCCTCGTCGGCGCTCTGGCCGTGGGCGATGTCCCCGGATTCGACGTGATCCATGATGCCTGCGCCCGTCTCGGCCCAGCGCAGGAACACAAGGAACGCAGCCCACGGCCGTCCTGCATCGCCGGTCTCTTCGACGTCGATGTCCACGGTATAAGGCTGCCCGTCACTGCCCTCGAAGGCGGGAACGCGGTTGTGCACCTCGATGTAGCCGGCGAGCGTTCGGTCGGGCGCGTCCGCCCGCTCAGCGGGCTCGTCCCGCAGGGCGTCCACGACATCGACCGATGCATCGCCTTCGTCCTCGTCCGGCAGACCCATCAGCGCGCGGCGTTCGAGCTCGGTGAACAGCTCGTCATCGTCTGTTGGTCGATCGCGTTCAGGCAAGAGCGGAATCGAGGCTCGGTCAGTGTGTGTTTCAGCGGTCCGAAGGTAAATGAACGGGCGCCTCGACGCCACTCGCAATCGGTGGCGGCCGCTCCGGGGGACGGGTATTCTCTCTGGATGAAGGCCGCGCTGTTTCACGAGCATGGCGGACCGGACGTGCTCCGCATCGAGGACGTCCCCGAGCCCGTGCCGGCGCCTGGCGAAGTCCGTCTGCGCGTCCGCGCGGCCGCGCTCAACCACCTCGATCTCTTCGTGCGCCGCGGGCTGCCGCACGAACTCGTCATGCCTCACATCGGCGGCAGTGATGTCGCCGGCATCATTGATGAAATCGGCGAGCGCGTGACCGGCTGGCACATCGGTGAGCGGGTGGTCGTCGATCCGTCCCTCTCGTGCGGTCACTGCGCGGCGTGCCAGCGAGGCGAGGACGTGTTGTGCGAGACGTATCGCATCCTCGGTGAACACGTGGCCGGTGCGTTCGCCGAGTACGTGGTCGTGCCCGCTGCGAACCTGTTTCGTGTGCCGGCCGATTTCGACGATGCGCACGCCGCGGCCGCACCGCTCACGTTTCTGACCGCGTGGCGCGGGCTCGTGACGCGCGGTCGCCTGCGCAGCGGCGAATCGCTTCTCGTTACGGGCGCATCCGGCGGCGCCGCCATTGCCGCGATCCGCATCGCACGTTATCTCGGCGCGCGTATCCTTGCGATCACGTCAACGCCATTCGTCGATCGGGTCAGGGCCCTCGGCGTCGATTCCGTCTTCGATCGCAACGACCCGGACCATCGGCGGTCCCTGTTCGATGCAACCGGGCGCCGCGGTGTCGATGTGGTGTTCGACTCGGTGGGTCAGGCGACGCATCCGGACAACGTGCGGGCGCTCGCGCGCGCCGGGCGCCTCGTCATCTACGGCGCGACCTCCGGGCCGCACGCGGAGATCGATCTGCGTTATATCTTCTGGAAACAGATGGACGTTCTGGGCACGACCATGGCCAATCGCAGCGAGTTCGAGGCCGTCATGAAGCTCGTGTTCCGCCGCGATCTCGTCCCGGTCGTCGACGGTGTGCTGCCGCTCGAACAGATAAGAGCCGCGCACGAGCGACTCGAGCGCGGTGAGGCGTTTGGCAAGATCGTGCTCGTCCCGTGAACGACCCGATCAGCGCGGCGTCCAGCGGTCACGATCGCGGTCCCGGTATTTATCGAGTACGCGACCGAATGCATCTTCGAGGTCGATCTTCTGCTCGTTCGCGATCGCGATCACGACGAACAGGATATCCGCGAGTTCGAGGGCGAGGTCCTGATCCGGCTCGTCCGGCTTGCGCGGCTTGTGGCCGAACCGGTGATTCATCTCGCGGGCCAGCTCGCCGACCTCCTCGATCAGGCGAGCGAGGTTCGAGAGCGGCGGCCAGTAGCCCTCGGCGAACTGGCCGACCCACGCATCCACCGCTCGCTGCGCGTCCGCGATTCTCACTCGCCATCCCCTGCAAGTGCGGCCACGGCAGCATCGATCTCCGCTTCCGTATTGTAGAAGTGAGGCGAGAAGCGCACGAAACCGGGGCGCCAGTCCACGATGATGTCCCGCTCGGCAAGCGTTGCAACGGCCCCGGCAGGGTTGTCGTGCGCGACCATTACGATCGCGGACCGAGCTGCGCGATCGGGTGCACAACGAACGCGGAAACCGTGCGCGCGAACTCCTTCGATGAGCCGGTCCGTCAGCACCTCGTTGCGAGCACGGATCGCGGCTACGCCGATTTCATCAATGATGGATTGGCCGCCCAGAGCGGCGTGCACGGTCGGCAGGGCAGGGGTGCCGAGTTCGAAGCGTCGCGCATCGTGCTTGAACTCGAAGTGCGTGATATCGAAACCGAACTGTTCCTCTGCCGCGAACCATCCCGTTACGCGGGGCACGAGGCGTTCAATGAGCGATGCCCGCACGTACAGATAGGCGAGACCCGGTCCGCCGAGCAGCCACTTGAGCGGGCCGGTCACCAGAACGTCGGCATCGGCGGCGCGAGCGTCGATCGGCACCTGGCCGCCACTCTGGTAGGCGTCCACGAGAAAGAGTGCACCCCGGTCGTGTGCGATGCGGCCGAGTCGCGCGAGATCCTGAATCGCACCGGTCGTGAAGAAGACGTGACTCGTGGCCAGCACCGCCGTCCGGTCCGTGACGGCTTCCTCGAATCGGGCCGGATCGATCGTTGCGCCATCATCGCTCTTTACACGGACGACCTCGACGTCCGGCCGGACCATCCATTGATACGCGAGCGTGGGGAAATCGAGTTCGGCAACGACGACCTGCGGCCTGTCACGGTAATCGACACCCGAGGCAACCGTCGAGAGTGCGGCCGAGACACTTGCCGTGAGTGCGATCTCATCGCGGTGCGCGTTCACCATGCCGGCGACCGCGCCGCGCAGTTCGTTCAGCCGGCTTGCCCACACCTCGTACCACGCCGATGCACCCATCGCATGCCATTCGTGATGAAACCGGCTGACACTCTCGATCGCGCGATGCGAAAGTGCGCCGAGCGAGCACGAGTTGAGATAATTCTTGCGTGCGAGGATCGGGAACTCGGCACGCCAGGCATCGACGTTCAAGCGCACTCCTTCGTTGCTCGGATCGGTCCGAACCCGCTCGGTTTCCGTTTCAGCTTCAGCGGTCCGGCCTGTTGCGCCGGACGGCGTTCAGCCAGCGGACCGCGGCGCGCCAAAGTAGACAGCGCATTCACGCTGCGGCAAGCGCGCGTGCACCGCCTTTCACGATGATGCCATCGCTTGTCGACTTTGCGCTGGCGCTGCCATGGATCGTGCCACTGCTGCTCGGTCCTCTCGTGGTTCGGCTTCGGCCCCGTCTCTGTCTGGCACCCACCGCCGGTGGCCAGGATGGGCCAATGGTCTCGGTGATCGTACCGGCGCGGAACGAGGCCGACAACATCGGCGCGTGCATCGCATCGCTGCTCGGCACGACGTACGCGCGGTGTGAGATCGTCATCGTCGATGACCGAAGTACGGATGGCACGCCGGACATCGTGCGGTCTCTGTCCGCCGCGCATCCCGGTCGCATCCGCGTCGTCGATGGGACGCCGCTCCCGGAAGGCTGGATCGGCAAGCCGTGGGCCTGCTGGCAGGGCTACCAGACTGCGCGCGGTGATGTCCTCGTCTTCACGGATGCCGATACGCTGCACGCGCCCGCCCTTCTCGCGCACGCCGTCGGCGCGCTGCATGCGAACCATGCCGATTTCGTGACCATCGTGCCCCGCCAGTTGATGGAGACGTTCTGGGAACGCGTCATCCTGCCGCACATCTTTGCGGCCATCCTCTTCCGATACCGCGACCTCAGCCGGATGAACGAGTCGAACAGTCCGCGCGATGTGATTGCCAATGGCCAGTTCATTCTGGCGCGTCGCGATGCGTACGAGGCCGTGGGCGGACATGAGGCGGTACGTGGCGAAATCGTCGAAGACCTCATGCTCGCGCAGCGCGCCGTAGCCATGGGCAGGCGCATCCACGCTGCACACGCGCCCAACCTCATGAGCACACGAATGTACCGTTCGCTCCGCGCCATCATCGAGGGGTGGAGCAAGAATCTCGCGAGTGCTTCGCGGCAGACCGTGCCGGAATGGTTGCGGCCGGCCCTGCCCTGGGCGATCGGCGTGTTCCTCTTCGCCTACTGGGCCGGTCCGCCCCTTGCCCTGGCCGTCTTGTTGCCGGCTGGCTGGGCGCCCACCTGGATCCTCATCGCGACCGCAGCCGCGCTCGCCTTCTGGTGCCTCATCTACATCGGATTCCGCGTTTCGCCCGCGTACGCCCTGCTTTTCCCGCTTGGCGCCATCGCTGCCAGCGCGCTCTTCTTCCGTAGCGCCGCTCTCCGTGGACACGTCAACTGGAGAGGCCGATCCTATGAGACGGGCGCCTCCCGCCGGCCCGGCGGGCCTGCCCCTTGAGCGGGCTTGCTACTACGGTCTACATTGTCGCTTGACCCGTCCGTTCCAGAGTACGCCGACCTGAAGCCGGGTGCGACGTTGCCCATTCACACAGTGGCACGGGGTGGTGGCGTGCATTCGGACGCCGAGGGTGCGAATTGATTGAACTGATCCTCAACAGGATGACGCCACGCATGGTGCGCGTGACTTCCCTCGTGGCGGTGCTGTGCGGGATGTTCCTCCTCACGGCCTTTCTGGCGTGGACAACTCACCGTACGCACCGTGATGCGGTCGCGCAGGCCGAGGCACAGATGCATGATTTCGCCGCCGAGGCCGCGGCCGAGTGGCGGCAGGGACTCGAACAGGGAATCGGCAGCGTCGTGTTTGCATCGATGCGGCCTTTCATGAGCGCCGACGAATTGCGCGGCACCGCTCCCCTCGACTCGATTTCAACCAGGCTGTTCTACTCGGCAGATTGCCACTGCATTGACCCGTCCGCGGTTCGTGGCGCATTCCGCGTCGTCGTCGGAAGCGGCACTGTGAAGACGC
>JBOHRL010000110.1:0-11305 GCA_050732695.1 Longimicrobiales bacterium | reverse complement strand
AGTCAACTGGACTGCGAGCGATTTCGTCTTCGCCGGCGTCCTCCTGTTCGGCTCACTCGGCATCTACGAGCTAATGGCGCGGAAGACGGGCGATACCGTCTACCGGTTCGCCGTCGGCGTCGCGGTCGCGGCGGCATTCCTCCTCATCTGGGTGAACGGCGCCGTGGGCATCACCGACAGCGACGCCGACGGAATGTACGTCGGGGTGCTCGCCGTCGGATTCATCGGTGCCCTCCTCGCGCGCTTCCGACCCCTGGGGATGGCCCTGGCGATGTTCGCGACGGCGCTCGCTCTGGTGTCGGTCAGCGTGATCGCGCTGGTCGCCGGGATCGTCCCCGCCTTCAACTCCGCGTTTGAGATCCTGGGCATTACTGGGTTCTATGTCACGCTGTTCGTCGGATCGGCCCTGCTGTTTCGAAAAGCGGCGCGTGGGGGACCCGAACGGGGCGCGGTATAACTCGCCACTGCACCCGACGAAGGGCTCCACCGCGTGCGCTTCTGCGGCGCTCGACGCTCAGCGTGCCTCCTCCCGCCGCCGTGCCAGCCCTTCGCGGGTGAGCGGCCATCTGTTAGAGACCCCACTGGACAGCATCGCATTCGCTTCAGGCCATGCCAGAGATCTCTCGGTTCGTCGGGATTGAGATCCGGATGTACTTCCTCGACCACCAGCCGGCCCATTTTCACGCGGCCTACGCCGGGGCCGAGGCCCAGAACCGACTTCAACCCGTCGGGATCCCGGGTGGAGCCCTGCCGCCCCGCGCCTTGCCCCTCGTCGTCGGAATGGGCTACACTCCATAAGGCGGAGTTGCTGGAAAACTGGCGTCGCCACCTGAGGCATTTCGACGATGGCTATGTTGGTATCCTCATGGGTATTGCTGCTGTCCGAGCGGCCAGAAACGGATTGCGCACTCTTATCGAGTGCGGAGGCGGTTTTTGCGTGTAATAGGCGCGGCTCAGAGTGGGGCCGAACGAGCATAGCTGCACCCTTGCAGACTTCCTTCACGACGCGATTGTGATTGCGATTGAGCCCACGCGTGAGCGGAGCTCGCCGGCGCCGCACGGCACGTCCGTAGATCCACTCGTGGTCCGCGCCCGCATCCACGCGGTCGGGATTGTTGCCGCTACGCGGCGCGCCCCGCCGGTCGCACACCACCACCAGATCCGTTAGCCGAATTGGCGGAGGTGAATGTGCCCGCTTCTTGCGCGGTTGGCTGGGCTGTGCGGGCTACGGTCCTCTTCTTGGCGGCGTGCGGTGAGGGTGTCGCTACTGGCCGTGGATTCCAGATGCGTGACAGCGCCGGCATCACGATGGCCGAGAGCGTATCCCCTGCTTGGCATGGCGACGCATGGCAGGTCAGCGATGAGCCGACGTTGTTGATCGGTGGCGCCGAGAACGAGGAACTCACTCGCCCACGCGACGCCATCCGCCTCGATGATGGCCGGCTCGTCGTCACGGATGAAGGCAGTCGTCAGGTAAAGTTCTTCGCGCCAGATGGGCGTCTTCTTCGTGCGGTTGGCCGCCAGGGACGCGGTCCTGGCGAGTTCGGTACGCTTTGGACTGTAAGCCCGTTTGGGCGTGATTCCCTGATGGTGTTCGATTACAACCAGGAGCGCGTCTCGATCCTCGATTCGCACGGAGACTTTGGTCGATCTTTCACTGTCGCCTTTGGCCCAAACTACTGGGCTCAAGGCGTGCTGCTCGACAGTTTGGTCTTCCTTGCCTCGCCCGGCGAGGGTCAACGCCGGAAAGAGGTGACTGGCGTTTACTGGGACTCGACTTGGTTCGTCATGTACCGGGGCCCTGATGTGCCCACCGATACCATCGGCCGCTACGCATTGGGCGAGCAACCCGGCATGGCCGGCGGGCGTCGCCGCGCCTATCACTTCGGTCATCGGCTCCAATTTGCCCTGGCCCGCGACCGCATTTACATGGGATGGAGCGAATCGTACGAGATTGGCGAGTACACAGTCGGTGGCAAGCTACTCCGGCTCATCCGGCGCGCCCACCAGCCCCAGCCGGTTACGGCCGAGGTGAAAGCGCAGTTCCGGACGGATTACGAGGCCCTGGTACGGGCAGAAGAGGGTGATCGTGTCACGCCCGAGACTCTGAACGATTACCTCGCATTCGTCGATGACGCCGATTACCCCGCGTACCTTCCAGCCTACTCTGCGCTCCGGGTTGACCCGGAGGGAAACTTGTGGGCGGAAGACTACCGGATCTACACGCAATCAGAGTCGCGGTGGACCGTTTTCGATCCGACAGGTCGCTGGCTCGGCACCGTTGAAATGCCAGATGGCCTGCAAGTCCTCGAAATTGGGCGCGACTATGTGCTGGGGCTCCTCAAGGACGAAATGGATGTGGAGCGAGTCAGCATGTACACTCTGGTCAAACGGGTCGGGGCGACCTGACAGCACCACCAGACCGGCCTCCGGGCGAGCCGAGTGCGCGCGAGCCGCTCAAGCTTGTCGGCAAGGGCGGCCTCAATGGCCTGGCTACGGTTCGGAAACCGGCAAGGGCCATGCGCTCATAGCGCTGGCTAACTTCGTTACGCGTCGTCCGAGCTTCGTCGACGATCGCCGGGTTGACCGTAAAGGCAGACGAGTTGACGCATTCGGCCGACCCGCGGTATCTTGCGCTTCGGCGTGCAGGACGCCTCCCGTCCGCGGGAAGGACTGAGTCCACCTGGGCAGGCTGTAGCCTTAAAACGATTCACGCGAACCTCCTTTCGCCCGACGCTTGCGGACCCCGGGCATTCTTCAAGGAGGCTCGTCATGCCTGCTCGCCGCCTTCCGGTTCGGCCGGACCTGCGTCAACTCAAGCACCAAGCCAAGGACCTTCACCGAGCCATTCGCGAGGGGGACCCGTCGGCGATCACCGACTTCCGGGAGTACCACCTACAGCGCATCGATGCTCAGAGCGCGAAGCTCTCCGACGCGCAGTTGGTACTCGCGCGAAGCTACGGTGCATCCAGCTGGCCGCGCTTGGTCGCTGTCTGCAATCTGATCGACGCAATCTGGCGCGACGACGTCCTGGCGGTGCGCGAGCTCACGCTGGCGAATCCGGAATTGGCGCGCGATTGCGCCATCGCACCGGAGGCCGGTTGGGCCGCGGCAGTGACGCATGCCGCCACCCATGGCTTGCAGCGAATCATCACGATGCTGATGCAGGCCGGCGCCAGGGATGTGGACGCGGTCACGGCCAGGCCCGAGCTGCATCCGTTGCTCGAGACCCTTCGCCTGCTCGGCCGGTTGGGTGCCCGTTTTCCCAGGGACGCCGTCGGCGGCGCGGTGGAATCGCTCGCCGGATCAAACTTTGCGTTCATGGTGGAGATCGGAACCGAGATCGAGGACGAGCGAGGCAACTGGCATTCCCGCGTGGCGCTGGCCCTCGAAACGTATGCGCGCAATCCCGACGGCAAGCACCGGATCCTCGAAACGATGGCCGCGAAGGGCATTCCGTTGCCGGATACTCCGACCATGACGGTGCATCGCGGTCGACTCGATCTATTGCAGGACCATCTGCGTCGCGATCCGTTGCTACTTCAGCGGACGTTCACGCACGAGGAGATCTTTCCTCCGGAACTCGGATGTCATGCCGACCAGTCGCTGGCACTGGTCGGTGCGCCGCTCGGCGGTGCGACGCTGCTCCACATCGCGACGGACTACGAGGAGCTCGAGGTCGTTCGTTGGCTGCTCGACCATGGAATGGATGTCAACGTGCGCGCGGTCGTCGATTCTGACGGGTTTGGCGGACATACCGCCCTCTTCAATTGCGTGGTCACGTACAACGCGGGCCGAAGAGATGATCGTGTCGCCCGACTGCTCCTCGATCGCGGCGCGGATCCGAACGCTCGCGCATCCGTCCGGAAAGGGCTCGCATTCGCCAAGGACACCTCTGTCCATGAATACCGCAACGTGACTCCACTAGCGTGGGGACGACAGTTTCACGATCCGAGCTACGTGTCGCCAACGGCCATGCGTGTGATTGCGGAGCGGGGCGGCACCGAATGACTGACGACGCAGGGCTGGCTGCCGAGAGTGACCCGGTCGGCCGACCTGACAAAGTGAAAAAGGAGCGCGACGCGTGAAAATCACCGTAGAGACCGTCGTGAAGGCCGATTTGAATGCCGTCTGGCGTGCCTGGAACAACCCGGAGGACATCAAGCACTGGAACGCGGCCTCGGACGATTGGCACACGACCACGAGCGCTGTCGACTTGCGTGAAGGCGGCACTTTCTCATCGCGGATGGAAGCGAAAGACGGAAGCGAGGGATTCGACTTCAAGGGTACCTACACGCGAATCGTGCCCCAAAAGCTGATCGAGTACAGGTCAGGAGACGGTAGGAACGTTAGAGTTGAGTTTACCGAGGCCGCCGGCGGAGTTCTTGTAAGGGAGACTTTTGAGGCGGAGTCCGAGAACGAACCGCAGGTCCAGCGCCAAGGTTGGCAGGCTATCTTGGACAAGTTTGCCGGGCATGTTGAAGCGAACGCAACCGGCCGGTGACGACACCCATGCCTGAACAAATGCGCCGCCCAACAACGCGCTCCAGCGGACGCGGTCCGCTTCGCCGACGGTTCCCTCACCGCGCTCGCTCGGCGCCGCTGAGCGCGAGCCTTGGGCAGCCGACACGCCTGGCGCCCGGGTGAACTGACAATTTCCTCGGACCGAGTTCGATCTCCGTTCGCGTCGCAGATGCGTCCCGTCCCCGCAAGCCCGAGCCCACCCGCACCACTGACCTGAGACCGAGCCGATCTCCTTTCAGCCCGCGCGGGCAATCCTCGCGCACGAACCCGGATCGGTCAGTTGACTTTATGATGCAAAGTATTTTAGCTTCGACGTCACTGCCTCGGAAGCTCCGGCGCCGGCCAGCGGCACCGTTCAAACTGGACGGCGATCGTCGGCCCGCTTCGCGACGCTTTACTACCGAGTCGCCCGCCCGCGCCTCGGGGAGACGTGAGACATGAGCATGAATGGCGTCACGACCATGAAATGGGTGGAGATCGTCCGGTTCGAGCTTGTCTTTCAGTTCCGGCGCAGGTCCACGTGGATCCTCTTCACGCTGTACCTGTTCCCCCTGATCGGCGTAACGAGAGATGCCCTGGCGGGCACGCGCGACGGCGCCATCCTGTTCAACTCGCCGCTGTCGATCGCGGAGCACAGTGTCCTCATGGTCGCGGTCGCGCTGCTGCTGATTGCGGCGGTGGCCGGCGACGCGGCAACGCGGGATGTGCAGACTCGCGTGGAACCGCTGATGCACGCGGCACCTGTCGGCCCGGCCGCATACCTCGGCGGCCGCTTCCTCGGCGCGTTCGCGGTGGCAGCGATGCTCCTGACGGCCGTGCCCCTTGTCCACATTCTGGTCCCCCTTTTCAACCCGGACGTCGACGCAGCGGTCGTCGGGCACTTCAGGCCAGCGGCGTATCTCGAAGCGTATTTCCTGCTGATCCTGCCTAACGTTTTCGTGGCGACGGCCTGCCTGTTCGCGTTGGCTACGCTGGTGCGGCACACGCTGGGGAGCTACGCCGGCGCCGCACTCCTGTTTGCGGGGACGCAGATCAGCATGAGCTTCGTCGGCGAACTGCTCGGCCGCTGGGAGCTGGCAAAGCTGCTCGATTCCATGGGTATCGTAGCGATCGACGTAATGACACGAACATGGTCACCTGTTGAACTGAACGAGCGGTTGATCGGATCGGAGAGCGCGCTGCTGTTTAACCGGATGGTATGGCTCGCGATCGCGCTCGCCGTGCTCGTGGTGACGTACAGGCGCTTCGACTTCGGAGGGAACGCCGGCGCCCACCGGTGGTGGCAGCGAGGACCCTTCCGCGTGGCCGGTCCGGAACATGGCGGCGCAGCCGCCACCAGCACGGAAAGCCCGGCCGGCGCCGCGGTCAGACGCAGTGCGCCTCCAGCATTGCCTGACGCGCCGAGGTATTTCGGCGGCGCCGGCCGCGTGCGACAGACGCTGGCCATCGCACGCGATTCGCTGCGGGAGTTGCCGACCCCCTTGATCTGGCTCGCGTTGCCATTCGTGGTATTGAAGGTCGTGCTCAACATCGAGACGCTGATGAACAGGGGCGCCGGCACGCAGATCCTGCCCACGACTCACCGCCTTCTCGAGCCGATGGTCGATGCCCCTCCCCCGGTTGTCCTTGCTCTCGTCATGTTTCCCGTCTTCCTCGCCGGGGAGCTCGTTTGGCGGGAGCGCGACGCGAACATGCAGGCCCTGGCTGATGCTGCGCCGGTGCCCGATGGGGTGCGGTTCCTGGGCAAGCTTCTGGGCCTGTGGGCCGTGATCGCTGCGGGGTACGCGCTCCTGATGCTCGCCGACGTGCTCACCCAGGTACACCTGGGCTGGCATGACATCGATTTCTCTCTCTACTTGCAGATCCTGTTCGGGCTCGATCTGGTGGTTGCGCTGGTGTTCGCGCTGCTCGCGCTGTCGATCCACGTTCTGGTGAACCACAAGCACATCGGCCATCTGCTCGTGCTCCTGCTCATCGCAGGTGTGAACCTGCTCCCGGATCTTGGCGTCGAACACCCTCTGCTGCGTTATGGCTGGAAGCCGGACTGGCGTTACTCGCCCATCAGCGGATTCGAGCCGTTCCTGGGCCCCGTGCTCTGGTTCCAACTTTACTGGGCCGCGTGGACCATCCTTCTCGCGCTCGTGGCCCGCCTTTTGTGGGTGAGGGGTGTCGAGCGGACGATGATGGAGCGCATGCGAGTCGCGCGGCGCCGCTTCACGGGGCGCATGTCCGGCGCCGTCGTCGCGACGCTCGCGCTCGTCGTGCTCACCGGCGGATTCGTGTTCTACAACACGAACATCCTCAATGCATACCAGTCCACGGCCGAGGTCCCGCTGCGGCAGGCCGAATACGAGCGGAGCTACGGACGCTACCGGAGCGAGCCGCAGCCCCGAATGACGGCCACGGAACTGAACCTCGATATCTACCCCGACCGGCGCGAGGCCGACGTCCGCGGCGTCCATCACCTCGCGAACCGAACCGCGCAGCCGATCGACACCATCCACGTGGCCGTGTCGCTCGAGGTGGAGACGGGGGAGATCGGGTTCGGGCGTCCGGCGCGCGCCGCGGTCCTCGACGACGACCACGGGCACCGCATCTATGTGCTGGACGAGCCGCTCCAGCCGGGCGACTCGCTGCGGATGAGCTGGCGCGTGCGCTACAACCCGCGCGGCTTCCCCGCCCGAGGCATCAGCACCGCCATCGTGGGGAACGGCAGCTTCATCGTGATGCCAGCGTGGACGCCGCTGATCGGCTACCAGCGACAGCGGGAACTCGCGGGCGCGGGCGAGCGGAGGGAGCACGGCCTGCCCCCGCGCATGACCGTCCCGTCCCTGGACGACGTCCAGGCCCGGCTCGACCCGACCGGCCGCGAGTTCATCGATCTGGACGTCACCGTCGGCACGGCGTCCAACCAGATCGCCATAGCCCCCGGTGAGCTGCGAGAGACATGGTCGCGCGAAGGCCGACGCTACTTCCACTACTCGACGGATGCGCCCATCGGTAACGAGTACGCGATCTTCTCAGCCGAGTATGCGATGCGCGAGGCCCACTGGCGCGATGTCGCGCTGGAGCTCGTGTACCATCCCGGGCACGACCTGAACGTCGAGCGCATGATCCGCTCCATGGAGGCCTCGCTCGAGCAGTTCACGGAACGGTTCGGGCGATACCCGTACAAGGTGCTCCGGATGGTCGAATACCCGTCGGCAGGCGGTTCGCTGCACGCGGCTCCTGGCACCATCTGGTATCAAGAGCTCTTTTCCCTGTTTGACCCCGAGAACGAGCGGCGCCGGATCGACATGCCGTTCGCGGTGACGGCGCACGAGGTGGCGCATCAGTTCCAACCGGTGCCCGCGAGCGTCGAGGGCCGGGCGCTGCTCAGCGAAAGCTTCGCCTGGTACGCCGCGCTGGGCGTAATCGAGCAGGAGTACGGCGCCGAGCACCTGGCGCGCTTTCTCGGCTTCATGCGTGAATCCTACCGCGGGCCGCGCTCCCGGGCCGACGTTCCGCTGCTGCGCGCGTCCGATTTCTTCCTCGCATACCGCAAGGGGCCGTTCGCGATGCTCGCGCTGCGAGAGTACGTAGGCCAGGACCGCGTTGACCTGGCCTGGCGTCGCCTGATTGCGCAACACGCGTCAGGCGACCCGCCGTTTGCGACCTCGCTCGACCTCTATCGTGAGCTCCAGGAGGTCACGCCGGATTCGCTCCAGTACCTGCTCGGTGACCTGCTCGAGCGGAACACGTTCTGGGAGTTGGAAACGCGCCAGGCGACGGCGCAGCAGACGGCAAGCGGCGCGTGGCAGGTGAGCCTGGACGTCGTGGCGCGGAAGGTGGCGGTGGACACGGCGGGCATCGAGACGAACATGCCGATGAACGACCTCGTCGAGATCGGCGTATACGCGCCCGCGGACGCCGGCGAGGAGCGGGGCGATCCGCTGTACCTGACGATGCATCGCATACGCACGGGGCCGCAAACGATCACGGTCACGGTTCCGCGGAAGCCCGCGCGAGCCGGCATCGACCCGCGCCACCTGCTCATCGATGTGACGCCGCGCGACAACCTGGCGGACATTCCGGACCCATCCCAATCAGAGAACTGAACATGGAACTCCAGATCCGCGGTGTCTCGAAAACCTATGCCAACGGCGTTCGCGCGCTGGACGATGTATCGCTCACCATTCCGGCCGGCATGTACGGCCTGCTTGGGCCGAACGGAGCCGGCAAGTCGACGCTGTTGCGGATCGTGGCCACGCTACAGGAGCCGGACGAGGGAGCGGTCCGCCTCGGCGACATCGACGTGCTCACGGAGAAGGCCCGGACGCGAGAGCTGCTGGGCTATCTGCCGCAGGATTTCGGGGTCTATCCCAAGGTGACGGCGGAGGCGCTGCTCGCGCACTTCGCGGTCCTCGAGGGAATCATCGATCGTGGCGCGCGCACGGAGGTCGTCCATTCGCTGCTTCGTCGGACCAACCTCTGGGAGGTGCGCAAACAGAAGCTCGGAACCTTCTCCGGCGGCATGCGGCAGCGCTTCGGCGTCGCGATCGCGCTGCTCGGCGACCCCCGGCTTCTGATCGTGGACGAGCCGACTGCCGGACTCGACCCGTCCGAGCGCGTTCGCTTCCTGAACCTGCTGAGTGAGCTCGGTGAACGCAGCGTGGTCCTGCTGTCCACGCACATCGTGGAAGACGTGTCCGAGCTCTGCACCCGGATGGCCATCATCCACGAGGGCGGCATCCTGCTGGAAGCGGAGCCGAAGCGCGCTGTCGAGGAACTGAACGGGCGCATCTGGCGACGGGTCGTCGCCAGAGAGGATCTCGAGAGGTTCGAGCAGGAGCACGCGGTCATCTCGACCCGCCTGCTGGCCGGGCGCACCATCGCGCACGTGTTCGCCGAGGCGAGCCCGGGCGCCGACTTCGAGGCGGTGGAGCCCGACCTGAAGGATGTATACTTCAGCGCGATGGCGGGGCAGCATGGCCGGCGGGCGGCTGCGCCGGTCTGACGACACGGACGTGAGATGCTCCGCGGCTCCCGCTGCCCAACGATCGTTGCAGCTGACAACCGATTCAGGGATTGCGAGGCGCTGGGCGCTCGCTGGTACTCCATTCGGTTGCAGCTGAACTCAAGGTGTTTTAGAGGCGGCTTCTCGCCGCTCTGTCGTACACGCTTCGTTCGTAGATGGTGTCCTGAGCGCTTCCACCGATGGTTCTCGCGATGCGACTTGAGCCCATTCTTCGTGCCCATGCTTACATGAAGGTCGAACGACCTCCCGAACTGTGGGAGGCCGACACGGAAGACTCGCGATTCCTGCCGCTGCTGGGTGAGATCATCGCGGCGGCTCTTAGCAGCGGCACTCCCCTCGGCGAATTAACTCTAAACGCTTCGAACATCGTGGTTGAGCCTCCCGAAGATGACGAAGAGGTGGTGGTCCCTCAGCCCGGGGAGTACGTCGCCCTCACGGTTCGTGGTCCAACCGATCTCGGGCCAGACGACACATGGCATCCTTCGGCGCCTCACCAACCCGGCATGCTCTACCGCCTTCGCCACCGCCTTGAGACTGCTGGAGCCAGGTTTGCCTACGTCCGCAGGATTCCACCCGAGGGCAGCGTCACTGTGTTCTTTTCTCGTCTCGCGCCGCCTGCCCAAGCGTGAAACGGGTTGCTCTCAGTGACCCGCCGTCTAACACACCGCTGAAGCTGACTGCCGCGGGCTCCAGCCGCGCGGACCGCGGAGGTCGATACGGATCGTGGTAGCATCACCCGCAGTCGCAGCTTAGCGGCCATCCGTTGGTCAGTCGTGATTGTTCCCGGTATCGCCTTAACCGTTGAGGAGGAAAGATGAGTGCTCGGTTCTCGGAACTGTCCTTACCGCATTGCTTGCCGTCGCAGGTTGTTCGCCGCCGGATTCCTTGCCAAGGGTGTCGACCCGGGAAACCACGAACGAGGTATCCACAGAAGCCCCTGCGTCGTTCGTCAACAGAGTCTGGGTTGTGGCCGAGTCGAAGCAGGTGGCGCTGGGCGAGTTGCGCGTCTTTCTGGCAGAAGGCACGCTCGTCATGGCCTCACCACACCACCCCGGCCCTCGGAACGTGGCGCCACCACGACGGGCACTTGACGATCACCGAAGAGGGCCGGGAGTATGAAGTCGAGATCCTCGAATTGAACAAGGACGCGTTCCGTATCCGGATTCACGGTCCTGGAGATCCGGTCGACATCCGCTTCAAGCCGGCCGAGCAGCCGGCCGTGCCGAACAGTTCACCAGGGCAACCCGAAGGGAGGTAGACATGAGATGCTGGCTTTGCAACTGGCGAACCGTCCTGGTTCCAATCGCTGCGCTGATTCTGTTGTCGTGTGCGGGCGTCGGTGAGACGGGCTGGGTTGAGCCGACGCCCCAGCCCATGGGTTCCGGCCCGGTGCTTCACATCACCGGAACGGTGCATCATCTGGATCTGGAAGGCGGCTTGTTTGTCATCCGCGACACGCAGGGCACGCAATACAATCCCTTCAACCTGCCCGACGGAGGTGCGCGCCGCCGCTGAACCGATGCGGTTTTGCCGTTGTCAAACGGGAGCGGATTTATTACGACCCGCCCACTACAGGAGGTGCGTATGAGTGCCAAACCTGCGCAGAGATGCCTTTTCGTCATCTTTAACCTGTGTGTGGTCGCGCGTTGTTGTCAGCATGCGCCACGCAGAGCCTTCAAGGTAACGGGGTGCAGCCTGCCCAAGGAACGAACATGAATAATCAAAACCAAGGTTCAGTTATTGAGGTCGCCACTTTCAAGCTAA
>JBOHRL010000109.1:0-2322 GCA_050732695.1 Longimicrobiales bacterium | reverse complement strand
GCTCGTGGTTCTTGACCAGGTCCTCCATCGCGTTCCACACCGCGTACATGCCGGCGTGGGCGGCGTAGAGCGTGATGAAGATGAACTTATAGCCGAGTGCCCCGAGCTCGCGAAAGAGGAAGGGGTTGGCGTCAGCGCTCCACTTGAACGACGACGAATAGTTGAACGCCAAGGGGACCTGGGGATGGCTCTGGCGCAGGGCCCGGGCGAACGCGATGGCCGGCTCTCGGCTGGCGTTGGAGAACTCGGACCAGACGAGGTCCGCGCCAGCGTCGGCGTAGGCCCGCCCTCGCCAGATGGCTTCCTCCAGGCTGCCGCCCACGGCCCCGTAGGCGTCCGTGCGCGCGATGATCACGAAGTCGGGATCGAGGCGTTGACGGACGTCGACGGCGGCGCGGAACTTTCCGATCGCCTCCTCCCGACTCACGATCGTCTTTCCAGCGATGTGGCCACACCGCTTGGGGAACCGCTGGTCTTCGAGGTGAATGCCCGCCACGCCGGTCTTGATGAACTCCTGCACCGTTCGCATGGTGCTCAGCGCGTTGCCGTAGCCGTCATCGGCGTCCGCGATGATGGGAATCCCGACTGCCCCGGCCACCATGGAGGCGATTCGGCTCACCTCGGTCATGGTGAGGAAGCCCATGTCCGGCCAGCCGTTGGCCAGGGCCAGCGAGTATCCGCTCAAGTAGATCGCCTTCAGGCCGACCCGCTCGGCGATCTGGGCGTCGAGCGGCGAGTACACGCCACCGGTGAAGACGTACTCCTCATTCCGCAACAGCTCGCGAAACCGCCGTCCCATGTTCTCCACGATCCGACCTCCTCAGGTTCTCACGCCGCCGTCAGGCGCCCAGGGCCGCGCACCACCGGCAATACGTCTGAGCCTCGATCACCAGCGCGCAGCTCCGGCAGCACGCCGTCCCGCACTCCCGACAGCGCTCGACGGAGGATGGCTCCCGCAACAGCCCGCATTCACACGTCATGACATGCTCCTGCCTCAATGCAGATCGAACCGTCCGCCTGGGCGGACGGGAGCGCCTTCGAGGAGCCACCGGGCACACCGCTCGCAGTACGTCACCGACTCGAGGTGGACGGCGCAGGTCGGGCAGCAGTCCGCGCCACACTCGATACAGGCGAGCCGGTGGAACTGAAACGCGACATCCTTTCCGCAGCCGCAGCTCATCATGAATATCCTCCTGCCTGGCGCTCGCTCTGAGGAAGGTAGGAGGCAAGAGGTGTTCCAAGACGTAAGGCGTGAATAACACGTACTTCATATCCTAATCCTGCGTCGATAGAGTCAACGACGTCCCAGTATAACTTGGGGATAAACGCTGGGGTTAATAGTTCAACTATCTAATAAAAAAGATGTAATACGATATCAATGACATGTGACTGAGATGACTCTATATAGGGACTACCCAGTCTCACCTCGATACTCTGTCGGAACGATGCGGTACTTCAGCAGGAGACGGTGAAAGTTCCTGCGAGTGATTCGCGCCTTCTTTGCCGCCGCCGAGACATTCCCCCGGCTCTCACGCAGCAACCGGACGACGGCCTGGCGCTCGAACTCGCGGACCAGACGCGCCTTGGCGGCTGACAGGCCTTCGCCCCCTGGCAGGGGCAGACGAACCGGCTCTTGCAAGGGCAGGGGGAGGTGGTCGAGCTCGACCGAGCGTGCGGAGGCGAGGACCACCGCGCGCTCCATGGCATTCTCGAGCTCCCGAAGGTTACCGGGCCAGCTGTAGCGCTTCATGAGGTCCAGGGCCTCCGCCGAGATGCGTTCGACCTTCTTGTTGACCTTGGCTTCCGCTTTGTGGAGGAAGTGGTACGCCAGCACCGGAACATCCTCGACCCGTTCGCGTAGCGGCGGCAGGGTGATGGTGAACGTGTTGAACCGGTAGAACAGGTCTTCCCGGAACTCGCTCCGTTGCAGCGCCGCCTCGAGATCGCGGTTGGTCGCCGCGATGACGCGGACGCGCACGCGCCGGGTGACCACGTCACCGACGGGCTTGATCTCGCCGGCCTGGAGCACGCGTAACAGCTTGCCCTGCATCTCCAGGGGGATGTCGCCGATCTCATCGAGGAACATGGTGCCGCCGTCGGCCTTCTCGAACAGCCCGGCCTTGTCGCTGACGGCCCCGGTAAAGGCACCGCGGCGATGGCCGAACAGCTCGGATTCCATCAGCGTCGGCGTGAGCGCCGTGCAATTGACGGTCAGCAGCGGCTTGTCCCGCAACGGCGAGTACTTGTGGATGGCCCGGGCCACCAGCTCCTTGCCGGTGCCCGACTCGCCCCGTACCAGGACGGTGGTCGGCGTGGGAGCCA
>JBOHRL010000108.1:0-47095 GCA_050732695.1 Longimicrobiales bacterium | reverse complement strand
CCGCGAAATTGACCGTCGTCGCCGGTGTCGGCGTGATGAATCGGCGACTTCCCGTTACGACATCGATGCGGCCGAAGAAACCGACATGAACCGTCGAGTACAGCGTCCGCCAATCGGCCGGATCCGTGTCCATGTGAAAGCCATCGCCACCGTTCACCTCGATGGCGTTCTGCGTGCCAATCTCATTCTGCTCCGGCACGTGGCTCGGGATGGCCCAGCCGCCATTGTCCTCGAGACCGCCGTACACCCAGTACGGATCGCGCATGTCGACGCCAATCGCGTAGTATTGCCCGACCGCCATGTTCTGGAACTGGAGCGCCGGCCCGCCCAGCGTGATGCTCGAACCCTGGTCCGTCGCCGAGTAGAAAACGTCCGGGTTCTGCGGCGAGATCCACAGATCGTGATCGTCGCCGCCCGCACTCGGGAACCCCTTGCCGTTGCGCCACGTCCGCCCGCCATCCAGCGAATGCATGAACTGAGGTGATGGAAGATAGATCCGCTGTTCATCCGTCGGATGGATGCGCACACGCCCGTGGTAGTACGGCCGCGAATTGTTGCGCACAACATAACGCCACGTCTCTCCAGCATCGTCTGAACGATACACACCCGGGCCCGGTACGCTCAGATCGGTCGCGAGCGTCTCATCCGCTTCCACGAATGCGACCACGATGCGAGGGTCCGTGCGATACACGTCGATGTCGATCTGCCCCGTTTCCCCCGCCGGCAGACCGTTCGTCAGCTCGCGGAACGTCGCACCGCCATCCGTCGTCTTGCACAGGCCCCGCGAACCCGTGTAACCCCACAGATTTCCCACCGCCGCCACATACACGATGTCCGCATTCGTCGGATGCGGCGCGATCTCCGAGATCTGATACGTCTCGCGAAGACCCGATTGCGTGAACGTCCGCCCGCCGTCCGCCGACTTCCACACACCATCCCTCCAACCCACACTGTTCCGGCCCGTCGATTCCCCCGTCCCCACCCATATCACCTCCGCGTCGCCCTGGAAAAACGCGACATCCCCGATCGACTGACTGCCATGGCCATCGAAGATCGGCCTGAAGCTCGACCCCGCGTCCGTCGACTTCCACACGCCTCCCGACGCAGACCCGATCACCACCCGCCAGTCCGTGTTCAACGCATCCACCGACGAGATCCGGCCCATCATGTTGCCCGGCCCGATACTCCGCCACCGGAACGCTTGCCACAGTGAGTCCGGCACATGCGCCGATGCAGCCTCCCCGTGGAGCACAAGCAGGCAGGGGAGAAGCAGTCGGAACGCCGCCCTGGTCGACATCCTCACCTCGTTCCTGGAGGTCCGCGCCGGGGCTCGATTCAGGTCGCCCGGCTCGGGCGTCGGATCGTTGTCGGGTCGTCGCTCGAGCGTTGTCGGGCTGTGCGCCGCTCGATCGGTGGCCACGGCCCGGCCACGGGTTGGTTGCGGGATCTTATAAAATATCCAAGATTCCGGCAATCTCCGCCGCGTCCGCGTTCGGACCGGTCCTGAATGCCCGGTCTAAAAAGGAGGAACCATGCGCACCGCCTCGCTCGGTCCGTTTCTCGCTTTCGCGCTCTGCTTCGGGTTGCCGTCCATGGCCACCGCGCAGGGGACGTTGGCGGATTACCGGCGAGCGGCCGAGCTGCGAGAGCAGTTCGATGGTCTGACCGAGGGTGTGGCATCCGCGCCGGTCTGGATCGAGGCGACGAATCGCTTCTGGTACGACCGGACCGTAACGGGCGGGCACGAGTTCGTGTTGGTCGATGCGGAATCACTGGGCCGGGGTCCGGCATTCGATCACGCGCGTCTGGCGACAGTGCTCGGGCAGGCGAGGGACACGACGTACGCGGCGAACGATCTGCCATTCAACCGGATCGTGTTCAGGGATGGCGGGGGGTCGATCGAAGTCGAGGTCGCGGATTCGCTGTGGCACTGTGTACTATCGAGTTATTCGTGTACGAATGCAGGTGCTGCGCCGCAAGGTGGCCGGGGCGGCAGGGGTGGCCGAGGCGGGGGTGGAGGCAACGCGCAGAATGAGCAGGACTTCCGGCCGTCGCCGGACGGTCGCATGGAGGCCTTCATCCAGAATTTCAACGTAGCGGTGCGCGAGCCGGGCTCGGACGAGTTCACACTGCTGAGCTACGACGGATCGGAAGGGAACGTCTACGAGCTGGAGTCGATTGTCTGGTCGCCGGATTCGAAGAAATTGGCGGCGTACCGGGTCATTCCGGGATATCGCCGCATGGTGCATTACGTCGAGTCATCGCCGTCGGACCAGCTACAGCCGAAGCATTCGGAGCGGTTCTACCAGAAGCCGGGCGATGTGCTGGATCGGCAGCAACCGGTTTTATTCCATGTGGACACGAAGCAGCAGATTCCGGTGTCGAACGAACTCTTCCCGAATCCATACAGTCTGACGACGATCGAGTGGCGTGATGACAGCCGGGCGTTCACATTCGAGTACAACGAGCGTGGTCACCAGGTGTATCGCATCATGGAAGTCGATGGCACATCCGGCGCGGCGCGCGCGGTCGTGTCCGAGGAAGAGGATACGTTCTTCTACTACCGCGGTGCGGGCGGCAGTCAGACCGATTCAGGAACGCGGTTCCGTTTCGATGTGGATGATGGCCGGGAGGTCATCTGGATGTCTGAGCGCGATGGCTGGAAACACCTTTACCTGTACGATGGCGCGACCGGTCAGGTAAAGAATCAGATTACGCGCGGCGAATGGGTGGTGCGGGCGGTTGACAGTGTCGATGTGGCGAATCGCGAGATCTGGTTCCGTGCAGGCGGAATGAAGGAAGGCCAGGATCCGTACTTCGTTCATTTCTATCGCATCAATTTCGATGGCACCGGGCTGGTCGCGTTTACGGAGGCGGACGGCAATCACGATGCGACGTGGTCGCCGGACGGGCAGTTCTACGTGGATCGCTGGTCGCGCGTGGATCTGGCGCCGGTGCTTCAGCTTCGGCGCACGAGCGATCGAAGTGTGGTGATGGAGTTGGAGAAGGGCAGCTTTGCGGCGCAGCTCGAGACCGGCTGGCGGCCGCCCGAAGTGTTCGTCGCGAAGGGACGCGATGGGACCACCGACATCTGGGGCATCATCGTCCGCCCGACGAACTTCGATCCGAACCGGACCTATCCCGTCATCGAACAGATCTATGCGGGGCCGCAGGGCTCCTTCGTGCCGAAGAGTTTCAGTGCGATGTCAGGTCTCCAGACGCAGGCCGAGCTGGGCTTCATCGTTGTCCAGATCGATGGTATGGGCACGTCGAACCGGTCGAAGGCGTTCCACGATGTGGCATGGAAGAACCTGGGCGATGCCGGATTCCCCGATCGCATCCTCTGGCACCGTGCAGTAGCCGCGAAGTATCCATACTACGATATTACACGGGTCGGCGTGTACGGCGGCTCGGCCGGCGGCCAGAACTCACTCGGCGCGCTGCTCTTCCATGGTGACTTCTACAAGGCTGCCGTGTCATCGGTCGGCTGCCATGACAATCGCATGGACAAGATCTGGTGGAACGAGCTGTGGATGGGCTGGCCGCTCGCGCCGCATTATGAAGCATCGTCAAACGTCGTGAACGCGGACAAGTTGCAGGGCAGGCTCTTGCTCGTCGTGGGCGAGCTGGACACGAACGTCGATCCGTCGTCCACGCTACAGGTCGTGAATGCGCTCATTGAAGCCGACAAGTACTTCGACCTGCTTTTCATCCCCGGCGCTGGCCACGGCTCGGGCGGCGACTACGGAACGCGCAAGCGTTACGATTTCTTCGTGAAACATCTGCTCGGCGTCGAACCACCGGACTGGACCGGTGGCGTCACTCTCGCCGAGGACGGCCTGGAGGATCTCGATTTCGAGAATGAACTCGATCATCCGGCGGACTTCTTCGATGCGCCCGACCCGGATCACGCGCCGGGCGGCGGCTTCGCCTGGCGTTAAGCGGTAACGACTTCCGGGGCGGATTGTCCCGGAGCGAGGGTTCACAGAATCGAGTCTTGTTGAATGCGTTCCTCGCGCTCGATGCGACGCGGGAGGAAGAGTCGGAATTCGGCTTCCGGATGCGCCGCGATGAAGCGTGCACGATCGTCCTCGTCCAGCAACGTCGCGGCTGTGGCGAGAACGTCGGCCGTGATGCCGTCCGGAGCGCGAACCGTCGCCCGCGCGCCACCCGACCGGCCTCGCCCGCTGCGCGTATCGATCACGTGCGAGTGGCGAACGCCATCGACGTACAGGAATTGCTCTGTATCACCGGATGCCGAGAGAGCCCCGTCGGCGAGCAGGATCGTTTCGGCCAACCTCGACCGCGACCACTCGACAGGCTCGCGTCGAGGGGATGGACGTGGAGCAGGCACGATTTCTCCGGCGCAGCGAGTGGCCCGGTGCGCACACGCGGATGGAATCGTGGCCGGCGCTCCGATCGCAGGCCGAAGCCCGGTGACGCGCCAGCCGTCCCGATCGGGCGGTGGCCGGCCTGCCACGATCTCGCCACCGAATGCGACGAGCGCTCTGGCAAGGCCATGTTCACGCAACACGCGCAGTGCCTCGTCGGCAGCGTAGCCTTTCGCGATCGCGCCCAGATCGAGGCTCATGCCCGGCACGCGCAGCCGGACGGTGTGCCGGATCGTATCCAGTTCGATGGCTCTCCAGTCCACGAGCCTGCGCGCCGCGGCGAGAGCCAGGGAATCGGGAGACGAACCAGTGCGCCGTGCGGAACGCCACAGTCGCGTGACCGGCCCGATCGACGGGTCGAACATCCCTTCGGTTTCGGCTGCGATGCGAAGAGCGCGCTCGAGAACGTACACCATCTCGTCGCTGACCGGAACGGCCTCGCCGCCCGCTGCCTGCGCGATGCGATGCACTTCGCTGTCCGTGCGATAGTCGCTCATCAGGCTGTCGAGAACGGAAATGCGCGCAAACGCGGCCGCAGCCGCATTCGCGGCCTTGCCAGCAGAATCCGAATAGAGCAGGACGCGAACTTCCGTGCCCATCCGCACAGCCCTATATTCGAACCGCTCGAGCGACGGCTTCGCTGCGCAGGCGGCCGCCGCGATCACCAGCAGGAAGGCTGTTCGGTTCACGTTGATCAGGCGATCCGTTCCCGTTCCGGTAGCGATGCTCACTATCCTGCTTGCGACGGTCCCCGCCGCACAAGACGGAGGGCGCGTCGCGCAGGACGGAACGCGCCCCGTGCAGTACGGAAGGTTGGTCGAGCAGGACGGAACGCGCCCCGTGCAGTACGGAGGGTTCGAGCAGGACACGGCATATGTTGAAACGATTGCTGGTACCACGGTGTCCTTCGTGATGGTGCCGGTTCCCGGTACGGCCGACCCGATCGAAGCAGACAGCGCTGGCGGAACCTTAGCGCCGTTCTGGATCTCGAAGACGGAGATCACCTGGGACCTGTACGACGTGTTCGTGTTCGGCCTCGACGCGTCTGCCGGTGGCGCAGATGTGGTGTCGCGCCCGACGCGACCGTACGTTCTGCCCGGCGAGGAATTCGGGCACGAGGGCAGGCCGGCGATCGGTGTCTCGTTTCACGCCGCGACCGAGTTCACACGGTGGCTGTCGCACCGGACCGGTCGCAGGTACCGACTCGCGACCGAAGCCGAGTGGGAGCACACCTGCCGGCTGGGTCGCAAGCGTATCGAGGCCGATTCCGGCATCTGGCACCGCGCCAATTCCAACGATCGCACACATCCCGTGAATGCCAGCAGCCCCGACGCACTCGGCGTGCATGACATGCTTGGCAATGTTGCTGAATGGGTGCAAGCCGAGGGTGAGCCGGTCGTCAAAGGTGGTGCGTTCACGGATCGGCTCGACACCATCGATTGCTCGGTACGGCGCAAACAGACACCGGCCTGGAATGCAACCGATCCGCAACTCCCGAAGAGTCGCTGGTGGTTGCCTGACGCCGTTTTCGTAGGATTTCGTGTGATTCGTGAACGCTGACGTTCCGCTGCGCAGACGTATCGTAGCGGAACCCGGGCACGCACCGGACCACGGAGGTCGCACAATGACCCACCCCGCGATTGCAACGGACAAGGGAGCGCGCACCATGACGGACGCTGCGCACGGAAGCCATGGTGGAGCGAGTACAGGAACGGATGCAGGCTGGGCAGCGCGTGTGTCGCGCCGCAACTTTCTGCGGAGCACAGCGGTCGGCCTGGGCGTCGCACCCGCACTCTTCGCCGCTCCCGCCCGCGCATGGGCACAGGGCCGCGCCACACTTCGGGTCGGGCTGATCGGGTGCGGCGGTCGCGGCACAGGTGCCGCCCGCGATCTCGCCAGAGGCGCTGAAGGCATCGAACTGGTCGCGATGGGGGACCTCGTACAGGATCGCATCACCCGCAGCCAGACGGAACTCGCCGAGGCCATACCGGAGAGCTTCAAGGTCGATGCCGGCCACGTGTTCAGCGGCTTCGACGCATATCTCCGTGTTCTCGAGACCGACATCGATCTCGTCATTCTCGCGACACCGCCCGGCTTCCGGCCCGTGCACCTTGCCGCGGCGGTCGAGTCGGGTAAGCACGTGTTCACCGAAAAGCCGGTCGCGGTCGATCCCGTAGGAATCCGCTCCGTCCTCGCAACGGCCGAACTCGCGAAGCAGAAGAGTCTCGCACTGGTAGCGGGCACGCAGCGCCGCCACGATCCCAGGTACATCGAGGTCATGCGTCGCATCCACGATGGCGCAATTGGCGAGATTACGAGCGGGCAGGTCTACTGGAACCAGGCTGGCCTGTGGAACTTCGAGCGAACCGCCGGCATATCGGACACCGAATGGCAGATCCGCAACTGGCTCTACTTCACCTGGCTCTCCGGTGACCACATCGTCGAACAGCACATCCACAACATCGATGTCGCGAACTGGGCTTTCAATGGCCATCCGGTGCGTGCGAACGGCGTGGGCGGCAGGCAGTCGCGCGTGGACCCATCGTATGGACACATCTTCGATCACTTCGCGATCGAACTCGAATACGCGAACGGCGCACGCATCCTCAGCATGGCGAGGCAACAGGATGGCACAGCGCGTTACGTCGGCGAACGCTTCGCCGGGACGCAGGGCACTGCCTCGCCATCCGACCGCAATCCGTGGATCCGCAGTGCCACGGATTGGCGCTGGGAACAGGAGGGCGAGCCCATCAACCCATACGTGCAGGAGCACACCGACCTCGTGGCCAGCATCCGCAACGGTTCACCGCTCAACGAGGGAAACCAGGTCGCAGAAAGCACCCTGACCGCGATTCTTGCACGCGAAGCCGCTTACACCGGCCAGGACATCACGTGGGACGAGATCATGGCATCCAACCTCGATCTCACACCGCCGTCGATCGCGTTCGGGCCCATGCCATTCCCGCCGGTCGCACAGCCGGGGCTGACAAAACTCGAACGACCCGCGTTTGGCCATAGCCACGAACCGATGGGTGGTGGCATTTGACGAATGGATAACGTGCGAGCATGACGCCGTGTTGCCGACCGGACAGCTGGCTGACGCGGCCGGGGCGTCTCAGGCCGTTGCCGATCTCAAGCTCGTACTGAACACGGCGAGGTGCTCGGGCGGGTTCTGCGGGTTCTGCGGGTCGAGGCCGCCTCGCTCCGGGTTGAGGCGCAGCCAAACTCCAGGACGGGGCTCGTTACCGGGGAACGGGATTGTTCAACGCAGCAGTTGACAAGGTCACGGAAATGGAACGACGCGTCTTTCTCCGCGCTGGCGCCGCTGCCGGAACCGCGCTTGCCACCGGCGCAACCATCCATGCAACACGCGACGCATCACGCGACGCAACCCGCGATACGGCCTCCCGCCAATCGCCTTCACAACGCCGGTTCCAGCTTGCTTACGCCCCGCACTTCGGCATGTTCGAAAACCACGCGGGGGAAGATGTCGTCGAGCAACTCCGCTTCATGGCGGGCGAGGGCTTTACGGCACTGGAAGACAACGGCATGAAAGGCCGCCCTGTCGCCGAACAGCAACGCATCGCAACCGAAATGCAACGCCTCGGTATGCGCATGGGCGTGTTTGTCGCACACACCATCGGCTGGAATGAACCGAACCTCACCTCTGGCGATGCCGAAAAGCGCACAGCATTCCTCGATGAGGTCCGCGCTTCGATCGATGTCGCGAAACGCGTCCATGCCACGTGGATGACCGTCGTCCCCGGCCGCGTCGATCCTCGCCTCGACATGGACTTTCAGACCGCCAACGTCGTGGACTGCCTGCGCCGGGCCTGCGCTATCCTCGAGCCGCACGGCCTCGTCATGGTGCTCGAACCGCTCAATACACTACGCGATCATCCCGGTCAGTTCCTGACTCGCATTCCACAGGCCTTCCTGATCTGCAAGGCGGTGAACAGCCCGTCGTGCAAGATCCTGTTCGACATCTACCACCAGCAGATTACCGAAGGAAACCTCATTCCCAACATGAACGCTGCATGGGACGAGGTCGCGTATCTCCAGGTCGGCGACAATCCCGGCCGGAACGAACCCGGCACCGGCGAGATCAACTATCGCAACGTGTTCAAACACCTTCATGAGAAGCGGTACACCGGCATTATCGGCATGGAACACGGCAACGCAGGTCGGGGTCGCGAAGGCGAACGCGCCGTGATCGACGCCTACATCGCGGCAGACGCTTACTGACGGACCGGGAACCACTTCCCAAAGTTTGCTCATCTGGCTATGGAGACGCCCCGGCCGCCTGGCGACTCTTCGAGAGTCTGGCGGCTCATCGCGCGCATGTCTGAACCGCGTGGTGGAACCCGTACGATCGAGGTGTGCGGGGGGCGTCTGCCGCGTTCGGCGCGTGGTTCGTCTGCCGCCGATGGCGTGGGAGTTCGTCGGCCGCCGTTCAGCGGCGTGGGCGACTTGGCCCGCTCGCTCTGGCCGGGCCGGAAGGCACGGATCTGCGGGTCCGTGAAACCGGTAGTATCCGTTCGGGATAGTGAAACGGGCAGACTTTGGGTAATGGTTCCCGGTCCGCTTGACGGCGAACGGTGGATCTTGCGAGGTTGCCGGCTGTCCGCCGTCCAGGAGATGAAGGCTCACCGACCCGACCCCATCGGAGGCCCTGAAATGCGATACGCCCCCTCTTGCTGCGTGGCCGCACTGCTGTTTGCGGTCGTGCAGGTTCTGCCCGTATCCGGTCAAAGCCAGAAGCCCACGCTGAAGCCGGCCGAGTACGGCCGCTTCGAGACGGCGGGCTTTGGGCAGATTTCGTCGAACGGCCAGTGGCTGGCGGTTCCGGTGAATCGCGTGAACGAGGAGAACGAACTGCGCATCCTTCAAACGGGCAGTGATTCGGCGGTCGTGGTTCCGTACGGCACGCAGGCGGCGTTTTCGAGTGATGGCCGGTGGGCGGCGTACTCGATTGGTATATCAGAGAAGGAACGGGAGGCGGCAGAGAAGGCGGAGACGCCCGTGCACAGCAAGGTGGGGTTACTGGACCTGGGCACGGGCATGGTCACGAAACTGGATGACCTGGCAAGCTTCGCGTTCAGCGGTGATGGCCGGTACATCGCCATGAAGGGTTATGCGGCGAAGGATCAGAAGCATGAGGGCGTTGATCTGATCGTGCGCGATCTGACGACAGGCGTGAACACAACGTTTGGCAATGTGGCGGAGTTTGCGTGGACGGATGAGGGCGCACTGCTGGCGTTCACGATCGGTGCGGAGACGAAGGCGGGCAACGGGCTCAAGACGTACGATCCGGAGACCGGAGTGTTGAAGACACTCGAATCGGACACGGCGGCGTACAAGGGGCTGACCTGGCGGGAGGATGCGGACGACCTGGCCGTCTTCCGGGTGCGGACCGAGGAAGAATGGGAGGGTGACACGCACGTCATCGTGCACTGGTCCGGCCTGTCTGGCAAAACGCCGGAGCGTCACGAATTCGACCCGAACAGTGTCAGCGGGTTCCCGTCCGCAACCCGCATCGTGGATTTCAGAGAACTCACCTGGACGGCCGATGGAAAGTACGTGCTGTTCGGGGTGCAGGACCGGGTTGCAAAGGAGAAGCCGGATTCGACGAAGGACGGCGAGGAAGTCGAGAAGCCGGGGGTCGAGATATGGCACGCGAAAGATGTCGATATCCTGCCCGAGCAGAAGGTGCGCGCACAGCGGGACCGGGAAGAGAACCACCTGACGGCGTGGGATCCGGAGGCGAACCGGTTTATCGAGATCGGCAATGAACTGACCGAATCCGCGACGGCGGCGAGGGCGGGGAACTTCGCCCTGGCGCTGGATCAGACGCCATACGAGCGCGAGCGCATGTTCGGTCCCGTCTTCAACGATGTGTACGTCGTGGACCTGGACACGGGCGAACGGACCAGGGTGAAGGATCGTGTCGAGCAATTGTCCGGCGGCCTGCCACAGCTCAGCCCGACTGGACGATACGTGCTCTACGTCGAAAGCGATCACTACTGGGTGTACGATGTGGTGAAGAAGACGCACACGAACATCACACGCAACGTTCAGACTTCGTTCATGGACGTGGAAGACGATCACACGGTTGCACAGAAGCCACCTCACGGAGTGGCGGGCTGGACACCGGAAGACCGCGCGGTTCTGCTCTATGACAAGTACGATGTCTGGGAGATCACGCCTGACGAGGCGAAGGCAACGCGCCTCACGAATGGCGCAGCCGACGAGGTCCGCCACCGCATCGTGCGCATCGACAATGACGAGGTGTTCATCGATCCGTCACAGCCGACCTACGTCGCGCTCTACGGTGAACGCACGAAGGAATACGGCTACGGCCGCATGCAGCGAGGCAAGGCGGTCACGCGCGATCTATTGAAACCGGCGAGCGTGACGCGTCTGACGAAGGCAGAGGAGGCGGACGTCTACGCGTACATGACCGGTTCTTATTCGGATGCGCCGGACTACTTCGCCGGTGGGCCGGCTCTCGCGAATGCGCATCAGGTCACGGACCTCAATCCGTTCCAGGCCGAGTACGCGTGGGGCCGCACGGAGCTGGTCGATTTCACGAACCGGCAGGGTGTACCGCTACAGGCATCGCTTCACTACCCGGCAAACCATGAGCCGGGCAGGAAGTATCCGATGATCGTCTTGATCTACGAGATCCGTTCGAACGCCATCCACCAGTATTATGCGCCGTCGGAACGGAATGCGTATAACCCGACCAACTGGACGCAGGAAGGATACTTCGTACTGCAACCGGACATTGTGTACCGCGACAGGGATCCCGGCCTTTCGGCGCTGGATGCGATCGAACCAGCGGTCGACAGAATGATCGCAACGGGCATGATCGATGAAGCCAGAATCGGCCTCGTCGGTCACTCGTGGGGTGGTTATCAGACGGCATTCGTATCGACCGTCTCGAACAAGTTCGCGGCAGGCGTCGCGGGTGCACCCCTCACCGAGCTGGCCAGTATGTACCTGTCGGTCTACTGGAACTCAGGTGGCACAGATGCGCGCATCTTCGAGATCAGTCAGGGCCGGATGGAGGTCCCACCCTGGGAGGACCTCGACGCATACACGCGTAACTCGGCAGTATGGAACATCGAGAAAATGGAGACGCCGCTTCTGGTCACGTTCGGTGACAAGGATGGCGCCGTGGACTGGCATCAGGGCATTGTCATGTACAATGCGGCCCGGCGCGAGAACAAGGACCTGGTCATGCTGGTGTACGAAGGCGAGAACCATGGCCTTGCGAAGAAGCCGAACCAGATCGACTACCAGCGTCGCGTCATGGAATGGTTCAACCATTACCTGAAGGGCGATGCTGCGCCGGCATGGATCCAGAGCGGTGTCAGGTTTCTGGACAAAGACAAGGAATTGAAGCGTGTGACGACGTCGACGTCGAACGCGACCGGCAATGACGGTGCCGGCTCGGGCAGACGTTGAAACGCGCACCGGGCGGCTTGCGATGATCGGCCGGGCGTGTCAGAGCGAGCCGGAAAGCGTCACATTCCCGAGTGCCCGCCGTACCGGCTGGTCACGGTTGACGCCAGATTCACGGCTGGAAGACCTGAAACGCAGAACGACCGTCCGCGAGCGTGATCGAAACGCGATACTGGACACCGGGCGCGAGAGTTCGTTCGTCATCGACGGATTCGAGCGCGCCGGCCGGGACTGTCCCCTGCCGGACTGGTGATGCCATGGTTCCAGCGGTGCTCGTGACGCGCCACACGACATCGGTCTGGTTCGATGTGCGGACCACGGCAAGGCTGAAAGCCGGGCCCTCGCTCCATGTGTAAAGGGGTGTAGTCCCGGAACCCACCGAGATGGCGAAGTCGCCGCCCGATCCGTTATCGCCGTTGAGAATGTCGTCTGTACACGCCGCGGCAGAAATCGCGGCGGCGAGGATCAGACCCGAGATCCTTCTCATCGGTTCTCCTTTGCGTCGCAAGCAGGTCATCCTGAACGTTCGTGAATGAGTACACTCGGCGGCTGGAATCGGGCAATCGGTCGGTCGGCTTGCTATGGTCCGGGCCGCGCCCGCATCTTCGCGGTACGCGGACAGCCGCACGTTTCGACCGGCGGGTTGTCAAGGAACACGAGCAGACCGTGGAGGACCGATGGCGGAGGGACATGCGCGGCTGGAACGCTGGGCGGACGTTCGACTCGAGACCCTCAACGAGAAGCTGCGCCGCCGCCTCATCACGGGGGATCGTGCGATGCTGGCACACGTCTACCTCGACAAGGGCTGCGTGGTACCGCGCCATTCCCACGACAACGAGCAGTTCACGTACATTCTCGAAGGGGCTCTCCGCTTCAGGCTCGGCGCGGATGGTGAACACGAGCAGATCGTACGGGCGGGAGAAGTGCTGCACATTCCGTCGAATCTGCCGCACGAGGCTGAAGCGCTCGAGGATACGCTCGACATGGACATCTTCGTACCACCCCGGCAGGACTGGCTGGCTGGAACGGATGCCTACCTGCGCAGTGCCCAACGCTGAGACGCCCGCGGCAGCGCCACGGTGCTGAAACGCCGCGGCGGCAGCCGGGATCGAGCCCGAGACGCGCACCGACAGCACCCGGCACCCGGGGTCGCCGCCTGCATGACGGTCCTCGAAACACCGGTTGCTCCGTGGTCGAAAACTCAAAAGGAGAACATGGATCTCGGATTGAAGGCCAAGGTCGCGCTGGTGGGTGGATCGAGTCGCGGCCTCGGCCGCGCCATTGCGGATGAACTGGCGGCGGAGGGCGCGAATCTCGTGCTTTGCGCGAGGACACAGGATGCGATCGAGCGAGCCCGCGACGAGATCGCCGCGACCGGCGCACAGGTCATCGGCGTAACAGCGAACCTGAGCGAGGAAGCCGGCGTTTCACACACCGTGGCATCGGCGTTCGCTGCCTTCGGCAGAATCGACATTCTGGTCACGAACACGGGTGGGCCGCCGGCCGGTCCATTCGAATCGCACGATGAAGCGACGTGGCGCAACGCGGTTGCGCAGAACCTCGAGAGCGTCGTGAACCTGACGCGCGCCGTGCTGCCGGGAATGAAGGAGCGGGCGTGGGGCCGAATCATCAACATCACGTCGATTGCGGTCAAGCAGCCGGTCGAGGATCTCATCCTGTCCAACAGCATTCGCGCGGCAGTGACCGGCTTCGCCCGAACGCTCGCCAATGAAGTTGCTCCGTTCGGCGTCACGGTCAACAACGTGATGCCGGGTTACACGCGCACGGATCGGCTCGAACACCTGGCTTCGCACGTGGCAAGGAAGCAGGGCGTTCCTGCCGACAGGATGCTGTCGGTCTGGGATGATGAGATTCCGATGAAGCGGATCGGCGAACCGGCGGAACTGGCTGCACTGGTCGCGTTCCTCGCATCCGCCCGCGCTTCCTACATCACCGGGCAGTCCATTGCTGTCGATGGCGGCTGGATTCGCGGCCTGCTCTGAGATGCAGAAGCACGCTCGACGCGACGCTCGACTCGCTCGCGCGATTCGGCGATGGTGCGTACCATGACGCAACGGCGTGAAACCGAAGGCGAACGCATTGCGTCGATGCTGGCCAGTGCAACCGAGATCGTTGCAGCGCTCGGCCTCGAGGACCAGCTCGTTGCCATTTCGCACGAATGCGACTATCCACCCGGCGTGCTGGACCGGCCACGCGCGAGCCGGCCCATATTCGAGGTTGATGCCCTGAGCAGCGGCGAGATCGATCGCGCCGTTCGTACGGCGCTGCTCGAGCATGGCAGCGTCTACGCCGTCGCAGGGGAACTGCTGGCCCGCGTGAACCCTACGCTCATTCTTACACAGGCCGTGTGCGATGTCTGCGCAGTTCCTACGGCCGGTGTACGTGAAGTCGTCGCAGAAAGGCATCTGAATGCACACGTCCTCTCGCTCGATGCACACACCCTGAGTGACATCCTCGAGACCGTACACGCGGTCGGCCGCGCAGCCGGAGTTCCCGCGCGCGCGACCGCTCTCGTCGCTGCGTTGACCGCGCGCATCGAACGCGTTCGCGACGCCGTCGAGGACCGCCCTCGCCCGCGCGTTCTCGCCATCGAATGGCTCGATCCGGTTTTCCTGCCCGGGCACTGGGTTCCCGAGATGATCGAGATCGCCGGTGGTCAGAACCTGGCCGGTGCGGTCGGCCGGCGCTCCGTCGAATCGTCGTTCAACGAGCTCGAGGGCCTCGATCCCGACGTTCTGCTCATCATGCCGTGCGGGTACGGCCTCGAAGCATCGTTGCGTGAGGCGGATGCCTTCCGCGATTCACTGCTACGAATCGCGGCGAGGGCCGTGAGCGACGGGAACGCGTGGGCGGTCGATGGATCATCCTTTTTCAATCGCTCCGGACCGAGGGTCGTGGACGGCATCGAGATCGTGAGTGCTATTCTTCACGGTGCCGGCAAGGAAGGATTGAACGGGCGGGCAAGCAAGTGGGAGAGTCACTGACCGGTGGGTGGATTGCGTGAGATCGGGTCCGACAAGCCTGAGCATGAAGCCACCCGAACATGAAGCGGCCTGGGCATGAAGCGGCCCCAACATGAAGCCGCCCCAACATGAAGCCGCCCGAACATGAAGCCTGAGCATGAAGCCGCCTGATCTACGCGAAGCTCACCTCGCGGTCACGCGAACAGCGCGTTATGCCACGCTTGGCGAAGCCGGTCCGCGGATCCGCGAAGTCTGGATGGCATGCCACGGCTACGGCCAACTCGCAGGCAGGTTCCTGCGTCGCTTCGAGGCGCTCGACGATGGCTGTCGGCTGATCGTCGCGCCCGAGGCGCTGAACCGGTTCTACCTGGATGGCGGTAGCGGTCCGCACGGGTCCGACTCGCGCGTGGGCGCCACCTGGATGACGCGTGAGGACCGGCTCACGGACATCGAGGACTACGTGCGTTACCTCGATGCGGTTCATGCTGCCGCGTTCACCGCTCTCGAGCGCGCAACCGTTCGATTCATCGCGTTCGGGTTTTCACAGGGTGTGGCCACGATCTGCCGCTGGGCGGCGCGAACGCGGGTCCGCATCGACCACCTGATCCTCTGGGCCGGGACACTCCCGCAAGAACTCGCGCTGTCGCCGGATCCGTTTCACGGCGCGAGACTGACGATCGCCTTCGGCGACCGTGATCCCTGGGCATCGAGCGAGGTCGTGCAGCGCATCCAGTCCGCGATGAAGCAGGCAGCGCGGGAGCACACTCTCGTGCGGTACGAGGGTGGTCACGACATCGAACCCCGGTCGCTGCTCCGGATCGCACACCAGCAGGAAGGTGGTCACGACGGAACGACCTGAGATCCGTGCCGCGCTCAGGGGCTACTCGCGCCGCCAGTTCACGACCGATGTGATGGCCGGCGTGATCGTTGGCGTCATCGCGCTGCCACCCGCGATTGCATTCGCGATCGCGAGCATACCACATGAGCGAGTGGCGCACGTTTCGATCGGAGCTTTCCGCGCCCCGCTCGGACGTCCTCGTCATGCTGACGACGTTCACTCTGACCGTGGTCGTGGACCTCACACTGGCCATTCAGGTCGGGATGGTCCTGGCCGCCTTCCTCTTCATGCGCCGCATGTCCGAGGTCACGAGTGTGGCTGCGGTAACCCTTGAATTCGCCGGTGGTCCGGGCGAGGCCCCGGAACAGCCCTACGGCGAACTCGCCGGGGTCGCGGTGTATGAGATCGACGGCCCCTTCTTCGGGGCGGCTGAGAAGTTCAAGGAGACGATGGGCACGATCGCAAACCCGCCCACAGTGCTCATCCTGCGGATGCGCAACGTAGTGGCGATCGACAGCACTGCCATGCACGCTCTCCGGGATCTCGTTCGGCGCACTCGCCGGGACGGCACGCGGGTGATGGTCGCCGAGGCGCGCGCCCGGCCGATGGTCGCGTTCGGCCGGTCCGACGACCTCGATCTGCTGGGCGAGGAGAACCTGTTCGGAACCGTCGAAGAGGCGTTGGACGAGGCGCGGGCCGATCTCGGCCGCTTGCGTGCGGGGTTGTCGAAGTGAGTCCTCCCGGGCCGGCACCCTTCTTCCTGCCGGACGTCGAACCTTCGCCGGCGCAGCGGCGCTTCGAAGTCGGCCTGATTCTCGGCTCGTGGACCGTCTTCGGCATCATCCAGACGGGCCAGCAGCTCGCGTACACGGCCCGCCTCGGTACCAACATGCCGCTCGACCTTGCCATGACGACGGCCTTCGCCGGAGCCGCCGTCTGGGCCATCCTCACAGTGGCCGTCTTTCGCCTGGCCCGGCGATACCCTCTGGACCGGACACCCCGCACGCCAGCGATCCTCGCGCACGCCGCAGCCAGCTGCATCGTCGCGTTCCTCGAGGTCGCCTCCACGTTCGTGATTGCCGCGCTCACGGGAATGCTCAGCCCCGATGCCACGTTCCTCGACTTCTTCTTTCGCGGGTTCCCGTTCAACATCGTCGTCTACTGGATGATCGCGGGCGTCGCACACGCGCTCATGTACTATCGGCGCCTGCGACTACGCGATGCACAGACCGCACAACTCTCCTCGCGCCTCGCCCAGACCGAGTTGCACCTCCTCAAGTCGCAGCTGCACCCGCATTTCCTGTTCAATGCGCTGAACTCGGTCTCGGCATTGATGCATAGAGACGTCAAAGCTGCGGATCGCATGCTGTCCCGCCTCAGCGAATTATTGCGCGGCGCACTCGACCACCAGAGCGAACATGAAGTCAGTCTGAGCGAAGAACTCGAGTTCCTTGATGCATATCTCGAAATCGAGCAGGTCCGCCTCGGCGACCGACTGTGCGTCGAAATCGATGTGCAACACAACGTGCTCGATGCGCGCGTGCCTCACATGATTCTCCAACCACTGGTCGAGAACGCGATCCGCCATGGCATTGCGCCGCGCGTTGCACCGGGCCGGATCACCATCCGCGCTCGTGGCCGGCGAGGCATGCTGGATCTCGAGGTCATCGATGATGGCGTCGGTTTGAGCACAAGGCGTCGGGCTCCCGGCCGCGCTCACAACGGTGGCCTCGGCCTGGCCAACACGCGCGCCCGCCTGGAACACCTCTACGGTGGATCGTTCGGCTTCGAGCCGAAAGGCATGAACGGCGGCGGATTCCGCGTCGCCCTGACCATCCCGTTCCGGCCCGTCACCGAGCCGGCCAAACAGGAAGAGAGCGTAGAGACGTGAAGATCAGAGTCCTCATCGCGGAAGACGAACCTCTCGCCCGCGAACGCATCCGTTCCTTACTTCAGGAAGAGTCTGATGTCGATGTCGTTGCCGAATGCGTCGACGGGCAGTCTGCCGTCAACGCGATCCGCCAACACCAGCCCGACCTCGTCTTCCTCGACGTCAACATGCCCGAGAAGACGGGCTTCGAGGTGATCGAAACGGTCGGCGCCGATGCGATGCCACCCGTGATCTTCGTGACCGCATACGATCACTTCGCCGTCCAGGCCTTCGACGCGCATGCGCTCGATTACGTGCTCAAGCCGTTCGATGAGGACCGCTTCCGCACTGCCGTCGAGCGCGCACGTGAAGCCATCCTGCGCAGGAACGGCAGCAGCCTCGACGCCCGCCTCACCGACCTGCTCGCCGGTCTCCAGCGCCAGCACTTCCTCGAACGTCTCGCCGTCAAGTCCGGTGGCAAGATCATCTTCCTCAAGGCCGATGAAATCACATGGATCGGCGCCGAGGGCAACTACGCGCGCCTGCACGCCGGCAAGAAGTCGCATCTCATGCGCGAAACCATGACCAGCCTCGAATCGAAGCTCGATCCCGGCCGCTTCATTCGCATCCACCGCTCAACCATCGTCGCAACCGATGCGATTGCCGAACTCGAGCCGCTCTTCCAGGGCGACTACGTCGTCGTGCTGCGCGACGGTACACGGCTGACATCGAGTCGCGGCTATCGCGGGAACTTGCAGGAGTTCATGAATCAGGGATGATACGGGGAACGTTTCTGGGGCTGCTCGGCGGACAGCGGTGAATCATGGCGACGCTTCACTCCGCAGCGGGTCCGTAGATCTGTGCGATGACGCCTGTCGCGAATGATTTCGAGTTCATGAGCTGGAGGTTCGTCCGCACACCCTCTCCGAAAAGGTGGATACCGCTTCCGAGGACGAGTGGATAGACCAGAAGACGGTACTCATCGACGAGGTTCTCTTCGATCAACGTCTGGACCAGCGTCCGGCTGCCGTGGACCACGATGTCCTGCCCGCCTTCCCGCTTCAGCTTCGAAACCTCGCCTGCAACGTTCTCCTTGATCAGCTTCGAGTTGTTCCACTCGACATCATCGAGCGTCGTCGAGACCACATACTTCGGCAGGCTGTTCATGCGATCGGCGAAACCGGTCTCATCCTTTCGCGACGGCCACGCCGCGGCGAACCCCTCGTACGTCACTCGCCCGAGCAGCAACGCCCCCGTCGCCAGGATCTCATCGTTCTTGAATCTTGCAATCTCGTCGTTCCAGTAGGGGAATGACCATTCGTGTGGAGCCTCCATCACGCCATCGAGCGTCAGGAACTCCGTAACGATGATTCGGCTCATTCGGGTGCCCTCCTCCTGACCTTCGTGCAAACAGCGCAATCTTGCCGGGAACCACACAGCCGAGGCGTTTCCGCCGAGGTCGTTCGACGCCTGTACATTACGGGCTGGACCGGATGCATCATCGGGTCCGCTTTCTTTCTTCCAACCGGCGATGCACGTCGGCGTTCTCGATCCAGGGCCGGCGCTCGAAATAGCTCTTCGTTAACGCAACGACCTTGGGTGACAGGATCAACAGAGCCAGCAGGTTGGGCAGAATGACAATACCGAGGAAGACATCGCCAATGCGCCAGATCAGGTTGAGAGTGGCGACAGCGCCGACAAAGTGCATGATCACGTAGATGACGCGGTACGGGATGACGGCTTTCTTGCCGAACAGGTAGTTTGCGCAGCGATCGCCGTAGTAGGACCATGAGATGGCAGTCGAGATGGCGAACAGGATGACACCGAGGATAACGAAGTACTCGCCGGCGCCCGTCTGGGTAAAGTGGAATCCGCGCTGGAACGCGAGGCTCGTGAGCGGGGCGCCGCTCTCGGCTGCATTGCCGTACAGCGTCGTAAGGACCTGGCCGTCGTCGGCAATGGCACGGCCTTCGACGCCGCGGATGACGCCCGTGAACGGGCGAGTCTGCTCGGCATCGAGGAAGAACTCATCGACGGAGGCTTCGTGCCACGCGAAGCGCGGCTGGCCATCGATGCTGGCGGGGACGCCGTTGTCGACGCGGATTTCCTGGGCGGGTGCGATGCCCTGGCGGATGCGGCCATCGCTTTCGTGGATGATCCAGCTGGAATCGCCGCCGGCCAGGTCGAGTGCGGTCGGGTGACGCTCATTCCAGACGCCGGTCATGACGACGACAAGCCCGGTCATCGTACAGATCACGATGGTATCGATAAAGGGCTCGAGCAGTGCGACAACGCCCTCCGAGACCGGTTCGTCGGTCTTTGCGGCGGCGTGTGCGATCGGCGCGGAGCCCTGTCCGGCTTCGTTCGAGAACAGGCCGCGCCGCACGCCCCACGTCATGGTCGTCACGATGGCGCCAATGCCCGCCCCGGCGACGCCCGCGCTAGGGTTGAAGGCCTCGCGCACGATCAGGGCGAGCGACGGCAGTACCTCGCCAATATTCAGGAAGATCACGATCAATCCGCCGGCCACGTAAATCGCTGCCATCAGCGGAGCGAGGATGCCGGCGACGCGGCCGATGCGGGTGATGCCACCGAGGATGACGGCGCCCACGATCACCGACGACACGATCCCGGTGGCAACGGGTGGCACACCGAAGGATGCTTCGAGCGTATCGGCGAGCGTGTTCGCCTGGATACCGTTGCCGGTGAGGAACGCGGTCGTGCCGAGCATCAGGGCGAAGAACGTGGCCATCCACTTCCAGTTCGGGCCGAGTCCTTTCTCGATGTAGTACATGGGTCCGCCCGAGACAGTGCCTTCCCATTTTGCGGGGTCCCGATCGGCGCGTTCAATGACGCGGTAATGCTGGGCGAGAACGACTTCGGCGTATTTCGTCGCCATGCCCAGGAAAGCGATGAGCCACATCCAGAAAAGCGCTCCGGGTCCGCCCCAGTGAATGGCTATGGCGACGCCGGCGATGTTGCCGATGCCGACAGTCGCGGAGAGTGCGGTTGACAGTGCCTGGAAGTGGGAGACGTCACCCGGCTCGTTCGGGTCATCGTACTTGCCGGATGTTACACCGAAGCCATGACCGAGACGGCGCACCTGGATGAAGCCCAGGCGGAGCGTCAGGAAGACGCCCGTCCCGATCAGTGCGAGAATCGAGATGGAGATCGCTTCGCCGCCGATCGTGATGCCCTTGTTGAGCACCCACTCTTCCAGAAAGCTGACGATCGCCGTCAGGCTCTCCATTCAACACCTCGCCATTGGGGTGGGGAAACACGATGGATGGGTCCGAACTCACTCGCCGTCTTCCGCACCGAGGTCCACGTTGGCTTTCCCGGCTTCGTCGTATCGAACGCGAACTCGCCACGGCCGGCAACAGACCGGGCAGTCTTCGATGTACTCCTGCGCGGACCCACTGCCCGGATCGACGAGAATGTTGCTCGTCTCGCCGCAGTATGGACACTCGACGGTCACAGTCGTATCGGCCGTTCCGTCGCCGAGCGGAAAGGCCTCGTCGATGTCGAAACCGGGGCGATGCGGTGCGATCATGCTGGTTCGGTCTCCAGATGCTTCTGTGTGCACAGACCGGAAGGCGCGCCTGCGCGGCACGCTGACCCCTGGCGCAGGGAAGGCGACAAACTGCGCACCGCTGGCCTCGCTGGCAAGGTTCGGCGGCACAGGCCAGTACGGACGAGGTGACCGCGTCACAGGGCTGTAGCCGCCGGTCGCCACTCGCGCATACCGAACTGGATGCCAATCGGACCCCCTGAACTCGTGCGGCGTACGATGAACCCGATGCGCTGGATGCTGCGGACTCTACATGGGTGCGGAGGTCGGGCCGGTGTGATGGGTAGCTCGCTGCGGACGTTTCACCTGCTTGCACCGGCGTCCGGGACGGAAGGCCCGACGCACATCCGTCCGTTGGGCGTATACACGCTCGTTCTGCTTCTGGCTTGCACGCGGGCTCCGGCAGTGGAAGCGCCGATTCCGGTCGCGCAAAGTGAAGCAGATCGAGCGGCTGCTACGATCACGGCGCAGGACCTCTACGATCGTATTTCCTATCTGGCGAGCGATTCATTGCGTGGCAGGAACACGCCGAGTCCGGGGCTCGAGTTGGCGGCCGCGTACATCGCGGACCAGTTCCGTACGTTCGGACTCCGGCCTGCCGGTGACAGCAATACGTTCATACAGCGCTGGCCCTACAGCCAGACACGCATCGACATAACGCAGACGTCGCTGCAACTCACGGTTGGTGACACGACGTTCCGGCCCGCGCTCGGCAGCGACTATTTCGTGATTCCGGCGAGGGAACCGACGGTGACGGGTGCGCTACGATGGGGTGGTGTCGCGGAGGTGGCGAGCGGGTCCGCTGCGGCCGCCGGCCAGATTCCGATCGTCTACGTGCCGGGTGCGATTCCGGACTCGGCGTGGAACGTCCGCTTCAGCGCGGCATTCAGCCGAGGCTTGAGGGCGGGCGCACCGGCCGTCGTCTTCGTGCTCGCGCCAGCATTCGACGAAGCGCTCTTCGCGCAGTTCGCGTCGCAAGTTGGTGGTGATGAAGCTTCGTTGTTCGTGATCGGTATGCGATTCGGCGCTGCGGCCCCCATCCTGGCTCGAGCCGGCGTCGACACGGCTGCGCTGCGTGCCGCTGAACCACCCGCCGCGCGTTCGCTCGACGGGACACAGCTTTCGCTCGCGATCGGGCGCGCTACGCAGGACAGCCGGCCGCCCAACGTCGCGGCCATTCTTGCGGGCAGCGACCCGGAACTGCGCGAAGAGTTTATCGTCTTCAGCGCGCACATGGACCACATCGGCGTTGGCCGGCCCGATGCGACCGGCGACTCCATCTTCAATGGCGCAGACGATGACGCATCGGGCACAGCCGTCGTACTCGAAGTCGCACAGGCCTTCGCCTCGCTGCGCAGCCGTCCCGCCCGCTCGATCCTGTTCCTTGCCGTCAGTGGCGAGGAAAAGGGACTCCTCGGTTCGGCATGGTTCACGAAACACCTGCCGGTACCGGCCGGTAATATCGTCGCCAACATCAATCTGGATATGCTCGGCCGCAATGCGCCCGATACGCTCGTTGCCATCGGGCAGGACTATTCGTCACTCGGCCCGCTCGTCCAGTCCGTTGCCCTCGCGCATCCGTCCCTCGGTCTCGTCGTTGCACCCGATCTCTGGCCCGAAGAACAGCTTTTCTTTCGCAGTGACCACTTCAACTTCGCAAAGATCGGCGTGCCTGCGCTCTATTTCACGACCGGCCTGCATCCCCAGTATCACCAGCCATCAGACGAGGCCGATCTCATCGATCGCGACAAGATCGAGCGGGTCGCAAGGCTCGTGTATCGGTTCGCGTACGAAGTCGCCATGGAAGCGGAGCGCCCGACATGGACGGCAAAGGGCCAGCGTGAAGTCGGGGCAATGACCATCCGCTGAGACCCGGTCGAGTTCCCGACCAGATCCTCAGAAAGCGCTCAGGAGTGACATCTTCAGGTGCGCGCCGAGCGCCGGTTCGATGGATTCTTTCCCGTCCGCATTGAAGGGATTCGACACGAAGGCACGCGCAACAATGTGCGTGCCCACGCGCGTATCGTCCTCAGCGGGTCGGCTGTGATTCGCTGGCCGCGACGTTCGAATCGTCGATCAGCCAGTGAGTGAACCATTGCCGCAGCCGGCCGAGCCGATCGACGAGAAGCCATGGTTCACCGGTGCGTGACAGGTCGTGCGTCGAACGCGGGTAGCGAATGAACTCGACTGGCACGCCCTGTTTCTCGAGCGACATGAACCATTGCTCGGCATCGGTCATGGGCGTGCGATGGTCCTCTTCGGACTGCACGATGAGCGTGGGAGTCGTCACGTTCTCGACGTACTTCATGGGTGACAGATCGATGTAGAGGTCCCAGTTGTCCCACGGCTTGCCGTAGAACTCGAACTCGGTGAGGCCCTGGGCTTCGGACGTACCGTACCACGAGATCCAGTTGCTGATCATGCGATCGGCCTGTGCGGCGCGGAACCGGTTCGTCTTCGTCGTCACCCATGCAGTCATGAAGCCACCGTAGCTGCCGCCGGTGACGCCCATGCGGGTGGAATCGACGTCGGGTCGTTTCGCGACGATGTCGACCGCCTTCATCAGGTCCTCGTAATCCTCCATGCCCCAGCGGCCGCGGGTCGAATACGTGAAATCGGCGCCGTAACCACTAGACCCGCGCGGGTTCGTGAACAGCACGAACATTCCTGCGCCGGTCAGGTTCTGGAACTCGTCGAACCAGCCCTCGCCGTATGCGGAATGCGGGCCACCGTGGATGTAGAGCGCGAGCGGGTACTTCCTCCCGGGATCGTAACCGAACGGTTTCAGCAGCCAGCCTTCGATCTCGAATCCGCCCACCGACTCGTACGTGAAGCGTTCGCCATCCGAAAAGGCGACTTCGGCGAGCAGTTCATCGTTGAAACGGGTCAGACGCCGTTCATTCCTGCCATCGGTGTCGGCGATGAACAGCTCGGTCGGGTTGGCAAGGCTGGTTGCGACAAATGCGATCTTTGTGTGCCTCGCATCCGTCGACGTGCCGTTGATGCGGCGCCGCCCGCTGATGATTTCCGTGCGCTCGCCGTTGCGCGTGTTCACACGGAACAGAGCATCGCGGCCGCCGATGCTTGCTTCCATGAGCATCTCGTTGTCGCTCAACCATTCGAACGAGCCGGGCTCGTACTGCCAGTCGCCGAGCAGGTTGCGTGGTTCGCCGCCGGCGACATCGATCACCCAGAGACGGTCCGATGACGTGCGGCGCAGGCTGCCGGTGTATGCGATGCGCCGTCCATCCGGCGACCACTCGAGTGAGCCTTCACTGCCCATCGAGGTCGTCAGACGGCGAGACTCGCCTCCATGGACCGGCACGATGAAGATGTCGTCGTCGTTGCGGTCCGCTTCATCACGCTTCGCGTCGTACGGCAGCCTGGCGATCGAATCACGTCGCACCTGTACGACGGAATCCGGCAACAGCTCGGGATGTGCCGTGAATGCGATCCACCGGCCGTCCGGCGATACACTCGCGTTATCCTGGGAGTACGGCGTATCGGTGAGTTGCGTGCGTGCCGTATCGCCGGCCATCTGCTTCCACAACTGTGACGGGCGGTAACGGCGTTCTTCCGACCGATTGGCAAGAAAACCGCGGCCGTTCGCCTTGTATGGGAAGTCGACAATGTGGCGTCCATCGAACCGCTTCGGATCGACGGGTTCCGTGATCGCCGCGAACGGTGGTCTCGCCGTGGACGGCATGCTCTCGAACGGGTTGTCGTTGTCGCGTCCGTTTCGCTGCGCAGAATCGGGCGCAGACTCGTCGGCGTCCTCATCCTCGACCGCATCGGATAGAATCACAAAGCCATGATCTGCGGGCATCGAACCGTTCGGATAGCCATCGACCTGTACCGCCTCGCCGCTCCGCTGGTCGAGCCGGATCGCCCACGTGCTCCCATCGCCGCCTTCGCGTTGCGATGTGAAGAACAGGTACTTGCCATCGCGGGACCAGCGCGGGTTCGAACTCTCGGTCCCGGGCGATGTCCAGCGCACCGGGTCTCCGCCTGCCGCCGGAACAACCCACACTTCGTTGTGTCGGCGGTTCTCGCTCTCCCGGACGGTCGTGACCGTGAATGCAACGAGCTGCCCGTCGGGCGACATGGCCGGCGAGCTTACAGTGGTCACGCGATACCAGTCTGCCGGCGTGAAGGCCCGCTTCTGCTGCGCCTCGATCGGTGCCGCGGCGGCTGCGAGAAGAAGGAGTGCGAACGAGCGGCGGTCGATAGTTCCGTGTGTCATGCGAGGGCTCCCGTGAAGTCTTCGATCCGGACGAGTTGACGGCGGCGCATACGGTTGACCGACTGTCCAGCCGTGTTTGAAGGAACTGTTGGTCCATCCGGCCAACAGTTCCTTCAAACACAGTGTGACGTTAGGCCGGGGCACGCAGCCGGTCAACGGCGCCGGCGCGGGGATTCAGCCGCGGGCGCCCCGCAGAGCGATCAGGCGGCGCCTGACCTCGAGGAGGATGGGCAGACTTGGCTCGGCGTCGCGCCACGTTTCGAGGAACCGGTCGTACTCGCGGACGGCGAGCGGGCGATCGCCCGACTGTTCGGCCAGCTCGCCGAGCCAGAGCGGCACGAGGCGCCACGCCTTCTGTGCCTCGTGCCCGAACACGACGCCGCGGGAAAGCTCTTCATACAGGAGTCGTGCACGTTCGAGCTCGCCGGCCCGTGCGACGGCGTAGGCGAGGGACTCGAGGGCGGCGGAACTCGAGTCCTTGCTGAGTGCCGATTCGAGGTGGGCGAGGGCGACATGGGGTGTGCCCTGTCCGGTGAGGATCTCGCCCTTCAGTGCTTCGGATGCCGCGAACGCACTCGCGTTCGAGGGATGGCGCCTGGCGTCGAGGAGTGCGAGGACCTGCTCCGCGCGACGGATATCGCCGGTCCGGGCCAGCGCCTTGCCGAGCCAGAACATGAGGATGGGGTCAGCGTCGAAGCGGGCAGAGAGAGCGAATGCCGAATCGAGCTGTTCGGTCGACTCGGCGAGGAGCCCGCGTTGGGCAAGACTCGTCGCCAGGAGCAGCCGGTTCCGGACTTCGCTGGTCGAAGTCTGTGAGAGCCGGTTCAGGCGGGTGGCCTCGACGAGGTCGCGGACCGCCTCCGCGTAGTGGCCGCGGTACATCGATAGAAAGGCGAGGGAGCGGAGTCCGCGTGCGCGCTGATCGCGGCTTCCAGTCAGCAGCTTCGAGAACACGGCGGCTGCCGAATCGAGCTGACCAATGAGCACAAAGGTGCCGCCGAACTCGAGGTTGATATTGCTGTTCTCTATTTCGCGTTCGGGGTCCACCGCGAAAGCGCGCCTGTAGTGAACAATGGCGGAATCGAATGCGCCAAGCCTCTTCTCGATGGTCGCCAGATTGATGAGAGCGATTACATCGAGCGAATCACCTTCGGCATTCTCTTCTGAGCATGCAGGCCGGGCGGTCGCCTGGCACCGACGGCGAGCGGGACCGCCATGGCGCGAAGCCGGGCCGCGGCATTACTCTCGACCGCGGCCCCCCGGCTCATCCATCAAGGAGAACTCTCATGGCCACCACTCGGGGTGACACGACCAGCCTGAAATCCACGTTTGCCGACGTGCTCGAGAGGGAAACCGCCACCACGCTGAAGGTCCTGGGCGCGTTTCCGAAGGACCAGTCGGAACTCCGGCCGCACCCCCGTGCAAAGAACGCGCGTGAACTCGTGTGGCTGTTCGCGATGGAACTGAAACTCGCCAGCCTCGCCCTGTCCGATAAGCTCGATACGTCGAAGCGGTTCCCGCCACCGCCCGATTCATTCGACGATGTCATCGCTGCGTTCGAGAGCGGCCGGCGCGAACTTCTCGATCAGCTCGAGACCGCCCCGCCCGACGGCTTCGAGGGCACCGTCCACTTCTTCACCGGACCGAAACAGATGGGCGATATCCCGAAGACCGATTTCCTCTGGTTTCTGCTTCACGACCACATCCATCATCGCGGACAGTTCTCGGTCTACCTGCGTATGGCCGGCGGAAAGGTACCGTCGATCTACGGGCCGAGCGCGGACGAGCCATGGTCCTGATCGGCCGAAACGACGTTCCGCATCGCCATTCGGCCGATCCGGGTTCCTCCCACAGGAGCGGTCTCCGGTGATACGATGCCACGTGCCGGTTTCGATCACGATGGTCGTGATGTCGTCCATGACGGGCGTGCTCTCGCCGGCGCTGCCGCTCCGGGCGCAGGTCGCCAGAGCCGAACTCGATTCGATCGCAACGGAATCGCTCGCCCAGATCGATGGGCAACTCGATATCAACGGACTGCGTGATACGGTGCGTGTCCTCCGCGATACGTGGGGCGTGCCGCACATCCATGCGAAGAACATCGACGACCTGTTCTTCGCTCAGGGATTCGTCCATGCTCAGGACCGGCTCTGGCAGATGGACATGTACCGGCGCACGTTCGAGGGTCGCCTCGCCGAGGTACTCGGACCGGAAGCGCTCCGCCACGATCGACTCGCCAGACGCCTGCTCTTCCGCGGTCCCTTCGATGACCGCGAGTTCACAAGCTATCACCCCGAAGGCCGCCGCATTTTCGAGGCGTTCGCAGATGGCGTCAACGCGTACATCGCGAGCATCGGTGACAATCTGCCCGTCGAATTCAAGTTGACCGGACTCCGGCCACTCCCATGGACGGCCGAAACATCGCTGTTGCGCACTCAGACCGCGTTGCCTCTCGGCGACGCACGCAACGAACTGCAACTCGCACGAAACGTCGCGCAATTCGGCGTCGCCGAAGCCAACCGCCGCGCGAACCCCAGCCCGTACCGCGATCTCGTCGCACCACCCGGTGTCGACCTTGCCGCCATCGATGAGCAGGTGACGGACGCGCTGGGCGGGCTGCGCTCCGCCTATGTGCGGCCGCCGCTGCTGCCTGCATACGACGGCTCGCCCGATACACGGCCAGGCCAGAATCGCGGCGCGCAGGAGAACTCGCCCGGCAGCAACAACTGGGTCGTCAGCGGCCGCCTCACTGCAAGCGGCAAGGTCATTGTCGCGAACGATCCGCACCGCAACGCCAGCAACCCGAGCATCCGTTACATCGTCCATCTCGTCGCGCCCGGCTGGAACATGATCGGCGCAACCGAAGCTCCGCTCCCGGGCGTTGCGATCGGCCACAACGGCCGCATCGCGTGGGGGCTCACCATCGTCGGCACCGACCAGTCCGATGTCTACGTCGAGCAACTCGATCCGACCAACCGCAGCCGCGTCCGCTGGCAGGATGGCTGGGAACCGCTCCGCATCGCATACGACACCATCCTCGTGATGGGCCGCGCCCCCGAGATCATAACCCTCAAGTACTCTCGCCATGGCCCCATCTTCTTCGAGGACACGGCCCGCAACCTGGCCTATGCGATGCGCTCGACCATGCACGAACCGGGGACAGCCGGGTACCTCGGTGCACTGAGATACCACGCTGTTAACAATTGCCGCGAGTTCCTCGCCGCGCAGGTGTACTGGAAAGCGCCGACCGAAAACATGGTGTGCGGCGATGTCGATGGAAACATTGCGTGGCAGGCTTCGGCACTTTCGCCGCGGCGGGCCGGCTGGGACGGCCGGCTGCCAGTGTCGGGGGCAGGCGGATTCGAGTGGAGCGGGTTTCGCGATAGCTTACCGCGCGAGTTGAATCCCGAACGTGGCTGGATTGCGACAGCGAATCATGACATCCATCCACCGGGCTTCGGCCCACCGCTCTTCTTCAAGCGGGGCAGTCAATCGGCGCGTTTCGAGCGACTGGCGGATGTGCTGTCGAACGGGAGTGCGTTCACACTCGATGATTTCAAACGCTTGCAACACGACGCGTATTCAGCGGAAGCCGCACGGGACGTTCGCCTGTTCCACGGCTGGGCATCGCAGGGCGCAGAAGTCGAACGAGCGCGCAGGCTGCTGGCCGAATGGGACGCCACGTATCGCCGCGAGAGTGCGGCGGCGGCGCTCTACAACTACGTGAGTGATGCCATGGGTGCTGCGGCGAGGAGCGACGCGGCATCGCTCGAACGGACCGCGGCGCTCGAACAGGCGCTCGTCCATGGCCTCGATTCCCTGCGCGCCCACCAGGGAACGGACCCGGCCCGATGGCGCTGGGGCCGGATCCACCGCAGCGAACTGCCACATCCGCTTGTCAACGCGTTCGACATTCCCGCCATCGAGCGGTCCGGCGGCGCCGGCACGGTGGCCGCCACGGGCGCGACATTCCGGGAGATCATCGATTTCGCAAACATCGATGGCTCGGTCGCCACAAACCTGCCCGGCCAGTCTGCGCAACCCGGCAGCCCGTACTACTCGAACCTCGTCGAGTCCTACGCAGAGCAGCAGTACTTCCCGTTGCTCTATACCCGAGCGGCCCTTGACCCGGAGGTGAAGCACCAGCTCGTTCTGCTACCACCGGAGCGAGGCCGTTGACGCCGGAAAACGGGTGAAACCGGTGCGGTGGTGAGCGGGCGGCCGTCCCGTGTTCAGCGTCCTCCGACAACCACGCGCCGGCCCGCCGACATGTCCCAGCGGACCGAGGAGTTTCGGAACATCTGGAACCGGTCGCTGAGCCGCTCGCCAGCGGCGCCGACGGTCCGGATCTGGTAGAAGCCGGGAGCGCCCTCATAGGGGAAGGTTCGCATCTGGCCGCCCTCGACCGTACCGAGCGGAGCGTCGACGCCGATCTCGGGCTTCATGTAGACCGTGATCGTGGTCGCGCCGGGAGCCGTGTTCAGGATCGTCACGACGGTGCCATCGGCCGCGGGCGGAGTCTCACCCTGCTGGGTCTGGGCTCCGCCGGCCGGGGTCGCGGTCGTGCCGCCGCTGGCGCACGCGGCCACGATTGAAGCGATTCCGATGAGCGGTGCCAATCTGGTGAACGCGCGCACCCGCATGGGACTCCTCCGGCAGAATGGACGCGGCTTCGTGAATAGCGGGACGGTACCGCAGTTGCTGCCTTCCCGCAACCCGGTCGAGCCATTGCGGAGACGGAACGCGCGGCGATGTGCGGCCGCGGCGGGGCAGGGCCTTGACAGATCGCGGGCCGGTTGCTAATCCATGAGATCATGAGCGCGCACCGCTATTATGCCTTCTACTTTACCTACGCGACCCGGACCACGGGCCGTGAACGGAGGCGTTTGCGCGTGTAGGACGGCAGGCGAAACCGGAGATGCGGCGGCCCGTGGATCTTCCACGGGCCGCTTTTTTCATCTCCGAAACCGGGAGATGGCGTCATGATCGTCGAGGTTTCGGCAGGGGCGGGAGAGATCGCGATCGAGAATATCCGTGCGTGCGTCGAGGCGAGTGGCGGCCGGACTCGCCTCGAGCGGGAGTCGCATCGCATCACGATCGCGTGCACTGGCACGGGTCCGGAGCTGGCCACGCGGATGGCTGCGTTGCCGGGTGTCGAGCGGGTCCGACCGGCCGGACCGGCTCACGTCCTCGCCGGCCGGGCTTTCCGTGCCTCGCCGACCATTGTGCGGGTGGGCGATGACCGGCGCACCTGGATCGGCGGCGATGCGTTCGCCGTCATCGCCGGGCCGTGTTCGGTCGAGGGGCGAGGCATGCTGTTCGAAACCGCGTCCGCCGTGAGGTCCGCGGGCGCTGCGATGCTTCGCGGCGGCGCGTTCAAGCCACGGACATCGCCCTATGCGTTTCAGGGTCTCGGCAGGGAAGCGCTGGCCCTGCTCGCTGAGGTTCGCCTCGAGACTGGCATGCCTGTTGTGACGGAGGTGCTTGACGTCCGCCACGTCGACCTGATCGCCGGCCACGCCGACGTCCTCCAGATCGGCGCTCGCAACATGCAGAACTTCGCGTTACTCGCAGAGGTCGGCCGCGTACAGCGGCCGGTACTGCTCAAGCGCGGCGCAGCCGCCACGTTGAGCGAGCTGCTGGGTGCCGCCGAGTACATTCTCGCGCATGGGAACTACGACGTCATCCTGTGTGAGCGCGGCATTCGCACGTTCGAGACGGCCACCCGCAATACACTCGATGTCGCAGCGATTCCGTTTCTGAAGCAAGAGACGCATCTGCCGGTCATCGTCGATCCCAGCCATGCGGCGGGGCGGTCCGACCTCGTCCCCGCGCTCGCCCTCGCCGCAGCGGCTGCTGGCGCCGATGGCCTCATCATCGAAGTCCATCCGAACCCGGCCGAGGCGATGTCCGACGGCGCACAGTCACTGGCGCCGGCCGCATTCCACACGTTGATGCGCGCGCTCGAACCGGTCGCGGCCGCGGTCGGTCGCTGGATCGTCCCGCCTACGCACACCCGCATCGCCGTTACGGATGCGGAGCGGCGAATCGAGGTGGCCGCATGAGTGCCGATAACGCCGCAGTACAGCGGATCGGTGTGCTGAGGGGCCGTGTCGAGGCCATTGACGCGAGCATCATCCGGTTGATTGCGCAACGCGTTGCACTGGCCCGTGAGATCGGCCGCGAAAAGGCGGCGGCCGGTCTGCCCACACTCGATCCAGCGCGCGAAGTCGAGATTGTCAGCCGCATCATGGTCGAGGCGAAAGAAGCGCAACTCGATGCCGAGACCGTGCGCGACATTGCATGGCGCATCATTGGCCTGTCACGACGCGCCCAGCAGGACCAGCGCCAGCCGATCTCATGAGTTCCCATTCACTCGAACCGGAGGCACCGAACCTCAAGGTACCGACTGGCCATCCTGAGACGCGCGGCGCCGCGACGCATCCGATCCTGCGCATCGCCTACCAGGGCGAACCCGGCGCGTACGGTGAGGTGGCGATCCTCGCGCAGTGGGGAGACCGTGCGGTGCCCGTGCCCTGCGCGCGGTTCGAAGATGTCGGCCGGCTCCTGTGCGAGCGCGGTGCCGACTCGGCGCTTCTGCCCGTCGAGAACTCGACGATCGGTGCGATCCGCGATGCGATCGACGTCATCGAGCGGTACGGCCTGCACGTGACCGGCGAGCATGTCCTGCACGTGCGCCACTGTCTCCTCGGTGTCGCCGGCGCGCGGATGGAGAGCCTTCGCATCGTTCGTTCGCATCAGGCCGCCCTCGCACAGTGCGCGCGTTTCCTGCGCGCGCACACGTGGCTGCGTGCCGAGTCCGTACTCGACACGGCGGGCGCCGCGCGCGAGATCGCGCGCGAGCGGGACCCGGCGATCGCGGCAATCGCGAGCTCTGGCGCGGCCGCGCGCCATGGGCTCGACATCCTGGCCGCGGACATTCAGGACGAGCCGGACAATCGGACCCGGTTTGCGATCGTTGAACCGGGTCCGCTGGCGCGGTCGCGCAGGACGGCCAGCAGCTTGCCGTGAACCCCGCCGAATCCGCCATTCGACATGATCAGCACGAGATCGTCCGGTCGCGCGCGCGCCCCGACCGTCGCGGCAATGCGGTCCGGCTCCGGAATCGAATCCGCAACTCTGCCCATGCCGCGCCACTCGGCAACCATCTGGTCGGGGTCGATCGCCGTATCCTTCGAGTACCGTTCGGGATGGAACAACCCTGCGATGATGATCTCGTCGGCGAGCGCGAGCGCGTCACGGTACGCGTCCTGGAATTCGCGCCGCTGTGCGGTGAAGCTGCGGGGTTCGAAGATGGCCACGAGCCGGCGGCCGGGCCAGCGCTGGCGAGCCGCAAGGATCGTCTCACGCACGGCGGTCGGGTGGTGCGCAAAGTCATCGATCACGGTCACGCTGTCCTCCGTGCCGCGCACTTCGAGGCGCCTGCGCACGCTCCGGAACGTTCGTAACCCCTCGATCACGCCATCCGTGGCTGCACCTGCTGCATGCGCAGCCGCAATCGCGGCGAGTGCGTTGCGCACATTGAATGCGCCGGCGAGCGGCATCTCGACATTGCCCCACACGACACCGTCGTGCACAGCCGTGAAGCGCGTGGCCTCTTCGCCGAACTGCACGTCGTGCGCCTCCCAGCGTGGGTTCACGTCAGGCACGGAGCCGGCGTCGCTCGTATCAGGGCCGGCGAACCCGAACGATTCGACGGGCGCGAAGGATGCACCGGCCAGCTCGCGCACGGCCGGTGAATCCCAGCCGGCGACCAGTGTGCCGTTGGACGGGACCAGATTGATGAAACGCGAGAACGCCCAGCGGTACGCGATCCCATCGCGATAGATGTCCGCATGATCGAACTCGATGTTATTGACGATCGCGATGTCGGGCAGGTAATGCCACATCTTGGGGCCCTTGTCGAAGTACGCCGTGTCGTACTCGTCGGCCTCGATGACGAAGAGGCGCGAAGCCGTGAGCCGGAACGACGTGCCGAAGTTCTCGGCTACGCCGCCGATCAGGAAACTCGGCTTCATCCCTGCGCACTCGAGCAGCCATGCGAGCAGGGACGTCGTGGTCGTCTTGCCGTGCGTGCCTGCGACCGGAATCGAGATGCGCCCGCGCAGGAACTCTTCCTTGATCGTGACCGCAGCGGACGTGTACGGGATCTTCTGGTTGAGCATGAACTCGAGCTCGGTGTTCCCGCGCGAGATCGCATTGCCCACGATCACAACATCCGGCACCGGGTCGAGATTCTCGGGGTGGTAACCCTCGCGGTACGCAATCCTGAGCGAGGCCAGCAGGTCGGACATGGGCGGATACACCGCCTCGTCCGACCCGGTCACGCGATGGCCCGCTGCCTGTAGCAGGCCGGCCAGCGAAGCCATGGCGGTTCCGCCGATCCCGATCAGGTGGTAGTGCTTCGACATCCGCGCTCCCTCAGAAGTCCCGGCCCAGACTGCCGATCACCTGCGTGCGGCCGCACCCGTCGATCGCTCCGCGCCCGCGTTGCCTGCCGGCCGCCGACAGCTGCCATCGCGCCGGCGCATCGTCCGATCTTGTCGAAACCGGCCCGGCGCCCCGACATTCGGGTCCGGGGGTCCCCTGAGCAAGGAGGTGCGCCATGGCGGCGCCGGCGCTGCGCGTGGCCGTCCTCGCGCCAGTTCTGCTATGGACCGCGTGCAGCCTCGACCCGGTCCAACATGAGGTCCTGACGTGCGAGGCGCCCGAACTCGATACAACCCAGTGGCGTGAGGTCACGGCGGCCACATACCGGTTCCATGTGCCGGCGGCATTTACGCTCGGCGCGGACAACCGGTGGGAATCCGGCCGGGCGTGGGTGCGACCAGGCGTCATTGCGCCGGGCGAGTTCGAATCCGAGCCGCCGGAGCGCCTGTTGGACTTCCATGAGTGTCGCGCCATCGTGGGCGGTCGCGACATGCTGCTCCAGTACGGTGTGACGTCCGTGTCGAGCCGGTTTGGGCCAGGCATCTACATGGCGGCCAACTGGGGGACTCTTCAGGTGCCTCCACCCGGAACCTCCGGCCTCCTCGTGATGGAGGCATGGACACCGTCCGAGACCGACTTCGAGGTGTTCTGGTCCATCTTCTGGTCCATGGTCGTCACGTCCTAGCACTTCCACCCGGCCATCGAAGCTGGAGTGGACGCGTCGGACGGCCGGCCTTATCTTTCACGTGTCTGATAGCGCCGGGTCGACAACGGACCCAGCGCGCCGGAACGACGGGGATCGCCTCGTGCACCCCGTCGTCTCTTTGCCTTCAGGGAGGAATTTTGATCGAGATCGAGATCAACGAGGGTGACAGGATCGAGTGGGCCCTCAAGCAGTTCCGTCGTAAGATGCTGCGTTCGGGTCTGTTCAAGGACATGAAGAAGAAGCGCTTCTACGAGAAGCCGAGCGAAGCGAAAAAGCGCAAGCAGGCCGATGCGCGTCGCCGCGTTCTGAGGGCCCGCCGCCGCCGCTAGCCGGCGCATTCTCCACCGTACACCCCGCCAGCCGAGCCGGCTGCCCTTCCGCCTGACCGGTCGGCACCCGCTTTGCATGTCGGAATGCGCGCACCGGACCGATACTTTCAGGACACGACCGCGGCGCCGCGCACCGAATCACCACCAACCTCGATCGCGAGGATCGCGACATGGCCGGGCCAGGAACCGAGCCCAAGGGACCGGGGGCCAGGACGGGCGGCTTGCACGGCGAACGCTACTGGCGCTCGCCCTCGCCTCCTGTTCCGCTCGGACCGCTCTCCGATGCACTCGATCACGGCGGCGCTCTCGTCGATGCGCGGCTCCGGTCCGCCAATGCAGAACTCGAGCGTTCCGCCGAACGCGCACGGAAGCTCCACGCCGTCACGGTCGCGCTCCTCGGCAGTCTCACGCCCGCTCAGGTCGCCGAGATAGCCGTCAATGAGGGCGCTGGTGTCGTCGGCGCGTCGGGCGGCGTCCTCCTGACGATTGCTGCGGACAACCGCCTTGAAGTCGCGGGTGCCGTCCACTGCCCGCCCGAACTCCTCGACTGGGTACAGAGCAGGACGACAGAGAACGCCGGTCCATTCATCACCCCGCTCCACACCGGTGAGCCCGGCTGGATGGGTGGTTTGCCGTTCCTCGCTCGCCGGCAGGGTTCTCCTGAGGCGTGGGCGCTGCTGCCACTGAGCGTGCGGGACCGTGTAAGTGGCATGCTGCTGCTCCGCTTCGAGGGCCGGACCGCGATCCCTGATGAGTACCGGTGGTTCCTGATCCTGCTTGCCCAGCAATGCGCTCAGGCCCTCGAACGGGCTCGACTCTACGATGCGGAGCGGAACGCTCGCGTCGAAGCCCAGTTCGCCGAGCGCCAGATCTCGTTCCTCGCCGCCGTCTCGACGCGCCTCGCCGAGACGCTGACCGAACAGGAGAGTCTCGCCGCCGCCGCACAACTGGCGGCGCTCAACCTCGGCGATTTCTGTGCGATTCACGTCGCCGAAGAGGATGGCGCACCCCGCCTCGCGGTCGCGATGTGGAACGACCACGGCGAGGTGAAGCCATACCGGCCGGCGGGTGGTTCGCTGCCGATCGATCCATCGGCGGACCTGTGTTACGCTCATGTGATCGCGACCGGCGAGCCTGAACTGGTTCCCGAAGTCGATGATGCAATGCTGGTCCGCCTGGCAGGCGATGAGGGACGGCTCGAGCAGCTGCGCCAGATCGGACCGACGTCCTACTTCTGTGTTCCGGTGTGCGTGCGCGATGCTGTTGTCGGGACTCTGACGATCGCATCGCGGCGGCCCGGCCGTCACTTCTCGGCGTCAGACCTCGCGATTGGCGAAGAGCTGGCCAGTCGTATGGCCCGTGCCATCGAAACGGCTCGGCTCTACCAGAGCACGCTTTCGGCCAGCCGGGCGAAGTCGAACTTCCTCGCCGTGATGTCGCACGAGTTGCGCACTCCGCTCAACGCAATTCTCGGCTACGCGGACCTCGCACTCATGGATGTGCCGGCGACCATCCCCGTCGAAGCCAAATCGCATATGGAGCGGATTCGCGCGGCCGCGAAGCATCTGCTCCGTCTCGTGGACGATGTATTGAGCTTCTCGCGCGCGGACGCAGGCCAGGATCGTCTTCAGATCGAACCGGTCCGCCTCGATGTCGCCGTGGGTGATGCCGTAGCATTGATCCGGCCCGCCGCAGATGGCAAGGGTCTGGCCGTCAAGGTCCAGGCGCAGGATAACGCCGTGATCGAGACCGATGGCGGTCGCCTCAGCCAGATCCTCAACAATCTGCTCACCAACGCAGTCAAGTTCACGGCTGAAGGCGAACTCGATGTCGATGCGCGTATCGACGGCGATCAGGCCGTGATCCGCGTGACCGACACCGGCATCGGCATCGCGGCCGAGTATCACGGGCGCATCTTCGATCCGTTCTGGCAGGTCGACCAGGGTCACGCTCGCCAGTTCGGCGGCACTGGCATTGGCCTCGGTGTGGCACGTCATCTCGCACGCGTGCTCGGTGGCCGCGTCGACGTGCAGAGCCAACTCGGCGCAGGCAGCACGTTCGTGTTGCGCATCCCGACCGACCTCGCGACACTGCACGACGACTCAGCCAGGACGGCCTGATCCACAACTCGTCGACACCTCCGCATCACGCATCGGGCGGCGGTTTCTGGAACCCATGGATGGGACCGGACAGCGAACGCCCCAGCTTCGCGTTCCTGCGCTGGCGATGGCAGCGCCGGCGCGATGGCAGCATTCCCGACGTACCGCGGCCCGGCTCGTTGCCGGTCGCGCCGCACGACATGGCCGAGCCGCGCGCACACGAGACGGATCTGCGCATCACGTGGATCGGTCACGCCACGTTCCTGATCCAGATCGGTTCGATCAATCTGCTGACGGATCCCGTGTGGAGCGATCGCGCGTCGCCAGTGCCATGGGCCGGCCCGCACAGGCTCGTTGCGCCCGCACCGTCCTTCGACACATTGCCACCCATCGACGCCGTCATCCTCTCCCATGATCACTACGATCATCTCGATGCGCCGACCGTGCGCCGGCTTCACCTTCGGTTCGGTGAGACACTTCGCTGGATCACGCCGCTCGGTTATGCATCGTGGTTTTGCAAACGCGATGTGCGAACCGTCGTGGAACTGGATTGGGGCGATGCAATCGAGTTGGGCGATGGCGCATCGCGCGTCGCCATCACGGCGGCGCCCGCTCAGCACTGGACGCGGCGCCGCCCGTTCGGCCCGTCGCGCCGACTGTGGGCATCATGGGTCATCGACAGCCCCAGAGCCGGCAGCGTCTACTTCGGCGGCGACTCCGGCTGGTTTCCCGGCTACTCGGCGATTCGCGATGCGCACGGTCCCTTCGATGCCGTGATGCTGCCCATCGGCGCCTACGCACCGCGCTGGTTCATGAAGGCGATGCACATGAATCCCGAAGAGGCCGTCCAGGCCTACCGTGAACTGGGCGAGGCCGGCACCTTCCTGCCCATGCACTGGGGCACGTTCATGCTTGCCGACGAACCGCCGCTCGAGCCACCCCGCCGGCTGCGTGAGGCCTGGGCCCGCGCCGGCCTGCACGACGCCCGACTGCGCGTGCTCCGCCACGGCGAAACGTTCGTGCGCCGCCGAGCAGCCGCCGATCTTCTGAACAGACAGGCGTCCGATCTCGACCGCGGCGACGGTCGTGACTGTCACGCCGTGCGACCGAACGAGGACGCAGCCACGAAATGAACCCGAGCCCTGCCGCGGCGAACCCGCTGAGTGGACGATCGCAGAAACACGATCCACTCAAGGACCTCGAACTGCTCATCCGCTCGCGCTACGGCCTCATTATCATGGACAGCGCCGAACTGGCTCGCGTCGAAACCATCACTCGCCTCGTTGCTGACCGCCTCGGCATCCCTCTCTTCACATGGTCGCGCAGCAAAGGTCTCCTGCGTGACGGCGCCGCCGGGCCCATCTACGGAACCACCGATGCGGCACAGGCACTCGGCCATATCGATGCATCACGGTTCGATGCGCTCTATCTGCTGGAGGGATTCGATACGCTGCTCGGCAACGCCGCGATCGCCGACCGCCTTCGCGAGGTCGCAACCGCCTGTGGTCCCCGCGCCGGCGCCATTGTCATTGCCGCTCCCGGCCTCACCCTCCCCGAGCCGCTGCGCCAGCTCAGTGCCACGCTACGCCTGCCACCGCCCGAACTCGATGAGTTCAGGAACCTGATCGAACACCTCGTCCGCGATCTGCGCCACCGCATCAACGTCAAGGTCGAGATCTCGCCCAACGCGATGGCCCGCCTGCTCAACAACCTCAAGGGCCTCACCCTCCTCGAGGCCGAAAAGATCCTGACCAAAGCCATCGTCGAGGACGGCCGGCTCGCCGACCACGACCTCGCTCACATCATCGAATACAAGAAACAGATCGTCGAACGTGAAGGCGTACTCGAATATTATCCGCTGGAACAGACCATGGACAGCGTGGCGGACCTCGCCGGCCTCAAGGACTGGCTCCGCAAACGAACCCACATCATTACTTCACCTCAGAAGGCCGCCGAGTTCGGTCTCGAATTCCCCAAGGGTCTCCTCCTCGTCGGCGTGCCCGGCTGTGGCAAAAGCCTGTGCGCAAAGGCCGTCGCCATGGAATGGGGCCTGCCGCTCCTCAAGCTCGATCCCGGAAATCTGTACAACAAGTACATCGGCGAAAGCGAAAAGAACTTCAAGCGCGCCATGGACACCGCCGAACGGCTCGCACCCTGCGTTCTCTTCATCGATGAACTGGAGAAGGCGTTCGCGTCCGGCGGCAGCGAGGATGGCGGCGTGTCACAGCGCGTTCTCGGAACATTCCTCTCCTGGCTACAGGACAGACGGGGCGAGGTGTTTACGGTCGCAACGGCCAACGACGTGTCGAAGCTGCCGCCCGAGTTCCTGCGCAAGGGCCGCTTCGATGAAGTCTTCTTCGTCGATCTGCCCGATGCCGATGCCCGTCGTGCCATCGTCGAGATCCACCTGCACAGCCGCGGCCACGACCCCGCCGGCCACGATCTCGAGGCGATTGTCTCCGCAACCGAAGGCTTCAGCGGCGCCGAGATCGAGCAGGTCATCGTTTCCGCGCTCTACACCGCATTCGCCGACCATTCCGGCCTGACGACCGCCGTGCTGCTGTCCGAAATCCGGTCAACACGTCCGCTGTCCGTCGTCATGGCCGAGCGCATCCAGGCGCTCCGCGCGTGGGCAAAAGGCCGAACCGTCTCCGCAAACTGAGTCGACATGACGCCATAACATCCTGTTCGTTACTTCGCGCCCGTTGTATCTTGCAGATCGTAAGGACAACCTCCCGGACCGTCCATTCTCCAGCCGGCGGGAGCCGACCTCACGGGCGTTTCGTTCATTCGGTCATCTGCTCATGGAGGAGCTGATGCAGCGGATCGTGATGGCACTGATGTGCGCGGCGGCAGTCCCGGCCTGCGCGGATTCACCGGTCGGAATGGACGCGGATCTGCAACCGTCGTTCGCCGCTGTTGCAACCACAACCAACGAGAAGATCCCCTTCGCTCTCCTCGTCTTCGTGTCGTGTGCGGCGGGCGGCGCAGGCGAGGATGTGCTGCTGACTGGAACGCTCCACATCATGACCCATCTCACCATCGACGCGACCGGTGGGATCAACGCACGGTCGCACTTCCAGCCGCAACGCATAAGCGGCACGGGCCTCACGACCGGCGACATGTATCAGGCAACAGGCGTCACCCAGGACAGGCTGGGGGTGCGCGCAGCCGGATTCCCCGTTCAGTTCACGTTCATCAATAACTTCCGGATCATTGGTCAGGGCCGAGGCAACAACTTCCTCGTCCATGAGAACGTGCACGTGACCATCAACGCGAACGGGGTCGTCACAGCGGACGTTGTCAACGCAACCGTCGACTGCAAGTAGCAGGACAGTGCGCCCGGCCATCCGGCGTCATGGTGGGACGCGGAAATGAGGCGGGATGAAACGCGGGCATGGACGATTCGGCGCGCCCGCGTGCGTGCCAGATGGACCCGAGGTCCGAGCAGCTAAACGGCCGTTACCTGCCGCACGGCCTCGACGACGCGTTCCATCTGGGCCATCGTATTGTACACGTGCGGGCAAAGCCGGATGCCGCCGGTCGATGCACCGGCAATACTGTACTGTTCGTAGAGTCTGTTGTACGCAGCCCGCGTATCGATTCCTTCGACCGCGAAGATGACGACACCGGCGCTCGAAGCCGGGTCGAGTGGCGTGACGAAGCGAACACCGGGCACGGCGTCCGCAATGTTCTGCTTGAGTGTTGTCGCGAGCTGGCGCACGCGTGCCTCGACGCGTGCGGCCCCGATCCGTTCGAGGAACTCGACGGCTGCGCCAACCGCGACGATCGCTGCATCATCGCGTTGGCCGAGCGTGCTGAAACGGCGCGCACCGGCGGCCTTCGCGCCCTCCCACCCGACGCCCACGACGCCGGGCCAGAGCCGTTCGCCGCTGCCCCGCCGCACGTAGAGCAAGCCCGCCTCCTTCGGGCCCATGAGCCATTTGTGGGCACTGGCCGTGAAGAAATCGCAGCCCATCGCGTGCAGGTCGAGGTCGAGCGCACCGAACGTCTGTGCACCGTCGACCAGCGTCAGGATGCCGCGTTGGCGGGCCGCCGCGCACAGCTCGGCGGCGGGAAGCAATACGCCCGATGAATTCGATGCGTGTGAGAACGCGAGGACGCGGGTACGCGGACCGAGCGCGTCAAGGAATGGCTGCACAAGGTCCGGCGCCGCGCTCGCTGGTGCATCGGGCCGCTTCACGCGACGGACCGTGAAGCCGTAGCGTTGCGCACGCACATCCCATGCGACGTTGTTCGTCGGATGGTTCTCATCCCAGAGCACGACTTCATCACCGCTGCCCATGTCGAGGCCGCCCACCACGATGTTGTTGCTCTCGCTCGTATTGCGCGTGATGGCGATCTCGTCCGCATCCGCACCAACCCATGCCGCGACGCGCTCGATCGTCTTCTGATGCAGGCCGGAGAACTTGGCGCGATTCTGGAACGATGGATCCGCGTCGATATCACGCGTGTACACCGCCACTGCATCGCTCACAATCCGTGGGGAAGGACACAGATTCGCTGCATTCAGCACGATCAGCTCAGCTCTCAGCGGAAACTGCGACCGAATGATCTCCCAGTATTCTTCGCTCGCCTGACTTTCCCGATCGAGCGTTGGAACGGCCCGCTCGGCCCTCGCCGCGTGCGCTTGAACGGGCGAGGGCAGCACCGGCAGTACTGCGGGCGCCAGCGCGCCACCCACCATCGTGCCAATGAAGGTGCGCCGACTTGTGCAGCCCGTCGCAAAGGGGGCCACCATTGATGCGGTCGAGGACGTCTGTGCGTTCCGCCTCATCGGATCCGATCCGGTCGGGTGGTTGCTCGATGAATGCAGTTTGGCTGCAAACCCGCGGCGCGCAAGGGTGGTCCGACCCGGAAAGCTTGACGGGCAGGCCATCGTGGCCGACCATTCGAACAGGCCCGCAAGTAGCCATGCCTGACCGGAGCTGTCCGTGAGTCTGCTGGCACCAGGCGCAACGTCGGTTCGACAGCATAGCCAACCAGTTTGCGGTGCGCCGCCGGGCCCGTTGCCATCACTGATCGCGCGACCTTGTCACGCCATCCTTCTCGCGCTACTCCTCGCCTCGCCCGCGCGGGCTGCGCAGGATCCCGGTCCGCCGCCAGCGACTCTCGCTGGCACCGTCGTCGATGCTTCGAACCGCAACCGCCTCGCCGGCGTTATCGTTGCCCTCGTCGATCGTAATTTCGCCACAGTCTCCGATTCGCTCGGTGAGTTCCGAATCTCTGGCGTCCCGGCCGGCGTTCACCGTTTCGCGTTCGGCAAGTATGGATATCGCGACGTCACCGTTCTCCTGACCGTTGCAGATCCGCCGCTATCGGTCGAAATCGCCCTGACGCCGGATCCTCTGCTTCTTGATTCGCTCGATGTCGTCGCGGATCGGACGATCACGGTTCGGGGTGCAGTCGTGGACGCCTCGACAGGTGTTCGTCTTCGCGGCGCCGCTGTGCTGCTCGCCAGCAACAACCGTGGTGTCGTAACCGACTCATCCGGGACGTTCACTCTGAACGGTCTTCCCGCCGGTGACCATCTTCTGCTCGTCAGGCAGTTCGGTTATGAGAGCCTCTATGTACCCGTGCGTGCCACAGCGAGTCATGCATTCATTGAAGTACCGCTGCCACCCGCCCCGATGTTGCTCGAAGGCCTCACCGTCGAAGTGATGGCCGCCAACGTCGGGACCATGGACCAGCGCATTCGCAGCCGCCGGAATGCAGCCGCGGTGAACGTCCGCGCTCTGGATCAGGACCGCCTCCTCCGTTCGGCCGCTTCGAACCTGCTCGAGTTCCTCGAATTCGAGGCGTTCCTGCACCCGATCGGATGCACCGGCTCGGGGTTCATCTCCAACCGGTGCATCATGCGGCGAGGCCGGATGACCGAGCCGAACGTGTTCATTGATGAAGTCCCCGCCTTCGCCGGGCTCGACCAGCTCGCCACGTACCGGCCACACGACCTGTATCTCGTCGAAGTGTGGAGCAGCGGCGCCACGATCCGGGCGTACACGCATCAATTCATGGAACGGATGGCGCGACGGCCCATCATGTTGCTCTACTCCTGGTAACGAGCTGATTCCGTATTCGATGCGAACGGGTTGGGGCGGACAATGGATTTCCACGATTCGCAAGGGTAAGCCAATCGCAACGTTTCGCAGGCGTTATCGGGTATGCGTTGACGTCGATGTCCGGTTGCGGCCGATCGATGTCATCGACGCTGCGGAGAACTGGCGATTTCTGATGCAGCTGAAGCACCCGTTCAATGCGCTGGGCGTCACACAGCACAAGTACATCGCATGCCAGCAACGACTCCTCGATGGACTGCTCCGTGACGAGGCGACACTCGATGCGTGGCTCCGGAATGACGTTTCTCTTGCCGTCACGGATGGTGATGCCGATGCCTTCCAGGGCGATGCCGTGACCCACGAGATGCTGGCACCCATCATTCCCGAGCTGCCGGAACCGGACCGCGAATACTTCGAAGCCATGCTCGCGAACGACCGCTTCCATGAGGCAGCGGAATCGCTCTTCGCGGCGACCCGGTCGAGGGTCGTGTCGATGACGATCGAGGAGATTCTGAACCACGAACGCGAAGGCGCCCGACTCCACGTGGACCAGCGTTATCGCGCCTCGATCGACGTCATCGCTGAGATCGGCGAGATTGACCCCGGCAAAGCGGCACAGGATCTGACGAGGATCCAGAAGTCCGCTCGTATCGAACTGGGCGTCTCGATGCCGGAATACGCCGACCGCCAGCGGGAATTGCGTGACACTCTCATTCGGAACAAGGCCGTCCTCGACGTGTGGCTGCGCGACCAGATTCTCGCGGACATTGCCGACGGTGGCGCCCGGCAGATGCGTGTCGACCGCAAGCATGCGGACATCCTCCGGCCCGTGATCGACCGAATGCCGGCGGAAGACCTGGCCTACCTCGAACGGGCCGTGGCCGGGGATTTCCTCTACGAAGCCGTCGAATCGTTCCAGAATGCTCTCGATTCCGACATCGTGTCCGTGGCGGTCATCGCACTGCCAGAAGCTCTCGCCGACGCCTGATCACCCGCATTTCCCGCCGCCCTCGCCACCGCCACCGCCACCGCCCTTACCCGCACAAACACGCCTCCGCATTGTGCCCCTCGCCACTGCCCTTGCCCGCACAAACGCGCCTCCGGCATCTTACTTCGGCCATCGCGGGCCCCGGGCCCACGCCCGGCTCGGCCGCGCGACCCTGCCCGAGGCGAGGTGTTGATGCGCAGAAACGCGGCCCCCTCGTGAACGCTCTTCGGTCCGCCACCGTACCTGCCGCGATCGCGCCGGTCTTCGTCGCCGCGATCATGACGGCGACGTTTGCCCTGCGCGCCTCCGCGCAGGCCAACGTCACACGCTACGTGCGATACTCGGCCGGAAACGCCATCTCGTACGGGATCCTCGAAGGCGAGACCATCCGCCAGCTCGAGGGCGATCTGTTCGCATCTCCGCGGCCAACGGGCCAGACGGTCCGACTCGCGGACGTGCGCCTGCTCGCGCCGGTCGCGCCATCGAAGGTCATCGCCGTCGGCCGCAACTTTCGCAGTCACCTGGGCGACCGGCCTGCCCCCGAAACCGTCGGCTTGTTCGCGAAGTACCCGACCTCGATTGCGGGGCCCGGCGATGACATTGTCCTGCCGGCCGATGCGTTGAACGCACACTACGAAGGCGAACTCGTCCTCGTGATCGGCCGGCAGGCGAAAGACGTGCCGCGCGAGCGCGCTCTCGAGTATCTCTTCGGCGTGACCGCCGGCAACGATGTCAGCGAACGCGACTGGCAGGCGAGCGACCTCCAATGGCTCCGCGCCAAGGCATCCGACACCTTCGCCCCGATCGGTCCTGTCATCGCGACCGGACTCGACCCCGACAACCTTCTCATCCAGACGCGCGTCAACGGCGAGACGCGTCAATCCGAACGATCGTCGGACCTGATCTACGATGTCTCCGAGATCATCAGCTACGTGAGCCGATACGTCACACTGCTGCCCGGCGACGTCATCTTCACCGGCACGCCCCAGACGACCCGCGCCATGGCCCCCGGTGATACCGTCGAGATCGAAATCGAAGGTGTCGGCGTCCTGCGTAATACAGTAGTACGACGGGGGTCGTAGTCCGCCGATGGATACCAGCGGGCCGATCCGCGCTCGCGAACTGCTCGCCGTCGCGGTGAATCTCGCACTGATTGCTGCATTCGGTGAGCTGGCTCTCCTGGCTGCCCTGAAGTTCGGCCTCGATCGGAAGCTGCACCTCGGGCCGTCTGTCGTCTGGATGTCACCGGTCGCGATGCTGGTCCTCTTCATGATTCCTGCGTTGATCCTGCTTCTGCTTTCGCGAATCTGGTCACGCCTCGCCCAGCCGGTCGTTGTCGTGACCTGCTTCGTGTTCCTGATGATGCTCGATCTGATTCTGGTCGAGCGTATCCTGAGCCTGTGGGCACTGCTGTTCCTGTCGATGGGGGTCGCGATCCAGGCCGGCCGGCTGGCCCAGAGGCACCGTGGTCCATTCCTGCGCGCGGTTCGCGTGGCAACGCCGGTGCTGGTCACGCTCGTGCTCGTCATGACCGTTGTCGTCGAGGCCGGCCTCGCCTACCGCCGGGGCCGGGCCGAGGACGATCTGCCCGCGGCGAGGACAGGTGCGCCCAACGTGCTCTTCATCATCCTCGACACCGTCCGTGCGCGGAGTTTGAGTCTGTACGGCTACGAGCGGAGGACAACACCGAACCTCGAACGGATTGGCGCGCGCGGCGTGGTCTTCGATCGCGCGACATCACCGGGAACCTGGACCATCCCATCGCACGGCAGCATGTTCACCGGGCTCTGGCCGTTCCAGCTGGGCTCGTGGTGGCTGTCGCCCGACAAGGCGCCGCCCGCACGGACGCTCGCCGATTTCATGACGCAGCACGGCTACCGCACCGCCGGTTTCATCGGCAACTGGTACCACATGGGCTATGAATCCGGCCTCGCCAATGGGTTCACGTACTACGATGATCTCGGCCGCTCGCCAGCCCAGATCTCACGCGGGTCCGCGATCGTGCGCTGGCTCTCGCAACAACGCCCGGTGCGCCGGATCATCGGTCTCTATGAAACGCTTGGCCGCCGGCGCGCTGCTGACGTCAGTCGCTCGTTCATCGCGTGGCTCGACAGCGATTCAAAGCGCCCATGGTTCGCATTCCTGAATTACTTCGACGCGCATTCGCCGTACCTGCCACCGTCACCGTTCGATGCGATGTTCGGCAGCTCGGTCGCCTGGCGCGAGCCTGTCGTGATCGAAGAACTGAACCGCGACGTTGCACCCACTCCGGAGGTAGCCCAGGCGGAAATCGATGCCTACGATGGAGGCCTGGCGTGGCTCGACGATCAGATCGGCCAGCTCTTCACCGAACTCGACCGTAGAGGTGCTCTCGACAACACGATCGTCATCATCGGCTCAGACCACGGCGAGGAACTGGGCGAGCACGGGCGGTGGGGGCACGCGTACAGCACGTACGCGGAGATCGTGCACGTGCCGTTGCTCGTTCTCGGGCCCGGCCTGCCCGCCGGCACTCGCATCGCTTCGCCGACAAGCCTCCGCAATATCCCCGCCACCATCGCGAACCTTGCCGGCCTCGATGATGCTCCGTTCCCCGGCATCTCGCTCGCCCGCCATTGGCGCGCTCTCGCCGCCGGCCAACCCGTCAATGACATCGCGTTCAGCACATTCGGCAAGTACCGCTCGCTCTACGATGAACGGTACCATTATCTGACCGGCGTGTTCGACGATCTCGAACACATCTACGACCATCGGAATGATCCCTTCGACGAGCACGATCTCCGCGGTTCGCCCGAGTCGGCCCTCATCCTCGAGCGTTTCCGCACGGCCGCCGCTGCAATCGCGCCAGAATCCGACGCCGAAATCGATGTCGGGACACCGGTCATAATGAAACATTAGGAGCAAGAACGGCTTCCGTCTCCTGAACCTCCCTCTCTAGTTCCTTCTCTCTTCCCACCACTCATCCTTGCGAATCGCGACGGTCCATTCAATGGTCCGGCCCGCGACGTTCATAACGACGCGATACTCACCAACCGGTGCAGGACTGATCTGGTACCGAACGTTATCCGGCACGCCGCCTTGCCC
>JBOHRL010000107.1:0-35870 GCA_050732695.1 Longimicrobiales bacterium | reverse complement strand
CTCGTGTTCAATGCCGCGCACGACTTCGAGCACTACGGCAACATCGTCACGTACATGCGCATGAAGGGGCTGGTGCCGCCATCCAGTCAGCGGTGACGTCGTCGAGGGCTCGAAATCACGCAGCAGGCCGACTTCAGCTCAGTACTGGCCGTTGACCCAGCCGGCCGGGCCGCGAGACGGCCGGACGAAGAGGAAATCGCCGAAGCGGCCGAGTATGTCCACTGCTTCGTCGGCGTCGACCAGGTCGAGCACGACGCTGTTCGGGTCGGGGCTGACGTGCAAACGGTCGCCCGGGGCGAGGCGCGTTTCGCCAATGGGCTGGGTGGCGAGTTCGGCGAAGTCTGCGGAGACGAAGCCGGAGCGGCCGTCGGGCAGGCGCACGCGCAGCAGGGATCCCGAACCAGCGAGTACGCGCATGGCGGTGTGCTGCGGGATTTCGGCGATGGGCGTAGCATCCACGCTCACGGTCGGGCGCAGAGTCACGCCGTTGCGCGTGACGCGTGTCCAACCTCCGATGAGCGTGGTGTCGACGGCGAGCCTGGGCATCGTACCACGCGGGTAGTAGACGAAGGGGTACGGATCGACCGGACCGCGCTGGTAAACGCCGAAATGCAGGTGCGGCGGCGTAGTCCGAGCGTTGCCGGTGTTGCCGACGAGGCCGACCGTGTCCCCGATCTCGACGCGCATTCCCTGACTCACGGTCTGTGAGTCGAGGTGTGCGTAATAGAGCGAAACCCCCCGGCCCGTTGCGCGCAGCCAGACGACGTTGCCGCCGCGTGGCGTTGTCTCGACACGCGAGACGGTGGCCTCGATGGCCGCAAGGGCGGGTGTACCGCGGGGCGCGAAGATGTCCACGCCGTGGTGGTCACGGACGCCGCCGTCGCGCGGGTCACCGAACACGCTGCCGATGTCCGGCGCGTTATGCCCGTGGACCGGGAACGCGAGCATGGGCTCGGCCCGGATCTCGATCGTATAACGTCCGCCGCGCAGGACTTCCGGCTGGAAGCGGATGATGTAGTCTGTATCGCGACGCGGCTCGAACTCGAGGCTGGCTGAACCGCTGTCGGCGCTGGCCACGTCGCGCAGCGGATCGAGCGTGTCGGCCGGGACCTGGAACACGTCGAGAAAGAGGAGCGCGTTCGAATCGGCGGGCAGGTGCGCGTTGATGAGGAAACGCTGGCCTCGCCGGGCCGAGAGCCGGTACGCGATGGCCGTCGGTTCGTTCGTGGGCAGGAACCCATCCTCGGCATACGGCGCCGAGATGGCAACCGGCTGCTCGAGCGAGCGCTTCGCGGCGAGAAGCCAGTCGCCGGCGAGGGCCGTGCCCTCGAGCCCGGCCGCGAGCAGGGAAGCAGCATAGCGCTCGTGGGGTGTCACGGCATCGAGGAAATAGTCACGCACGTCCTCGACCGCGCGGCAGGCCGGGAGCACAGCGGTGACGGGCAGCACGAGCGCCGCCATGAGCATTCGGATACGTCGGTGCATATGGTCTCCGCTTACGCGGTCGCGTCGGCCCGGGTTCCCGCACGACGGATGCCAGGCACAGAATCCAGACGACACGTTTCCGCAAAGCGGCCGCTGACGCAAGTTTGGCTGGCGGCAGAGGTACCCCGGGGGGCGTCGCGAGGGCCGTGGCGAGGGTCCGGGCCGTGCCGGCCGGGGGACAGGCAGTTTCACAGGCGGACGATCCGGCCGGCCATTCGTCACTGCCGTTGACGCGAGGCGCGTAGTGCACCGATGATGTCGCGCTGGTTCGAAAAGAGGAGCTGCGATGGGCTGGGTTGTCCGGCAGCATGAAGATGCCGCGGCGTTCTTGAGGCGGGCCGGGGACTGGCTGACGGGCGCGGAAGCCGAGCACAACCTGGTGCTGGGCATCGCACGCGAGGTTGCTGCCGGACGAGCGAGCTATCAGCCGCCGCTCTACTTCGCGACGGTCGAACGGAGTGGCGAGATCGGCGGGTACGTGTATCGCACTCCGCCGTTCAAGCTCGGGATCAGCCGTGTGCCCGTCGATGCGATGCCACTCATCGTCAAGGACGTATCTCGCACGTACGGCGACCTGCCGGCGGTTCTGGGACCGGCAGAGGAAGCGCGCATCTTCGCCGAGCAGTGGGCAGCGGCGCACGGTGCGCATGCGCGGCCCGGTATGCACCAGCGCATCTATCAACTCGTTCACGTCGTTCCACCTGCCCGTATGCCGCCGGGCGAATTCTGCGTTGCACGGCCCGAGCACATCGATCTCGTGACGACATGGCTCGGCGAGTTCCGGCGAGAGGCTGGCATCGTCGATGTGCGCGCGCGGTCGCTCGCGGCGGAGCGGATCGCCGAAGGTCTCTACTTCCTCTGGCTGGATGATGAACCCGTGTCGCTCGCCGGCTGGAGCGCGCAATCACCGAATGGCGTGCGCGTGGGGCCGGTCTACACGCCGCCTGAGAAACGCCGGAGGGGCTACGCTTCGGCTGTCACCGCGGCCGCAAGCCAGCGTGCGCTCGATCAGGGGCGCCGCTTCTGCTTCCTGTACACCGACCTTTCAAACCCTGTATCGAACGCCATCTATCAGCAGATCGGCTATACGCCAGTGTGCGACGTGATGGATTGGATACTGGAAACGTAACGGCCTGTTTCTGGTGGCTCAGCGGTGCACGGCCGAAATGATGTCGGCCGCAATATCCTCGAGGGGCAGGGTCTGTCCTGAGCGGTGTGCCTGGTTGAACACCTGCTCACCAAGTGCGTCACGCAGCGTTCCTTCGATGGACCGTCGTGCGGCGAGCCGGGCTGGCGAGGGGACGCGCTCGACGAGGGCGCACTGCGCGTCGGTGAGGCCGATGAGGCTTGCAGCGCGATGTGGGCCGAGCGAGTTGGACAGGAAAGGCAGCGCGAGTTCGATGACTTCAAGCAGTGTGGGCACATCGCGCATGCTGGCGGCGAGGCGGAGTGACTCGACGAGTCGATCACGCGCGCCCTCATCGCCGGTCACCTCGAAGAGAACGAAAAGCGGGCTGCTCATCATTCCTATGGCACGGAGCGAACCGGCGTGGGCCCAGATCGCCCTGGCCTCATCAAGGACGGCACCGGCGCGATCGATGTTTCCATTCTCGAGGAGCGCGGACACCTTCGAAAGCAGCACCTGGCCGCCCACAGCCGCCGAACAGATGCGGGCGGCTCGATGCACATCGAGACCCACGCAGCCCTCGGATGCGACGGACGGCTCGCCGGTGTGAATGCCCATTCGGATACGAACCGCATGGTCGCCCGGAAAGCGCGTCTCCGCAATCGAGCGCTGCGCCGAGACCGCGGCGTCAATGGCGTCCCGCGCGCGCGTGAAGGCGATGAAGAAGCCGTCACCGGCCGTGTCGATGACCCGCCCGTTTGACCCGGTGACGGCACGCCGCACCACCTCGTGGTGCCGCGGTAACAGGTCCGCGTGCGCATCGCCCAGCGACTGCAAGAGGCGTGTGGACCCTTCAATATCGCTGAACAGGAACGTGACCGTCCCCGAGTGTGTCATGGACTGCGTGGTGCCCGTCGTTTCCGATCCCATTCATGACCCGGCTCACGGTGCAACGCCCGAAACGTTCGCAATGTCGGAGGGGCCGCTCCCCGAACGCAGAAAGGGAGCGGATTCAATATGCAAGGCGATGGCGGCGCGACCTTCTCAGCACAGCGTGTACTCGCGCATATGACGCGTACGGGCCAAACGGCTGGCACGAGCCACACGACCAGCACTGCGCCTACGATCGACGGAGAGGCCGATGCAGATGCTCGACGTCGTTGAGCCTGCGTGATCGCTACTTCTCCTTGAGTTCCTTGTCGCGCAGGTTCGTGATCGGGGGCAGCCACCGGCCCGGTTCGACGCCGGGCGCCCGCCATCCCCAGATACCGGGATGTGCACGACCCGGCGCACCCTTCTCACCCTTGAAATGCGCCGTGATCAAGCGATGCACGACATTCATGTTCGGAAGGAATGCGTGCAGTGTGGTGAGTTTACCGAGAAGCCTGTCACCGATCTCCCAGTAGCCGAAGTCGCCGGGCGTGAGGCAGACCAGATGTTCTGGCCTGAGAAAGGCGGGCATCGCACCCGCAAACGGAACTGTCCCGTCACCGGTTTCGGCCGGCGCCGGGGATGGCCAACCCTGGACGCGTTCGTCCGAGCTGAGATCGAACCACGGTTCATCGTTCTTGACGAGGATGCGCAGGCGCACACGCGTCTGCACACCCAGCCCGACGACGCAGAGCCAGTCATCGGCGCTGAGTCCGATCTTCGAGAGTGTGATCGACTCGAGCCGTTGCCGGTGCAGCAAAGCTTCCTCGAGCATGCTTGCCAGAATCGACCGTGCCAGCTCGAGCCGGTCCGCTTTCGATCGCGCCGGATCGAGTCCGTACAGCCGGATGTACTCGGCGATCGTTTCAAAGACGCCCGTCTGCCAGGCCTCGGTCGAGAACAGTTCGAGGTCGCGATCGGAGATGATGCCGCCATCGAAACTCGGCAGCAGGTGGTACAGGGCAGGCGTGAGCCGGGCCGTCTCGCGTTCCCGTGAGTGCGATTCGCCCCCGCCGAGATCCGCCGTTCCGGTCGCGACTTTGATCACCGCCTCGAACGACCCGCGGAACGGACTCCCCAGCGTCGCAACCTTCCGTACCCGCGATTTCCTGCCCAGCCGCTCCATGTAGCCGGCGATGATCATTCCGCCCATCGAGTGTCCCACGAGATCGACGGCCGGCGAATCCGCTTCCGCAGCATAGCCAGCACGATGGAAATGACGGAGTAGCTTCGTACGCGCAATGACCTCCTCGATGAACAATTCGAGCTGTAGTTCGATCAGCTCGAGCGGCTGTCGCCAGTCGTAAGCGAACGTGAACACCGGCGTCGGTTCATCGGCCTTGTCTGTCAGGTTGTGGCGCAGCTCTTTCACGAGATCCGCATACGCAATCTCGAAAAGTTGGTCCGCAACCACGCGCGCCGGTTCGCGGACCTCATAGCGCACATCATCGGGGTGCAACGCGATCCGCTCGTACCGCTTGGTCAACGTCGACCACACCGTTTCCGGATCGACCGGATACTCGTCACGGAGGCTGGACGCCGTGATACCGGGCACCACGATCGCTGGAAAAGCCATTTTTGTCTCCCGCGGACCACGAACCATTGCCCAAAGTTTGCCCATCCTCCTATGCCAGGAGGCGTTGGCGACGGGCTGCCAGGCGGCCAATTGAACTGCCGATTCGAGATTCGGCCAGCGCCATGGCTCGTCCGGCCGTTGCGCATAGGAATTCGGGTATGGGTTGGAGAATGGTTCCCGGTCCGCGTACCGGGCGAAGCGCTGCGCTCACGCCTCACCGACATGGACGATCGCTTCGGGGGCGACTCGGAAACCGCGATCGATTCGCGCATGAGCGCAGCGCTGCGCGCAGCTGGTTCGTTCGACGCACCAACGCCGAACCACCGCCTGCTCGCGCAACAGGCATCCAGTGCGCTCGACGCGGGTATCGCCGACCTGAATGCGCTGATCGAAGGCGACATTGCCCGCTTTCGTGCGACGGTCGCGAGCGCGGGCATCGAGGTCATGCCGGTGATACGCCGCGTATCGCAGTGATCAGCGGCAGCAGTTCGATGTCCGGTTCCCGATCCGGGAGTCCCCACGGGTCGACCGTCGCATCGAAGCCCGCGGCCTCCACGCGCTCACGAACTCGTCGATCTCGAAAACGCCAATCGTGTGGCGATCCATTTCGACGCGAACGGAGTCGCCCTCGCGGTTGACATAGACGAACGTAATCTCGTACCAGTGACGCGATAGACCCGTGTCCGGTGAAGAACGGCTTTGACGCTTGAGTGAGAGTCAGGGCCGTCCTTCGCGTTCAGAAGACCTTGCACCCCCGGTCGAGACTCTGACCCTAGTTTCGCGATGCAGCGTCAAGCGTGGCCGCAGCCATCGGTCGCCGGCGCGGCCTCGTCAGGATACGTGCGGCCGAAAGCGAAGACGATCATGGCAGAGAAGAAGCAGCCCACGCGTTCAGCGGCTGCGCCGGGGAAGACAGCAGGGGGAGGTAGCGCAGTCGAGCTCGAACGCGGCAGTTTCCGGCAGCTCCTGGCAGGCAATCCCAACTACTTCGGCACGATCGCCGGCTCGAAGTTCAAGGCCGTCCTGCCGATGTCTGGCAACACAACGTACGAAGAACTCGACTGCGTCGCCTATAATGGCGCATTCGACCGGCTCGAGGCGACTCTGGCGCAGAAGCTGACCGGCGGCTACAACGGCGGCCTGTGCACGCCGGGATCGCACGAGTACGTCCGTTTCTACGTCGATTCCGGCAGTGGCTGGCAGGATGTCGGGATCGCCGCTGCTCAGGTGCATGACATACCGGCCGGGCAGGACTGCGCCAACCAATCGCGCCACCCACTGATTCATACCGTCGCAGTACCGTTCGATCCGCAGAAGTACAGTTGCAGGAAGCCGCAGCTGCCTCGCGTGCGTGCGATTCTCTCGTGGAACTTTGCGCCGCCGGCCAATCAACCGAACTGGGTGCCGGTGTGGGGCAATGTTCACGAGTGTGCGGTCCAGATCGAGAAGTCGTGGACGATCTTCGGGCTCGTGGACACGCTCACGACACTGATCGGTCCGAAACTCGATCCGGATCTGCTCGAGCAGATCGAGGCTGCGAAGCAGTTGCCGATTCCGCAGCCGCTGCCCGATCCGCCGCCGCTCGATGTCGCCGTGCTGGCGGCCAGGTACGGCTACAGTGGCAGGCCTCCGAAGGGGCAGGCGCCCGTCGAAGCGAGCCGCTTCGGCTTTGCGCAGGCGGCCCGACTCAAGGCGCTGCCTGCATCGTCGGACGCCGAGTATGAACAACTCGCGAAGGGGTTCATCGATCTCGGCATCGACATTGGCGACCTGATCGGCCAGATCGAGGACACGACTGGCAACATCAATTACGAAGAAGTCGACTGCATCGGCCTCGACAACAATACGGAATCACTGGTCGCGACGTACACCATCAAGCGGCCATTCGGGTACTCCGGAGATCTGTGCAGCGCTGGCAGCTACGAGTACGTCGCGTTCTGGGCTGACTTCGACGACGACTGCAACTGGACGTATCTCGGCACCGTCAAGACGAAGGCCTATGACTTCGGCAGTGACCTGCCGTCCGGCGGACTGTGCTATGCGGCGGTGCTGCCGGTCGATCTCTCGAAGTACAGGAAGTGGTGTACGACGCCGGTCATTGGCAAGGTCCGCGCGGTCCTGAGCTGGAACTCGCTGCCCTCTCCAATCGATCCGGACGATGTGCCGTACTGGGGCAACCGCCTGGACGCGCACGTCATCGTGAAGCCCGGCACGCCATTCCCGGGCACGGTCACACCCAATCTGACGGTCGTTGGCGGCATCCACGTGAACGACATCGACGACGTGAGCGGGCTCACACTGTCCGCCGCCAAGTTTGTCGACACCGGCTTCGACGCGGATGGGCTCGGACGGCAATGTCCGTTCGGCGGCCGCGTCGTCATCCGCGGTCTCCAGTTCACGGGTTACCGGTACCGCGTGCAGGTGCGTGAATTCCCCGGCGGCGTCTGGAGCACGCTTGTCAAACCGATCTGGGTGCAGCCCGTCTTCGGGCCCGGGTTCTACCACTCACCGGCGTCCGATGGCTACTTCAATTACCTGAGCTTCTTCAGCAACTTCGCCGGTATCCTGGCGTACTTCGACACGACGGACGATGAGCGCTACGAGATCCGGCTCGATATCGACGGCGTGCCGGGCTTCGCCAGCCAGATCGTGCAGCTCGACAACACCGCGCCCGTGGCCGACATCCAGATCACCTCCGGCAGCGGGACCTGCGGAACGTTCAACCCGGGCGACATGATGAGCGGGACGTTCGTCGCGCGCGACCTGTACTTCGGCAGGTACTCACTGGTCGTCAAGGGACATCCTTCGGCGAACACGCCGACCCCGTCGTCGGGGACGATCCAGACGCCGATCACAGGCTCGAACTGGACACTCGACACCACCGGCATGGCCGTGTGCGGCTACATCATCGAGGTACACGCGTACGACCGTGCCATTGTGCACAGTCAATCGAACAGTCACCACACACCAGCGTCGGTCGGCTTCTGCCTGAAGAATCCGTAGACGTCGTCCATTGCGAGTGGCCAGGCCACGGAACGCGGCGAGCGTTTCCGCGGTCTGGCCACTCGAATCGTGGCTCAGCGGGCGAAGACACGAGCCGTGTAGACGACGCCGTCGGGCGAGTCGCCCGCAGGAAGATGACCGACCACACGACGTTCGGCGATGTCGATCACTGCCACACGCTGTTGCTGGCTGAGCGACTGGAAGGCGTAACGGCCATCGGGCGTGAGTGTGATGCCCTGCGGTCCCGCACCCGTGAAGCTCATGCGGCCAAGTTCCCGGTGCGATGTACGATCGATGAAGCGCAGCTCCTCACGGCGCAGATCCGGTAACAGCACAGTACGAACATCGGGCGTGAACAGAATGCGATACGGCCAGCCCACTTCCTCTGCGGCGGTCCGCACGGCGCCTGTGCGCGGGTTCACCACACTGACTTTCCCTTCCGCGTTGCTGCCGACCCATACCTCGCCGCCGTCCGGCGTGACGTTGATGGCCTCGGGCTGCGCCGGTACCGTCCAGCTCTGCGTTCGTCTGCCCGTCGCCGGATCCAGCTCGGAGACCGTGTTCGAGCCGATATCGCCGGTGTAGAAGCGGCTGCCGTCACGCGTTACGGCGACCATGTGCGATCCGGCGTGCTCGGTGGGGATCGCGCTGCGCACCTCGCCCGCGCGCACGTTCACAAGCACGACGTTCTGCGTCGATTCGCTGGTCACCGCGACGATACTGTCGCCGGGTAACACAGCAATACCATGCGGGCGCGTGTACTGGCCGAGATCGATGGTGCGAGCCACGCGCATGGCGGGCACGTCGATGACGGTGAGTGTGCTGCCGCCCGGCTGGGAACCGTAGTCTGTCACGATGGCGAGGGCGCCATCGCTGGTGAGTGCGACCTCGTGTGGGCCGTTGCCGGTCGGCAGAGTGACCAGGATCGCGGCAGATGCGATGTCGATGATGCTGGCCGACGCGGCGGCCTTGTTGGTCACGACGAGCGTGCCGGTGAGATCTTCGGGCAGCTGCGCGAGCGTGGCGGCTGGATGCGCTGCAAGAGCTGCAAAGACGAGGGTGAGTCGGCCAGCCATGCGTGCATTCGTCATCGAATCCTCGACCGCGCTGCGGCGATCGGCGCGAACGAGCCGTCCTCGGCGCTTCGATCGCTCGGGAATCGTGCGCCCGCTACACAGGTCGAATCGCAGCGTGCACCCGACAGCGCAAGAATCGCGGCCGGCCGGGGCAACGTCAACGCCGCCTGACCCCGGATCCCTGAACAACCGATCCATCGACAGGGTACAGCCTCGAGTGCGAGCCTGTGTGCGCGCACAGGCGCGTGCCCGACAGTCATGCCCTGGCTGTTTCCATGGATGGACGAAGCGTCCGCCGAACGATAGGAGTTCATGGTGCGCCGGTCGATGAACGCGTTGTCGACGAGACGCTGGCCAGCCCTGCTCTGCATCGCAGTCGCGGGCGGATGCGGGGGCGACGGTGGTTCCGGGGCAGCCGTGGCGATGCCGGCAACAGAGGCCTGCGCGCTTCTTGGCGCGGACGAACTTGCCGGCATTCTCGGGGCCGATGCAGGGGCAGCAGAAGCGGGAGTCCCTGCGGACGCGAAGTCGGACGGTGCCTCGGCGGTGGAGTGCCGGTGGGCAACCCGCGATGGTGCGCGCACTCTGGCGGTCGTGCTGCATCGGGCAAACACGGCCGACGATGCGAGCGCGGTGATGCGTGCGGTGGAAGAATCGTTCTCCTCGGCAGGGCAGGCGCCCGCGCCGATCGACAGCATCGGCGATGACGCGTTCTTCGCCTTCAACCAGTTGCACGTGCGCAGCGGGACCGATCATCTGACCATCGTCGTAACGGGGTTTTCAAACGATGCAGCGCTGGAGGCTGCAACGAAGGCGGCCGGCCCTGCCGTGACACGGCTGACAGCCGATCATCGGCGGTGATCGACGGGGCGAACGCGAAACAGTTCAGTGCGTGAACGCGAAGATGAGATAGTTCACGCCGATCTTGTATGCCTCGTTGGTCAGGTCGACGGGAAAGTATCCTGCGTCCGACCATTCCCAGTACTCGGCGAGATCGCTGTTGTGGTTGATGATGGCGAGCATCCTGTGCGAAGGGTCATTGTCTTCGAACAGGCCATAATAGACAGGTGTGACGGCCACGAGCGGATGCGGGATGTAGATGTTGTCGATGCGAAAGAACGAGTCAAAGATGGAATGATCGGGTCCGATTTCGATGGGTTCGTACTCGGGCAGAGCGCGGTGCAACTGATCGAGCGCATTGTCGAGCTGGCGGCCCTCGAAGTCATCAAGGATGAGGAGCCCGCCCTTGAGCAGGTGCTCTCGCAGGTTACGGGCGCCCTCATCGGAGATGCTCCAGAACCCCGGCTCCGAGACGTACAGGATCGGATAGCGGAAGATTTCGCGATCCTCGAGGGTGAAGACGTTACTCGCGTCGAGGTTGGGGCGAGCTGTCGTGATGAAGGCGAGGATGCTGGGCAGGTGACGGTCGGCGCGAGGGTAGTCGTGCGCCCATGCGTCACCACCGCGGCGAAAGCCGTAACCGCCGTACATGATGCGAGCGAACGTGAAGCTGCCATTGTAGGGGACCTCGGCGGTCTGCGCGGAGGACGTTGCGTGATGCCGCACGAATTCGGTGTGCCCGGCCGGTAGCGCGACGATCAACGCGAGTGTCGCGAGGCGCAGCGCCCGCCCGTCGCGAACGATCGCGCGCACTGTCGAGATGGGCGAGCTGTGAAGGGACCGCCGGTCGGGGATCATCGCGTGAATGTCCTCGCCGTGGACGGGCACCGGACGACCTGAATCACCGTGCAGGTGTCCGTGACCGGCGCGGCAAACGGATCGCCCGATCGCCGGGGAACCGCATGCGCCTTGCCACTGTGTCGCGCGGTGGGATGATGTTCTTGCTGACCACTTCAAAGTAACTGTGGTATCCGCCATTGCGGCGTTCGGCGGCGAAAAGCTCGATGGGCTCGACGAGCTGCGTCGACATGTGTCCAGGCACGTTGTACGGGTGCAGGCCGCGGAAGAAGCTGCGGATGAGAACGCTCTTCTGGTCGAATGGCATGCCAGCCACGGTTTCGGCGAAGCGCTCGAAGCCTGCTCCCTGGAACAGATACTGTTCGACGTTCGATACGTAGAACACGGAAACGCGCAGGCCACGCGCGCCGATCTCACGCCCGATGGCGCCGAGGGCGTGCGGGCCGGCAAGGTCACCGACGACGGGAATGATGCGATTGCGGGCTTCCATCGCCTTGACGAAGCGAAAATCATCTTCGGAGGCGAGGTAGTTGCGCATGCGGCCGTCGAGGTCGGTCTGGAACAGCAGTTGTCGCCAGGTCGGGAACGGGCTGAACCGGCCGCGGTTCGAATAACGGATATCGAGGCCGTCCCGGTAGAACGCGGTGTGAATGGCGCGGATCGTGGCCAGATCGTCGGAGGACAACTTCAATCCGAACGTGGTCACGGAATCGCGCACCTTCTCCGCGGCGCGTTCGAACGATTCGCGATCGGGCGCAACGCTGTCGACGTAGGTAACGATCTCGGCCAGCGTCGCATCATTCCAGCGCTCGACATCGCGTGGAAGCGGCACGCCAAGAAACTGACAGAGGTACTCTGTCCGGTTGCGCGAGTTCTCGAACAGCGCCTTCATCAGCAGATGGTGCAGCAGATTGTCTCTACGGATATCGATCATGAAGGCAAGTTCCGGACGGATCGCGGCGATGTACGAAAAGTTCTGATCGGGACCGACTCCGAGATACGCGCCGCCTCTGACACCCATGGACGCGATCGTGCCGAGGACGTGGAGATACGACGTTTCGTTGGAGACCAGATTGTCACTCGGGAAGTATCCGCCGGGCTCCGACAGCTGCTCGACGAGGGTGGCGAATTCTGTGGAGGAAAGCGCGGGACTTGCGGCATCGGCCGCATCACTGCGCGAGGCGGTGGAGGGCGTGCACCTCGCGGCTGCGAGGACCAGGACCAGCGCAGGCAGCATCGGGGCAGGACGGATCATCGACACCTCAATCTTGAGTCCCATCGCCAACATCGCGACCCGCCCGCGCGTCCGTCAAGCACGCTCTTGTCTGCGGCCTCGAACCGCAGCACCTTGGCCACCGGGCTCGTGCCGGCGGTGCGCCAACCTGCTTCGAGGAGGACGATCTGGGCGGTTCCGTGATTCGCTGCGCGTGGGCCGGCACGGATCCGCTTTACGTCGCTTACCATGACGACGAATGGGGCCGGCCCTCCCACGATGATCGACACCTGTTCGAGATGCTCATCCTGGAAGGCGCTCAGGCGGGCCTGTCCTGGATCACGATTCTGCGCAAACGTGAGAACTATCGGCGCGCCTTCGATGACTTCGACCCTGCGAAGATCGCGCGCTATACGCCGGGCCGCATCGCAAACCTCGTGCAGGACAAGGGCATCATTCGCAACCGACTGAAGATCGAGTCCGCTGTGACCAACGCGCGGGCGATGCTCGACATCCAGCGCGAGTTCGGCAGCCTCGATGCGTACCTCTGGTCGTTCGTGAATGGCAATCCGATCGTGAATCGCTGGACATCGCTCGCCCGGGTTCCGGCCCGGACCGCGGAGTCCGATGCGATGAGCAAGGCGCTCAAGAAACGCGGGTTCCGCTTTGTCGGCTCGACCATCTGCTATGCATTCATGCAGGCAACTGGCATGGTGAACGACCACACCACGGATTGCTTTCGCCATCCTGCAACCGCGCAGAGGCCGGCCCAACGCCGGGCATGATTCTCGACGCGACCCTCACTTGCCGGGAGGCATCCTTGCAACGTTCTCTCATCATCGCGGCGCTCTCGCCCGCGCGATTCGCCGACGTCCGCCGTATTCCTGTCGTGAAGCGATCCGTGATCATGGCCGCGTCGTCGTTGCTGATGCTGCTTCCCGCTACAGCCAACGGCGCAGACGCCCGATTACTCGCGAGCGGAACGATTCCTGTCGTGGCATGCGAACGACCTGATTGCGGGAGGCACCTGATGGGAGTCGAGCCGCCCGCGGGCTATGAGATCCGGCGGCCCAGTACGTGAAACGATTGGGAGCGCCGGCGGAGACGAACACATCCGCCGGCGTCAGGCGGCCGTCAAGCGTCAACGTGATCGGATCGCGCTCGCCGACGCACACGCAGTCCTGCGGCGGCGGCAGCACCGATCCATGCAGACAGCCGTTGCAATGTTGGCGTCAGACCGCGCGTCTGCCCGTGATCAGCTGAATCAGAACGACCGCGATCGCAATGATCAGCAGCACGTGGATGAAGCCGCCGAGCGTGTATGAACTGACCATGCCCAGCAGCCAGAGCACCAGCAGAATGACGAAGATCGTCCAGAGCATGTCACCCTCCGTAGGGTTCGTTTGTCGGACACGAACGGGGTGGTGAGGCGCATGTTGTGTGCCAAGTCGCCGGACGCGCGTTCGGGCAGCCCGATTGCACCCCTCGAACCGATCGCATGCGAACGGCTTGACGCGAGTCCGCCTGCCTCCTGCGCGTTCAAAGACGTCACGTTCCCGGTTCGGCAGACGGCTGGCCGTGTTCCCGGCTGCCTCGATCTCGTCCGGTGCGGCCAGATGGTTGACGGTGGCACCGCAACGGGTCACTATCGCATGAACCGTGCGCAATCTCGCCCTGTGGAGACCATGGAAGCGATCGATCGTCGTGACTTCATGAAAGCGGGTGCCGCGGCAGGCCTTTCAGGCGCCCTCGGCGGCCTGGCGCCGGGCAGCGCTCGAGCCGAACGAGTGGCGCCCGAGATCCTGATTCGCAGCCGGGCGAGACCGCTTGTGATCTCGGATTCGAGCGGGTTCCATTATCGCAATGGTGGTCCACGCAACGCAGTCGAGGAAGCGTTTTTGCGCATCACGAAGGATGAGGATGTACTCGATGCGCTCATTGCGGGCGTGAACATTCCCGAGTTGGATCCGACGGAGACCGGGATTGGCTTTGGCGGGCTGCCGAACGAGCACGGCGTCGTGCAGCTCGACTCGTGTTGTATGCACGGGCCGAAGAAACGCGCCGGCGGTGTCGCGGCTCTGGAAGGTGTGCGCACACCTTCGAACGTTGCGAAAGCGGTGATGGATCTGACCGACCATCATCTTCTGGTGGGCCAGGGTGCGCAGGATTTTGCGCGCTCGCTCGGTTTCGCCATCGAGGATGATCTGAACACGCCCGAGTCGAGACGACTGTGGCTCGAGTGGAAGCGGCGTATCGATCCTGATCATTGGCTCGATCCATCGAAGCGCATCGGCCGCGGTCTGGAAGTCGGACTCCAGATGGTCCGCGATGGGCTCATTCCCGCATCCAGCTTCTGGGGCACCATCAACTGCGATGGCATCAATGCGGCCGGTGACATCTGCGGTGTCACCACGACCAGCGGCCTCGCCTGGAAGATCTCGGGTCGCGCAGGGGATTCACCGATCCTCGGCGCCGGGCTCTACGTCGACAACGAGGTCGGCGCCGCAGGCTCGACCGGCCGCGGCGAAGCCAACCTGTACAACCTGTCGTCGTTCCTCGTTGTCGAGGAAATGCGCCGCGGCGCGAGTCCGAAAGATGCCGGCATGGCCGCACTCCGTCGCATCAAGGCCAATACGATCGAACCACGTCTCCTCAACAGCAGAGGCGAGCCCAACTTCAACGTGCGTTTCTTCGTGTTGAACAAGAGCGGTGACTTCGCGGGTGTTTCGATGTACGCGGCAGGCGAGGCGGAATACGCTGTGTGTACGGAGAACGGCGCCGGACTCAGGCCGCTCGAACCCCTGTTGCAGGGCGAGCCGACCGATTGAACGCAGTCAACCTGGAGTCGGTTTTCCCTTGCCTTGTCTCGATCCATCTCAACGATGATCAGGGCTGCTTGTCGGGAACGTCGAGCCAGGACTCGCCTCGCTCGACGTAGAGGGTGCGTGATGGGTAAGCGAATTCGATACCCTCGGCCTCGAATCGTCGCAACAACTCGAAATTGATCGCCTGCTGAATGTTCATGTAGTCGTTGAACTCGCGCGACAACACGAAGTAGACGACCTCGAAGTTGAGCGATGACTCGGCGAATTCCTTGAAGTGCGCGCGGTCGAAGCGCGTGTTGGGTTGTTTCTCGATGGTCTCGCGGATCATGACTGGAACCGTCTCGATAGTCGCGCGTGGTGTCTGGTACGTCACGCCGATGGTGAACACGATGCGACGTTCGACCATGCGCTTGAAGTTCTGGATGCGGGACGAGAGCAGGTCCGAGTTTGCGAAGACGAGCTGTTCGCCCGAGATGCTGCGAACGCGCGTGGTCTTGAGGCCGACGTTCTCGACCGTGCCGGACTGGTCGCCCACGACAATGAAGTCGCCAATCACGAACGGCTTGTCGAGGACGATCGAAAGGGAAGCGAAGAGATCGCCGAGTACGTTCTGGACGGCGAGGGCGACGGCGATGCCGCCGACGCCGAGGCCCGCGAGGAAGGGCCCGATCTCGACGCCAAGATTGTCGAGGGCGACGAGGAGAAGGACCGCCCAGAGCGCGAGCTGGAGGAGGAAGCCCAGCGCGTTCATGGCGGTCGCGGAGCCAGGATCGTCCTCGAGCCTGCGCCGGACCTGCTGCCGGATCGCGGCCTTGATGGCGACCCTGCCCCAGCTTGCGACCTGGAAGACGGTCGCGATAATGCCAAAAACGCGGATCGCCCACCACACCGGGTCGGGCAGCGTCAGGGTCCGGGCCGCGGTCCAGATGCCGAGAAACAGGAGGAACAGGAACTTCGTATGTCCAATGACAGCTACGGCGATGTCATCGATGTCGTTACGGCTTCGTTCCGATATCGTATGGAGGCGCTGCGTGCCGGCGGCCACGAGGAACTTCAGCACGATCGTCGTTGCGACGGCTACAGCGGCGGCGATCAGCCAGTTCCGGACGGTATTCTGAAAGTAGACCTGGTCGAGAAGCTCCATGGCGCGTTCGCAGGAATCATCGATAACAAGCCAGCCCAACCATAGGGTCGCAACGCATCGCATGCAAATCCGGCAGACACCAACGCAACAGGCAGCATGGTCGAAACCGAACAATGGTTTCGCGAGAGCGGCGCGCGGCCGGCCACGCTCGCAATCGCATCGGGTCGGACGAAGCCGGCTGCTTCGAGCCATCGCCGTTTCTTCGGCGTTGCTGGTGTGGGGCGATGCCGCAACAGCACAGGACGATGCGTACCTCGATCGCGGCGCGCGCCTGTTGGTCGAGCAGGCGAGACAGAGACGCAACAGTGTGGACCGCTCGATCGTTCGATATCAAACGACAGTTCAGGAGCGGATCTCGGCCGGGATTCGCGCCGTTGGACGCGAGCGTCTGCTCTATCGCCGCGAGACGGCAGGTCGCATCGACTGGCGTCGCGAAGGCGCCATCGACATCGAGGTGCTGGGTGCGCGAGAAGTCATTCCCGCCCTTCTCCCCAGACCGCAGATTCCTGACGACCTGGACGGCTTCATGCCGCATCTCGCGTTCGATCCGATGGAGAGCGAGATGCTGGTCCGCATGGATACGACGTCGATACGGCATCCGCTCGTAGCGGGCAGTGAAGCGCACTACCGTTTCCGATCCGGCGACACCACGACCATCCGCCTGCCGGACGGCCGGGACGTTCGACTGATCGAGCTGGTCGTGATTCCCCGCCGTGACGAGTTCCAGTTGATGACGGGCTCGTTCTGGATCGATGCTGCAACGCATGCCGTGGTTCGGGTCGTGTTCCGGCCGGCGAGGCCGTTCGATCTCGAGCGGGATGCGGATGAGGACGATGATGACGACGTGCCGGGCGTGCTGAAGCCGATCCGCGCGGAGCTGCTGTACATCACACTCGAGTACGGGCTGTGGGATCTGCGCTGGTGGTTGCCCCGACTGATGGCGGCAGAGGGCGCATTGCAGATTTCATTCCTGACGATGCCAGTCCAGTATGAGCGGCGCTATTCGGCGTACGAGATCGAGGCAGACACCACGCTTCCACCGCTGCCTGCGGATTCGGTGCTGGCGAGACCGTGCCGTGCGCCGACGCGGATGCGTGTCCGCGTAGGCGACGATCGCAGGACGGACGCCAGAACGGAAGTCCGGCCGAACGCGCGGCGGCAGCGCATGCGCTCGACGCGTGACACGGTAACGGACCCGGACCAGGCCGTCGTTGAGGAGGAAGAGTGTTCGCAGTGGTATGAGGTGACGGTGCCGGACAGTGCGGCCCTCATGACGAGCGCGTATCTGCCGGCGGATGTGTACTCGGACGAAGCCGAACTGATCACGATCAGCGAACTGGAAAGCATTGGCGACCGGCTGGGCAAGTTGCCGGAAGCGCCCTGGCAGCTGAGTGCGCCGTCGTTTCGCTGGGGTCTCGGCGTTCCGCTGCGCTACAACCGGATCGAGGCGCTGTCGATCGGTGCGGCGACGGTGCTCGACCTGGGCCGGATGCAGGCGGAGCTGAGCGGCCGGCTCGGTACGGCCGATCTCGAGCCGAACGGCGAACTCAAGCTCATGCGCGAGACGCCCGGCATGCGGATGCACGCCGGAGCGTATCGCCGGTTGGCGGCCGCGAATCCGGACACGAAGCCACTCGGCACCGGTCATTCGCTGAGCGCGTTCCTGTTCGGCCGCGACGATGGCGAATACTTCCGAACGGGCGGCGGGGAACTTCAGATCCGGCCCGGACTCGCACAAGCACAGTGGTACGAGCTACGCCTGTTCGGCGAACGGCAGTGGCGCGCGGATGTCGAGACGGACTTCAGCCTGCGGCACCTGCTCGACGATGAGCACGTGTTCCGCCCGAACCTGCGCGCCATGGATGCAGACCAATTCGGAGCCGAGCTGACGCTTCGCGCATCGAACGGGCTCGACCCGGTCGGGTTCCGGTGGGGCGCGGAACTGGCCTTCGCCGGGCAGACGGGCACGTTCGATTTTGCAAGGCCAGGCCTCACGTTGCGCGCCGCATCACCGATGCCATTCGGCTTGCTTGCGGGCCTTGAACTCGCCGGTGGAACCGCGACCGGCGATGTTCCGCCCCAGAGCAACTGGTTCCTCGGCGGACCGGCTACCTTGCGTGGTTATCCGGGTGGCGCGGTGCGAGGCGATGCGTTCTGGCGCTCGCGTCTCGAGTTGTCAACGCAGCTGCCGGCGGCCCGGATCGTCCTGTTCTCGGATGCCGGCTGGGCAGGTGCCCGTTCAGCGTTCCAACGCGGCAGGGCCCTCGTATCGGCCGGCGCGGGCGGTAGTTTTCTCGACGGTCTGATTCGCGTCGATCTGGCACGGGCCCTGCGCCCGCCGACTGGCTGGCGGCTCGATTTCTACATCAGTGGTGCGCTCTGATGCCGATCAGAGAGCGCCCACGCCGCCCACAAGGAACGGCTGCGACGTCGGCTGCGGCGAGCCGCCCGCAGGTTCTTCGGTGATCGCCGCGACATCGATCGCGGTCGTCGCCGGTACGTCAAACGTGGCGACGGCGCGGCCGTCGCTGCCCGTGTTGAACACTCCAAGACTCACGGGCGCGGCACCGCCGGTAATGCCCCACAACTGGTAGGCCCGACCGGCCGGTGCGGCCGGCAGATCGAACGCCGCGACGACCACCCGCCCCCGCTCCTGGTTCCAGTAGATCCGTGCGGACGGCGGCTGGCCCTGTGCGGCGAGTCGCGCCGTCCGGACATCCGGGGAAAGGACGGCCGCAATCAGGGAATCACGCGCCGCGAGGGCGGCATCGAGTTCCGCGATGCGTGCATCCATCTGAGTTGCCTGCCGCGTCAGCGTGGCGACCGTACCTTCGAGGTCGCGGCGAGCGCTTCGTTCACGCACGAACATCGCCGTGAGTGCGACCGCCGCCACGGCGGCGGCGGCCGCGAGCCAGCGCATTCCATGGCTCGATGAGCCCGGCGGCAAATGGGCAGCGGCCCGGCCCGAGATCGGCCGGACGCGGCGGGCATCGTCCAGAATCCGGTCGCGGAGGGCTGGCGGCGGATTGTGGAATGGGACAGCGCTGCCGAGCCCGGCCACGACCTCGCGCTGGGCGCGCAATTCGGTCTGGCACACCGCACAGGTCTCGATGTGCTCCTCGAACGTGCGGCGCTCCTCGTCGTCGAGTGCCCCGAGAGCGTACGACGCAGCCCAGCCGGTCCACGGGTGATCGCTGCTCATTCCACCCCGATATACGTCGCCAGAGCGACGCGCAGTTTTTCCATCCCGGCCCGGATCCTTGTCTTGACGGTGCCCAGGGGCTCGCCGAGTTCGGCCGCGATTTCACTATGGGAGAGCCCGCCGAAGAACGCGAGTTCGAGCACACGCCGTTGCGTGTCCGGCAGCCGGGCCAGCTCCGCGGCAACGCGGGCCCGCAGTTCGCCCTGTTCCGCGAGTCTTTCAGGACCTTCCCCCGGATTGCCGGTGGGTGCGGCCAACCCCTCGAGATCGAAGCTGGCCGACTTTGCGACCGTGCCCTCGCGACGTTTTCGGGAACGCAATCGATCGAGGGCACGCGAACGCACGATCATTGTGACCCATGCGATCACGCTGGCGCGTGATGTGTCGAACGTATCGGCCGTCGTCCAGACCTGGAGGAACGCGTCCGCAACGGCCTCCTCGGCCTCGGCTGGATCGCCGAGCAGAGCCCGCGCGAGGGAAAACGCATGACCGCCCAGCGCGTCGTACAGTGCCGCAAGCGCCGCTTCGTCGCCCGCTACCATGCGGGCCATGAGTCCGCTGTCCAGGACGGGTGGATTCATCGCGCGCGCAAAATGACGATGCTGATGTTGTCGAGACCACCTTTCGACTTTGCTGCATCGACCAATGCGCCGACCACGGAATCGAGGGGTGCGTCCGTGTTGATCACGCCGATGATGTCTTCAATCGGCACCATCCCCGTCAGTCCATCGGAGCAGAGCAGAATCCTGTCATCGGGTTCGATCTGAACTTCGATGACATCCGGCGTGACGGCAGAGTCCATGCCAAGAACGCGGGTGAGCACGCTCGCAAAAGGGTGTTCGCGAGCCTGTGTGGCAGTCAGCAGCCCGGCATCGATGCGCTCCTGCACCCACGTGTGATCGCGCGTCAACTGCTCAATTTCGCCAGAGCGAAGGAGGTAGGCGCGCGAGTCCCCCACATGTGCAATGATGCCTCTGGCGGCGTTCGAGGCTGCGAACACGGTGAGCGTGGTCCCCATTCCGCGCGTCTCTGCGATGGCCTTGCCATGGGCGCGGATGGCGGAGTTCGCGGACGTGAAAGATCGGCGCAGCCAATCGACCAGACCACCCGATCGCGGTGGATTCTCGTTCAGGTCGCGTTCGAGCGCTTCGATCGCCAGACGGCTCGCGATTTCACCAGCGGCATGGCCGCCCATTCCATCCGCAACGGCCCACAGTGAGGCATCCGGCCGATCGAGGACCGCGTCCTCATTGTTCGCCCGAACGAGCCCGCGGTCGCTCGCGGAAGAGGATTCCAAGTGCACAGGTGCCACCTTGATAACAGAAGCGCAGAATCGCGAACAAAGCGGACACGGCGGCGGCGAGCGGTCGCGGCGCGCGCAGGATCGCGGCAACCGGATCGCATGCAAGCCAATGGCCGATGCCCCGGGTATCAGGGCTCGGGCCGGGATCGGTCCGACGGGGATCCCGGCGGGCGGTTCCATGATGAAAGAACGACGCCGATCTCCGTTGGAGAACGCGCGAAGGGCAGCCGGCTGAATGCACACTGGCCAACGGAGGGTTCGGGTGGCGGTACCCCCGAGTCGATACTGGGGCATGGGAAGCCGCAGTCTCTTCATGGCCGTATGGCTCGTTGTCATGGGAGGATGCGGGGGCGCGCAGCCCGTCGATGAGCCGATGCGCGCGGGTCAGGCGGCCCCGCCTCTGCGAACGAATCCGTCTCTCGATGCCTCGCTTGCCCGGATGGAAGCAGAGCTGGACACGGCCCTCGCGGCCGGCGTCGATGGCGCCGGGATCGAGAGGTTGTACCGGGCCGAGGAGATCTCGAACCGGCTTCTCGAGTCACACCCGCCGTTCGCGTGGCTGGATGGCGAGAACTACAGCGTGGACGCCCGGCTGCGCCAGATCCAGTCGGTGGCGGACCGGGTCGTCGCGAGGATCCGCAGCAGCGGCCAGCGCGAGGATCTGCTCGCGGACGTCGAGTCCCTGCGTTCCGAAATCCGGGATCTCAGGGCGGGCCTCGCACAGGGTGGCAGCGCTGCACCCGTCCCGATCGACCGACTGCTGACGCAACTCGATACGGCTCGGCGCTGATCGGAAAGAGACCCGAATACAATGATCCCCGGGGCGGAACACCCACGAACGCCGGGGGGTTACAGGTGCGAACAACCAGCGCATGCACTGCCGGGTGCATGCGAAGCGAATCTGGAACGAACGGCCACGGGGCCGATGAACGATAAAACGATGATCAGCATGGTGGAAGTCCGAAAGCGACGCCGGCGCCGGCTTGGTGGTCGCCTCGAGGGGTTTGCCGAGGCGAATGAGGAGCGGAGCGCCCTCGATCAGTATCTCCGCGATGTCAGTCGTCACGAGCTGCTGACTGCCGAGCAGGAGATCGAACTCGGCCGCCTCGCCCGCGAGGGCGATGAGGACGCGATTCAGCGCCTGGTTCGCGCGAATCTGCGCTTCGTGATCAGTGTCGCGAAGAAGTACCAGAATCGCGGTGTCTCCCTGATCGATCTGATTCAGGAAGGCAACGTCGGGCTGGTCACGGCCGCGCGAAAGTTCGACATCGACCAGGGCGTGAAGTTCATCTCGTACGCCGTCTGGTGGATCCGTCAGGCGATTCTGGCGGCTCTCGCGAATCAGGGCCGGGCCGTGCGCGTGCCGCTCAACCGCGCGAGTGATCTTGCACGCATCTTCCGCGAGCGGGAGCGACTGAAGCAGGAACTCGGGCGCGATCCCACGATTCACGAAGTCGCGGAAGCTGCATTGCTCACGCCGGAAGTCGTGACCTCGCTTCAGACGTTGAATGCGGCGGAGATTCGTCTCGATGCGCCGATTGGCGACAGCGAGGACAGCCAGCTTGTCGAACGGTTCATGTTCGACGAAGCACAGGAGCCCGAAGAGGCGGTCGAAGAGCGGTTGCTGGCGGAGCACATCGAACGCGCGCTCGATACACTCGCGCCACGCGATGCACGCGTCGTGCGACTCTACTTCGGTCTCGATGGCGGCCGCGAACACACGCTCGAGGAAATCGGCAACATGCTCGGCGTGACACGCGAACGTGTGCGCCAGCTGCGTGACCGCGCTCTCAAGCGGCTGCGCGAAGGTGAGCTGGGCACCGCGCTGGAGAGCTTCGCCGCTTAGGCCGATGCATGCCTGATCGTCGGTCCGGACTGACACCGGGAACGGTGCTCCGGGCCAGCGGCGGGTCCTACGAAGTTCTTCTCGACGATCAGACCCTCATCCAGGCTACATTGCGCGGCCGCCTCAAGGCAGCGACCAGCGGTCGTGGCGCGTCAGGGCGCCGCGTCCGCGAGACGATCGCACGCACGGGCGACCGCGTCGTGGCCGGCGACCGCGTACGCATCGCCGTACTGCCGGATGGTTCATATACGATCGAGTTCGTCGACGATCGCCGCACGGAACTGGCCCGGCGCGCGCCCGGCCGGAACCAGCATCGCGCAAAGGTGCTCGTCGCCAATGTCGATCAGATCGCCATCGTCTTCGCTGTTACCAGGCCAGATCCACATCTGCGCATGCTCGACCGCTTCCTGGTCCTCGCGGAAGCAAACCATCTCGACGCACTCATCGTTGCGAATAAGTGCGATCTTGCGACAAAATCGGAAGTAGAGGCGTTGTTCGCGGCGTATCCGGCCGCGGGCTACACGGTGCTGTACACGAGTGTACTGAGCGGCGAGGGCGTGGACGCGCTGCGTGATGCGCTCTGTCACAACGAATCCGTCTTGACCGGTCCGTCCGGTGTCGGCAAGTCGAGCCTGCTGAATGCGATCGAGCCCGGCCTCGAACTGAGTGTTGGCGATGTCAGTATCGCCGTGGGCAAGGGCAGGCACACGACCGTCACCGCCGCACTCATCCCTCTCGCCTGCGGCGGGTTCGTTGCCGACACACCCGGCCTGCGCGAAGTCGGGCTGTGGGACATCGACAGGGACGAACTCGACGGCTACTTCCCCGAGTTCCGGCCGCTTCTCGGCACGTGCCGGTTCGGTTCCTCGTGCACACATGCGCACGAACCCGACTGCGCCATTCGCGACGCCGTCGAGAACCACACCATCAACCGCCATCGCTTCGAAAGCTACATCGCACTTCTCGGAGATGATAGAATGCGATAACGTCCGCCCATGACGATTGCCATGGCATGGAGTGGTGGCAAGGATTCGATGCTCGCACTGGATCGGCTGATTCGCGCCGGACACGACGTGCGCTTTCTGCTGAATCTCTATGATCGTGCGAGCGGCCGTATCCGGTTTCATGGCGTGCGTCGCGAGTTGATCCAGCGCCAGGCCGAACGCATCGGCCTGCTGCCCTTCCAGCTGGCGGTGTCGCAGGACAACTTCGAAACGGTGTTTCTGGATGGCCTCGCCAGGCTGCGTCGAGCGGGCGCAACTGGCATCGCATTCGGCAATATTCATCTCGCCGACGTACGAGGTTGGTACGAAGAGCGTACGACTGCGGCCGGGCTCGCACATATCGAACCGCTCTGGGGCGCCAGGTCCGAGGAACTCGTCGCTGAGCTGATGTCGCGCGGATACAGGGCCATGCTGACGAGTGTGGATGTTGCACGGGCGAAACGCGAGTGGCTGGGCCGATTGCTGGATCCCTCACTGGCCAAAGCGATCGTTGCCTCGCCGGGTGTCGATCCGGCCGGCGAGGCGGGCGAATATCACACGTTCGTATACGATGGTCCGTTGCTGCGCGAACCGATCGATCTCGTGCAGGGCATCGTTCATGACACGGCGAATCACGCGATGATCGACCTCGTCGAATCAGAAGCCGACAGCGGTTCGCGCGCTCACATGCAGTGACCGACCCGCTGATGGGAAGCCGGCCACTTCGCGGTACCGCTGATTGAACAGGTTGTCGACGCGGACGCCGAGATCGAAGTCGAACGCGCGAATCGGTTGGAGTTCCGTGCCGAGGTTCACGACGGTATACGCCGGCAGTTTGATGCGCTCGCCGCGGAAGTCGTTCAGGAAATCGAGGTCATCGCGTTGGCCGACGCGGGCAAGCGATGCGAACAGCGTGGCCCGGGAATCGAGGGGTGCGCTGGCGGAAACGGCCAGACGGTGGGCGGGCCTGCGGATCAACGTCTCGCCGTGCTGGAACAGTCTGTCCTCACCGGTGCCGGCATCGAGGACCTCGGTGTCGAGCCACGTCACGCTCGCGCTCAGCATAGCGCCACTGCTGGCGAAGGCGCGTGTTTCCAGCTCGAGTCCTGCTGACTTCGCTTCTCCGAGATTGACATAGTTCGGCGAGCCCGCGACGGGTGGCGAGGCGACGTACTGAATCAGGTTCGTGAACCGCTGATCGAACCACGTGGCGATGACCGTGGCGTGTCCGTCGAAGAAGCGTTGCTCGAAGCCGATTTCCCAGTTGCGGGAAGCTTCCGGCTCGAGTTCCGGATTCCCGAGAGTGAACCCTTCCGCATAATTCTCGAAGAACGTTGGTTCCTTGAACGCGCTCCCGGCAGACGCGCGGAGGAAGGTGTGCGGCGTGAGTGCGAGATTGCCGCCCAGTCGCCACGTCACGAACGTGCCGAAGCGGTTGTTGTCTTCGACACGTGTTCCGCCAGTCAGGGAAAGGGGAGCGAGCGGCAACGCGATCAGCTGGACGAATGCAGCACGGTTGGTCCGCTGGTTGTCGGCTCTGGACTCGAATGGCCCGAACTGGCCGTCACTCGTGAAGACACTCGTGCCGTCCTGCGATTCGATCTCGGCGCCGGCCGTGAGCGTCGTGGCATTGGCGATGCGAAGATTGGCGTGCGCCGCCGCCTTGCGCCTCACGATCGCGATGTCGTTGAGTGATTCCCAGCTTCCCAGCGTATCCGCCGGGCCGTCGCGCCGATCATCCGTAATGAAGGACCCGTCGTGACTGGAGAACGAAACGCGAGCATCGACGCGGGAAGAGATCGCGAAGCCTGCATCGATGCCGAGCGCCACGGATTCCGTGCTACGGAACTGGTTGCGATCGACGAGCCGGCCGGCGCCGTCCGTCGGGTAATGAAAGACGCCGTCAGACCAGCGTGCAGTCAGATGGACGGCTGCCCGATCGCTCGCCGTGATGCCGGCGCGGCCGGAAACCGTCCGGTTCGCATAATCGTTGTTGAACGCGTACGTCCCATCGGAATCAAAACGTCCGGCTGCGAAGGCATACTCGACGCGTTCGGTGCCTCCCGTGATGGATATGTCGAACGCGGTCGAACCGGCCCGGCCGAGATCGGCACCGGCCGGACACGGAGACGCCGGATAGCCGGGACAGACATCGACGCCGGCGTTGCGGCGCGATTCCGTGCCGATCGAGGCCGATGCCGAAAGGCGGGGCCGGCTGGTGCCGGCGCGCGTGATGATGTGAACGACGCCCGTTACCGCGTCCGAACCATAGAGTACGCTCACGGGTCCGCGCACGACTTCGATGCGATCGACATTGTCGGTCGTGAGCTGGCCCCAGTCGAACGCGCCGCCCGGTTCATTCAGTACGATGCCATCCACCATGACCTGCACGTAATCACTTTCCCCGCCACGCAGGAAAAGAGAAGTCAGACCGCCATGCGAGCCGACTCGCACGACGTTTGTGCCGGGAACAAGACGGAGAGCATCGGCTACGAACCGGATACCCTGCTGGCGCAACGCATCGCCTTGCAGCACGGTGACGGCTGCCGGTACGGCCGCACGCGGCTGCGCGAGGCCGGTTGCCGTCACGACGATGGGATTCAAGTAGAACGTGTCGGGTGGCGCCTGGGCGCTGGTCGCCTCTGCCCGCACGAGCGTGGAAACCATCACAACCCCTGCTGCGATCCGCCCGAGCCTCTGTTCACACATCGGTTCTCTCCTTGCGGTTGTGCAGTATCTCAGCGACCTCGGTTGCTTCTGTGTCCTCGGCACCAACGCCGTTCGTCCGTTGGTTGCCGGCGCCAATCGAGCCTGACGAAAGCGGCGTGACCTGCGGCGCGCCACGATCGGGACCCGGACCGGGGTGCGGCACAACACGAACCGGCCAGTGGTAGGTGGCTTCGATGGCGTCACGCGTGAGAACACGGGCCGGGGCGCCTTCAGCGACAACATGGCCGCGATCGAGGAACAGCAGCGTGTCGGCGTAACGAGCGGCAAGATTCAGATTGTGCGTGACGACTACGACGGTATGACCATCGCGCCGGGCGAGGTCGCTAAGCAGTTCGAAGATCGACATCTCGTGTGCGATATCGAGTGATGCCGTGGGTTCGTCGAGAACCAGTGTGGCCGGCTGTTGTGCGAGAGCACGCGCGAGTCTGGCACGCTGCCGTTCGCCACCGGAAAGCCGGTCCACGGTGCGCGTTGCGAGTTCGCTGACCTGGCAACGTTGCAGCGCGCTTTCGACGGCCTTCTCATCGTCGTGACCGGGAGGGCGCCATGGTCCGAGGTGTGGATATCGGCCCATGGCCACGAGTTCACGGACCTCGAGCGGGAACGGCATCTCCTCGAGCTGCGCGACGACGCCGATCCTCTTTGCGACCTCGCGCCGCGGCCACGTGCGCACCGGACGGCCCTCGTACTTGACTGATCCGGCGTCCGGGTTCAGCAACGCGAGCAGCATCCTGAGCAACGTGGTCTTGCCCGAACCGTTGGGGCCGATCATCGCATAGAACGAACCGTGCGCAATCGAGGCATTGACTCGATACAATGCCGGCCGATCCGCACCGGGATAGGTGAACTCGAGGCCCGCAACTTCGAACGCGAGTCGCACACTCATGGCAGGCTGCGCACGAGGATCATGACGAACACCGCGCACTCATGGCGGGCTGCGCACGAGGATCATGACGAACACCGGAACGCCGGCAAGCGCAGTGATGATGCCGACCGGCAATTCGGCAGGCGCGGCGAGCGTGCGGGCAGCCGTGTCCGTCACAAGCAGAAACGCTGCGCCGGCGAGGAATGTGCCCGGCAGCAGGAATCGGTGGTCGCTGCCCCAGACCAGACGCAGTGCATGCGGCACGATGAGGCCGATGAACCCGATCACGCCGCACATCGCGACTGCCGCAGCAACCATCAGGCTGGCCATGGCGTATGCGGCGATCCTGGCTCGCTCGACGCGCACGCCGAGGTGATGCGCCGTTTCGTCGCCGAGCGCCAGCAGGTTGAAGGTGCGCGCCAGCGCAATCAGCACAACGGCCAACGGCAGAATGTAGACGCCGGCGAGTAACGTCCCCCGCCAGCTCGCACGGGCCAGACTGCCCATCATCCAGAACACTGCCGAACGAAAGCTCTCGACATCCGCGAAGGTCAGAAGCAGCAGGATAACGGCGTTGAAGAACGCGCCAATCACGACGCCGGCGAGCACGAGTACGCGCGTGTCGAGACCGCGGCCGACGCGCATCGCAATCCAGAACACGAGCACGATGGCGAACACTGCACCGGCGAACGCGGCAAGAGGCAGCGCCCATGGCAACAGCACGGACAGGCCAAGGATGGTTGCAGCCACGGCGCCCACGGCCGCACCGCCCGACACGCCCAGGACGTACGGTTCCGCGAGCGGATTTCGGAGCAGCGCCTGAAACACGGCGCCACTCATTGCGAGACCGCCGCCAACCAGCACAGCGAGAACGATCCGCGGCAGCCGCAGTTCGAGCACAATCGCGCGCGTCGTCGCATCGGCCCCACCCATGAGCGCAGACAGCACGGTACCGATCGGGACGGACACCGCGCCGGAGCTGATGCTGGCCAGAGCCGAGACGACCAGAATCACGGCCAGACCGCTCAGACGGATGAGGATGGAATCGCGCAGAATCATTGCGCGTAGATCAGGTCTGCGAGAATGCGCACGGCGTCGATCAACGCCGGACCGGGCCGGTTCATCACGTTCGCGTCCACGACATGAACGCGGCCCGCGACGACGGCCATCATGTCGCGCCAGCCCGGTTGCGATCGAAGGTTCTCGATGATGCGTGCCGGCACTTCCGTCGCCGTCGAGACGATGATGACGTCCGGTTGCCGGGCCAGTACATCTTCGACACTGACGGACGGCCACAGCACCGGCGCATCCGCGAGGATGTTCGTGCCACCCGCAACATCGATCAGCTCATCGATGAACGTCCCCGGTCCTGCGGCCTGCGGTGGATCGAGCCCGATCAGATACAGGACCGATGGCGTGGAACCAGCGGGCACGTGCATGCGGACCGAGTCGAGCACCGCGTCCAGCCTGCCAACCAGCGAGTCCGCGCGCGTCTCGAGCCCGAGCATCGCGCCGATCTCCACGATGCTCGTGCGCGCGTCACCGATCGATTCGACATCGGACGCGTAAACCGGGATGCCCAGCTCGATGATTCGCATGACGATCGACCGCGACTGCCGGTCCGGCCACGCAATCACCAGATCCGGCTTCTGCATCGCCAGCCACTCGACGCTCGGCGTGAGTGCATCGCCCAACGATGGCAGATCTGCAATGCGCGCGTCTTCATCATACCGCGTCCGGGCGACCAGCCGGTCTGCGGCGCCCAGTGCGAGGATGATGTCCGTGCGACCGGGGATCAGCGATACGATGCGCTGCGCGGGTGCCGGCAAGCGGACTGAACGCCCGATATCATCGACAACCTCGATGCCTGCCCGGTCCGCGTCGGACCTCGCCGGTGCTTCGGAAACGCACGCGACGAGCGCGATGAAAAGCCAGAAAACAACAATCCCGTCCGGTGCGCGGACGGGAAGGCGGCGGTATGGCGAGGGTGAGGTTCCCACTCGCATCCCGAACCCTTCCCTTGAAAGGTTACAACTCGGGCGCGAACGGAACTCGTCTCCTGGCTTCGAGGCAAGTCATGCCGCCTTCCCACGCGAGCATCGCGCAGTGGCTCTGGCAGACCCACACCGGGTGAACCCACCTGCACCCGGGCCTCTCACAGTGGCGGGGCCGCGCCGGTATCGACCGGACTTCCGGATGCCCCGTTCGCTCGAATTTCCTGAAACGTATTGGCTGGCGATACCGATGGCAAGGGCGTCAGAAAGCCGGTGCTGCTCAGGACAGGGAGTCGGCTTGCGTCGTGTCCGCGTCGATCGAATCGGGAACCGGTGGTGGTGCTTCGCAGCGGCCGGCAAAGATGCGACGCCAGTTGCCATCGCCGTCGCGGCCAATGGCTTCGATCCAACTGTCCTGTGTGCCGTACACCTCGAGCAGGAGTTCGAGCGAGTCATCACGATCCCAGTCGAGCGCGTCGATCAGCCGCGGCGCGGCCTTGCCGCCAGTGCTGTAATCGCGCACATCAACGAACACGGTGTCATAACTGAGGCGTGCGGGAACGGCGACGAAGAACACGGCGTGGCCCTCATCATCGAGGCCCATGCCGAGCGTATCGGCGACGAGGAATGTCGCGGTGAACCCTGCATCCTGTGCATTGGGCACGGCGAACGGCTGCAATTGTGCGAGAGCGCGATCCCAGTTGCTCGGCAGGGCCAGACCATGAGCACGCAGGATGCGATCGGCGAAGAGCGGTGCGAGGACGCGCATGGTGCGCGTGGCATCGAGCCTTTCTTCGTTTCTGCGCGCGACCTGTGGTGCCTGTACTTTCTCGAGGGCAAGGAACTCGGTCACTGTACGAGACTCTTCGCCGAGCTCGAGCAGGCCCTGCGCGCGAGGCCGCAGCCCGCAGGTCGTCGATTCCGTCGATGCGGACTGGGCGATGAACGTGCCCGCGCGGATGCCGCCGCGGAAGAGCGCGAATTCGGCCCCCTGCCGCATATGCTCCGCGATGAAGCTTTCGTTGAAGGTGCGCGAGTCAGCGGGCGCGCGAATGACGGCAAGCGAGTCACCCGCGATCTCGCCGATCGGTACCAGTGACGCACCGGCGGAGCCGGCCGTGACGCGATAGAGGATCGGTCCCGACGGCAACTGCTCCGGTCCGGATGCAACGCCGGGCTCGGGCAGGCCAGTCGGCCGGGGTGGTGGCGGCACGATCGTGAGATCTGCGCCGCCCCAACTCACGTTGTCGCAGGCCGCAAGAAGCGCTAGTATCAGGCATCCGGCCGCCGGGGCGCGCGTTATGAGAGTGTCTCCTTGCCTCGTGGGTACCGGCTCGCGATCGTCACGCGAACGTTAAGTCACCAGAGACCCGGAAGCAACCGACAGCCATCGCCGCCGTGCCAATCGACGCCGCCGAGTTCCGGAGAGTGCTGGGCCACTGGATCACCGGTGTAGCCGTTGTAGCGGCGAGGCAGGCGGACGGCACGCCGTGTGGTCTCACCGCAACCGCCGTTTCTTCGCTGTCACTCGATCCGCCACTCGTACTCGTCTGCGTCGAACGTTCGGCCGACACCCATGACTGCATTCAGCGCGCAGGTGCTTTCTCCGTGAACGTGCTCTCCGACGATGCCGAGAGGCTCGCCCGTCGCTTCGCCGCTTGCGACCTGGACAACAAGTTCGACGGCGTCGCATACCGCACGGAGACCAGCGGTGCGCCTGTATTGGGCGATGCCATTGCATGGGTTGACTGCACGCTGCGCGATGCCGTGCCGGGTGGCGATCACACCATCTTCATCGGCGAAGTCGTTGCTGCGGATGCGATCAATGCTGTACCGCTGGTTCACTACCGCGGCGGCTACGGCCGGTTCAGACCCTGACAAGGGCATTGGCGGGAACGGCCGCACCCGCGGGTCGCGTTGCAAACGCCGTCGCCGCGCTAATGACAGGCGCTGCCATCGGCGCAGGAGGAACGGCCGGTCACGCTCTGCTGCTCTACACCGGTCAGGGCTTCCTGCTGGCCGCCGGACTGATGCTCGGACTCAGCCTGACTGCCCTCGCTGCCGGGCTGTGGGTGGGTGTGCCGGACAGCGTGCACAGACCCGGTCGTGCACGCTGGATCTGGGCGGTGGTCGCGCTCGGTCTCGCCAGTATTTTCGCGACGCTATGGGATGCGATGCCGCCGCTTCGCGAGTCCGCAACCGCCGGCGCACTCGCCGCGCTGTTCCTGCTCGCCCAGCCGGCCTACGCGTCCGGCGTGGTCCTGGCCGGCACCGCCTGGGATGCAAGGCGGGGGGCATGGGTAGCCCCCGCTGCGCTGCTCGGCGCAGCCATTGGCGTGGCAATGTCCGCAACCGCGCTGATCCCGAGGTACGAGGCAGGCACGATCTACCTGGGAGCGTCAGCACTGGTCGCGGCCGGCGCCGCGCTCGTTTCGATCGGCACGAGCCGCACCACCGAGAGAGGAGCGGACATGCAGGGCAGAGTCGCGATCATCAGCGGCGTCGGCGAACGTGGCCAGGCAGGCTATACGATCGCGCAGCGATTCGTGACGGCCGGGGCCAGCGTGCTCATCACATCGCGCGGCGAAGGCGTGCACGATCTGGCGCGTGACCTCGGGCCCGGCATTGTTGGCGTTTCTGCCGATCTCACGGTCGAAGCGGATGTCGATCGCATTCTCGACACCGTGCGACAACGGTTCGGCCGCCTCGATGCCCTCATCAACGTGGCCGGCGGCCTCAGTGTGATCAAGCCGTTATCCGACACGAGCGCCGAGGAATGGCGTCGCGAAATCCAGCGCAACGCCGAGACGGCTCTGTCCATGTGCCGCGCTGCGCTGCCCCTGCTGCGCGAGAGTCGTGGCAGCATCGTCAATTTCGCTGCACCGGCCGGCCAGCGGGCCGTGAAGGAACTCGGTGCGTACAGCGCGGCCAAGGCCGCCGTCATCGCGCTGACGCGTGCGCTCGCGCTCGAGGAGCTGCCCCACGGCGTGCGCGTGAACGCGATTGCGCCCGGCATGATCGATACGGAACAGAACCGGAAGTCGGTTGCGGATCCCGACAGGACGAAATGGGTGTCGCGCGAATCCATAGCCGAGGTCGCACTGTTCCTCGCCAGCCCGGCGAGCAGTGCAGTCACGGGCGAAACGATCCTCGCTCTCGGTGACGGGCTTCGTTGATCATCGCGCACCTCGCCGATCTGCACCTTGGCTATCGCGCCTACCACCGCCTCGTGCCGGGCGATGATGGCGGCACGCCGAGGTACAATGCACGCGAACGGGATGTCTCGCTCGCGTTTCGTGCAGCACTCGAACGCGTCGTCGAGTTGCGCGCGGACCTCGTCCTCGTGGCCGGTGATGTGTTCCATTCGGTCCGCCCCTCGAACGCCGCCATTGCGGATGCGTTCCGCCAGTTCGCGCGGTTGCACGAGCGGCTGCCCGACGCGCCGATCGTCATCGCAGCCGGCAATCACGATTCACCACGTGCCATCGAGACCGGCAGTATCCTTACGTTACTCGAGGAGATCCCCAACGTCACGGTCGTGGACCGGCAAGTCCGCGTCATCGAGTTTCCGAAGCTGGACACGGCCGTCATGTGCGTTCCGCACAATGCGCTTGCGGGCGACGGCCTCGGTGCCCTCGAGCCGACGACCGCGGCACGCACGCAGATTCTTGTCCTGCACTGCACCGTTCGCGGCGAACAGGTCGACCGGCTGCTGGGCTATGTGAGCGAATTCGGCGGCGCTCAGATCGACATCGAGGATCTGCGCATCGAACGCTGGGATTACGTTGCGCTCGGACACTATCACATCGCCACTCAGCTCGCGCCCAACATGTGGTATGCTGGCGGACTCGAGCGGACTTCGACCAATCCGTGGATCGAAACAGGTGCGAAAGGCTTCGTCACGTTCGACTCGAAGACGCGCGCCACCGCGTTCCATCCAGTGATGTCGCGGCCGACCGTCGAGCTGCAACGGTTATCCGCCCTCGCTCCCGGCCTCGCCGGAGGCTACCTCGAGCCCGCGGCCATTGATGCCGCCATTCGTGATCGCGTCGATGCCGTGAAGGGCGGCATCGACGGCAAGATCGTGCGCCTCGTACTCGAGGATCTTCCGCGCGAACTGTTTCGCGATCTGGATCACCGCCGCCTGCGTGAGTACCGTTCGCGTGCCTTGCATTTCCATCTCGATGCTCGCCGGCCGGCGCACCGGGGACGGCTTCCCGAACTGCCAGCAGGCCCGCCGCGTTCGCTCGAGGAGGAGACGGAAAAGTTCCTGCGCGAGGTGTGGCAGCCGACGGGCGGTGATATCGAAGTCGATCGCCTCGTCACGCTGGCAGCAGAGTATCTCGCCCAAGCAGGGGATGACGACGAGCCGCTGCTCGACGCGGGAGACCCGGCTGACGAGCCGTTACCCGTCCAGCCCGCCAGCGAGATGCCCGACTGAGGCCCATGCACCTGCTCGAACTCGAACTCACGAATTTCCGCCAGCACGCGGGCTCCCACATCCGGTTCCGGCCGGGTGTCACCGGCATCGTGGGTCCGAATGGAGCAGGCAAGAGCACCATCCTCGAAGCCATCGCATGGGCGATCTACGGTGCGGCCGCAGCCCGCGGGACCAACGATACGATCCGCTTTCAGCTTGCCGCGCGCCGCTCGAGGGTCGAGGTGAGCCTCGCATTCGAGCTGGCAGGCCACGAATATCGTGTTACGCGCACGTTGAACGATGCCGAAGTCGAGGTCGATGGCGGTGGCACGCCCGTCGCCGGCGGCGTCGCAGGCACCAGCCAGTACCTCCAGGCCCGGCTCGGCATGGATCGACAGGAGTTCTTCAACACCTACTTCACCGGTCAGAAGGAACTCCAGTTCCTCGCCAATATGGGGCCAACGCAACGCGCCCGTTTCCTGAACCGGCTGCTTGGCTACGAACGATTGCGTGTCGCGCAGGACCGCGCTCGCACGCGACGCATCGCACTACGTCACGAGCTGGACGGACTTCGTGCCGGACTCGGGGATCCGATTCTCCTTGAAAAATCGCTCGAAACGGCGACCACCCGCCTGGCCGGGATCAGCGAGGAATCGGAGCAGGCCGAGCTCGAGCGGAAACGTGCTGCCGACGCGCAGCGTGAGATCGTGCCGCGCTGGGCCGAGGCGCAGAAGATTCGCGAACGCGCACGCGACAACGTCCACGAGACACAGGCCGCGAAGAAGGAACTCGAAGCCGCCGAACGCGACAGCGAACGAACCCGCCGCGAACTCGAGACCATCGCCGAGGCCGCGGCCGAACTCGGCGGCGTCCGCGAACGCCTGCGCGAACTGCCCGCCATTGTCGCGGAAGTCACGAAACTCGATGAACTCGCGCGCGTCCACGAGCGGCGCTCCGTGCTCGCCCACAGTGAGACCGCGCTCCGCGAAGAGATCGCCGAGCGCGACCGCCGCATCGCGACGCTCGAGAAAGCGCCCGGCCTCGTCATGCAGTTTCAGGCCGAACTCGCCGCTGCACGCGAAGCCCTCGAGACGGCAGACTCGCAGGTCGAGGCGCAGAGCGCCGACTGGTCCAGCAAGAAGCAGGAAGTCGCGACCCGGCTGCAATCGGCGCGCGAACGAGCCCGCGAACTCAAACAGAAGATTCGTGAACTGAAGAAGGCCGGGCCCGACGGCACCTGTCCAACGTGCCTTCAGCCGCTCCACGGTGAGTTCGAAACCGTGCTCGGCCGGTTCGATGATGAGCTGCTCACTCTCACACAGGACGGCAAGTGGCTCTCGAAACGGGAGAAACAGCTCGCGCGCAAGCCCGCGACACTGGTCGAGGCGGAACGCGCTCGCGAACGCGCTCGCGCAGCCGCCGACGAACAGGGCCAGAAGCTGGCCCGCTGCGAACAGGCCGTCCAGGAACTCTGGACTGTCGCCGAATCGCGCAAGCGCGATGAGAAGAGACTTGCCACCCTGCGCATGGAACTGGCAGCCCTGCCAGCCGGATACGACAGCGCACAGCACGCAGCCACGCAGTCAAAACTCGATGCGCTCCGCAACCTCGAACGCCGGGCGGAAAGACTGACTTCCATTGTCGAAGCAAAGGCCGAACGGGAAGCGCAGAGTGCCGATGCGCAGAAGCTGGCCGCCGCCGCCAGACACCGCATCGCAGCTCTCGCCCGTGAGTCCGGTGCGCTGGGATACAGCGATGAACAGTTCGAGAAGACGCGCGCCGAACACGATGCCGCCGCCGATTCGTTGCATCGCGCTGAGTTGTTCGCTGTCGAAATCACAGGTCGCGTCCAGACCGCAGAGGAAGCGCGCCGCCTCGCCGTTCGCGACCTGAAGCAGTACAGGGACCGCATGGCGGGCACGCGCAACGCCGAATTCATGCTCCGCCATCACAACGACCTCGATAGCGCACTCACCCGCCTGCGCGAAGACCTGAACGCGCGCGTCCGCCCCGAGTTGAGCATGGTGGCCAGCACATTCCTGGCCGAAATCACAGACGGCCGCTACACGGCGCTCGACATCGATGACGACTACAACGTGCTCGTCCTCGATGAAGGCGAAGAGAAGCCCGTCATCAGCGGTGGTGAAGAAGACATCGCCAACCTCGTCCTGCGCCTTGCCATAAGCCAGATGATCGCCGAGCGCGCCGGCCAGCAACTCTCCATCCTCATCCTCGACGAGATCTTCGGCTCCCTCGACGTCGAGCACCGCGACAACGTCATCCAGCTCCTCCACAAGCTCGAGGCCCGTTTCGAACAGGTCATCCTCATCACCCACGTCGAGGGCATTCGAGAAGGACTCGACAACGTGCTCCGCGTCCGGTACGACGAACGTACCGGTTCGAGCATCGTCACCGAGGAATCCGTCCGCGGCACCCTCCAGATGCCCACGC